>NZ_JBVJYZ010000009.1:0-277527 GCF_055600045.1 Streptomyces sp. NPDC038280
GCGTGGTGTGTTCCTAGACAGCTCCACCACACCGGAGGTCTTCGCCATGATCAAGACCCGCGACTGTCAACAACGCTCGTGATCAATACACCTAGGCGTCGCTTCCCGGCCCCCGGATGCCCAGGGCCCGGGTCGTCTCCGGGCTCAGCAGGAGGACGAGGGCCGCCACGGCGGTCACCGCGAGGGCGATGCCGGCGGGGATCAGGGCGCTGGTCGCCTGGAGCAGCTGCCAGGCGACCGGGAGCGCCAGGATCTGCGTGATGATCGCCGGACCCCGGCTCCAGGAACGGCGCAGCAGCAGTCCGCGCGCGGCCGCCAGCGGGATCAGACCGAGGGCGATCAGGGTCGCGCCGCCGGTGACCGCCTGGGTCCGGCTGTCGGGGCTGCCCGTGAATCCGGTCACCAGTACGTAGACGCCACCGACCACCAGAGCCAGGGCCTCCAGCGCGGCGAGCGCCGCCGCGGCGGTAAGGCGGGCGGGGCGCGGGGCGGTGTCCGTCGGGGTGTTCTGCTCGGTACTGCTCACCCGAGCAGGGTAGCCGCCGGCGCCTTCCACGCTCCGGACGGGGCTGGGCCAGGTACCGCGCGGTAGGTACGCTGGCGGCCATGCGCGCACTTCTTGTGGTCAATCCGGCAGCAACCACCACCAGTGCCCGCACGCGCGACGTCCTGATCCACGCCCTGGCCAGCGAGATGAAGCTCGAGGCGGTGACGACCGAGTACCGCGGACATGCCCGGGACCTCGCCCGCCGGGCCGTGGAGTCCAAGGACATAGAGATGGTCGTCGCTCTCGGTGGCGACGGCACGGTCAACGAGGTCGTGAACGGGCTTCTGCACCACGGCCCCGATCCGGACCGGATTCCGATCCTCGCGGTCGTCCCCGGCGGCTCGACCAATGTCTTCGCCCGCGCGCTCGGCCTTCCGAACGACGCGGTGGAGGCGACCGGCGCGATTCTGGACGCGCTGCGTGAGCGCCGCGAACGGACGGTCGGTCTGGGACTGGCGTCCGGCACGCCGGGAACCGACGACGAATCGGTTCCGGCCCGCTGGTTCACGTTCTGCGCCGGGCTCGGTTTCGACGCCGGAGTGATCGGCCGGGTCGAACAGCAGCGGGAACGCGGGAAAAGATCCACGCACGCGCTCTACGTCCGCCAGATGGTCCGCCAATTCGTGGAGGAGCCGCACCGGCGGCACGGGACGATCACGCTGGAGAGGCCCGGCCAGGACCCCGTCGACGATCTTGTGGTGTCCATAGTCTGCAACACCTCTCCCTGGACCTACCTGGGCAATCGTCCGGTGTACGCGTCCCCGGAGGCGTCCTTCGACACCGCGCTGGACGTGCTCGGACTGAGCCGTCTGTCGACGCCGGCGGTGGCCCGTTACGCCACCCAGCTGCTGACCTCGACGCCGGAGCGCGGTCCGCATGGCAAGCATGCCCTCACTCTGCATGACTTGACCGACTTCACCTTGCATTCGAAGGTTCCGCTCCCCTTTCAGATGGACGGAGACCACCTGGGTCTGCGTACCAGCGTGACGTTCACAGGCGTTCGCCGTGCACTGCGTGTGATTGTGTGAGCGGAAGAGCCCAAAGGCCTTTCACTCGAACGTTTAGGCTGGCATCCACCCCATAGAAGTACGGCTGTGACCTAGCCGACACCGAGGAATCAAAAAAAACTTTCCGGAAGGGGTTGTATCCGCCGCCGAGGTTTGCGAATCTCTACATGGCGCTCGGGACGGCCCGCAGGAACGGCCTCCACTGAGCACCAGAACCCCTCCTCATCCCAAGGACCACACCAGTCCAACTGGCAGTCGGCCCTTCCCTTGCGGGGGGATTCGTGAAAGCGTTCACATTCACAAGCAACGTGCATGTCACACAAGAGAGGTAGCAGCCATGGACTGGCGTCACAACGCCGTTTGTCGTGAGGAAGACCCCGAGCTGTTCTTCCCCATCGGCAACACCGGTCCTGCGCTGCTGCAGATCGAGGAAGCCAAGGCCGTCTGCCGCCGCTGCCCCGTCATGGAGCAGTGCCTGCAGTGGGCGCTCGAGTCCGGCCAGGACTCCGGCGTCTGGGGTGGCCTCAGCGAGGACGAGCGTCGCGCCATGAAGCGCCGCGCCGCTCGCAACCGGGCGCGCAACGCCAGCGCCTGACGCCCCCTGTTACGAGCCTGAGCCGAGCGGCGCGTACATCGCGTACGCAATCACCGCCCCCGAGCCGCAGCGCGCAGCAGTAACCCACAGCATTCGAGCCCCGGACCGTGTCACACGGTCCGGGGCTCGCTGCTCTTCGCGGGCTGTTCTCGCCCGCCGTCGTTCCCGCCCGCTGTCATTTCTGAGGGTGGACGGGGATGTCGAGCACGACCCGTGTGCCGCGCTCCGGAGCGGGCTGCATGTCGAACGTGCCGCCCAACTCCCCTTCCACCAGGGTCCGTACGATCTGCAGCCCGAGGTTCCCCGCGCGCTGCGGGTCGAAGCCCTCGGGGAGCCCGCGGCCGTCGTCCTGAACCGTGATGAGCAGCCGGGCGTCGGCGCGGGCCTCGCCGCGGACCGCCGTCACCTCGACCGTGCCCTGCTCCCCCTGGGCAAAGGCGTGCTCCAGGGCGTTCTGCAGGATCTCGGTGAGGACCATCGAGAGCGGGGTGGCGACCTCGGCGTCGAGGATGCCGAAGCGACCGTTGCGCCGGCAGCTCACCTTGCCCGGGGAGATCTCCGCCACCATGGCGATCACCCGGTCCGCGATCTCGTCGAACTCGACACGCTCGTCCAGGTTCTGCGAGAGCGTCTCGTGCACGATCGCGATCGAACCGACGCGCCGCACCGCCTCGTTCAGCGCCTCGCGGCCCTGCTCGGAATCCATCCGGCGGGCCTGGAGCCGCAGCAGGGCGGCGACCGTCTGGAGGTTGTTCTTCACCCGGTGGTGGATCTCCCGGATGGTGGCGTCCTTGGTGATCAACTCACGCTCGCGGCGGCGGAGTTCGGTGACGTCGCGCAGGAGTACGAGCGAGCCGACGCGGGTGCCCTTGGGCTTCAGCGGAATGGCCCGCAGCTGGATGACGCCGCCGTTGCCCTCGATCTCCGTCTCGCGGGGGGCGTAGCCGCTGGCCAGCTTGACCAGTGCCTCGTCGACCGGGCCGCGGGAGGGGGCGAGTTCGGCGGTGATCTGGCCGAGGTGCTGGCCGACCAGGTCGGCGGCGAGGCCGAGACGGTGGTACGCGGAGAGGGCGTTGGGCGAGGCGTACTGGACGACGCCGTCGGCGTCGAGCCTGATCAGGCCGTCGCCCGCGCGCGGGGAGGCGTCCATGTCGACCTGCTGGCCGGGGAACGGAAACGTTCCGGCCGCGATCATCTGGGCCAGGTCGGACGCGGACTGGAGGTATGTGAGCTCCAACCGCGAGGGCGTACGGACCGTGAGGAGGTTCGTGTTGCGGGCGATGACTCCGAGGACGCGGCCCTCGCGGCGTACGGGGATGGACTCGACCCGCACCGGAACCTCCTCGCGCCACTCCGGGTCGCCCTCGCGCACGATCCGGCCCTCGTCGAGGGCGGCGTCGAGCAGCGGGCGGCGGCCGCGCGGGACGAGATGGCCGACCATGTCGTCCTGGTAGGAGGTGGGACCCGTGTTCGGCCGCATCTGGGCGACGGAGACATAGCGGGTGCCGTCCAGGGTGGGAACCCAGAGAACGAGGTCGGCGAAGGAGAGGTCGGAGAGCAGCTGCCACTCCGAGACCAGCAGGTGGAGCCACTCGAGGTCGGTCTCACTCAGAGCGGTGTGCTGGCGTACGAGGTCGTTCATGGAGGGCACGTGTGCGAGCGTACCTGCGGAATTACAAGGCGGTGAACCTGGATCTCGGGGCGTCCGTGTTGGAGGATGGGCCGGGAAGGACCCTGTTCCCATGGATGGACAGACAAGAATGGTCTAGTCCACAATGGGCAGGTAAAGCCTCCACTCTCCCCGCACAGGAGGGTGGAACGAGGTACCGGCGCTCTCTGCCCTGACTGCGTCGAGACCTCTCACGGCCGAGGGACCGCACACCCCCGGCCTGCTGCTCCGGGCTGCGGTGCCGGACGGGTTGAGGGTCCCGTCCTGGCGCCGCGGCCCGCGGGTGTCTCAGGGCCCGGGCGGCCAGACCCCGCATCGCGCGCTCCCCCAGCGCCTCCAGCGTGATCGAGCACGGTCTCGGGCGCCTGCGGGACGGGTGGGGGGATCGTCACGGTCACCGGGACGCCGGACATCGCCCTACCGGCCGGCCTCGCCACGATCATGGCCAAGGCGCGGTGAACGCGCTGACCCGCTCCCTCACGGCGGAGCTCGCCCCGCACGGGATCACCGTGAACGCGGTCGGTCCCGGGTCGTCGAGACCGACCTGGACGCGTCCTGGCTCGCCGAACCCGCTCGGCCCGCGCCCACGTGGCCTCCCGCTCGGTCTTCAAACCGCCTCGGACCACGGGTCGCGGACGTGGTCGCCCTCTGGCCTCGCCCGACGCCCGCTGGGTAACGGGCCCAGCACCTGGACGCGAGGGGCGGTCTGCTGCTCCCGCCGCTGTAGTGGCGCGGGGGGCCCGGGCCTCCCGGGCGGGTCAGCGCGTCTCCGTCACCTTCATCCGAGCCCTGGGCGCGTCCGGATCCTGGCCCCTGGCGATGGTCACCTCGTACGCGAGGAGTTGGAGCGGGAGGATCTCCAGGATCGGCTGGATCTCCTCCGGGACGCCCCGGGTCGGGAGGGCGAAGCCCGCGGAGGCCGCGTCGACCGCCGGTTTCGGGCCGACCACCATCAGGTCCGCGCCCCGGCCCCGCAGGCGGTCCAGGACCGGCTGGAGGGCCTCTCCGCCGTGCCCCTCGGGGACGACCGCGATGACCGGCGAGATGTTGTCCACCATGGCGAGCGGACCGTGCAGCAGGTCGGCGCCGGAGTAGGACAGCGCCGGAATGTAGCTGGTCTCCATCAGCTTCAGGGCCGCTTCCTTCGCCGTGGGGTAGCCGTAGCCGCGCGAGGTGATCACCATGCGCTCGGCGAAGCGGTAGCGGGACGCCAGCCGCCGCACCTCGTCCCGGCGCGCCAGGACGGATTCGGCGAGCTCCGGCAGTTCCCGGGCCGACCCGGCGTCGCCGCCGCGCAGACCCTCGACGAAGAGGTGGAGGGCCAGCAGCGAGGCGGTGTACGTCTTGGTCGCGGGCAGCGCTCTCTCCGGGCCCGCCAGGATGTCGACGTGGTACTCGGAGACGGCCGCGAGTGGCGAGTCCGGGTTGTTGGTGACCGCGACGGTGACGGCGCCGGCCTCCCGGGCCGCCCGGGTGGAGGCCACCAGGTCCGGGGAACCGCCGGACTGGCTGACGGTGACGACCAGGACGTCCCGCAGATCGGGCACCGCTCCGTACGCCGTCGTCGTGGACATGGACGTCAGCCCGCAGGGCATCCCCAGCCGGATCTCCAGCAGGTACTTCGCGTAGAGCGCCGCGTTGTCGGAGGTGCCGCGCGCCGTGAGCAGGACGAAGCGGGGACGGCGGGCGGAGACGGCCTCCGCGGTGCGGCGGATCGCGGAGGCGCCGTCGGCGAGGATCCGGCGCAGCACGGCGGGCTGCTCCGCGATCTCACCGGCCATGATGCAGCCGGGCTGCTCGCTCATGGGCGGTCCTTCCAGGTCGCTGTCCCGGTGCGCCCAGTCGACCATGGGTGGGCGGGCACTCGCCAGTGGAGAGCCGGGGCGGGGGCGGCCGTACGGAACCGGACGAGCGCCCGAAGCGACGGCCGCCACTCTGCTAGATTGGTCTATACCACACGAGACCCCCTTTCAGATCGGCAGGCCCAGCGTGGAAGTTGTCATCGTCCCGGACGCCACGGCAGGCGGAGAGCTCATCGCGGAGGGCATCGCCGGCCTGCTGCGCCGCACGCCCGACGCCCTGCTCGGCGTGGCCACCGGCTCGACTCCGCTGCCCATCTACGAAGCCCTCAAGGCCAAGGTCGACGCGGGCGCCGTGGACGTCTCGCGCGCCCGGATCGCCCAGCTCGACGAGTACGTGGGCCTGCCCGCGGGGCACCCCGAGTCCTACCGCGCGACCGTCCTGCGCCAGGTCGTGGAGCCCCTCGGCCTCTCCCCGGAGTCCTTCATGGGCCCCGACGGCTCCGCCGAGGACGTCCAGGCCGCCTGCGAGGCGTACGACAAGGCCCTGAGGGACGCCGGGGGCGTCGACCTCCAGATCCTCGGCATCGGCACCGACGGGCACATCGGCTTCAACGAACCGTGCTCCTCGCTCGCCTCCCGCACCCGCATCAAGACACTCACCGAGCAGACCCGCGTCGACAACGCGCGCTTCTTCGACGACGACATCGAGCAGGTCCCGCACCACGTCATCACCCAGGGCATCGGCACCATCCTGGAGGCCCGCCACCTGGTACTGCTGGCCACCGGCGAGGGCAAGGCGGAGGCCGTGGCGCAGACGGTCGAGGGTCCCGTCGCCGCGATCGTGCCCGCGTCCGCGCTCCAGCTGCACCCGCACGCCACGGTCGTCGTGGACGAGGCCGCCGCGTCCAAGCTGAAGCTCGCCCACTACTTCCGCCACACCTACGCCAACAAGCCCGGCTGGCAGGGCATCTAGACCGCACGGCGAAGGGCCGGTACCCACCGGGTACCGGCCCTTCGCCATGTGCGCGCGCCCTTCATGGTGCGCGCGGGCGTCATTTGCCGGCGATGACCTCCGCCGCGGCGATCCCGCACACCCGCGCCGCCCCGTGCGTCGCGATGTGCAGCGCACCCCGCGGCTCCGCCCGGTTCAGGCCCATCTCGACCACGACCGTTTCGGGGCGGGCGGCCAGCAGGGCGTCCAGGGCCGCGGTCATCCACGGGTGGCGGTGGGCGTCGCGGACGACGGCGACGATCCGACGCTGCCCGGCGGCGGCGAGGACGGCCTCCACCGAGGCGTCCGCGTACGAACCGGTCAGCGTGCCGGGCAACAGCCGCGCGAGCTCGGCCGCCACACCCCAGGGCGTCTCGTCACCGACGGCGATGTTGGCCACGGGCGTGAAGGCGGCGACGTACACCGGTTCGGCAGGGGCCACCCGCTCACCGGTCACGGTCAGCGCGCGGCGCGCCGCGACCAGCCCGATGTCGGTGCCGGGCGCGGTCCCCTCCTGCGTTGCCGCGCCCGGCTCCGATACAGCCCCCCTGGCCCGACGCGCCTGGGTCCAGGACGCGAGGGCGCGTACACGCGCCGCCGCGTCGGCCAGCCGCTCCTCGGACAGGTCGCCGGTCCGTACCGCTTCGACCAGCGCGTCGCGCAGTCGCAGTACGGTCTCCTCGTCCGCCAGGCCGCCGCCGACGCAGATGGCGTCGGCGCCCGCCGCGATCGCGAGGACGGAGCCACGCTCGATGCCGTACGTCGACGCGATGGCCTGCATCTCCATGCCATCGGTGACGATCAGCCCGTCGAAGCCCAGCTCCTCGCGGAGCAGACCGGTGAGGATCTGCGGGCTGAGGGTCGCCGGGCGGTCGGGGTCGAGCGCGGGGAGCAGGATATGCGCGCTCATCACCGCTTTGGAACCCGCCGTGATGGCCGCGCGGAAAGGCACCAGCTCACGGGCGTGCAGTGTGGCGAGGTCCACATCGATGCGGGGCATCGCGTGGTGCGAATCGACGTTGGTGTCGCCATGGCCGGGGAAGTGCTTGGTGCACGCGGCGACGCCGGCGGCCTGGAGGCCTTCGACGTACGCGACGGTGTGGCGGGCCACCAGATCGGTGCCGGCGCCGAAGGACCGTACCCCGATGACCGGATTGTCCGGGTTGGAGTTGACGTCGGCGGACGGCGCCCAGTTGAAGTCGACCCCGCACGCGGCGAGGCGCCGGCCCAGTTCGCGGGCGACGGCGCGGGTCAGGTCCGTGTCGTCGACGGTGCCCAGGGCGTAGTTGCCGGGGAAGGAGGAGCCGCTCCGGACCTCCAGACGGGTGACGTCGCCGCCCTCCTCGTCGATGGCGACGAGGACGTCGTCCCGCTCGGCCCGCAGCTGGGCGGTGAGTGCGGCGAGTTGTGCCGGTGAGGCGATGTTGCGGCCGAAGAGGCCGACGGAGGAGAGCCCTTCGCCGATGCGGCGGAGCAGCCAGTCGGGCGCGGTGGTGCCGACGAAGCCGGGCTGGAGGACGGTGAGGGCGTCCCGGGTCAGCGTCCCGGTGCCGGATACGAGCGTCGTCATGAGGCGGCGTTATCCCTTCACGGCGCCGGCGGTCATACCGCCGACGGCCCGGCGCTGGAGGAAGAGGAAGACGATGAGCACGGGGAGGGCGAAGAGGGTGGAGGCCGCCATGGTGGCCCCCCAGTCGCTGCCGAACGCGGTCTGGAACTGTGTCAGCCAGAGCGTCAGCGTCTGCGACTCCTTGTCCTTGTTGAGGATCAGGACCATGGCGAACTCGTTCCAGGCGGTGATGAAGCCGAAGAGCGAGGTCGACATGAGGCCGGGCGCGAGCAGCGGGAAGATCACCTTGAGGAACGCCTGGCCGCGGGTGCAGCCGTCGATGAGCGCCGCCTCTTCCAGTTCGACCGGGACCGCCGCGATGAAACCGCGCAGCGTCCAGATGGTGAAGGGCAGGACCATCACGAAGTACACCAGCGTGAGCAGCGGGATGCTGTTCAGCATGTCGCTGTCCCGGGCGATGATGTACATGACGATGACCATGACCTCCCACGGGGCCATCTGCGCCATCATCACGCCGAGGACCAGGCCCTTGCGGCCGCGGAACTTCATCCGCGCGATCGCGAAGCTCGCCGCCAGGGCGACGACCAGGGCCAGGAGCACCGCGCCGACCGTGACCGTGAGGCTGTTGACGACGTACGTCCAGAACAGGTCGACGCCGGTCGCGGTCGTGTAGTTCTCGCCGGTCGGGACGAAGAGGAAGACCGGGTCCTTGCTGAGGATCTCGCTCTGCGGCTTCAGCGAGGAGGAGAGCATCCAGTAGACCGGGAAGACGAACACCACGGCGAGGACGAGCGCCGTCAGGTTCTTGAGGATCGCGCCGGGCCGCACGGGCTTCCCGCGGCGCCGGGCGGGGGCGGCGGAGGCCGCGGGGGTCTTGGAGAGGGTGGTCGTGCTCACTGCTCCTCCTCCTGCTTCAGGATCAGGCGGAAGTAGAAGGACATGACGGCGATCAGCATCACGATCGTGAGGACGGAGACCGCGGCGGCGAGGCCGTAGTGGGCCTGGCTCTGACCGACGATGTACGCGTAGACCGTGAGGGTCTCGGAAGTGCGGTCCGGGCCGCCGGAGTTCATGGCGTACACCTGGGTGAAGGCCTTGAAGACCCAGATGATCTCCAGAAACGTGGTGATCATGAAGAACGGCTTCAGGTTCGGGAAGACCACGGACCAGAAAGTGCGCCAGCCGTTCGCGCCGTCCATCTTGGCGGCCTCGTACAGCTCGGTGCCGATCGTGGTGAGACCCGCGTACATGTTGAGCGCGACGAAGGGGATGGAGCCCCAGGCCACCAGGATCGTGATGATGACGAGCGAGGAGAAGCCGGTCTCGAACCAGTTGTGCTGGTCGTAGCCGCTGAATCCGAGCGTCCGCATCAGCCAGTTGACGACGCCGAACTGCTCGTCGAAGAGCCAGCGGAAGACCGTGACCGAGGCGACGATCGGCATGGCCCAGGCCATCATCAGCGCCAGCGAGAGCACCAGGCGCATCTTCTTGCCGAGCCGGTTGAGCAGCAGGCCGAGGAGCGTGCCGACGCCCATGATCACGGCGACGTTCGCGGCCGTGAAGAGGAGGCTCCGGACCACCACGGTCCAGAAGTCCGGGTCACCGATCAGCTCGGTGTAGTTCTCGAAGCCGATCCACTGCGGCCTGCGGGTGATCAGTTCCTTCCGGTTGACCTGCTGGAAGGAGAGGATCACATTGCGGGCCAGCGGATAGAGCAGCAGCACCGCCATGGAGAGAACGGCGGGGCCGATCAGCAGGTACGGCAGCAGCCCGCCGGGCAGGGCGCGCCTGCCGCGAGGAGGCTGAAGGACTTCCTTCGATCCGGAAGCGGGTGGCGGAGTCTGAGACGGCCCTGCCGCCCTCCCCGACGCGTCCTGGGGAGCGGAGGTCACCGCTCCCTGGGAGTCCACGGTCATGGTCTTCTTCCTCGCGGTTCTGGGGCTCCCGCGCCCAACGGGCCCGCGGCCCCGGGGGAACGGGCCGCTGTGCACTGCGATGCCCCGGTGGTGCGGCCGGTGCCCGGGGCACCGGCCGCACCACCGGGTGCGACGGCTACTTCTGGTTGATGCGCTCGGTGATCACCTTGTCGGCCGCCTCGCCGGCCTTCGCGGCGTCCTCACCCTTGAGGACCTTGGTCATGTAGTCCTTGATCGGGTTGGGCTCGGTCTCGACGTTCGCCCAGCCGGAGGTCACCGGGGTGATCTTGCCGACGGGCGCGGCCAGGGCCATCGCCTCGGCGAAGGAACCGGCCGGCGCCTTGAACTGCGACGCGTCGTTGTTCGGGAGCAGCGCGCCACCGGTGGCCGCGGCGTACTTGGCCATCTGCTCCTTGCCCGCGGCCAGGGCCAGCCACTCCTTGGCGAGGTCCTTGTTCTGCGAGCGCTCGGCCACGGCGAGGTTGGAGCCGCCGAAGAAGACGGAGCCCGGCTTGTCGGCGGTCTTGCCCGGGATCGGGAAGTAGCCGAAGTCGGCGGTCTTGCCGGCCTTCTTCATGGCGTCGATGGCGCCGCCGGCCTCCCAGCCGAGGCCGATCCAGGACGCGACTCCACCCTTGGGGACGATGTCGGTGGACTGCTGCGGGGTCGCCTCGTCCTTGTCCTTCGGAGCGGTCGAGTAGGACTGCAGCTCCTTGTAGAAGTTCATGGCGGCGGCGGCCTGCGGGGAGGACAGGTTGCCCTTCCACTTGTCGCCGTCCTTGACGGCGAGGTCGGCGCCCTCGTCCCACAGGAGGCCGGCGTAGACGTACCAGCTCTGGCCGGGCAGGTAGAGGGGCTGGACCTTGGAGTCCGACGCCTTGATCTTCTTCAGTCCGTCGATCCACTCGGCGCGGGTCTTCGGCGGGGTGACGCCGGCCTTCTTGAAGAGGGCCTTGTCATAGACGACGACACGGTTGGCGGCGTACCAGGGGGCGGAGTAGAGCTTGCCGTCGAGCTCGTTCGAGGCGAGCATGCCCTTGTTCCAGCCGTCGTAGCCGAGCTTCGACTTGTCGGCGGTGAGGTCCGCGAGGCCCTCGGTGACGGCGTAACCGGCGGTCTGGGTGTTGCCGAGCTCCAGGACGTCCGGCGGGGTGTCCTCGGAGAGGGCCGTGGTGACCTTCTCCTGGATGCCCTTCCACTGCTGGATCTCTACCTTGACCTTGACGCCCTTGTGCTTGGCCTCGAACTCCTTGTTGACCTGCTTGATCCAGGCGTCGGGAGCCGAACCGTCCATGACCCAGACGGTCAGCGTCTTGTCGCCGCCCGCCTCCTTGCCACCGTCACCCTTGTCGCTGCCACAGGCGGCCATGCCGACCATCATGCCCGCGACACCAATCGCCGCGATGAGCTTGCGCTTCACGACACCCTCCTCAGGGATGCAAGAGACTTCCCCCACCACCGCCCGAGAACTCCGCTCCGCCGAGACATGCCAGGACCTGCGACATGCGCGGCGGGTACTGCCCGTGGGGCTGGGACCTGGTCTTTAATGGTTTAGACCAGTACCCGGAGCTTGGCCTAGACCTTTAGGGGTGTCAAGGGTGTATAAGAAGGGCAGTCGCGTCCGTTACCGGACCGACACCTGAGGTGGGGCGACGACCTGTGACCGGTCCGTGCCACCATGTGAGCCGCTACAGACGGAGGAGCCGGTGACGGCAGCAGCACAGGAGTCGGGAAGGCAGGCCATGGCCACGGACGGGGGCGGCACGGAGACCGAGGGCGGGGCCACGACCCGCACCGCGCGCGTGCCCAAGTACTACCGGCTCAAGCGGCACTTGCTCGACATGACCGAGACGCTCCCGCCCGGCACACCGGTGCCGCCGGAGCGCACCCTCGCGGCCGAGTTCGACACCTCGCGCACCACGGTGCGCCAGGCCCTTCAGGAGCTGGTGGTCGAGGGCCGCCTGGAGCGCATCCAGGGCAAGGGCACCTTCGTGGCCAAGCCGAAGGTCTCGCAGGCGCTCCAGCTCACCTCGTACACCGAGGACATGCGGGCCCAGGGGCTCGAACCCACCTCCCAGCTGCTCGACATCGGCTATGTCACGGCCGACGACACCCTCGCCGGGCTGCTCGACATCAACGCGGGCGGGCGGGTGCTGCGGATCGAGCGGCTGCGGCTCGCGAGCGGCGAGCCGATGGCGATCGAGACGACGCATCTGTCGGCGAAGCGCTTCCCCGCGCTGCGTCGGTCCCTGGTCAAGTACACCTCCCTCTACACAGCGCTGGCGGAGGTGTACGACGTCCATCTCGCCGAGGCCGAGGAGACGATCGAGACGTCCCTGGCGACCCCGCGCGAGGCGGGCCTGCTGGGCACCGACGTCGGCCTGCCGATGCTGATGCTGTCCCGGCACTCACTGGACGGGAACGGCGAGCCGGTGGAATGGGTGCGGTCGGTGTACCGGGGCGACCGGTACAAGTTCGTCGCGAGGCTCCAGCGCCCCAACGGCTGAACCGCCGTGAACCTTTGACCTCCTGAATACGTGACGGGTGTCGGGGCACCGATACTCGTCCGTTATTCGGACGGGGGTTCCATGAAGCGAAACCGTCCCCTAGATTTCCTGCGCATTACGCAGGTGAGCCATGGTGTTCAGTGAGGGGACGGAAACGCCGTATGTCACAAGAAAAGCAACCTGCCGTCACACCCGTGAGGGTGGTGGTGGCGCTCTGCCTCGTCGTGCCGTTCGTGGCGATGCTCTGGGTGAGCTCCTACGCCAAGGTGGAGCCGACGTTCCTCGGCATGCCGTTCTTCTACTGGTACCAGATGCTCTGGGTCCTCATCTCCACCGCGCTGACCATGACCGCTTATCAGCTGTGGCAGCGTGACCAGCGCGCCCGCAAGGGAGGTGCGTCGAAGTGAAGGACGGCGTGAACGGCGTCGCACTCGCCGTCTTCATCTTCTTCTTCCTGGCCGTCACGGTCCTCGGGTTCCTCGCCTCGCGCTGGCGCAGAGCGGAGAACGAGAACAGCCTCGACGAATGGGGCCTGGGCGGCCGCTCGTTCGGCACCTGGGTCACCTGGTTCCTGCTCGGCGGCGACCTCTACACCGCGTACACCTTCGTGGCCGTCCCGGCGGCGATCTACGCGGCCGGCGCCGCGGGCTTCTTCGCCGTGCCGTACACGATCCTGGTCTACCCGCTGATCTTCACCTTCCTGCCGCGGCTCTGGTCGGTGTCGCACAAGCACGGCTACGTCACCACCTCCGACTTCGTCCGCGGCCGCTTCGGCTCAAAGGGCCTCTCCCTGGCGGTCGCGGTCACCGGCATCCTCGCCACCATGCCGTACATCGCGCTCCAGCTCGTCGGCATCCAGGCCGTGCTCGACGTGATGGGCGTGGGCGGCGGCGAGACCACCCACTGGTTCATCAAGGACCTGCCGCTGCTGATCGCCTTCGGTGTCCTCGCGGCGTACACCTACTCCTCGGGTCTGCGGGCCCCGGCGCTCATCGCGTTCGTCAAGGACACGCTGATCTACATCGTCATCGCGGTGGCGATCATCTACATCCCGATCAAGCTCGGCGGCTTCGACGAGATCTTCGCCAAGGCCGGTGAGGCGTACGCGCAGATCAACCCGGCGACCGGCAAGCCGCGCGGCGCGCTCGTGCCCGGGGAGATGGGCCAGTGGGGCTACGCGACGCTCGCGCTCGGCTCGGCCCTCGCGCTCTTCATGTATCCGCACTCGATCACCGCGACGCTCTCCTCGCGCAGCCGTGACGTGATCCGCCGCAACACCACGATCCTGCCGCTCTATTCGCTGATGCTGGGTCTGCTGGCGCTGCTCGGCTTCATGGCGATCGCCGCGGGCGTGAAGGTGAAGAACGGCCAGCTGGCCATCCCCCAGCTGTTCGAGAACATGTTCCCGGACTGGTTCGCGGGTGTCGCCTTCGCCGCCATCGGCATCGGCGCGCTGGTCCCGGCGGCCATCATGTCGATCGCCGCCGCGAACCTCTTCACCCGCAACATCTACAAGGACTTCCTGAAGCCGGACGCCACTCCGGAGCAGGAGACCAAGGTGTCCAAGCTGGTGTCGCTGCTGGTGAAGGTGGGTGCGCTGGCCTTCGTCCTCACCATGGACAAGACCGTCGCGATCAACTTCCAGCTGCTGGGCGGCATCTGGATCCTGCAGACCTTCCCGGCGCTGGTGGGCGGCCTGTTCACCCGCTGGTGCCACCGCTGGGCGCTGCTCGCCGGCTGGGCCGTGGGCATGGTCTACGGCACGGCGGCCGCGTACGGCGTCGCGAGCCCCACGCAGAAGCACTTCGGCGGCTCGTCCGCGGAGATCCCGGGCATCGGCGAGATCGGCTACATCGGTCTCACCGCGTTCGTCCTCAACGTGGTGGTGACGGTGGTCCTGACCTTCGTCCTGCGGGCCGTCAAGGCCCCCGACGGCATCGACGAGACGTCCCCGTCGGACTACACGGCGGACGCGGGCGACCCGGGCGTGCAGGTGGAGCTGCCGCCGGCCACGGCGGGGTCGCCGGGCGGGCACTGACCAGCACGACCGTACGAAGGGCCCGGAGTTCCCGCGAGGGAAATTCCGGGCCCTTCGCCGTGTCCGCCGGGCACACTGCCCACCATGGACTTCACCATCAGGCGCGTCACCCCCGCCGAGTACGAGGAACTGGGCGCGCTCACCGCCCGCGTCTACCTCGGCGACGGCCTCCTCGACCTCGGCGAGGAGGACAGCTATCTGCACGTCCTGCGGGATGTGGCCCGGCGGGACGCCGAGGCCGAGGTGCTCGTCGCCGTCGACACGGACGGGCGACTGCTCGGCGGCGTGGCGTTCGTCGGCTCCGGCGGCCCCTGGGCCGATCTCGCCCGGGACGGCGAGGCCGAGTTCCGGATGCTCGCGGTCGCGACGGACGCGCGGGGGCGGGGCATCGGGGAGGCGCTCGTCCGGGCCTGCGTGGAGCGGGCACGGGCCACGGAGGGCTGCGTACGGCTCGTGCTGTCCACGCACCCCTCCATGACCTCCGCCCACCGGATCTACGACCGGCTGGGCTTCACCAGGACCCCGGACCGGGACTGGAAGCCGGTCCCCGAGCTCCCGCCGCTGCTCACCTACGCGTTGGAGCTCTGAACCGCCCTCCACACGCGAAGACACAACATGTGGGGGGTGACGCATCCATCGCCCCCCACATGTATGCTCATGCTCGCTGTCGCCGCAGGGGAATCCGGTGCGAATCCGGAACTGTCCCGCAACGGTGTGTCAGGTGCCTCCGTGCACCCTCAAGTCCGAACACCTGCCGATGGTGCGCCTGGTCCGTCCGGTCCTGGCGCCAAGACGTCCGGGCCTCGTGGAGTGGGCCGGTGGACGCCGCGCATCCACCGCTCGCCGGTGTGTGCCCGTGCGCCCCGCCGCCTCCCCCCGCCGGCCCCGAGCCGAGCGAGGGAGAGCCCCCACGTGACCATCGCGCCCGCCGATCCGGCATCGGTGATCGAGACCGACGGACCCGGGACCGTGCTTCTGCGGATCCTGACCGACCTCACCGCCGACCTGCCCGACACCGACCCCGGACGGGTCGCGGCCGCCGCGCTGCGCGGTCGGCACGCCGGTTCGGACGCGGCGGAACTGCGGGAGCTGGCCACCGAGGCGGCCGCAGGGCTGATCTCCGAGGACCCCGCCTACTCACGGCTCGCCGCCCGGCTGCTCACCCGCACGATCGCGGACGAGGCCGCGGGCCAGGGCGCCGTGTCGTTCTCCGCGTCGGTCGCCGTCGGCCACCGCGAAGGCCTGATCGCCGACCGCACGGCCGAGTTCGTCGGCCTCCACACGGCACGGCTCGACGCGCTCATCGATCCCGACGCGGACGACCGCTTCGGCTACTTCGGTCTGCGGACGCTCTACTCGCGCTATCTGCTCCGGCACCCGATCACCCGCAAGGTCGTCGAGACCCCGCAGCACTTCATGCTCCGGGTGGCCGCCGGGCTCGCCGAGGACGAGAGCGTCCGCGCGCTGGACGAGGTCGCCGCGCTGTACGGCCTGATGAGCCGGCTCGACTATCTGCCCTCCTCCCCCACGCTCTTCAACTCGGGCACCCGGCACCCGCAGATGTCCTCCTGCTACCTGCTGGACTCCCCGCAGGACGAACTCGACTCGATCTACGACCGCTACCACCAGGTGGCGCGCCTCTCCAAGCACGCCGGCGGCATCGGGCTCTCGTACTCCCGCATCCGCGCCCGCGGTTCGCTGATCCGCGGCACGAACGGGCACTCCAACGGCATCGTGCCGTTCCTCAAGACCCTCGACGCCTCCGTCGCCGCCGTGAACCAGGGCGGCCGGCGCAAGGGCGCCGCCGCCGTCTACCTGGAGACCTGGCACGCCGACATCGAGGAGTTCCTGGAGCTCCGCGACAACACCGGTGAGGACCAGCGCCGTACGCACAACCTCAACCTCGCGCACTGGATCCCCGACGAGTTCATGCGCCGGGTGAACGCCGACGCCGAGTGGTCGCTGTTCTCCCCGGCCGACGTGCCCGAGCTGGTCGACCTCTGGGGCGACGCGTTCGACGCCGCCTACCGCGCGGCCGAGGCCAGGGGTCTGGCGCGCAAGACCATGCCGGCCCGGGACCTGTACGGCCGTATGATGCGCACCCTGGCCCAGACCGGCAACGGCTGGATGACCTTCAAGGACGCGTCCAACCGCACCGCGAACCAGACGGCGGAGCCCGGCCACACGGTCCACTCATCGAACCTGTGCACCGAGATCCTGGAGGTGACGGACGACGGCGAGACGGCCGTCTGCAACCTCGGCTCGGTCAACCTCGGGGCGTTCGTGCTCGCCTCGGGCGACATCGACTGGGAGCGCCTCGACCAGACGGTCCGTACGGCCGTCACCTTCCTCGACCGGGTCGTCGACATCAACTTCTACCCGACCGAGCAGGCGGGCCGCTCCAACGCCCGCTGGCGTCCGGTGGGCCTGGGAGCGATGGGCCTCCAGGACGTCTTCTTCAAGCTGCGGCTGCCCTTCGACTCGGCCGAGGCCCGCGCCCTGTCGACGAGGATCGCCGAGCGGATCATGCTCGCGGCGTACGAGGCGTCCACCGACCTCGCCGAGCGGAGCGGCCCGCTCCCCGCCTGGGAGAAGACCCGCGCCGCGCGCGGTGTCCTGCACCCCGACCACTACGACGTGGAGCTGAACTGGCCGGAGCGCTGGGCGGCCCTGCGCGCCCGGATCGCCTCGGTCGGCATGCGCAACTCGCTGCTGCTCGCCATCGCTCCGACGGCGACCATCGCCTCCATCGCGGGCGTGTACGAGTGCATCGAGCCGCAGGTCTCCAACCTCTTCAAGCGCGAGACCTTGAGCGGCGAATTCCTCCAGGTCAACGGCTACTTGGTCGACGAGCTGAAGAAGCTCGGCGTCTGGGACGCGCAGACCCGGGAGGCGCTGCGCGAGGCGAGCGGATCGGTCCAGGGCTTCAGCTGGATCCCGGCCGACGTCCGCGAGCTGTACCGCACGGCGTGGGAGATCCCGCAGCGCGGCCTGATCGACATGGCGGCGGACCGCACCCCGTTCCTGGACCAGTCGCAGTCGCTGAACCTCTTCCTGGAGACGCCGACCATCGGAAAGCTCTCCTCGATGTACGCCTACGCCTGGAAGCGGGGGCTGAAGACGACGTACTACCTGCGCTCCCGCCCGGCGACCCGGATCGCCCGCGCGGCCGCCGCCGCGCCGATCCCCGTGCAGGCCACGCCCGAAGAGGCTGTCGCCTGCTCCCTTGAGAACCCCGAGTCCTGCGAGGCCTGCCAGTAATGACGACGACGACCAACGCCGAGAAGAACCTCCTGGACCCCGGCTTCGAGCTGACCCTGCGGCCGATGCGCTACCCGGACTTCTACGAGCGCTACCGGGACGCGATCAAGAACACCTGGACGGTGGAGGAGGTCGACCTGCACTCCGACGTCGCCGACCTCGCCAAGCTCACCCCCGGTGAGCAGCACATGATCGGCCGGCTGGTCGCCTTCTTCGCGACCGGCGACTCGATCGTCTCCAACAACCTGGTGCTCACGCTCTACAAGCACATCAACTCCCCCGAGGCGCGGCTCTATCTGAGCCGACAGCTCTTCGAGGAGGCCGTGCACGTCCAGTTCTACCTGACGCTGCTCGACACCTATCTGCCCGATCCGGCCGACCGCGCCGCCGCGTTCGACGCGGTCGAGGAGATCCCCTCCATCCGGGAGAAGGCGCAGTTCTGCTTCCGCTGGATGGACTCGGTGGAGAAGATCGAGCGCCTCGAGACCCAGGCCGACCGCCGCCGCTTCCTGCTGAACCTGATCTGCTTCGCGGCGTGCATCGAAGGCCTGTTCTTCTACGGCGCCTTCGCCTACGTCTACTGGTTCCGCTCGCGCGGTCTGCTGCACGGCCTGGCGACCGGCACCAACTGGGTGTTCCGCGACGAGACGATGCACATGAACTTCGCCTTCGAGGTCGTGGACACCGTCCGCAAGGAGGAGCCCGAGCTCTTCGACGACGCGCTGCGGCAGCAGGTGACGGACATGCTGAAGGAGGCCGTCGAGGCGGAGCTCCAGTTCGGCCGCGACCTGTGCGGTGACGGTCTGCCCGGTATGAACACCGAGTCGATGCGCGAGTACCTCCAGTGCGTCGCCGACCAGCGCCTGACGCGCCTGGGCTTCGCCCCGGTGTACGGCTCCGAGAACCCGTTCGCGTTCATGGAGCTCCAGGGCGTCCAGGAGCTCACGAACTTCTTCGAGCGCCGGCCGTCCGCGTACCAGGTGGCGGTGGAGGGCTCCGTGGACCTGGACGAGGACTTCTGAGCGAGTGATCCGCACCCGGGCGGCAGCCTGCGCCGCCGCCGCTCTCACCGTCGCCGCGGGCCTGGGCATCAGGTCCGCGGCGACGGGCGAGGTGGCCAAGTACGCGGGTGACGCGCTCTACACCGTGCTGGTCCTGACCCTGGTGGTGCTGCTCGCACCCAGGGTCAGGCCGGCGACGGCCGCGGGCGTCGCGCTGGGCTTCAGCTGCGCGGTGGAGCTGTTCCAGCTCACCGGTGTGCCCGCGGAGCTGGCCGCGCACAGCACGCTCGCACGCCTGGTGCTGGGCACCTCGTTCAACGCACCGGATCTGCTCTGGTACGCGGTCGGCGCGGCGGTCGGCTGGGCCGTCCACCGCGCCCTGGTCGCGCGTCAGTCGTTCGGGACGGTCTCGTAGCGCGGGGTGCCCTCGGACATCTGCCGCAGCGCGTCCTTGCGGTCCCGCTTGGAGAGCCGGTCGATGTACAGGTAGCCGTACAGGTGGTCCGTCTCGTGCTGGAGGCAGCGCGCGAAGTAGCCCGTGCCCCGCACCTTGATCGGGTTGCCCTGGGCGTCCTGACCGCGCACCACCGCGTAGTCGGGGCGGGCCAGTTCGGCGTAGGCCGTGGGGACCGACAGGCAGCCCTCGTTGGCCTCGTCGAGGACGCGGCGGTCGGCCGGCAGCTCCTCGAGGACCGGGTTGCACACCACGCCGACGTGACGCACGCCCTCGTCGTCCATGCAGTCGTAGACGAAGACCTTCAGGTCCACGCCGATCTGGTTGGCCGCCAGGCCCACGCCCTCGGCCGTCCTCTGGCTGGCGAACATGTCGTCGATCAGCGACGCGAGCTTGTCGTCGAACTCCGTGACGTCCTTGCACTCCTTGTGGAGCACCGGGTTGCCGACGACCGTGATCGGGCGCGACGTGCCGCGCTCGCGGTACGCGAGCTCACGCGCCTCGCAGTCCTCCGTGTCGACGACGAAGCCGTCGTTCACCTGCTCGTCAGTCTCCTGCTGCGCCATGTCCGCCGTACGCCTTCCTCAAAACCTCAGCCTGTGGTCGCGTACAGCCTACGGGCAGCGGTCAGCAGACTTCTTCGAGATCCCGCCACTCACGGCTGTCCGGGCTGTCCGCCACCCAGCCGTCGAGGAGACCGCGGACCAGACCGGCGGGGGCGGCGATGCCGCACTCGCGCTCCGGCACCCACAGCTCGCCCGGCGAACGGTGGCCGAGCGGCCCCGGGTGGCCCGGCTCGCTGTGGTCGTGCGGGTCCAGGTGCTCGCCCTCTCCCTCGGCGCTCGGCATGGTCGACTCGGAACAGGCGCGGCACAGCAGCCGCACCGACGACGACCAGTCCTCGGCGGCGAAGCCCGCGTCGGCGGCGAGCTGCTCCAGGGCGTTCCGGTCCGCCTCGGTCGCGGCCTCCAGGAGCACCACCCAGGTCGGGACGGGCGACGGCGCCCAGAGCTCGATCTCGTCGAAGACGGGGAAGGACGGGCCGGCGGACGTGGTCCGCTCGCCGTGCGGGACGCCGTCGTGCAGCACGACCTCGCCCCAGCGGCGCCCGGAGGACGGCAGTGGGATGGAGAGCACTTCCATGCGGGCCGGGTCGAGCCGGCGGCCCCACACGACCTCCGCCTCCCCCTCGGGGGAGAGCCGCACGGCGGCGCTGCCGAGATCCATGCCGGCGGGCTCGCCCGTCCCGGCCGAGGCGCCGGGCACCTTCAGCCCGTACGCCTGCCAGGCGCGACGGGCCAGCGGCCAGTCCTGGAGCGCGGTGGCGGCGATGCCGACGTTCCACCAGTCGGGGGCGCCGGTCTCCTTGTCGAGCAGCGCGACGGCCCGCAGGCCCGCGGCGCGTGCCTGCTCCCAGTCGTGCCGGAACTTGTGCAGCAGCGCCAGATTGAACCAGGACTCGGAGAGCCAGGGCTCAAGGTCAGCCGCGCGCGTCAGCAGCGCGCCCGCGTCCTCGTACCGGCCGTCACCGATCAGCGTGAACGCGCGGTCGGTGGCCTGCCGCCACGAGGCGGAGGGCCGATGCCGTACCTTCCCGAAGATCCTCACGATTCCCGCCTGCCGGTCGCTCGGGTCCAGGCCCGAGGAGCCCTCGACAACTCTTGTCACCCTCTTGTTCGCATCCAACCATGCCCGGTCGGACGCCCGCTCATTACCCATGGGTTACCCAGGCGGGGACGCGGTAAGACCGCCGCGGGTGAGGACCTTGGCGAGGGACTCGACGACTTCCGGCTGATAGTCGCGCGCGGTACCCAGCCGCAGGCGTTCGAGGGCCGTGAGGGCACCTCCGGCGCTGTCCCCCGCGAGATCGTCGTACGCGTTGACGGTCCGGACGATCCGGGCGGGCAGGGGCTGCTCGCGGTACGGGTCGGCCTGACGTTCGACGATGAGGGCGACGGTGGGCGGAACGCCGGTCTGGCGGACCACGGCGCCGCCGAGGAGGGCGATGCGGCGCTGTTCCTCGGCCGGGAGGAGGGCCGTGGCGCCCTCCGGGACGGGGTCGACGAGGGACAACTGTCCGATGTCGTGCATCAGGGCCGCGTACTCGAGGACGGTCAGTTCGTAGCCGGACAGCCCCATCTCGCGTCCGACCGCCCCACTGAGGGCGGCGACCCGGCGGGCATGCCCCGCCGGGGTGTATCCGGCCACCTCGGTCGCCCGGGCCAGGGAGGCGATGGTCTGGCGGTTGGTGGTGCGCACGGCCGTGTAGCGCCGGAAGGACAGCTGCGTGAGCAGCAGCGGTACGCAGAAGACGGGCAGCGCCCACAGCCCGGCGACGGCGACGCCGAGGGCCATGACGGCGCAGGTCGCGCAGACCGCGGAGCCGATGCCGATGAGGGTGCGCAGCTCGTCGCGGAGGAGGGGGCCGAAGGGGGCGGGAGTGCCCCCTCTGCGCCGGGCCTCGCGCGGGAGGCTGCGGGCCCGCCGGGTCAGGGCGGCCAGCACGGCGTCGCAGAGGGCGGTGAGCAGCAGCAGGATCAGCAGGAAGAGGGCGTGGGCGGGGCCGTGGCCGAGGCGGTGGGTGACCTCGCCGGCGTTGTAGAGCGGCTGGAAGCAGACGGCGGCGAAGGCGACGGTCAGGATCCGCCGTGCCACATGGTCGAGCGCGGGTCCGCGCCCCCGGGCCACGTGCGGCACGGTCCCGGCGAGGGCCGCGGCCACCACGACGGCGACGACCTGGAGGACCCCGTGCGTGGTGGGCCGGCCGCCGCTCTCGCCCAGCAGCGCGTACGCGAGCGCCCCGGCGGCCGAGAGGGGCGCGGGTTCACGCTCGCCGGGCAGGGCGCCCCAGCGGGCCAGCTCCCCGACGGCGATGAGCACCCCGAAGGCGAGGGCGATGCGCGGCTCGCCGACGCCGTACCAGAGGGTGTGCGCGAGGGCGACGAGGGTGAGGGTGCCGGCGGCGCAGTGGATCACGCCGATGAGGGGCGGGACGAGGGGCCGGGGTGCCGCTCTCACGCGCGGCCCTTGGGGCGGGGCGCGCGGGGACCGGAGGGTGCCCCGGCCGGGGGATGGGGGCGGGCGGAGGAGGCCCGGTCGGCCTCTCCGGCCGCGCGCCGACCGGTGTCCTCCGCCGCGGGCCGGGCGGTCTCCTCCTCTGGGGCCCGCGCGGCCTCCGGCGCCGCCGGCCGCGGCGGCGGAACGTTCCCTCCCGGAGGCGGATGCGGCTCGTCGGAGGTGACCGCCGTCTGCCAGCCGTGCCGGTCCAGCGCGCGCACCAGCGCCCGTACCATCCTCGGGTCGAAGTGCGTCCCGGCACAGCGCTCGAGCTCCGCCACCGCCGTGGCCACCGGCCTGGCCCGGGAGTAGGACCGGGTGGAGGTCATGGCGTCGAAGGCGTCCGCGACGGCCACCACACGCGCGAACTCCGGGATCTGGTGCCCGCTCAGTCCGTACGGATAGCCCCTGCCGTCCATCCGCTCGTGGTGGTGCAGGATCGCCGACCGGGCCTCGCCCAGGAATCCGATGCCGCGCACCATCTCGTGCCCGTACTCCGGGTGCAGCTCGATGACACGGCGTTCGTCCGGCGTCAGCGGACCGTCCTTGCGCAGCACCCGCGTCGGCACACCGAGCTTCCCGACGTCGTGCAGGATCCCGGCGAAGCGCAGGACCTCCAGCCGGCCCTCCTCCATGCCGAGTTCACGGGCGATCAGCACGGATGCCCGGCCGACCCGCTCGCTGTGGCCGCGGGTGTACTTGTCCTTGATGTCGACAGCCTGGACGAGCGCCCTGATCGTCGCCTGGTGGGCGGCCCGCTCGCGGTGGTACTGCGCGAAGACCCAGCAGGTGATGTACATCGGCAGCAGCACGAACAGCGCGGCCACCGGCCCGTACTCACTGCGCCACAGCACCGCCATCATCAGGCCCGCCAGTCCGTGCACGGCGTGCGGGGCGAGCGAGCGGCCCAGCAGACCGCGCCAGGCGGTGCGGGGCGGAAGCCGTTCGGCGGTGGCGAGGATGCCGCCGTCGAGGGCGGCGAGTACCAGACAGAAGGTGAGCGCCGAGGCGCCGGCCGGCAGCAGGATGTAGGGGAAGTCCGGCAACCGCAGCCCGTGGCCACCGCCGCCGAGCGCGGCCGGCCCACCGAGCAGCGCCGCCGCCACCGCCGCCGCCCAAGTGGCGAGGGCCAGTTGACCGGCCCGCCACAGGCGCCGTACGCCGGCCGGGCGCTGCTCCACCCGGGCGACGAGCGCGCCGGGCACCGCGGCCAGCGCGGCCCCGGCGGGCGGCAGCAGCAGGGCCGCCGCGAGGAGTACGGGGAAGAAGGAGCCGGCGCCCATGGGGACCGAGCCGCTCGGCGCGCGTCGCAGGAACGGGCAGCGGGCGGGCATCTCGCACACGGCGTACACCCCGGCGACCAGGGCCACGGTGCTCCAGGGCTGCGCGGACACGGCGGAGAGGGGGAGCGCCGCGGGCAGGACGCACGCCACGGCGCAGAGGGTGACGCACCCGATGTACGCGCGCGCCGCGACCGGAATCGCCGTCACCGTCGCCACCCTCCCCGTGTCGCGTGAATCGTCCGTCACGCTAGCGAGTTGGCGCGCGGGGCAGGGCTCGTAGCAGCCGATTCGCACCATCGGGTGATGTCGGGTTCCGGAAGCTCCGGGGGCGCGGAAGACGCGTACACGCGCGAGGGGCGCGCCGCGGGAATCGCGACGCGCCCCTGGGGCGAGAAGCCGCTCAGCTCTCCTGAGGGGCGGCGGCGGTCACGTCGTGCTCCGGCACGGCCTGCCCCGAACGGATCAGATCGATCCGGCCCATGACCTTGGCACGCAGGTCGGTCGGGACGTCATCGTGCCCGCAGCAGCGCTTGACCAGCTTCTTCACGGCCTGCTCGAGGCCGTACTTCTCCAGGCACGGGGAGCACTCCTCGAAGTGGACCTCGAACTTGGTGC
Source organism: Streptomyces sp. NPDC038280 (assembly GCF_055600045.1). NCBI lineage: Bacteria > Bacillati > Actinomycetota > Actinomycetes > Kitasatosporales > Streptomycetaceae > Streptomyces > Streptomyces sp. NPDC038280. The sequence continues at coordinate 24,314 of NZ_JBVJYZ010000009.1, forward strand.
AGTCACTGTCGGGCATCTCATGATCGAGGAACTCGTAGAGATGATCGAGGACCTCAGCGCAATCCGTCTCGTGCGGCTCTCCGCAGCTCATGAGCCCGAGCCTTTCAGATCGTTCGACGACTCTCCGGCGCCCGCGGGTACCAGCCCGCGGTCGCGGGCGTAGTCCTCGAGCATGCCGCGCAGCTGGCGGCGGCCCCGGTGCAGCCGGGACATCACCGTACCGATGGGTGTCCCCATGATGTCCGCGATCTCCTTGTAGGCAAAGCCCTCTACATCGGCCAGATAGACGGCGATGCGGAACTCCTCGGGGATCGCCTGCAGGGCTTCCTTCACATCGGAGTCCGGGAGGTGGTCCAGGGCCTGCGACTCAGCGGACCGCAGACCGGTCGACATGTGCGACTCGGCGCGGGCGAGCTGCCAGTCCTCGATCTCCTCGGCGGCGCTGCGCTGGGGCTCGCGCTGCTTCTTGCGGTACGAGTTGATGAAGGTGTTCGTGAGAATCCGGTACAGCCACGCCTTGAGGTTGGTGCCCTCACGGAACTGGTGGAAGGAGCCGTACGCCTTGGCATACGTCTCCTGGACCAGGTCCTCCGCGTCGGCGGGATTGCGCGTCATGCGCAGCGCGGCGGAGTACATCTGGTCGAGGTAGCCGAGGGCGTCCCGCTCGAAGCGCGCATTGCGCTCGGCGGTCGTCTCCTCGGGGCCGTCGTCGGTCCCTGTGTCGGTCCCAGTGACCGGACCCACCTCCTCCAACGCTGCGGCGAACCCGAATGCGGACCCGCTCGCTTCGGAGGATAGACGAGGAACCCCTCCACCCGCCGCCCGAATAGGGGCGGTCCTCGCCGCGGGCAACACCGTCCAGTCCAGGTCAGCGGCGTGCGGGCGGCTCGGGCAGATGGTCGAACCCATGCGACTGACTCCCTCTCCAAAGCTCTTACCGATGCCCGTCACAACAGTGATCGCGCGCTCAACATTCCCGGAGGGCGGTGATCCACTCGCCGACGCCGTCCGTGATGACCGCGAGCGCGTCCTCCTGGGTGAGAGGGGCGCGCCTGGGCACGGCGAAGCCGTGATCGCCGGAGTCCACCTCGACGAGGTCGTACGTCCCGCCGGGGAATTCCGCGGGCTTGCCGAACGGGTCGTTCCCGCCCTGGACGACGAGCGTGGGGACGCCTGCCCCAAGCAGCTCGTCGGCGCGGGACTTCTCGGGCCTGCCGGGCGGGTGGAGAGGGAAGCTGAGCGCCAGTACGGCCCGGGCGCCGAGCTCGGCGGCGGTGCGGCAGGCGACCCTCGCCCCCGCGCTGCGCCCGCCGGCGACCACCGGCAGCCCGGCCCCGGCGAGCTCGGGCCACACGCCGCGCCAGCCGGTGTCCAGCGTCTTCGGCGCGGGCGCCACCTTCTTCCCGGCGACCCGCCAGGGCTGCTCGACCAGGGCGACGGTCACTCCGCGCGCGGGCAGGCTCCCGGCCAGCGCCCGCAGATCCCGTGCCTCGATGCCGCCCCCGGCCCCGTGCCCGAGCGCCAGCACGGCCCAGGCCTCCGCCGCCTCGACCCAGGTGACCCGAGCGGTCCCCGCGTCCGTCTCCACACTCTGCGTTCGACTCACGCGTCCATCCTTGCGTGCGCCGCGCCGGGAGACCGGCCGCCGCACGGGGGCCTGCCCCCGGACGGCCCGCTCAGAACAGGGTGATCTCCTCCGGACCGTCCAGTTCCTTCAGCAGTTCCGGTCCGTTGTTGCGGACGTCGCTCACCGCCGTCGGCACCGGATACGCCCTCATCAGTCCCTCCGGCGGCGGCGCGAGGAGCGACCTCAGCTCCTCCTCGTCCGTGCGGGACGGGTCCAGCCACGCGTCCCAGCGGTCCGGCGTCAGCATCAGCGGCATCCGGGGGTGGATGTCCGACAGCGAACGCGGGCCCTCCACCGGCGCCACGCCCAGCGCGCCCGTCTCTGCCTCGGTCGTGATCACCGAGCAGGTGACCCACCACGCCCGGGGGTGGTCGTCCGCCAGGGTGCGGTCCCGCCAGAACTCGTAGAGGCCCGCCATGGCGAAGACCGACCCGTCGGAGGGGGTCACGAAGTACGGCTGCTTCCTGGACCGCTTCCGCTTGCCCTCGACCTCCAGCTCCCGCTCCCCCGCGCCGGTCACCCACTCGTAATAGCCGTCCGCCGGAAGGAGACACCGGCGGGACGCGAACGCGCGCCGGAACGACGGCTTCTCGTGGACGGTCTCCGCCCGCGCGTTGATCATCCGGGCCGCGCCCTCCGGCGACTTGGCCCACGACGGCACGAGTCCCCACTTCAGTGCGCGCAGCTGGCGAACCGGCCGGGGCGATCCAGCGTCCTTCAGAGGGCGTTCGAGTACCGCGTACACCTCTTTGGTCGGGGCCACGTTCCAGTCGGGCGCCAGCGTCTCCTCCGGCTCCCACTTCTCGACCTCGAAGAGCGCAACCAGGTCCTCGGGTCCACGACTCGCTGAATACCGTCCGCACATACGTGCCACACTGCCATGCCCGACGCCACCCCGAGGAGCGGCCCGAGAAATGGATGTCTTCACCACCCAGCCCGCCCCGGAGCAGTGGCTCGTCATAGCGACCGCGCTCGCCGCGCTGCTCGCCGTCGTCCCCCGGACCGCGTGGCGGCTCTCCCGCAACGCGATCACCATCGCTCACGAGGGCGGCCACGGACTCATCGCCCTCGTCACCGGCCGCCGCCTCGACGGCATCCGGCTGCACTCCGACACCAGCGGCCTCACCGTCAGCCGGGGCCGGCCCACCGGCCTTGGCATGATCCTCACCGCCGCCGCCGGCTACACCGCCCCACCGCTCCTCGGCCTCGGCGGCGCCTGGCTGCTCGCCGCCGGCCACATCACCCTGCTGCTCTGGCTCGCGACGGCCCTGCTGCTGGCCATGCTGGTGATGATCCGCAACGCCTACGGGGCGCTCACCGTCATCCTCACGGGTGCCGCGTTCCTCCTCGTCTCCTGGCTGACGGAGCCCGCCGTGCAGTCCGGCTTCGCCTACGCGGCGGTCTGGTTCCTGCTCCTCGGCGGCGTGCGTCCCGGCTTCGAGCTGCAGTCCAAGCGGCGGCACGGCGGCGCCCCCGACTCGGACGCCGACCAGCTGTCCCGGCTCACCCACGTCCCCCCGGTGCTGTGGCTGTTCCTCTTCCACGCCGTGTCGCTCTGCTCGCTCATCGGCGGCGGGCGCTGGCTTCTCCACTTGTAGGCCCCCACTAAAGTGAGGGCATGACCGAGAGTTCCGTGCACCCCGCCCTCTGGCCCGCCCCGTACGCGCGTGGGGCCGTCGACGCGACCGTCACCGTGCCCGGTTCGAAGTCGGTCACCAATCGGGCCCTGGTCCTCGCCGCGCTGGCGGCAGAGCCCGGCTGGCTGCGCCGCCCGCTGCGCTCCCGCGACACCCTGCTCATGGCCGAGGCGCTGCGCACCATGGGTGTCGGCATCGAGGAGACCGTGTCCTCGTCTTCCGTGACGGGGGCGCCGGACGCCACGGGCGAGGCCTGGCGGATCATCCCGGCCGGGCTGCACGGCCCGGCGACCGTCGACGTCGGCAACGCCGGAACGGTCATGCGCTTCCTGCCTCCGGTCGCGGCGCTCGCCGACGGCCCGGTCCGCTTCGACGGCGACCCCCGCTCCTACGAGCGCCCCCTGAACGGCGTCATCGACGCCCTGCGGACCCTCGGCGCCCGGATCGACGACGACGGCCGCGGCTCCCTCCCGCTGACCGTGCACGGCGGCGGTGCGCTGGACGGTGGTCCGGTGGAGATCGACGCGTCGTCGTCGTCGCAGTTCGTCAGCGCGCTGCTGCTGTCGGCGCCCCGCTTCAACCAGGGCGTGGAGGTACGGCACACCGGCGACCGGCTGCCCTCGCTCCCGCACATCCGGATGACCGTCGACATGCTCCGTACGGTCGGCGCGCAGGTCGACGAGCCGGAGACCGGCGGCGAGCCGAACGTCTGGCGGGTCTCGCCGTCGGCGCTGCTCGGCCGCGATCTGACCGTCGAGCCGGATCTCTCCAACGCCCAGCCGTTCCTGGCCGCGGCCCTGGTCACCGGCGGCCGTGTCACCATCCCCGACTGGCCCGAGAGGACCACCCAGCCCGGTGACGCGCTGCGGGAGATCTTCACCGAGATGGGTGGCTCCTGCGAGCTGACCGACGCCGGCCTGACCTTCACCGGCACCGGCACGATCCACGGCATCGACGTCGACCTGAGCGAGGTCGGCGAACTCACCCCGGGCATCGCCGCGGTCGCCGCGCTCGCCGACTCCCCCTCCACGCTGCGCGGGGTCGCCCATCTGCGGCTCCACGAGACGGACCGGCTGGCCGCGCTCACCAAGGAGATCAACGAGCTCGGCGGTGATGTCACGGAGACCGCGGACGGTCTCCACATCCGCCCGCGCCCGCTGCACGGCGGGGTCTTCCACACGTACGACGACCACCGCATGGCCACGGCCGGCTCGATCATCGGCCTCGCGGTCGAGGGCGTCCGGATCGAGAATGTGGGGACCACCGCCAAGACCCTGCCGGACTTCCCGCAGATGTGGACCGGAATGCTCGAGGCCTGACGACATGCGCCGATACGGCAAGAACCCCGACGAGGACGACATCCGCGTCCGCCCCAACCGCAAGGGCAACCGGCCTCGGACCAACATCCGTCCGAAGCACGAGGACGCGGTCGAGGGCATGGTCCTCACCGTCGACCGGGGCCGGCTCACCTGTCTCGTCGACGACCGTGTCGTGATGGCGATGAAGGCCCGCGAGCTGGGCCGCAAGGCCGCGGTCGTCGGTGATCGCGTCTCGATCGTCGGGGACCTGTCCGGCGAGAAGGACACCCTGGCCCGGATCGTGCGGATCGGGGAGCGCACGTCCGTGCTGCGCCGCACCGCGGACGACGACGATCCGTACGAGCGGGTCGTGGTCGCCAACGCCGACCAGCTGGCGATCGTGACGGCCCTCGCGGACCCCGAGCCCCGGCCGCGGCTGATCGACCGCTGTCTGGTCGCCGCGTACGACGGCGGTCTCGAGCCGCTGCTCGTGCTGACGAAGTCGGACCTGGCACCGCCGGACGACCTGCTGGAGAAGTACGGCGCGCTCGGTGTCCCGTACGTGGTGACGACCCGCGACGAGTTCGTGGACGGGGTCGCCGCCGAGCGGGTCCATGAACATCTCAAGGGCCGCACGACCGCGTTCGTCGGGCACTCGGGCGTCGGCAAGACGACGCTGGTCAACGCGCTGGTCCCGGAGGACCGGCGGCGCAGTACGGGTGTGGTGAACGCGGTGACGGGCCGGGGACGGCACACCACGACGTCGGCGCTGGCTCTCCCGTTGAACGACAAGCAGGGCGGCTGGGTGATCGACACCCCGGGTGTGCGGTCGTTCGGGCTGAACCATGTCGACCCGTCCCGGGTGATCCTCGCCTTCCCCGATCTCGTACCGGGTACGGAGGGCTGCCCGCGCGCGTGCAGCCATGACGAACCGGACTGCGCGCTGGACGCGTGGGTGGCCGAGGGCCATGCCGATCCGGCCCGGCTGTACTCGCTGCGGCGGCTGCTGGCGACCCGTGAGCGCCGCGAGGGCGACTGAGTCGCGCGCGTTTGCCGTTGCCCACGCCTGGTAAATGCATAATCGCACCAAGTGCGACGAAGCAGTCACCGAAGCGTGGGAGGCACCGACGATGGCGTGGCTGCTGGTGGTGGTCGCGGGGTTCCTGGAGACGGGGTTCGCGGTCTGCCTCAAGCTCTCGCACGGTTTCACCAGACTCTGGCCCACCGTCGCCTTCGCCTGTTTCGCGCTCGGCAGCTTCGGACTGCTCACGCTCGCCCTGCGCAAGCTCGACGTCGGCCCGGCGTACGCGGTGTGGACGGGCATCGGGGCGGCCGGTACCGCGATCTACGGAATGATCTTCCTCGACGATCTGGTCTCCGCGCTGAAGATCGTGTCGATCACGCTGGTGATCGTCGGTGTCATCGGTCTCCAGTTGTCGGGCTCGTCCCACTGACCGCTGTACGCACCAACTGCCCCACCGTCTGCCGCCCCGGCGCCACGACGTACGAGAGGGCGAGCCGGACGGCCAGTTCGCAGCAGTGCGCCTCCGTCGCGTCGTCGAGGGCGGCCAGGGAGCGGTCCCGAACCGCGTCGGCCAGCTCTCCGGGGGCCGGCGTCCCGGCGTCGGCGCGCCGCTGCGCCGGGACGGGGGAGGCGAGCGCGACCGGGCGGGCCGGCCGGGGCGCGGGCAGCCGGTCGTCCCAGCAGCCGGTGAGGAGCGCCCGGAGCAGGGGCCTCGCGCGGGCCTCGCCGACGATCCACTCGGCGACGGAGGCCAGCCGGTCCGCGGGGCCGCTCGGCTCGGCGAGCACCCGCTCGACGCCGTGCAGATAGGCGTCCGCCTCACGTCGCAGCAGTGCGCGGGCCAGGCCCTCCTTGCTGCCGAACTCGTTGTAGAGGGTCTGCCTGGAGACGCCCGCCCTGGCCGCGACGTCGACCATGCGGACCGCCGACCAGGGCAGACCCGCGAGTGCCGCGTGCGCGGCGTTCAGCAGCGTCTCTCGCGCCGTCGGCATCATCGCCTCCCAGGCCGTGCGGTTCCGCGCCGCACGGAGTTGCTTCGCACAGAGTTGACGGGTGAACACGCAGTGTCAATAGCCCCAGCGGACCCCTGCTCCCGCCCGGGATAGGGTGCCCTCATGGCCGATTACCACGATGATCTCCGGCTGGCTCATGTCCTCGCGGACGCGGCCGACGCCACCACGATGGACCGGTTCAAGGCGCTCGACCTGAAGGTCGAGACCAAGCCGGACATGACCCCGGTGAGCGAGGCCGACAAGGCCGCCGAGGAGCTGATCCGTGGCCATCTCCAGCGGGCGCGGCCGCGTGACGCGATCCTCGGCGAGGAGTACGGCGTCGAGGGCACCGGCCCCCGTCGCTGGGTGATCGACCCCATCGACGGCACGAAGAACTACGTCCGCGGAGTGCCCGTCTGGGCGACCCTCATCTCGCTGATGGAGGCGGGCCCCGACGGCTTCCAGCCGGTCGTGGGCGTGGTCTCGGCGCCGGCCCTCGGCCGCCGCTGGTGGGCGGCGAAGGGCGCGGGCGCGTTCACCGGACGCAGTCTGACCTCGGCCTCGCGGATCCATGTCTCCAAGGTCGGCGAGCTGTCGGACGCCTCGTTCGCGTACTCCTCGCTGAGCGGGTGGGAGGAGCGGGGCCGTCTCGACGGGTTCCTGGACCTCACCCGCGCGTGCTGGCGGACCCGTGCGTACGGCGACTTCTGGCCGTACATGATGGTCGCCGAGGGGTCGGTGGACATCTGCGCGGAGCCGGAGCTGTCCCTGTGGGACATGGCCGCGACGGCGATCGTGGTCCAGGAGGCGGGCGGCACCTTCACCGGCCTCGACGGACGCCCCGGACCACACAGCGGCAACGCCGCGGCGTCCAACGGCGTGCTGCACGAGGAACTGCTCGGCTATCTGAACCAGCAGTACTAGAAGCACAGCGGTCCGCGCACGCCCCCTTGTTCATGCTCCGTAACGCTGCGACTCTAAGGATTCCCCCACTTGTGAACTTGTGAATTCTTTCTCACAGGAGGGATTCACGAAGGAGGTGGCTCCTTTCATGCTCGTCCGTGACGCCATGAGCACCGTGGTGCTGACCATCGGACCCGCTCACACCCTCCGGCAGGCCGCCGGGCTGATGGCGGCCCGCCGCGTCGGCGCGGCGGTCGTCCTCGACACCGACACCAGCGGGCTCGGCATTCTGACCGAGCGCGACATCCTCTCGTCCGTCGGCGCGGGCCAGAACCCGGACCACGAGACCGCCGGCACCCACACCACCACCGACGTCGTCTTCGCCGCACCCGGCTGGACCCTCGAGGAAGCCGCGGAGGCCATGACGCACGGCGGCTTCCGTCATCTGATCGTGCTCGACGGGGACGGCCCCGTCGGGATCGTCTCCGTCCGCGACATCATCCGCTGCTGGTCTCCGGCGCGACGGCACACGGCCACCCTGGCCCACTAGAGCCGTCACCGCCCATGCGAGAGGGCCGGATCCCCGCGTGCGGGAATCCGGCCCTCTTCCTACGACAAGCGTCCGTCAGCCGCGCAGGGCCTGGACCGCGGCGTCGAGCCGCTTGCCGAAGTCTCCGTCCGCCTGACGGAAGTTGTTGATCGCGCGCTCGGCGATGTCGTCGCGCGAGACCTTGGCGATGAAGCCCGCCAGGTTGTCGATCAGGCGGACCTTCTCGTCCTCGGACATCAGACGGTAGAGATTGCCCGCCTGGACGAAGTCGTTGTCCTCGGAGTGGACCGGGGCGGCGTGGTTGCCCGTGCCGCCGACCAGCGGGACGGGCTGCCACAGCGGGCGGTCCGTCTGGTGCGGGCCACCGAAGCTGTTGGGCTCGTAGTTCTTCGTGCCCTTGTGGCGGCCGTCGTACAGGAAGCCGTCACGGGAGTTGGTGCGCGCCTCGGTGGCGTGCGGGCGGTTCACCGGCAGGTGGTCGGCGTTGATGCCGACGCGGTAGCGGTGGGCGTCGCCGTACGCGAAGAGACGGCCCTGGAGCATCTTGTCCGGCGAGGGGCCGATGCCCGGCACGAAGTGCGCGGGGCTGAAGATCGACTGCTCGACCTCGGCGAAGATGTTCTCCGGGTTCCGGTTGAGCTCCAGCTTGCCGATCTCGATCGGCGGGTAGTCCTCGTGCGGCCACACCTTGGTGAGGTCGAACGGGTTGAAGCGGTAGTTGGCCGCCTCGTCCGCCGGCATGATCTGCACCTGCACGGTCCAGGACGGGAAGTCACCGCGCTCGATGGCCTCGCGCAGGTCGCGCTGGTGGCTGTCCGGGTCCACACCGGAGAGACGGTTGGCCTCGTCGGTGGTCAGGTTCTTGATGCCCTGGTCGGTCTTGAAGTGGTACTTGACCCAGAAGACCTCGCCGGCCTCGTTGTTCCACTGGTACGTGTGGGAGCCGTAGCCGTTCATGTGACGGTACGAGGCGGGGATGCCGCGGTCGCCGAACAGCCAGGTCACCTGGTGGGTCGACTCGGGCGAGAGCCCCCAGAAGTCCCAGACGTTGTCCGCCTCCTGCGAGCCGGTGTACGGGTCGCGCTTCTGGGTGTGGATGAAGTCCGGGAACTTGATGGCGTCCTTGATGAAGAACACCGGGGTGTTGTTGCCGACGAGGTCGTAGTTGCCCTCTTCGGTGTAGAACTTCAGCGCCCAGCCACGCGGGTCACGGACCGCGTCGGCCGCACCGAGGTTGCCCGCCACGGTGGAGAAGCGCAGGAACGTCTCGGTCTGCTTGCCGACCTCGGAGAGGAACTTCGCACGGGTCCACTGCGAGACGTCGCGGGTCAGCGTGAAGGTGCCGTAGGCACCCGCGCCGCGGGCGTGCACGACACGCTCCGGGATGCGCTCCCGGTTGAAGTGCGCGAGCTTCTCGAGCAGCAGCTGGTCCTGAACCAGAACCGGACCGCCGACGCCCGCGGTCTCACTGTTCTGGTTGTCGGCTACCGGCGCACCGGCCTCCGTAGTGAGCGGTCCCTGCGTCACGTGCGCCTCCTGCGTCATTCCTGCTGAGTCCTGTCCCTGGCTGGTGCCGAAGTCGATCCTACGATAGACATTGTCTAAGTCAAGTGAACTTCCAAACTCACACCCGTTCGGGATTCGTCCCCCGGCTGTTAGGCTGGCCCCATGAGTGACCTGTTGGAACGACTGCGCGGACGCGGCTGGCGCATGACCGCGCAGCGCCGCGTCGTGGCCGAGGTCCTCGACGGAGAGCATGTGCACCTGACCGCCGACGAGGTCCACGCCCGAGCCGTGAAGAGGCTGCCCGAGATCTCCCGGGCGACGGTCTACAACACGCTGGGCGAGCTGGTCACCCTTGGTGAGGTGCTGGAGGTCTCCACGGACCGCCGCGCCAAGCGCTACGACCCGAACGCACACCGGCCCCACCAGCACCTGGTGTGCGCCCAGTGCGGCGCGATCCGCGATGTGCACCCGTCGGGCGACCCCCTGACCGATCTGCCGGACGGGGAGCGCTTCGGCTTCACGATCTCGGCGGTCGAGGTCACGTACCGGGGCGTCTGCCCGAACTGCGCCTCGGCCTGACACCGGCGCCCGCGTCTCGACGACGAAAGGCCCCCACGCCGCTTCGGACGGTGGGGGCCTTTCGCATGTGTGCGGCGACGGCACACCTGTACGGCAGACGACGAAGGCCCGGATCCAGGGGATCCGGGCCTTCTTCTTTGAGTAGCGGGGACAGGATTTGAACCTGCGACCTCTGGGTTATGAGCCCAGCGAGCTACCGAGCTGCTCCACCCCGCGTCGGTGAACCCAACCTTACGTGAGCCCCCGGACCAGCGCAAATCCGTGGCCGGGGGCCTCACGTCCGCTACGCCGTGAGCTCCTGGTGCAGCGCCTCGCTCAGCCGTGCCGCACGCTCGGCGACCTCGGCGGGGCCCAGCTCCACGGCGCGCGTGCACCAGCGCCGGCCCTCGGTCAGCTCGCCACGCCGGGCCGCGAGCAGGCCGAGACGCAGTGCGGCGCGGCCGTGCCCGGCGCGGGCCGCCCGGGTCCACCACAGCGCGGCTTCGCGCTCGTTGCCCTCACGGGCCAGGAGCAGCCCGAGGTTGAAGGCGCCGTTGCGGCTGCCCGCGTCGGCGGCCTCGCGGTACCAGCGGGCGGCGTCGGCGGTGTCCCCGCGCGCGGCGGCGAGCATCCCCACCCGGACCTGGGCCCGGCGGTGGCCCTGCTCGGCGGCGCGCTCGTACCACTCCTCGCACTCGGTCTTCTCCGCGCACGGCGCGCCCAGGGCCGGCGGCCCCGGCTCCGGCCTGCGGGCGTCCAGGACGGTCGCCAGCCGGAACGCGGCCTCGGCGCTCCCGCCACCCGCCGCGCACCGCAGATGGCGTTCGGCGGCCTGCTCGTCCCCGTCCCTCAGGCAGGCGATGCCCACCTGGAGCGCGGCCTCGGTGTGCCCCGCCGCGGCGGCGCGCTCGTACCACCCGAGGGCCGTACGGTCGTCGTCGCGACCCGCGTAGATGATGCCCAGGTTGAAGGCGGCGTCGACGCTGCCGGCCTCCGCCGCCTTGGAGAACCACGGCTCGGCGCCGTTCGCGTCCCCGGCCTGCAGAAGGAGGACGGCGAGCGCGTTGGCGGCCTCACGGTGCCCGGCGTAGGCGGCGCGGCGGTACCACTGCTCGGCCTGGGCAGTGCGGTCCTGGGCGGCGCAGAGCAGCCCGAGGTTGTACGCGCCGTTCACGTCGCCCGCGTCCATGGCGGCGCGGTACCAGCGCTCGGCGTTCTGCTGCTCGCCCCGTGCCGCGTGCAGGGCGCCGAGGGCGTTGGCAGCGTTGCCATCGCCCTCCTGGGCGGCGCGCAGCCACCAGACCGCGGCGCTCTCCTCGTCGCCGGCGTCCCGCAGCAGGAACCCGAGCGCGCAGGCGGCACGGGCCTCGCCGTCCTTGGCGGCGTTCAGGTACCAGCGGCCGGCCTCCTTCAGCTCTCCGCGCTTCTCCAGGATGGCGCCGAGGTGCAGCGCGGCACGCCGGTGCCCTCGCGCGGCGGCCTGCCGGTACCACTGCTCGGCCTCCTGGGCGGCGTCACCAGCGCGGTGGCGGGTGCCGGTGGAGTACGCCGCCTCGGTGCTGTGTCGGGTGCCCGTGGTGTGCGCGGGGTCGGTGCTGTGGCGGGTGCCCGTGCTGTGCGCGGGGTCGGTGGCGTGGCGGGTGCCCGTCGCGTAGGCCTCGGTGCTGTGGCGGGTGCCGGTGGCGTGCGTGAGGTCGGTGGTGAGCCCGGTGCCGGTGGAGTAGTCGCGCTCGGCGCCCTCCCCGCCCGCCGAGGGCGCCTCGGCGCGCCGCTGAAGGGTGCGGGCGAGACGGTAGGCGGCCTCGCGGTGGCCCTGCTCGGCGGCGGCGCGCAGCCAGCGCTCGGCGCCGACGTCGCTGCGGTGCTCCAGCAGGTCCGCCAGGGCGTAGGCGCCCAGCGCGTGGCCCTGCTCGGCGGACTGGCGCAGCCAGTACTCGGCGGCGGGTTCGTCACCGCGCTCGCGGTAGTGGCGCCCCAGCGCGTGCGCGGCCGCGGCGGAGCCCGCGACGGCGGCGATGCGCCACCATCCGGCCGCCTCGTCGGCGTACCCGCGCTGGTGCAGCAGGACCCCCAGGTTGTTGGCCGCGGCCCGGTCCCCCTCGGCGGTGGCCCCGCGCAGGTACGGCTCGGCGCCGTCGAGGTCGCCCCGGCGCAGCAGCAGCGCCCCCAGCATGCTCATGGCCGCCGGGTCGCCACTTTCGGCGGCCCGCCGGTGTCCCGCCTCGGTCTCGGCGGTGTCCCCCACGTCGACGGTCTCGACGTTCTCCACACTTTCGACGGTCTCGACGCTCTCCACGGCTGCCGCCCCTGCCGCATCTGCGGCGTTCTCGGTATGCCGTTGCACAAACCGCCCTGTCTCCAACAGAGTTGCCCTGTCCCCCATAAATTCCATCGTCGCACCACCTGCAACCCGCGTACACCTGGTATACCGCAGCCAGTGAGGTCACTTCAGCGTTTTGTCGACATGCCCACAGAGAGATAAGTCAAACACGTCCAGCCCCAACTCGGCTCCCCAGCACGGGTGTTCGTGACCGTCCGCACACATGGAGAAGGGCCCGGATCCTGATGGATCCGGGCCCTTCTCTTCAGTAGCGGGGACAGGATTTGAACCTGCGACCTCTGGGTTATGAGCCCAGCGAGCTACCGAGCTGCTCCACCCCGCGTCGTTGTGTCCCAACCGTACCACGGTGCGAGGGGGAGCCTGACCGGGGGACTTCTCACGGTCCCCCGGTCACACGCTCCCGGTCACGCACTCCCGGGCCTGCCGGGTTCTAGCCCGTCGGCTTCTGGGCCGCCTTCAGCCTGGCGCTGGCGTCCGCGGCCCGCTGGATGGCGTCCCGCAGCGCGTCCTGCGCCTTGCCGTAGGCCGTCCAGTCGCCCTTCTGCCGCGCCGCGTCCGCGTCCGCGTACGCCTTCTGAGCGTCCGCGATCGCCTGGGTCAGCGCCGCGTCGGCGGTGGCCGGCGGCTTGGTGGTCTCACCCGGCGGCGGGGGCGTCGTGGGCGTCTGCCCCTCCACCCCGAAGACCGCGTTCAGCGCCTTGCCGAGGTTGTCCTCGAACACGGTGGTGTCCTTGGTCGTGTCACCTTCCGGCTGATCCGCGTCCACATAGGACACGGCCACCTTCTTCAGCAGCGGGTAGAGCGCGTTGCGTCCCTGCGCGTACACCGGCTCGACGTACAGGAACCCGCCGTCCAGGGGCACGGTGAGCAGGTTGCCGTACTGGATGTCGGAGTCGGCGCCCTTCATGTCCCGGACGAACTGGGCGACGGACGGCAGGCCGTTGAGCTTGCTCTGCACCTGCGCCGGGCCCGGAACGTCCTGGGTCACTCTCAGAAGCCTTATCCGGCCGTACTCCTTGCTGCCGGCGTCCGCGTCGACCGCCATGAAGCCGCCCAGGTTGGGGCGTCCGTTCGGCGTGAACGTGGTCGTCAGCGAGAAGCGCTGGCCGCTGTCCCCGGGCATCTTCATGCTCAGGTAGTACGGCGGGACAGCGCTGCCCTCCTTGGTGGTCGGGTCGTCCGGTACCTGCCAGGCGTCACTGCCGCTGTAGAACTGAGCGGGGTCCTGGACGTGGTAGCGGGTCAGCAGCTCGCGCTGGACCTTGAACATGTCCTGCGGGTACCGCAGGTGCTGCATCAGGCTCGGCTTGATGTCCGCGCGCGGCTCGACCGTGTCCGGGAACGCCTTCATCCAGGTCTTGAGGACCGGGTCGGCGGTGTCCCACTGGTACAGCTTGACCGTGCCGTCGTAGGCGTCGACGGTGGCCTTCACCGAATTGCGGATGTAGTTGACCTGGTTCTGCTGGGCGACGACCGCGCGCTGCTGGTTGCCCACGGTCAGCGAGTCCGCGGTGGTGTCCCCGAGCGTCGTACGGGACGCGTACGGGTAGCCGTTCGTCGTCGTGTAGGCGTCGACGATCCACTGGATCCGGCCCTCCACGACCGCCGGGTAGGCGTCGCCGTCGATGGTCAGCCAGGGCGCGACGGCCTCCACCCGCTCCTTGGGCGTGCGGTTGTAGAGGATCCGCGAGCCCTCGCCGATGGCTCCCGAGTAGAGGATCTGCGGCTCGCTGAAGGCCACGGCGTACGCGGCCCGGTTGAACGCGTTGGAGAGGTTGACCCCGCTCTTGCCCTGGTAGCTGGTGGTCTTCTCGCCGTTCTCCTCGTAGTCGAGCTCCTTCTGCGGCCCGCCGACGATCGAGTACTGATCGGTCTTCTCGCCGTAGTAGATCCGCTGCTGGTACACCTCGGGCTGACCAGTGGTCGGCAGACCCGACACGGTGAAGACCGGGGAGCCGTTGGCATCGGTCGTCGTACCCGTGGCCATGATCGCGCCATAGCCGTGCGTGTACGTGAAGTGGTCGTTGATCCAGTTCCGCTTCGGGATGCCCTTGATGTTGAGCTCACGCAGGCCGACGACGGTGTCCTTGCCCTTGTAGCGGTCGATGTCGAGGGTCGTCGGGAACTGGTAGTACTTCCGCTTCTGTTCCAGCTGCTGGAAGGTCGGCGAGACGATGCTCGGGTCGAGCAGCCGGTAGGCGGCCGCCGAGTCCGCGTCGTTGCGCAGCTTGTCCTTGGCCTTGACCGTGGACTTGCCGGAGTAGTTCTCGGGCTTGGTCCCATCGATGGCGTACGCCTTGCGCGTCGCGTCGATGTTCTTCTTGATGTACGGGGCTTCCTTGGCCTGCTCGTTCGGCTGGACCTGGAACTTCTGCACGATCGCCGGGTAGAGGCCGCCGATCAGGATCGCCGAGAGCACCATCAGCCCGAAGCCGATCACCGGAAGCTGCCAGGTGCGGCGCCAGAGCGTCGCGAAGAACAGCACGGCGCAGATGACCGCGATGCAGAAGAGGATCGTCTTCGCCGGAAGGTAGGCATTGGCGTCGACGTACCGCAGGCCCGTCCAGTTGCCGGTGGCCTTGAAGTCACTGGACTTCACGGCCAGGCCGTACCGGTCGAGCCAGTACGCCACGGCCTTGAGCGAGACGAAGACACCGAGCAGCACCGACAGATGGCCGGTGGCCGCGGCGGTGGCCCGCGCTCCGGGGCTGGTGATGCGCAGCCCGCCGTACAGGTAGTGGGTCAGCGCGGCGGCGATCAGCGAGAGAACCGTCGCCGCGAAGCCGAAGCCCAGCAGGAAGCGGTACCAGGGCAGGTCGAACGCGTAGAACGCGACGTCCATGCCGAACTGCGGGTCCTTCTGGCCGAAGGGCACGCCGTTCACGTACATCAGCCAGGTGCGCCACTGTCCGGAGGCGGAGGCACCGGAGATCAGACCGACCAGAGCGGTGACCGCCAGCAGCACCCACTTCTTGTACGGCGCCACGCCCATCCGGTACCGGTCGAGGCTCTGCTGCTCGAGCGACATCGCGCTCAGCGGCGGCCGCAGCCGGTGGGCGAGCCAGATGTTGAGGCCGACGGCCGCCGCCATGAGCAGACCGAAGACGGCGAACAGCCCGATCTTGGTCCACAGCGTGGTCGTGAAGACGGACGAGTAGTGGACCGAGCGGTACCAGAGCCAGTCCGTCCAGAACCCGGCGAACATGACGAACACCATGGCCAGCACGGCCAGGACGCCCAGTGTCATGAGCAAGGTGCGGGCCCGCCGGGACGGCCGGCCGACTCTGATCCGTGGCCCGGTCGGGCCTCCGCCGCGGTCCGGCATCTGGAAAGCCAACGTGCGCCCCTCGAAGTTCGCGGTCGTGTGAAGCGGGCCCCGCGATCGTAGAGCCCACTGATGCAACTTACTGAGGCTTTACCTAGTTCCCGCCTCGGGGTCGAAAGGAGGCAGGATATTGACCATGTCCAACGTTTCCCCCTCAGGTACGCCCATGGCCGCGAGCCCGCTGACCCGCGCCGTCCTCGAAATCGACGAGTACGCCTCCGGGCTGGGCTGGGACCAGCCCGCCCGGCTCTTCGCCCTCGTCGACACCGCTCAGCTGCGCGCCCAGGAGCCCGGCCTGGCCACCCAGCTCGGTCTGTCCGGTGACGAGGCCGCCGCCCCGCTCACCCCGATCGAGCAGGACGAGCTGCCCGCCGGTCAGGCCCTCGACGAATTCCTCGGCACGATCGCCTGGCCCGACGCGGTGGCCGGGTGCGCGATGACGGTGGAGCGGCTGATGCTCCCGCCGTCCGCGGAGGCGTCCGTCCCGGAGGGTCTCGACGAGGCCGGCCTGGCCAAGTGGGTCTCCGCCCACCCTGACCGGCAGGAGGTGCGGATGACGGTCGCCGTCCTCCGCGACGGCGCGCGCGAGTCGGCGCTGCGGCTGCGCGAGAAGGACTCCCCGAATGAGGTCCTGACCGGCGCCGACCTGGTCCCGGGCCTGGCCGAGGCGCTGGCCGCCACGTTCGAGTCGTGAGCGGTCCGCCCCGGGGCCCCGCAGGAGTCTCGGGGCGGTCGTCGCACGGCCGTGGGGCGGCGTCAGCTCTTGGAGCAGCTCGGCAGCGAGGCGGTGTCGCCCTTGCGGACCTTCTCCAGTGACTTCGTCGCGTCGTCGATCGTGTCGACCTTGATCAGCGTCAGACCGTCGGGGGTGTCGGAGGCGGCGGACGCGCAGTTGTCGGCCGGGGTCATGAAGTACCGCGCGCCCGCGTTGCGGGCGGCCACGAGCTTCATCTCGATACCGCCGATGGGGCCGACCTGGCCCTTCTCGTCGATAGTGCCGGTGCCGGCGATGAACTTTCCGCCGGTCAGGTCTCCGGGCGTCAGCTTGTCGACGATGGCGAGCGAGAACATCAGACCCGCACTCGGGCCGCCCACGTCCTCCAGCTTGATGTCGATGGTGAACGGGAAGACATGATCGGTCCCCGCCCGGATTCCGACGATCGCCCGGTCCGCCTCGGGTGACTTCATCGTGGTGATGGTGACCTTGCGGGTGCCGGTGGGCTGCTTACCGGTCTTCTCGGCCGCGGCGGCCTCCTTCGCCGGGACGATCGTGAAGACGACCTTCTGGCCGGGCTTGCGCTTGACCACCTGCGCGGCGACGTCGTCGGGCTGCTTCACCGCCACGCCGTCGACCGCCTTGATGACATCGCCCGCGTGCAGGATCCCCTCGGAGGGGCTGTCCTTCTGGACGGTGGCGACCACGACCCGGGTGGAGACCGGGACGCCCAGCTCTCCGAGGGCCGCGGCCTTGGCGCTCTCCTGGGACTGGCTGAACTCCTCAGCGTTCTCCTGGGTGGACTGCTCCTCGGTCTTGCCGTCCGGGTAGAGCGTGTCGTGCGGGACCACGACGCTGTCATGGGCCAGCCAGCCGTATACGGCCTCGACCAGGTTCATTCTGTAGCCCGCACCGGTGACCCTCACGGTGGTCATATTGAGGTGACCGGTGGTGGGGTACGTCTGGTGGCCGGAGATCTGGAGCACGGGCTCACCGTCGGCTTCGCCGAGGGTGTTGTACGTCGGGCCCGGGCTCATCTCGGAGTACGGCACTGGAAAGAAGACGCCCACACAGAGCAGGGTGATCAGAACGAGAGTGGAGGCGAGCATCGTCGCAGTGCGGCGTGGCATGGAACGACAGTACGGGACGGGCCCGCGCACGCGCTGTCGGGGCGGTCCGTACGAGGCGGCCGGCCGGGCAAGCGGCCGGAAGCGTGGCAACTGCGTACGGTGGCTTCGCCGTCAGGCAGGTCCGGTACCGGAATGCGTCTTCTCCATCGCGTGCCGGAAGCGCGCGTAGCCGGCGAGTTCGGCGATGTCTTCGGTGGTGCGGTTCCGCGAGGCCCAGCCTGCCCATATCGCCGCGCCGATGACAGCGAAAAGCGGAATCAACAACCAGGCGAGCGCTGCCATCCCGTCCTCCCATCCCCACATGAGCGACCATCTGAGTGACCGCAACGAGTGATCAGCAGATTAGCGATCCGCTGCTACAACGCTGCTGCCCGGGGTCCGGTTACGCAAATCGGGGCGGATGCACCCGGAGTGTGTTTCGAAGGACGAATCCCCTGCTCACAGGGAGGCGGCGGCTCAGCAAGCCCCCTCGCCCGGCCTCGTGCGGGGAAGACCCCAGCTACGGGCCTGAGGCTCAGCAGGCTCCGACCCACTCTTCGGTGCCGTCGGAGAACGTCTGGTGCTTCCAGATCGGCACCTCGTGCTTGAGGTCGTCGATCAGCTTGCGACAGGCCTCGAAGGCCTCTCCCCGGTGCGGGCAGGAGACGGCGACGACGACGGCCAGGTCGCCGACCCTCAGATCACCCACACGGTGGACGGCGGCCAGGGCGCGGACCGGGTAGTCGGCGACGACCTTCTCGGCGACTCGGCGCAGCTCGGCCTCGGCCGAGGGGTGGCACGAGTAGCCCAGGGCGTCGACATCGGCGCCCCCGTCGTGGTTGCGCACCGTGCCTACGAAGAGCGTGGTGCCACCCGCGGCCTCGTCGCCGACGGCCCGGAAGACCTCGTCGAGGGAGAGCGGGGTGTCACGGACCGCCAGCAGCCGGATGGGGTCGGCTGCCGCCTGCTCGCCGGGGTGCTCATTCGTACGTGCCATGCGGTCCATGGTGCCGCACGGCACTGACATCCCGGAATAGCGTTTTCGACCGGCGGTCGGGACCCTCCGTAGGAGGGTCCTACAGGCCCCGGCGTTTTCGGGCCCGCCGCACGACGGCGGCCGCTCCGAGGAGCGCGACGGTCGCACCCGCGGCTCCGGCCGCGGTCGCGTCCTTGCGGCCGAGACGGCGCCCGGCGACCGTGTGCCGGCCCTCGACCTCTTCGAGCAGCGCCGCCAGTACCTCCTCGTTGGTCCACCGGGGCCGCCAGCCCGCGTCGTGGAGCCGCCCGACGCTGACCACCCACGGGTGCATCGTGTAGGCGAGATCACCGGCCGGGGACGGGGTCAGGCCGATCCGGTGCAGCCGGGCGGCGGCTCCGAGGGCGACGGCCGAGGGCAGTTCCATCCGGCGGATGCCGCTGAGCTCCTCCACCTCCTCCTGCTCCAGCCAGCCGTCGCAGCCGACGGCGAACTCCCCCTCGACCTTCTCCAGAGCGGCGTACTCCAGGGCGCTGACCAGGTCCTCGACATGGCAGAACTGCCAGGTGGGGCGGGATCCCGCGACCACCAGGAGGCGGGGGGACTCGAAGTAGCGGGTGAGGGCGGTGTCGGTGCCGCCGACCAGGACGGCGGGCCGCACGACGGTCACGTGGAGACCGGGATGGGCGCGGGGCGCCCGGCGGCCCAGACGCTCGATCTCCAGGAGGTCGCCGACGCCGGTGGCCTCGGCGGTCGCCTTGAGCTCGGCGTCCTCGGACAGAGGGATGTCGTTGTCGGGCAGGGCGCCGTAGACCATGGCCGAGGTGCACAGGACGACCCGGTGCACGCCCGCCGCGGCCGCCGCGGTGAGGACGGTCTGGGCGCCCCGGACGTTGTACGCGGTGCGCGCGGCCGCGTCGGTCTCCAGATCGAGATCGAGGGCCAGGTGCACGACGACATCGGCGCCGCGCAGTTTCTCGGCGATGGCCGGGTCGCGGACGTCCAGGATGTGCCACTGCGCCTCGGGGATGTCTCCCCGCCGCTCGTCGATGGCGATGACCTGCTTGATCTCCTCCGACGCGGCGAGGCGACGGGTCAGCAGCTCGCCGACGCCGGTGGCGGCGCCGGTGACCGCGACGACGGGGCCGCGTCCTCGCGACCTGGTTGAGAGGTTTCGCGCTGCGCGAACCTGCGGATCTGGGGAACTCACCGGGCGTCTCCAGCGGTTGTCTTCAGTACGTACGTGAATGACGCGTGCGTACCAGGTGGCGTCCATCCTGCCGCAGGCCAAGAGCCGACGGAGCACTGAGGCCTTATCCGGCCTCCATGTCTACGCTGGGTGGTGTTGTCGGGCAGCCGCCGTCGGCAGGAAGCCGGCGGCCCTACGAGCCGAGGAAACCCGTGAGTGACACCCCATTCGGATTCGGCCTTCCGCCGGAGGAGCCGGAGAACGGCGACGAGGGCAAAAAGAAGGACCCCGCCGGAGGTGGCCAGGGATCCGGTGACCCCTTCGGGTTCGGCGGCCTTCCGGGCGGCGCGGACAATCCGTTCGCGGCGATGTTCGGCTCTCTGAACCCCAATGACCTCGGTGCGGCCTTCCAGCAGCTCGGCCAGATGCTGAGCTACGAGGGCGGCCCGGTGAACTGGGACATGGCCAAGCAGATCGCCCGCCAGACCGTCGCGCAGGGCACCGCCGACGGCACCAAGGACGCCAGTGTCGGCCCGGCCGAGAAGTCCGCGGTCCAGGAGGCCGTGCGGCTCGCCGATCTGTGGCTGGACGGTGCGACCTCGCTGCCCTCGGGTGCGAGCACGGCCGTGGCCTGGAGCCGCGCGGAGTGGGTCGAGGCGACGCTGCCGGCCTGGCAGCAGCTGGTGGACCCGGTCGCCGAGCGTGTGGGCGCCGCGATGGGCGATGTGCTGCCCGAGGAGATGCAGGCCATGGCGGGCCCGCTGATCGGCATGATGCGCTCCATGGGCGGCGCCATGTTCGGCCAGCAGATCGGGCAGGCGGTCGGTGTCCTCGCGGGAGAGGTCGTCGGTTCCACCGATGTCGGGCTGCCGCTCGGACCGGCCGGGAAGGCCGCGCTGCTTCCGCTGAACATCGAGGCCTTCGGCAAGGACCTCGGGGTTCCGAAGGACGAGGTGCGGCTCTACCTGGCCCTGCGCGAGGCCGCCCACCAGCGGCTCTTCGCTCACGTGCCGTGGCTGCGCTCGCATCTGTTCGGCGCTGTCGAGGCGTACGCGCGCGGGATCAAGGTCGACACCTCCAAGCTGGAGGACGCGGTCGGCCAGCTCGACCCGACGCATCCCGAGCAGCTACAGGAGGCGCTTCAGCAGGGCATGTTCCAGCCGGAGGACACGCCCGAGCAGAAGGCTTCGCTGGCCCGTCTCGAGACGGCGCTCGCCCTGGTCGAGGGCTGGGTGGACGCGGTGGTGCACGAGGCCGCCAAGTCCCGGCTGACCTCGGCGGACGCGCTGCGCGAGACGCTGCGTCGGCGGCGTGCCACGGGCGGCCCGGCCGAGCAGACGTTCGCGACCCTGATCGGTCTCCAGCTGCGTCCTCGCCGGCTGCGGGACGCCTCGCGCCTGTGGGCGTCGCTCACGGACGCGCGGGGCGTGGACGGCCGTGACGATCTGTGGGGCCACCCGGACATGCTGCCCACGGCGACGGACCTGGACGACCCGGACGGCTTCGTGCACCGCGAGCAGCTCGACTTCTCCGAGATCGACAAGATGCTCGGCGAAGCGGCCCAGCGCGGCGACGGCGACGACAGTGGCAAGCGGGACGAGGGCGACGACAAGAAGTGAGCCTGCACGAAGACGCCGTCCTCGTACTGAAGGCGTACGACGACCAGGAGGAGTTGCGCCGCGACTATCTGGATCACCTGGCGGCGCACGCGGACGGGATGTGGAAGGCCTGTGAGGCCGGCCATCTCACGGCGAGTGCGCTGGTGATCGATCCCGAGCGCGGGCGGGTTCTGCTGACCCTGCACAAGAAGCTGGGCATGTGGTTGCAGATGGGCGGTCACTGCGAACCGGGTGACCCGACCCTCGCGGCGGCCGCGCTGCGCGAGGCCGCCGAGGAGTCCGGGATCCACGGGCTGTCCCTGCTGCCGGGCGGACCCGCACGGCTCGACCGGCACCCCATTCCGGCGCCCTGCAACTGGCACCTGGACGTGCAGTACGCGGCGCTCGCGCCGTCGGACGCGGTGGAGCAGATCAGCGACGAGTCGCTGGATTTGCGCTGGTTCCGGTACGACGAGGTGGCGGCCGTGGCCGACGCGTCGGTCGTCCGGCTGGTGGAGGCCGCGCGAGCGGCGCTCCGATAGGACGCAGGTGTAAGGGGCGGTCGCCATGACGACCGCCCCTTACCCATGACGCTCAGTTCCAGGCGTTGTTCTGGTTCTGCGCGTGGGCGCCGTGCTGACCGGCACCGAACTGGGCCCGCAGGCCCTGCCCGATCTCGGCGTTCTGCGGCGGCATGACCTCGCTCGGCTGGACGAGGGCGAAGCCCTGTCCGAGGAAGCTCAGCTCCCAGCCCTCACCGGTGTTGCCGCGCCGGCGCATGACACCGGAGGAGTGCGTCTGGGCCTGCATCTGGACCCGCAGCCCCGACGACCAGGCGACGATCGCGTCGGCGTCGGCGTTGACGTACTTGTCCGGGGTGACCTGCATCATCAGCGGCTGACCGGAGGTCATCAGGGCCACCTTGCCCCGGCCGGAGATGTTGAGCTGGTACTTGCCGGAACCGGAGATGCCGTACTGGCTGTCCACGGCGATGACTTCGGTGTGCAGGGTGGAGTCCAGCGCCAGCACATAGGCGCTGTCGACGGTCATGCCCTCCTGCTCGATGTCCACGACATGGATGTACTGGGCCAGGTTGGCGAAGTAGACCGTGCCCTGCCCGGAGCAGCGCATCAGATCGAGGCCCTCCCCGGTCCTGGCGCGGGCGTTGCGCTGGCTGTTCGTCCGGTACTCGCCGTCGAAGTCGACGAGTCCCTGGTAGGCGACCATGGCGCCCTTGCGGGCGAGGATGTCGTCCTGGCCCGTCAGCGAGACGCGCAGCATCTGCGGGTTCTGGACGACGTACCGGTCCTGGCTCTGCTGTTCGGCGTAGTTGAAAAGCGGGCTCTGCATGGTGTGTTCTCGCTCCCCCTCAGTGCCGGATCCGCAGGCGGTCCGTACTGTCCTCGCTCGGCTGTACGACGACGATGCCCTGTCCGGAGAAGGCCATCTGGTACGCCTCTCCACTCCCCCGCCCGATGAGCGAGGAGGCCTTGAAGCTGCGCTTGCCCTTGACCTTCAGGGACGGCGACCAGGCGACGAGGGCGTCGGGGTCCACATACGTCTCGTCCTCACCGCGACCGCAGTCGACGACGATCGGGGTGCCGCGCGAGGTCAGGGCGACCCAGCCGGTGCCCGCGATCTGCACGTTCCACAGGCCCTGTCCGGCGAACTTGGCCAGGCCCTTGACCCGCTCGACGCCCCACTGGAGGTGGGCGTCGAAGGCCAGCAGATTGGTCCCGTTGACCGAGAGCGAGTCGTTGTTGAGGTTGATGACGACCACGTCGGCGCCGTAGTCCGCGAGATAGAGCAGACCGTCGCCGGAGCACTTCATGAGGGGCGCGCCCTCGCCGGAGATCCACTGGGAGGCGATCTGGCGGACGGCGGGCGGGTTGGGCTCGTACTGCACGAACCCTTCGTAGGCGACCATCGAGCCGGTGCGTGCCAACAGGTCCTGGCCCGAGGCCATGGCGACCTTGAGCATGGCGCGGCCGTGGTTCTCCATCCGCGCCACGGTCGGGGTCGGGGCGTAGCCCGCGAGTTGCTGGTTCATTCTTCGGGCTCCCTCAGACCTCGTACGGCTGGACGACGATGAAGTTGCCGGGGGCGCCCCGGAACTGCAGGTTGACGGTCTCTCCGCTGTGTCCCGGGTAGGCGTTGCGGCGGAGCCTGACCTGGCTGGAGAGGATCACCTGCGAGGCGGCGGACCAGGCGACGACGGCGTTGCAGTCGGCGAAGGTGGTCGGCGTGACGGGCAGCACCACGGGGACACCGTGGGTCTTCACCACGACGGTGCCGGTGCCCTGGAACAGCATGGTGAACAGCGCGCCGCCGGGGATGCCGTGGCCCTCGATCCTGCGGACCTCGTGCTGGAGCGACTCGTCGAAGGCGAGCACGTTCTCGGCGGAGACGCAGATGCCGTCGCCCTGGAGCTCGATCTGGTGCAGATGCGCGCCGTTCTCGGCGAGGAACACCTGCCCCCGACCGGTACAGCGCATCAGCTGCATCTCCTGGCCGGTGGCGTTGCCGACGATCCGGCCGGCGAAACCGGCGCCCTTGTAGCCGAACTCGACCTTGCCCTGGTACATGACCATGCTGCCCTGCCGGGCGAGGACGGGAACCCCGCCCATGGCGAGGTCGACCCGCATGAGCTGCTGGTTCTGCGGGGTCCAGCGCTGGCCGGTGGCGGCTTCCTTGTACGGCTGGAGCGCGGCCGCGAGACCGGCGCCGGGCTGCTGGGGAACGCCCTGGGGCATCCCGCCGGGCGGCATGGCGCCGGGCGGCATAGCTCCCGGGGGCTGCTGGCCGAACTGCGGCTGTCCGTACGGGGCAGGTGCGGGCTGTCCGTAGGGCGCGGGCGCGGCGGGCGGCTGACCCTGGCCGGGCACCTGTCCGAACTGCGGCTGCTGGGGCTGCGGCGGCTGGCCGTACGGCGACGGCGCGGTCTGCGGAGCGAGCGGCGCCGCGATGGTCGGCGCCGCGTGCATGTGCTGCGGGGCCGGGGCGGGAGCCGGTGCGGCCGGGGCGCCGAAGGACGGGGCGGGCTGCGGCGCCTGGGGCGCCGTGGGAGCACCGAACGACGGAGCGGGTGCGGCGCCCTGCGGCGGCGGGGCGAACCCCGGTGCGCCCTGCGGAGCCTGCGCGGCCGGCTCCTCCTCGGCGACCTCGCCGCCGAAGTTCTTCAGGAGCGCCTCGAGTCCACCGTCGAAGCCCTGGCCGACAGCGGCGAACCGCCAGACGTCCTTCAGGTAGAAGTCGCCGAGCATCACCGCGCGCTCGGTGGTGAACTCCGAGCCGTTGAAGGCGTACCGGACCACCTCTTCGCCGCCGGCGACGATCCGGATGTAGCCGGGGCCGATCTGCGACATCTGGCCGGCGCCGTCGACGGTCGCGGTGAACGACAGCTTGTGGATGTTCGCCGGGACGCGGTCCAGGGTGACGCGGAAGGACTCGGTGTCACCGGCCTGGGCGCCGAGGAGCTGGACGGACTCCTCGGGCGATTTCGGCTGGTTGAAGAAGATGAAATACCGGTCGTCGGACAGCTGCTCGTTGGCGTCGAGCCCGAAGCAGCTGATGTCGAAGGTCAGCCCGGGTGCCGCGATCTGCACGCCCACGTACAGGTCGGTCCCAGGTGTGAGATCACTGATCTTGGCCTTGTGGCCGCGTTGGAATTCCCTGGCCATGCGTAACGACCGTCCCCCATCCCGAAATGTGAATGCGTCGCGCCAGGCTAACGGCTGTCCGCGACATTGAGCCAAGTCGGTACAGGTTCGGTACAGGATTGACGGTTGTCACTCTCCGCGAGCGGCCGGCAGATGAGGCAACCGGTCGGCGGCGACGACGCCTTCGAGGTACCCGCGGGCGCGCTCGGTGCGCGGGTACGCCTCGAGGAGGCGCCAGAAGTCCGGCCCGTGGCCGGGGACGAGCAGATGGGCGAGCTCGTGGAGCAGGACGTAGTCGACGACGTACTCGGGCATCCCCTGGAGCCGGTGCGACAGCCGGATGCTGCCCTCCGACGGAGTGCAGGAGCCCCAGCGGGTGTTCTGGTTGGTCACCCAGCGGACCGAGGCGGGCCGCGCCCGCCCGCCGAAGTACTGGGAGGACAACCGCTCGGCGCGCTCGCCGAGTTCGCTGTCGCCGAGGATGCGCTTGCTCTCCTGGGCGGCCAGCTTGTCGAGCATCACGGTCACCCAGCGATGCTCCTCGGCCTCCGACATCCGGGCGGGGATGAGCACGATGGTCCGGTCGCCCTCCCGGTAGGCGGAGACTGTTCTCCTCCGCCGGGAGCTCCTTCGGACCTCGACCGCACTCGTCCCCGACCCGCGGGGCGGTTGCTTCGTCACGCTGCGTTGTGGGTCGGCGGGCACGCCCCGACGTTACCCGCTGTCAGCACGGGAAGTCCCGCCTCCGGGACGGTTCGGCCATGATCCACCCAAGTCGTGCACCATTTGAACGACTAATACCCCTGCCCTGTGGATAACTTTCCCCGCCGTTCCCGGCGGCCGTGCATTCTGACAACGGCGGTCGCTCCAGGACGATCACCGGTGATGATCAACGAGGGCACGGGGGGCGGATATGCATCCGATGGTGAATCCGGCGCTGCGCCGGGCCTGGCGGAATCTTCAGTATGTGCAGTTCGGGGTGACACCCGCCCACGCCGTGGCCGTCGGACCCGTGGACACCACCACCGGCAGCCTGATCGACCTGCTCGACGGGACGCGTGGAGTGGAGCTGCTGCGCGAGGAGGGCCGGGCGCTGGGGCTGCCCGACGGACAGGTGGACTCCCTGCTCGGCCGGCTGACCGCGGCGGGGCTGCTCCTCGACGCGGACGGCGGGCGGCACCGAGGTGAGGCGGCGCGGCGCGGGCAGGGCGCACTCGATCCGCTGCGCGCCGATCTCGCGTCTCTCTCGGTCGTCGCTCCGGAACCGGACGGCGCCGCGCGGCGATGGTCGGCGCGGCGCGCGACGCGGGTTCAGGTGCGGGGAGCCGGGCGGGTCGGCACGGCGGTCGCGGCCCTGCTTTCCGCGTCGGGGGTGGGGCGGGTGGAAGTGCTGGACAGCGGTGTGGTGGAGCCGTGGGACGTGTCGCCGGGCGGACTGCCGGCGGATGCGGTGGGTGAGCGGAGGGCGGTGGCGGCCCGGCGGGTGGTGGGCCGGTGCGCGCCGGGAGGGCGGGTACCCCGGGCGAGGGAGGCCGCCGACGGGCCGGACGGCGACACCGATCGCGGGCTCTCGCTGATCGTGGTCGCGCCGAGGGACGGGCCGGCCGCGTATCTCCCCGATCCGAGGGCCGCCGAGGAATGGCTCGTGACCGGCGTTCCCCATCTGTACGCGGGGGTGATCGAGGCGACCGGTGTGGTGGGCCCGCTCGTTCTGCCCGGGGGCACGGCTTGCGCGGGGTGCGTGGAGCGCACGCGTACCGACCGGGATCCGGTGTGGCCCCGGATGCTGGCGCAGTGGCGGTCGGGTGCGCGCCGTGCGGTCCCGGCCTGCGATCTGGGACTGGCGACGGCGGTCGCCGGACTGACGGCGGCACACGCGCTGTCGTTCCTGGACGGTGAGCTGCCGGCGAGCACGGGCACCCGGTGGGAGACCTCGCTGCCGTTGCTGGAGTGGCGGACGGAGCGCATGGTGCCGCACGAGGAGTGCCCTTGCGGGGCGGCTGGTGGCAGACAGGGGGAGCGCGTCTCGGAAGCGGGAGCGGCGCACGACACAATGGCGGGGTAACGGCCGTACGCGGCACGGCAGTCTGGGATTTGGAGGGGCGCATGTCTGATCTTCCCCGGAAGGCGGTCACCCGGACCGCCAAGTTGGCCGCGTTGCCCTTGGGCTTCGCCGGGAGAGCCACGTGGGGCCTGGGCAAGCGGATCGGCGGCAAGTCCGCGGAGATCGTCGCCCGCGAACTGCAACAGCGCACCGCGGAGCAACTGTTCCGTGTCCTCGGTGAGCTGAAGGGGGGCGCGATGAAGCTCGGTCAGGCCCTGTCCGTCTTCGAGTCCGCGCTGCCGGAGGAGGTGGCGGGTCCCTATCGCGCGGCACTCACCAAGCTCCAGGAGGCCGCCCCGCCGATGCCGACGCGCACGGTCCACGCGGTCCTGGAGGAGCGGCTGGGCGCACAGTGGCGGGAGCTTTTCCTGGAATTCGAGGACAAGCCCTCGGCGGCGGCCTCCATCGGTCAGGTGCACCGGGCGGTGTGGCGCGACGGCCGCGAGGTGGCGGTGAAGGTGCAGTACCCCGGGGCGGGTGAGGCCCTGCTCTCGGATCTGACGCAGCTGAGCCGGTTCGCCCGGCTCCTGGGTCCGCTCATTCCCGGGATGGACATCAAGCCCCTGATCACCGAGCTGCGCGACCGGGTGTCGGAGGAGCTGGACTACGCGCTGGAGGCGCAGGCGCAGCGGGAGCACGCGGCGGAGTTCGCGGACGACCCTCATGTGGTGGTGCCCGATGTGGTGCACCAGTGCGAACAGGTCCTGGTGACCGAGTGGATCGAGGGCATACCGCTCGCCGAGGTGATCGCGGACGGTACGCCGGAGCAGCGCGACCGAGCGGGGCAGTTGCTGGCCCGCTTCCTCTTCTCGGGCCCGGCGCGCACGGGGCTGCTGCACGCGGACCCGCATCCGGGCAACTTCCGGCTGCTCCCGGCCGATGAGAACGGTGAGGACGGTGAGCAGGGCCCGGAGAGCTGGCGGCTGGGGGTACTGGACTTCGGCACCGTCGACCGGCTGCCGGGCGGGCTGCCCCCGACCATCGGAGCCTGTCTGCGGATGACGCTGGAGGGCGAGGCCGAGACGGTCTACGAACTGCTCTGCGCGGAGGGGTTCGTCAAGGAGAGCATCGACCTCGATCCGGAGGCGGTACTGGACTATCTGCTGCCGATCATCGAGCCGGCCGAGGTCGACGAGTTCGCCTTCACGCGGAGCTGGCTGCGGAACCAGGCCGCCCGGATAGCCGATCCGCGGTCGCCGGCACATCAGTTGGGCAAGCAGCTGAATCTGCCGCCGTCGTACCTGCTGATACACCGTGTGACCTTGAGCACGATCGGGGTGCTCTGTCAGCTGAACGCGACGGTCCGGCTGCGCGACGAGCTGGAGGAGTGGCTGCCGGGGTTCCTCCCGGCGGAGCCCGGGCAGGATCTCGTGCCGGGCGCAGGGCCGGAGCCCGTGCCGGAAGCGGGGCAGGAGCTCGTGCCGGGCGCGGGGCCGGTGACAGGAGTGGAGCCGGCGACGGAGGTGGCGGGCGGCTGACCCGCCGTCACCACCAGGCCGAGTCGAGTCTGCCCTCGATGGCCCTGATGTTGGCGCGGGCGCAGTCGTCGCAGATGTACTGGCGGGCGCCGTTCTCCACCGAGCAGGTCCAGGTCACCGGGGTGCCCTCGGCGACCGCGCCGCAGCAGGCGCACGCGATGATCTCCTCGGGGGCCGGGGCGTCGTCCCCGGAGTCACTACTCAGCACCCTGGAGACGATAACCCGGCTCGGGGCGGGGGCTGGGGCAACGCACCGCGGGGGCCGGTCCGTTCGGACCGGCCCCCGCGGGGTCTGTGCTCAGGGGTGAGTGCACGGGGCACTCAGTGCATGACGGCCATGGCCAGCGCGCGGCGGGCGCGCAGTGACACGCGCTCGGCTCGCCGCTGCATGCGCCGGGCGGCGATCAGGCGCACGGCCTGGCGTTCCGCGTCGGCTTCCCTCATGCGGTCGTGCATATGCGCACGGGCCAGGGCTTCTGGAATGAGTTGCATTTCGCGGGTCCTGTTCTGACGCGAGGCGTTCGCGCCGATGGTGGTGACGTTCGGGGTGGCGGAGCCGGACGGCTCGCTGGTGGAAGAGGTCATGGGAGCCAGCTTCTGGGGATCGTGCGTGAGGGGTCGGTCGATGGTTCCGGTGGTGTTCATGCCGCGACCGGGTTCTTGCGCGGGCGACCACGCGGCCGCTTGCGGGCCACGACGACACCCTGGACGAACAGCTCGCCGCCCCAGACGCCCCACGGCTCGCGCCGCTCCTTGGCGCCCGCCAGGCAGGCCTCCATCAGCGGGCAGGTGCGACAGAGGGACTTGGCGTACTCGACGTCCGCCGGCGACTCGGCGAAGAAGACCTCCGGGTCGTAGGCACGGCAGGGGACGGGTACGCCGAGGTTCTCGATGGCGTCGTCGAGCGCGGTGAGCGCGGTGAGGGGGGTCAAGGTGGAGTCCTCCGTGAGACCGGGCGGGGGAAGCGTTTCGGAAGGCGGTACGGACGGGGCGTGCGCTTCGAGTTGCACGGTGTGGTCTTCCTCGTCTGGTCGTTCCGGCCTGTTGGCCGGTGGGTGGTCCCCCGACGGGGCCGGGGGTGGCTGGTACCGGTCTTGCTGGTCCCGTGGCGCCTGTCGCTCTGGTCCGCCCGGTTCGGGCAAAACAGAAGGGCCGCGGATCCCGGGTGGGGTTCCGCGGCCCTGAAGGCGCCGGTCTGATCATGGATCAGACTGGATCACTCCAGGGTTCGAGCCCACGGAAGGCCCACTTCGTGTCGTGCTGCGTCGTCTGCTGCTTGGTTTCGGCACCGGTCGCGGCAAAGGCATGGGCCTTCTTGGCCTCGCCCGCTGCTACTCCTGCTTCCAGTGCCTTGGTCGGTCGCTCATTGCGCTCCAGGACGGGAAGAGCCGCCAGGAGGGACGCCGGACGCACGGCTGCGAAGCCGGGCATACCGGTGCCGATGAACGCCGAGCCGGAGAGGCCGAGCGAGCAGGTGGAGACGACAGAGCGATCGGTCATTTTGGCGGTGCGGATGCTGGTGCTGGTGGTGTAGCTGATCACTGGAATCGCCTCCTCTCGGCGTCTCTGGGGGGATCGGGGTGAGCCGGTCCCGCGCGTATTCGGATAAGTACAGCACGGAGACAGGGCTTCAGAGAAGCTCCCGTTTCCGTGGTTAAGAACCTATGGGGCTTCCCGGGGCGGGCGCAAACTATTTTTTCGACGAGTTTTCATCAGTCCTCGTCGTCGGCTCCTCCAACCTCTTCACCTGCGCAGATGGCGAGAACATCGGCGCCGAACCGGTCCAGCTTGCGGGCACCGACCCCGGAGATGCCGGCGAGCTCGCCGTCGGTGGACGGTACGGACTCGGCGATCGCCATCAGCGTCTTGTCGGTGAACACGCAGTAGGCCGGCTGCCCGAGCTCCTTGGCCTGCTCGGAGCGCCACTCGCGCAGCCGCTCGTACAGCGCCTCGTCCATGTCGGAGGGGCAGTCCTCGCAGCGCATCAGTTTCATCTCGCCGGCGTCGGTGAGTGTGGTGCCGCAGACCCGGCACAGCACGGGTCCCCGGCGCTTGCGCCGGCTGCCGCCGGCGCCGCCGCCACCGCGTTCGATGCCGCCGGCTCCACCGGCGCCACGGCCGCCGAGGGCTCCGGAGCCGGGCCGCAGCCCGTTGAGGAAGCGTGTCGGGCGGCGGGAGGCACGGCCGCCGGGCGACCGGGAGACGGCCCACGACAGGGAGAGGTGGAGCCGGGCGCGGGTCACGCCCACGTACAGCAGGCGGCGCTCCTCCTCGACCTGTTCGTCGGTCTTGGCGTAGGTGATCGGCATCATGCCCTCGGTCAGGCCGACCAGGAACACCGCGTCCCACTCCAGGCCCTTCGCGGCGTGCAGCGAGGCGAGGGTGACGCCCTGGACGGTCGGGGCGTGCTGGGCGGCGGCCCGCTCGTCCAGCTCCGCGACCAGATCGCCGAGGGTCGCCTCGGGCTTGATCCGTACGAAGTCCTCCGCGAGGCGGACCAGCGCCGCGAGGGATTCCCAGCGGTCCCGGACGGCGCCCGAGCCGGCCGGCGGCTCCGTGGTCCACCCCTTGGTGGAGAGGACCGCCCGGACCTGCGAGGGAAGGGTGTCGACGTCGTCGAGCAGCGAGTCGTTCCCGCCGGCGCGGGCGGCGCCGCGCAGGGCGACCCCGGCTTCCCGCACCTCGGGCCGGTCGAAGAAACGCTCGGCGCCGCGCAGCTGGTAGGGCACGCCGGCGTCGGCCAGGGCCTGCTCGTAGACCTCGGACTGGGCGTTGACCCGGTAGAGGACGGCGATCTCTCCGGCCGGGACCCCGGCGGCGATAAGGTCGCGGATGCGCCGGGCGGTGCCCTCGGCCTCGGCGGGCTCGTCGCCGTACTCGGTGTAGGCGGGTTCGGGGCCGGGGTCGCGCTGCGAGATCAGCTCCAGGCGGTGCTCGGCGGCGCGGCCGCGGGCCTGGCTGAGCAGGCCGTTGGCCAGATGGACGACCTGGGGGGTGGAGCGGTAGTCGCGGACCAGCTTCACGACGGTGGCGTTCGGATGCCGGGTGCGGAAGTTCAGCAGATGGTCCGGGGTGGCGCCGGTGAACGAGTAGATCGTCTGGCTGGCGTCACCGACGACGCAGAGGCTGTCCCGGTCGCCGAGCCACAGATCGAGGAGGCGCTGCTGGAGCGGGGACACGTCCTGGTACTCGTCCACGACGAAGTGCTGGTACTGGCGGCGGATCTGGTCGGCGATGTCGTGCCGGTCCTGGAGGATGCCGACCGTGAGTAGCAGCACATCCTCGAAGTCGATCACCGAACGGTCCCGCTTGAGCTGTTCGTAGAGCGCATAGATCTGGCCGATCTCGGCTGGGTCGCGCGGAGCGTCGCGGTGGGACTTGGCGACGGCGGCCGGATAGTCGCCGGGAACGGTCTGAGTGACCTTCGCCCACTCGATCTCGCTGGTCACATCGCGGAGCTCATTGCGGTCGAGGCGGATGCGGCAGCGCGCGGCGGCCTCGGCGACCAGCTGGACCTTGCGCTCCAGCAGTCGCGGAAGATCCCCACCGACGACTTTCGGCCAGAAGTACTGGAGCTGACGCAGGGCGGCGGAGTGGAAGGTGCGGGCCTGGACGCCCCCCGCGCCGAGCTGGCGGAGACGGCCGCGCATCTCGCCCGCGGCACGGTTGGTGAACGTGACAGCCAGCACACTGCCGGGCTGGAGTATCCCGGACCGCACGCCATAGGCGATGCGGTGGGTGATCGCCCGCGTCTTGCCGGTGCCGGCGCCCGCCAGCACGCACACCGGGCCGCTGAGCGCCAGGGCGACCTCGCGCTGCTCGGGGTCGAGCCCGTCGAGGACGGCGTCCGCCGTCTCGGGGACCGGTGGGAAGAGAGTGGAGTGCGTTGCTGCTGTCACCCCGCCATGCTGCCAGGTTCACGGGGGTCGGTGCGGCGCGTTGTCCACAGGCTTCACGGCGTGGTCGTACTAACACCCCGGTCGCCGCAGGGGTCGTCACCGAGGGTCGTCACCGAGGTCGCGCGCCGTGGTCCTCCTCATACGGGAATGGCGGCGACGACGCATACGTTCAGTCTGGGAGCGACCCACCCAGCGAACAGAGGAGCGCCAGCAATGCAGGGGACTGTGACGATGTACAGCACCACGTGGTGCGGCTACTGCCGCCGGCTGAAGAGCCAGATGGACCGCGAGGGCATCGCGTACACCGAGATCAACATCGAGCAGGACCCGGAGTCGGCGGCGTTCGTGGAGAAGGCGAACGGCGGCAACCAGACCGTTCCGACCGTTCTCTTCGGTGACGGTTCGACGCTGACGAACCCGTCGCTGGCGCAGGTCAAGCAGAAGATCGCCGTCTGAGCGACGACCGCCGGTCGTCCTCGGTACCGAAACCCCCGCCCGGAGCGTTCCGGAGCGGGGGTTTCGCGTACTGCCCCGGTGCTGGCCCGTCAGGCCAGGTCTCCGGGCTTCGGCAGCGGCTTGCCGTACCAGAGCTCGATCAGCCGGGACGCGATCGAGATCCCGTACGGCGGCAGCACCTCGCCGGACTCGAAGGCCGCGGTCAGGTCCTCCCGGGAGAACCAGCGCGCCTCGTGGATCTCCTCGCCGTCCACATTGATCTCCGACGAGGTGGCGCGGGCCATGAAGCCCAGCATCAGGCTGGAGGGGAAGGGCCACGGCTGGCTCGCGACGTACTCGACCTCGCCGACCGTCACACCGGCCTCCTCGAAGACCTCCCGGGCCACCGACTGCTCGATCGACTCGCCCGGCTCGACGAAGCCCGCGAGGGTCGAGAAGCGGCCCTCCGGCCAGTGCACCTGGCGACCGAGGAGCGCGCGGTCCTGGTCGTCCGTGACCAGCATGATCACGGCCGGGTCGGTCCGGGGGTAGTGCTCGGCGCCGCAGGCCTGGCAGCGGCGGATGTGCCCGGCGGCGGCGATCACCGTGCGCTCGCCGCAGCGCGAGCAGAAACGGTGGAGGCGCTGCCAGTTCTCCAGGGCAACGGCGTGGACCATCAGACCGGCGTCCCGGGGCGACAGCAGGAGGCCCGCCTCCCGCAGACCTGCCGGGCGGGCCGACTGGTCCATGCGGCCCGGCAGGGAGTCCTTCTGCAGCGCGAAGTACCGGACACCGTCCGCGTCCGTGCCCAGGAAGTACCGGTGGGTCTCGGTGACCGGGGCCTCGAAGGCCGGCGTCATGACCAGCTCGGTCCGGCCGTCCGCGGTGTCGTCGATCAGCACCTGGCCGCCGGAGACCACGAAGACCCGCGTGGTCGGGTGGCTCCACGCCGCCGCCAGCCAGGCCTCGTCGAGACGGTGGTGCGCCACGCGGTCGATGCCGCTCGGGGCGGTCAGGCCGATGGGACGGTGCCCGGCCTCGTTACTGATGGTGCTCACGGTACTTCCAACTCCCCCGGATCGTTGTGGGTCCAGCATTCAGCGGAGTGCGGCGGCGGACAGGTCGCCCCACAGGTGGGCGGTGGCCTCCACGCCCTTGAACAGCAGGTCCAGTTCGACCTTCTCGTTCGGCGCGTGCCAGCCGTCGGACGGCACGGAGATCCCCAGGAACAGTACGGGTGCCTCCAGGACGTCCTGGAGGTCGGCCGCCGGACCGGAGCCTCCCTCGCGCGTGAAGCGGATCTTCGCCCCGTCGAAGGCCAGGCTCATCGCGCGTGCGACGGACTGGAGGGCGGGGTGGTCGAGCGGGGTCAGGCAGGGGCGGGTCGGGGCGCCGAAGGTGATCTCGTGGCGGATCCCCGCCGGGACGCGAGCCGCGAGCCAGTCCCGCACGGCGACCTCGATCTTGTCCGGGTCCTGGCCCGCCACCAGCCGGAAGGAGATCTTCAGCTGGGCGGAGGCCGGGACGATCGTCTTGCCGCCGGGGCCCTGGTAGCCGCCGCCGATGCCGTTGACCTCGGCGGTGGGGCGGGCCCAGACCCGCTCCAGGGTGGAGTAGCCGGCCTCGCCCAGGGTGCCGTGGGACTTGGCGGTGCTCAGCCAGGTCGACTCGTCGAAGGGAAGCTCGGCGATCAGCCGGCGCTCGGCGTCGGTGAGCGGAGCGACGCCGTCGTAGAAGCCGGGGATGGCGACCTGTTCGTTCTCGTCGTGCAGCGCGGCGACCAGACGGCCGGCGACGGTGGCCGGGTTGGGCACAGCGCCGCCGAACGAGCCGGAGTGGATGTCCTGGTCGGGGCCGAACAGCTCGATCTCGCAGTCGGCGACACCGCGCATTCCGGTGCAGACGGTGGGGGTCTCCTCCGACCACATGCCGGTGTCCGAGACGATCACGACGTCGGCGGCGAGGCGGCCCGCGCGGGCCTCGACGAGCGCGCGGAAGTGCGGGGAGCCGGACTCCTCCTCACCCTCGACAAGCAGCTTGAGGTTGACGGCCGGGGCCGTGCGGCCGGTCGCGGCGAGGTGGGCGCGGACCCCTAGCGTGTGGAAGAAGACCTGGCCCTTGTCGTCGGCGGCACCCCTGCCGTACATCCGGCCGTCCTTGATCACCGGCTCGAACGGGTCGGTGTGCCAGCCGTCCTCGACGGCGGCGGGCTGGACGTCGTGGTGACCGTAGACCAGGACGGTCGGGGCGGACGGGTCCCCGGAGGGCCACTCGGCGAAGACGGCGGGAGCGCCGTCGGTCTCCCAGACCTCGACCGTCGTGAACCCCGTCTCCGACAGCTTCGCGGCCAGCCACTCGGCACTGCGCCGTACGTCCGGGGCACGGTCGGGCCGGGCCGACACGGACGGGATGCGCAGCCACGCGGCGAGGTCGTCGAGGAAGGCGGCGCGGTGCTGCTCGATGTACGTGCGTACGGCCTGGGTCGGTGCGGTCTGGACGGCGCTGTCCGGGGTGTCGCTCATGCTCCTGAGCCTATCCGGCGTCGGGGGCGGCCCGGCCGGGCGTCCCAGTCAGCAGGATGCGCTCCAGCTCCGGGCGGTCGGGCAGGCGCTCGGGACGGACGACTTCGCCGGTGCGTACGTAGACGAAGGCGGCGGTCACGTCCTGCGGCGGAAGGTCGTGCTGCTCGGCCCAGGCGAGCCGGTACAGCGCGAGCTGGAGCGGGTCGGACGTGCGGGACCGGCTGGTCTTCCAGTCGACGATCTCGTACGCGCCAGTGGTCTCGTCCCGGTAGACGGCGTCTATCCGGCCCCTGATGACGCGGCCGCCGAGGACGAGCTGGAAGGGCGCCTCCACGCTGTGGGGGACGCGGTGGGCGTACGGGGTCCGCTCGAAGGCGTCCTTGAGCGCGGCGAGGTCGCGCTCGTCCGCGATCTCCGGCTCGTCGGCGAACGCCTCCCCGCCGGGGAGCTCGTCGGGACCGAGCATGGGCAGAGGCAGCGCCTCGAACCGCGACTCCACCCAGGCGTGGAACCGCGTGCCACGGCGGGCGGCGGGCTGCGGGGGCCTGGGCATCGGACGGGCCAGCTCCTCGGCGAAGCCGTCGGGGTCGGCGGCGAGCCGGACGAGCTGGGAGGCGGAGAGGGAGGCCGGGAGGGGGACGTCCCGGCTGGTGGCACGGGCGCGCCGGAGCTCGGTGGTGAGGGCCTCCAGGTCCCGGTCCCAGGATTCGATGGTGCGCGCGTCCTCGGGGGTGAGCCGGGGAGCACGGCGGGGGGCCGTGCCGGGAGGCCGGCCCGGGGCCTGCCGGGGGGCCGGGACGTCGGCGGGCGCGGCGGCGCGGGGGCGCGGGGGAAGCGGCGGCTCGGGCGGTGTCCGCTCGGGGACCGCCGAGGTCCAGGCGTCCCAGTCGGAAAGGGTGAGGCCGTCCGTCTCCTCGGAGATCTCGTGCCGCTCGTGGGTGTCGTACGGCTCGTATGCCTCCGGTTCGTAGGCCGCGTACGGCTCGCCGGGCCCTGTCTCGAGGTCGACCGGCTCGGGGTCGTACAGCTCGGAGTCGTACGGCTCGGAGGCGTACGGCTCGGGACCGTCCTCCTCGGAGTCGTGCGGCTCGGACAGATACGCCAGGACCGTGTCCGCCGCCGTCCGGCGGCGCTCCAGGGAGGCCGGGTCCAGAGGGAGCGGCCAGGCCTCGGAGGAGCCGGACTCCCGCAAGGAAGGGTTCTCGGCGTCCTTCTCCGGCTCGTCCGCCCAGGACTCGATCTCGCCGAAGCCGGCCGAGCAGTGGTCGTAGAGGGCGTGGAGGAACGGCGACGGGCCCCTGGGGCGCTTCTGGGACGGCCCCCACCAGTGGGCGGAGCCGAGCAGCAGGGAGCGGGGGCGGGTGAACGTGACATAGCCGAGGCGGAGTTCCTCGGTGTGCTGGTGCGCCCTCATGGCGTCCTTGAACGCGGCCAGGGACTTGGCGTCCCAGCTGTCGACCGCGGGCAGCGTCGGGGCGTCCCCGCGCAGGGCGTGCGGGAGCACCTGCGGCTGGGACGTCCAGGACTCGCGGGACCTGGCGCTGGGGAATTGCGTCGCCACCAGGCCCGGTACCGCGACGACGTCCCACTCCAGTCCCTTGGACTTGTGCGCGGTGAGGACCTTGACGGTGTTCTCGCCGCCCGGGAGGGCGTTGTCCAGGCCCTTTTCGTACTGGGCGGCGGTCCGCAGGAAGCCGAGGAAGGCGAGCAGGGTCGCGTCGCCGTCCAGGGACGCGAAACCCGCGGCTGTGTCCAGGAAGTTGGAGAGGGTCTCGCGGCGACGGGCGGCCAGCGCCTGCGGGGACGCGGAGAGTTCCACCTCCAGGCCGGTCGTGGCGAGGACCCGGTGCAGGACGTCCATCAGAGGGTCGGCCAGGGAGCGGCGCAGGTCGCGCAGTTCGGTGGCGAGGCGGGCGAAGCGGACGCGGGCCTCGGCGGAGAAGGGCAGGCCGTCGTCGTCGCTTCCGCCGCCCGCGCCGATGAAGGTGTCCAGGGCATCGGCCAGCGAGATGACCTCGGCCGGGTCGACGCCCTCGACCGCGGACGCCAGGCGCTCGTCGGGGTCGTCCGTGCCGGCGGGGGCGCGGTGGACGAGCAGCCGTGCCCGGCGGCCGAGCAGGGCCAGGTCCCGGGCCCCGATGCGCCAGCGGGGTCCGGTGAGGAGCCGGACGAGCGAGGCGTTGGCACCGGGGTCCTGGAGGACTTCGCAGACCGCGACGAGGTCGGCGATCTCGGGGAGGTGCAGCAGCCCGGACAGGCCGACCACCTCGACCGGGACGTCCCTGGCGACGAGGGCGGCCTGGATGGCCGGGAAGTCCGTTGCCGTGCGGCACAGGACGGCGATCTCGCCCGGTTCCTTTCCCGTACGCACGAGGTGGGCGATCGAGTCGGCGAGCCAGTCGATCTCCTCCGCGTGGGTGGGCAGCAGCGCGATGCGGACGACGCCGTCGCGCTCCGCGCCGGGGGCCGGGCGCAGCGCCTCCACGCCGGCGTGCATGGCGCGCAGCGGCTCGGCGAGACCGTTGGCGAGGTCGAGGAGGCGGCCGCCGCTGCGGCGGTTCTCGCTCAGCGAGAACCGGGTGGCGGGGCTGCCGTCCGCGTACGGGAAGTGGGCGGGGAAGTCGTCGAGGTTGGCGACGGACGCGCCGCGCCAGCCGTAGATCGCCTGGCAGGGGTCGCCGACGGCGGTCACGGCGTGGCCCGTACCGGAGCCGAAAAGGCCCGACAACAGCAGCCGCTGCGCGACGGACGTGTCCTGGTACTCGTCGAGGAGAACGACCCTGAACTCGTCACGCAGGATCGCCCCCACCTCGGAGCGGGTCGTCGCCAGCTCCGCCGAGAGCGCGATCTGGTCGCCGAAGTCGAGGAGGTCGCGGGCGCGCTTCGCAGCGCGGTAGCGGACGACGAGGTCGAGCATTTCACGACGGGCCGCGGCGGCCTCGGGGAGCTTGCGCAGGTCGGCGTTGGTGAGCTTGGCGCGGGCGAGGGCGTTGAGGAGCTCGGAGTCGTACGCGAGGAGGTCGGCGGGGCGTACGAGATGTTCCGCGAGCTCGGCGTCGAGGGCGAGGAGGTCGCTGACGAGGGTGGGGAAGGACTTGGTCAGCGCGGGGTACGGCCCGGGGGCCTCGCGGAGCACGCGCGCGGCGAGCTGGTAGCGGGTGGCGTCGGCGAGCAGGCGGGCGGTGGGCTCCAGGCCGATGCGCAGGCCGTGGTCGGTCAGGAGCTGCCCGGCGAAGGCGTGGTAGGTCGAGATGCGCGGCTCACCGGGCGGATTGTCCGGGTCGATGACGTCGGGGTCCGTCACCCCGGCCCGTACGAGCGCCTTGCGGACGCGCTCGGCGAGCTCGCCCGCGGCCTTGTTGGTGAACGTCAGGCCGAGCACCTGCTCGGGGGCGACCTGCCCCGTGCCGACCAGCCAGACCACGCGGGCGGCCATCACCGTCGTCTTCCCGGAGCCGGCTCCGGCCACGATGACCTGCGGGGCGGGCGGCGCGGTGATGCAGGCCGTCTGCTCCGGGGTGAACGGGATGCCGAGGAGCTCCTTGAGCTGCTCGGGGTCGGTGAGGCGTGGGGTCACCTCAGAGAGGCTAACGGGGGCCACTGACACTCTCCGCCGGTGTCAGGGGACAGCCGCTCGCCGCGCACCCGCCACCGCTGGGACCGTCCCTTGCCGCGCCGCCGCTACTCCACGATGTGGCGGCCCTCCGGCAGCGCGCTGCACGAGGCGCGGAAGGCGCAGTGGGTGCAGTGCTGGCCGGTGGAGGGAGTGAAGCGTTCGTCGAGGACGCGGCCCGCGGCGGTGGCGAGGAGGTCGCCGACCCATTCGCCGTCGAGCGGCGCCTGGGCCTGCACCTTCGGCAGGGATTCGCCGCCCTCCTTCTTGGGGGCGGGCTGGCGCAGCTGTACGAGTTCGGCGCCCGCAGGGTCCGGGCGGCGGCCGTCGAAGACGTCGTCCACGGCACCCTCACGGACGGCGAGCTGGTAGACGGCGAGCTGGGGGTGGTGGGCGACCTCGTCCTTGGTCGGGGCGGACTTGCCGGTCTTGAAGTCGACGACATAGGCGCGGCCGTGCTCGTCCTGTTCGACCCGGTCCATGGAGCCGCGGATCCGCACCGCGTACTCCCCCGCCTCCAGGGTCACGTCGAAGTCGTGCTCGGTGGCGGTGGGGGTGCGGCCGCCGCGGTCCATGACGTGCCAGCGCAGGAAGCGCTCCAGCGCCACGCGCGCGTGCTCCTTTTCCTGGACCGACTTCCAGGGCGCGTCGAAGGCGAGGGCGTCCCACACGGAGTCGAGGCGTTCCATGAGGACGCCGAGGTCGGCGGGGGTACGTCCGGAGGCGACCTCGTCCGCGAGGACATGGACGACGTTGCCGAAGCCCTGGGCCGCGGTCGCGGGGGCGTCCGCCTTGACCTCCCGGCCCAGGAACCACTGGAGGGCACAGGTGTTGGCCAGCTGGTCCAGGGCGCTGCCCGACAGTGCGACGGGGTGGTCGCGGTCGCGCAGCGGGACCGCGGAGTGGGTCGGGTCGTACAGGCCCCACCAGCGGTACGGGTGCGCGGCCGGAACCAGCGGCTGGCCCTCGTCGTCGGTGAGCGCGGCGAGGCGGGCGAGGCGCCGGGCGGCGGCGTCGCGCAGTTCGGGGCCGGCGTCGGGGTCCACCGTCGTCGCCCGCAGTTCGGCCACGAGCGCGGCGACGGCGAGCGGGCGGCGGGGCCTGCCGGTGACGTCCCGCGGCTCGACGCCGAGTTCGGTGAGGAAGCGGGACGGCTGGTCACCGTCGTCGGCGGGCGCCTTCACCGCCGTGACGACGAGGCGGTCGCGCGCGCGGGTCGCGGCGACGTAGAAGAGCCGGCGCTCCTCGGCGAGGAGGGCGCCCGGGGTGAGCGGCTCGGCGAGACCGTCGCGGCCGATCCTGTCCGCTTCGAGGAGGGAGCCGCGGCGGCGCAGGTCGGGCCAGAGCCCCTCCTGCACGCCGGCGACGACCACCAGGCCCCATTCCAGGCCCTTGGAGCGGTGAGCGGTCATCAGACGGACGGCGTCGGGCCGGACCTGCCGCTTGGAGAGGGTGTCGGCGGCGATGTCCTGGGC
Organism: Streptomyces sp. NPDC038280; assembly: GCF_055600045.1. Taxonomy (NCBI): domain Bacteria; kingdom Bacillati; phylum Actinomycetota; class Actinomycetes; order Kitasatosporales; family Streptomycetaceae; genus Streptomyces; species Streptomyces sp. NPDC038280. The sequence continues at coordinate 64,847 of NZ_JBVJYZ010000009.1, forward strand.
GTCGAGCTCCTCCAGGAAGTTGAGGGCGCCCCGGCCGCCGGTCTTCTCCTCGGCCCTGGCGGCGGTCTCGAACAGCGCGCACACCGCGTCGAGGTCGCGGTCGGCGTTCCGCCCGGCCGCGCCGCCCCGCAGTGCGGCGCGCTGCAGCCTGCCGGGCCACGGCGTGCCGTCCCAGAGCAGCCAGAGGGCCTCCTCCGCGGTGCCGCCGCGCCGGAGCAGGGCCAGGGTGTCCCGAAGGAGCTCCCCCAGACGCTGGGCGCCGCGCGCGTAGGCGGGGTCGTGGGCGACGAGACGCTCGGGCTCGGCGAGGGCACGGGCGAGCAGTACGTCGGAGGGCGGCGGCACCCGGTTCCCTCCGGCCCGCTCCTCGTCCCGCAGGGCGCGCCCGAGCCGCCGCAGGTCGGCGGCGTCCATGCCGCCGAGGGGCGAGGTGAGGAGGCTGAGCGCCGTCTCGGTGTCGAGCCAGGTGTCCGTACCGGGGGCGGGGCGGTCCTCGGCGGGGGGCTCGGCGCGGTCCTCAGCGGGCGCCCCCCGGGACAGCTCCGCGGACAGCCCGGCACTCTCTGCCGCAGCAACCTCCGCAGGCGCCCCTTCGATCGGCCCGGCGACCCCAACGGCACTCCCTCCGGCAGGAACCTCGGCAGGCGCCCCTTCGATCGGCCCGGCGACCCCGACGGCACTCCCTCCGGCAGCAACCTCGGCAGGCGCCCCTTCGGCCGGCACGGCGACCCCAACGGCACTCTCTGCCGCAGCAACCTCCGCAGGCGCCCCTTCGATCGGCTCGGCGACCCCGAGCGCCGCCCCGGCCGCCGCTCCCGCCCGCGCCGCCGTCGCCGTCGCCCGCAGTGCCGTCAGCAGCGGCGCCACCGCCGGCTCGTGGCGCAGCGGGACGTCGGCCGTGTCCGTTTCCAGTGGAACGCCGGCCGAGGTCAGGGAACGGCGCAGGGACGGGATGTGGGTGCCCGCGCGGACGAGGACCGCCATCTCGTTCCAGGGGACGCCCTCCTCCAGGTGGGCACGGCGCAGGAGGTCGGCGATGTTGTCGACCTCGGTCGAAGGGGTCGGGTAGGTGTACGTCTCCACCCGGCCGCCCGCCCTGACCGGCGCCAGGGCGCGGTGGGCACGGGCCTGTTCCGACGGGAGCCGGGTCAGCGGCATGCGCTGGGTGAGCAGCCGGGTCGCCGCCAAGAGCTGGGCGCCGGAGCGGCGCGAGGTGGTGAGGACGCGCACCGGGGACGGGGCCCCGTCGGCGCGGCGGAACGTCTCGGGGAAGCCGAGGATGCCGTTCACGTCGGCGCCCCGGAACGCGTAGATGGACTGGTCGGGGTCACCGAAGGCGACCAGCGTCCTTCCTCCCCCGGCCAGCGCCCGCAGCAGCCGGACCTGCGCCGGGTCCGTGTCCTGGTACTCGTCCACGAAGACGGCGTCGTAGTCGGGGAGAGCCACGGCGTCCGCGAGCAGCACGGCCCGGTGGACCAGCTCGGAGTAGTCCAGGACCCCTTGGAGGTCCAGGACGTCCAGGTACTCGGCGAGGAACCCGGCCGCCGCCTTCCAGTCCGGCCTCCCGACGCGCTGCGCGAACTCCGCCAGCGCCCGGGGCCCGAGGCCCAGCTCACGCGTCCGGGCGAGGACGGCCCGTACCTCGTCGGCGAAACCGCGCGTGGTCAGGCAGGCCCGCAGTTCGTCGGGCCAGCGGATGCCCGCCCGGCCCTCGCGTCCGAGATCGAGCTGGCCGGCCAGCAGGTCGCGTACGGCCACGTCCTGTTCCGGTCCGGACAGCAGCCGCAGCGGCTCGGCGAACAGGTCCGCGTCCTGGTGCGCCCGGATCAGCGCGTAGCAGAAGGAGTGGAAGGTGGTGGCCTGCGGCGCCTGCGCGCCCCCCAGCCGTGCCGCCATCCGGTCCCGGAGTTCCACCGCCGCCTTGCGGCTGAAGGTGAGGACGAGGATGCGCTCCGGGTCACCGCCCTTGGCCACCCGCGCGGCGACCGCCTCCACCAGCGTCGTGGTCTTCCCGGTGCCCGGACCTGCCAGAACGAGCAACGGCCCGCCCTCGTGTTCAACCACGGCGCGCTGCGATGCGTCCAGGAGAGGGGGGTTCACGGGGGCCGGTGGAGTACGCACCAGTCGGTACGCGCCCGGGGTCCCCTGCCGTACCTGTCCCTGGTACGGCGTACGCCGGGTGGTGGAGGAGGAACTCACGTGGCTCGCCGGTCCTGGTGGGTGTGCTGGTGGTCATGCTCGTGACGGTCGCTGAGGCGCCGGTGCGGCCCGAGCCGCCGACGGACCGTCCCGACGACGCTACGCGACGCGGCGTCCGGATCGCAGCGGGACCGGCGGTCCGTCCGCCCCTTACTCCGCCGCCACGTACTCCGTCCGCTCCTCACAGTGCCCGTCGCACCGCCGGATGGCCCAAGCTGTCACGTGTGAGCTCCCGCACTCGCGCCGGCGTCCGTGCCGCCGCCGTCCCAGCGCGCCCGCCTCATGTCGAGACGCGGCACGTGACCCTCGGCGCTGCGCGCGGCCTCCCTCAGGGGAGTGCCCTCCGCGCGGTAGTGGCCGAGCGCCCGCAGTTCGTGGCCGGGCAGCAGTGTGCCGTCCGATCGCACGACGCGCCACCAGGGCACCGCGCCGCCGTACAGGGCCATCACCCGGCCCACCTGGCGTGGTCCGCCCTCGCCGAGCCATTCGGCGATGTCCCCGTACGTCATCACTCGTCCAGGTGGGATCAGCTCGGTGAGTTCCAGCACCCGCTCGGCGTACTCGGGCAGCTCCCCCGGTTCGGGCGGTCCCGGCACCTCATCGCTCATCCGACCCATCCTGCCCTACGGCTCCGACAGCCTGGGACGCGAAAGCGACACGGCGTACCTCTGGCGCCGAGCGCCCCCGCCGTGCACCCTGATGCCCCCCGGTGCGGTCCGGTCATGCCACCATCGTGCGGGCGGTGACTGGTGATACGAGATCAAGAAGAGACCGAGACGACGAAGGGGCACGGCGTGCAGCCTCCCGAAGGCGCGCGTACCCCTGACGACGAGCCGCGCCCGGAACCATCCACTCCGGCAGCCGGGAAGGACGACCGGAAGGCGTCCGGCGCGGACTCCGGCGCGGACCCGGGTGCGGACTCCGAGGCCGGCCCCTCCGGCGCGCCCGAGCCGCCCGTCCCCGGCAAGCCCGACGAGCCGTCCGCCACCCCCGAGCACTCCAAGCCGTCCGGGACGCCCCGGCCCTCCGGGACCCCCGAACGGGCCGCCAGGCCGCCCCTCGCCGGTGCCACCGCCGTCACCCCGCACCCGGCGGAGGCCCTGGAAGTCCCCGGAACGACTCGGCCCCCGGCCGCGGAAGAGCACGTCGAGCGCGTCTCGGGCGACGAGCCGCTGCTCGCCGCCCGCGTGCACCGGCCCTCCGATCTCCTGCGCCTGCTCGTCGGCATCCTCGCCATCGCCGTCGTCCTCGCCATCGCCGCCTTCGCGCACGGCACCACGACCGGTCTCGAAGCGGACATCAGCAAGGGCACCGAACAGGCGCCGGACGTGTTCGTCAAGATCGCGGGACTGGCCTCCAGCATCGCCGTCCTGCTGGTCCCGGTCGCCTTCGCCATCGAGCGGCTGATCAAGCGCGACGGGCTGCGCATCGCGGACGGCGTCCTCGCCGCCGTACTGGCCCATGGCGTCACCCTCGCCACCGACCTGTGGGTCGCCAAGGCCGCGCCCGGGTCCATCACCGAGGCACTGACCCGGGTCCAGACCGGCGGCGGTCTGACCGACCCGGTGCACGGCTACCTCGCCCCGGTGATCGCCTACATGACGGCCGTGGGCATGGCCCGCAGACCGCGCTGGCGCGTGGTGCTGTGGGTGGTGCTGCTCCTGGACGCGTTCGCGATGCTGGTCGCCGGGTACACCACACCGTTCTCGATCATCCTCACGGTGCTCATCGGCTGGACCGTCGCGTACGGGACCCTGTACACCGTCGGCTCCCCCAACGTCCGGCCCACCGGCCAGAACCTGCTCGCCGGCCTGCGCCGCGTCGGCTTCCGTCCCGTCACCGCGATGCGCGTCGAAGGCGTCCCGGACTCCTCGGACCACGGCGACCGCGGCCGCCGCTACAGCGTCACCCTGGAGGACGGACCGCCGCTGGACGTCACCGTCGTCGACCGCGAGCAGCAGGCACAGGGCTTCTTCTACCGCGTCTGGCGCCGGCTGACCCTGCGGACGATCACCACTCGGCGCTCCATCCAGTCGCTGCGCCAGGCCCTGGAGCAGGAGGCTCTGCTCGCCTACGCGGCCATCGCCGCCGGCGCGAACGCCCCCAAGCTGATCGCCACCTCCGAGCTGGGCCCGGACGCCGTGATGCTCGTCTACGAGCACCTGGGCGGCCGGTCACTGGACTCGCTGGAGGACAAGGAGATCACCAACGAGCTCGTGCGCGGCGCCTGGCACCAGGTGCAGGCGCTCCAGTCGCGTCGTATCGCGCACCGCAGGCTGACGGGCGACGCGATCCTGGTGGATCGTTCCGGCAAGGTGATCCTCACCGATCTGCGCGGCGGCGAGATCGCGGCCGGCGACCTCGTACTGCGGATGGACATCGCGCAGCTGCTCACCACGCTCGGTCTGCGGGTGGGCGCCGAGCGCGCGGTGGCCGCCGCCGTCGAGGTCCTCGGACCCGACGCCATCGCCGACTGTCTGCCGCTGCTCCAGCCCATCGCGCTCAGCCGTTCCACCCGGGCCACCCTGCGCAGGCAGGCCCGCGAGCGCTCCAAGCGGGAGCGGGAGGCGGTTCTGGAGGCCTCCGAGGCGGCCAAGCGCGCCCGCCTGGAGGGCGGGGAGGCGGCCACCGGCCGCAAGGCGGACCGCAAGGCCGTACGGGCCGAGAAGCAGGCGGAGAAGCGGGCCCTGGACGTGGCGCTCGACGAGGCCCGCGAGGAGGATCTGCTCGCGCAGATCCGCCAGCAGGTGCTGCTGATCAAGCCACAGGCGCCGGTGGAGCCGGTCCGCCTGGAGCGGATCAAGCCGCGCACCCTCATCAGCCTGATCGCCGGCGCCATCGCCGCGTACTTCCTGCTCTCGCAGATCGCCCGCACGCCGCTGTCGACGATCAGCCAGGCGGACTGGGGCTGGGTCGCGGCGGCCGTGCTGTTCTCGGCGCTCAGCTATGTCGCCGCGGCGATGAGCCTGCTCGGCTTCGTACCCGAGCGGGTCTCGTTCTGGCGGACCGTGGTGGCGCAGGTCGCCGGGTCGTTCGTGAAGATCGTCGCGCCGGCCGCGGTCGGCGGTGTCGCCCTGAACACCCGCTTCCTCCAGCGGTCGGGGGTCCGTCCCGGGCTGGCGGTGGCCAGCGTGGGCGCGTCCCAGTTGTTCGGGCTCGGCGCGCACATCATGCTGCTGCTCTCCTTCGGCTATCTCACCGGTACGGAGAAGACACGGTCGTTCACGCCGTCCCGGACGGTGATCGCGGGTCTCCTCACGGTCGCCGTCCTGGTGCTGGTGGTCACCGCCATCCCGTTCCTGCGGAAGTTCGTCTCGACCCGGCTGCGCTCGCTCTTCGCGGGTGTCGTGCCGCGCATGCTGGACGTGCTCCAGCGTCCGATGAAGCTGCTCACCGGCATCGGCGGGATGCTGCTGCTGACCGGTGTCTTCGTGCTCTGTCTGGACGCGTCGATCCGCGCCTTCGACCACGGCAACCAGCAGCTCAGTTATGCGAGCGTCGCCGTGGTCTTCCTGGCGGGCAACGCCCTGGGATCGGCGGCGCCGACGCCCGGCGGTGTCGGCGCGGTGGAAGGCGCCCTGACCTTCGGCCTGGTCGCGGTCGGGCTGCCGCTGGAGGTCGCGACGCCGGCGGTGCTGCTCTACCGGCTCCTGACGCTGTGGCTGCCGGTGCTGCCGGGGTGGGTCTGCTTCAATTCGCTGACGCGCAGGGGTTCGCTCTAGCCGCCCCGCCCCTCCGCTCCCCCGCCTACTCGCGCCACCCGCATGGACGCCGTCCCGCGCGTCCCCCGTCCCCGCGGCGCACGATGGACGCATGCCGACCACTTCCGCCGTGCGGCGGGCCGCGATCCTGGCCACTGCCACCGCCAGCGCCGCCGTACTGATCACCGCGGGCTGCTCGGACAGCGGTGGCGACGACGAGGACAGGCCCCAGGACCTCGCCGAGCAGAAGCTGGAGTGGAGCCCCTGCCCGGCGCCGTCCGAGGCGGAGGGCGCCGGCGAAGCCCCTTCCCCGCTGCCCGGCGGCACGCGCTGGGAGTGCGCGTTCATGGACGCCCCGCTCGACTACGCCAAGCCCGGCGGCGAGACCGTCGAACTCGCGCTGATCCGCGCCAAGGCCTCCGAGCCGGGGAAGCGGATCGGCTCCCTGGTCTTCAACTTCGGCGGCCCCGGCGCCTCCGGGGTCACCGGCCTGCCGTCCTTCGCGAAGGACTTCGAGACCCTCCGCAGCCGCTACGACCTGGTCAGCTTCGATCCGCGCGGGGTCGGCCGGAGCGAGGGCGTGGAGTGTCTCGGCAACCGGGAGCTCGACGCGTACTACGCCGAGGACGCGACGCCCGACACCCCGGCCGAGGAGAAGACCCTCACCGACGGTCTGAAGAAGTACGCCGCGGGCTGCGAGAAGAACTCCGGCGACGAACTGCCCCACGTGGGCACCGTCAACGCCGCCCGCGACATGGATCTCATGCGCCAGGTCCTCGGCGACGCCAAGCTCAACTACTTCGGCATCTCCTACGGCACCGAACTCGGCGGCGTCTACGCCCATGTCTTCCCCACCCATGTGGGCCGGGCGGTCTTCGACGCGGTCGTCGACCCCAGCGCGGACGCCGAACAGGGCGCCCTCACCCAGGCCAGGGGGTTCCAGCTGGCCCTCGACCACTTCGCCGCCGACTGTGTGGAGCGCGGCGACGCGTGCAAGATCCCCGGCAGCAGCCCCAAGGAGATCGAGGAGTTCATCACCGCCCTCCTCACCAAGCTGGAGAAGAAGCCCATCCCGGGCATCGGGGACCGGGAGCTCACCCAGACCCAGGCCGTCAACGGCATCCTCGAGACCTTGTACTCGCGGAAGTTCTGGCCGCTCCTGGAGCAGGGACTCGACGAGGCCGACGGCGGCAACGGCTCTTTGCTGCTCGCCCTCTCCGACGCCCTGAACGGACGCGACCAGAACGGCGGTTACAGCAACATCCAGGCCGCCAACGCGGCCATCAACTGCGTCGACTACAAGTCCCGTTACACCCTGGACCAGGTGAAGGCGGCGCTTCCGAAGTTCCGTGCGGCCTCGCCCGTCTTCGGCGACAACATGGGCTGGGCCCTGTTGAACTGCTCGCAGTGGCCAGTGCCCGGTGCCTGGGTTTACCCCGACGTCAGCGCGCCCGGCTCCGCCCCGATCGTGGTCATCGGCAACACCGGCGACCCGGCGACTCCGTACGCCGGCGCCCGGAAGATGGTCGAGGCGCTGGGCAAGGGCGTCGGGGTCGGGCTGACCTACCGGGGCGAGGGGCACGGTGCCTACAACAGCGGCAACGCCTGCGTACGGGCCGCGGTGAACGCCTACCTCCTGGAGGGCCGGGTCCCGGCCGCCGGCACCGTGTGCGCCTAGCGGCCCTCCCGGGCAGGCACTCCCGGTGACGAACAACCCGAGACTCATCACTGTCAGTAGCGACCCCTAGGATGGCGGTCCGGTTCGAAGGTGGGGGTTACGCATGATGCGGGTACGGGCGGCAGCACTGACGGTCGCCGCACTGCTGGTCGCGGGCGCGGCCGCCGGCTGCGACGCGGAGGGCGCCGAAGGGGCGCAGAAGCCGGGCGGGCCGAACGGTACGACGCCGTCCGCGCCGGACGACAAGGACGTGTCGCCACAGGTTCCGCCGCTTCCCGCCTCCCTGACCGGGCAGCGGCTCGACTGGGGCGGCTGCGAGGCGCCCGCCGGTGGCCAGAAGCCCAGCTCGCAGTGGCGCTGCGCGAAGGTCGACGTCCCCCTGGACTACGCGAAGCCGTCCGGTGACACGATCTCGATCGCACTGATCCGCAAGGAGGCCCGCGACAAGGACGCGCGGCTCGGCTCGCTGCTCTTCAACTTCGGCGGCCCCGGCGCCTCGGGCGTGGACATCCTGCCGCGTGCGGCCGGGGAGTACTCCAAGCTCAACAGCCGCTACGACCTCGTCGGGTTCGACCCGCGCGGAGTCCGGCAGAGCGCGGGCGTGGTGTGCCGGGACGACAAGGCTCAGGCCGCGTCCGAGGCCCGCACCGACCTGACCCCGGACACTGCCGCCGAGGAAGTGGCGTTCCTCAAGGACAACGCCACCTTCGGCGCGGACTGCGCCCGCCGCTCGGGCAAGGTCCTGCCGCACGTCGGCACGAGCAACGCCGCGCGGGACCTGGATCTGATCCGCCGAGTCCTCGGTGACGCCAAGCTCAACTACTTCGGCATCTCCTACGGAACGCAGCTGGGCGGGACGTACGCCCACCTGTTCCCGAAGAACGTGGGCCGGACCGTGCTGGACGCGGTGGTCGACCCGACGGCCGACACCACCGGCCACGCCCGCAACCAGGCCACCGGCTTCCAGCGGGCACTGAACAACTACTTCAGGAGCACGGGCGAGAATCCGCGGCGGGGCACCGAGCGGCTCGCCGCGCTGCTGAAGAAGCTCGACGCGAAGCCGCTGCCGACCACGGACGGCCGCAAGGTCACCGACAGCCTGGCCCTCACCGGAATCGTGCTGCCGCTGTACGCCGAGAGCAACTGGCCGTACCTGACGGAAGCCCTCAAGGAGGCCGAGGACCAGGGCCGGGGCGACCGACTGCTGGCGCTGGCCGACTCGTACAACGACCGGGACGAGAGCGGGCACTACGGCACGCAGAGCCACTCGCAGAGGGCCATCTCCTGCGCGGACAGCACCGCGCGCGCGACGGCGTCCGAAGCCAGGGCGCTGCTCCCGGAGTTCCGGAAGATCTCGCCGGTCTTCGGCGAGTTCCTGGCGTGGGACACGGCCGGCTGGTGTGCCGACTGGCCGGTGAAGGGCGAGCACGACACCCCGGAGGCGAGCGCCCCGGGCGCGGGCCCGGTCCTGGTGGTCGGCACGACCGGCGACCCGGCGACGCCGTACGAGGGCGCGCAGCGGATGGCGGACGAGCTGGGCAAGGGCGTCGGCGTCCTGCTCACCAACAAGGGCGAGGGGCACGGCGCGTACGGCACGTCGTCCTGTGTGACGGCGACCGTCGACGGCTATCTGCTGGACGGGAAGGTCCCGCAGAACGGCAAGACCTGCGGATAGGGCCCCACGCGACCGTCCGCCCGCGGCGCGGCGCAGAACGCGAAGACGGGCCGGCCCCGTGAGGGTCCGGCCCGTCTTCGTGTGGCTTCGAGGGCCGATGGGGCCTTCGGAGCGCGGAGCCTAGTAGATCGGCTTCTCCGGCTCGATCTGGTTGACCCAGCCGATCACGCCGCCGCCCACGTGGACGGCGTCGGCGAAGCCCGCCGACTTCAGCACCGCGAGGACTTCCGCACTGCGGACACCCGTCTTGCAGTGCAGGACGATCCGCCTGTCCTGGGGAAGGTCCTGGAGGGCGGTGCCCATCAGGAACTCGTTCTTGGGGATCAGCCGCGCGCCGGGGATCGAGACGATCTCGTACTCGTTCTGCTCACGGACGTCGATGATGTCGATCTTCTCGTCCGCGTCGATCCACTCCTTGAGCTGCTTGGGAGTGATCGTCGAACCGAGCGCCGCCTCCTGCGCCTCCTCGGACACGACGCCGCAGAAGGCTTCGTAGTCGATGAGCTCGGTGACGGTGGGGTTGTCGCCGCAGACCGCGCAGTCCGGGTCCTTGCGGACCTTGACCTGGCGGTACTGCATCTCCAGGGCGTCGTAGATCATCAGACGGCCGACCAGCGGGTCGCCGACGCCGGCGAGGACCTTGATCGCCTCAGTGACCTGGATGGAGCCGATGGACGCGCACAGCACGCCCAGGACGCCGCCCTCGGCGCAGGAGGGGACCATGCCCGGCGGCGGGGGCTCCGGGTAGAGGCAGCGGTAGCAGGGGCCGTACTCGGACCAGAAGACGGACGCCTGGCCGTCGAAGCGGTAGATCGAGCCCCAGACGTACGGCTTGTTCAGCAGCACGCAGGCGTCGTTGACGAGGTAGCGCGTGGCGAAGTTGTCCGTGCCGTCGACGATCAGGTCGTACTGGCTGAAGATCTCCATCACGTTGTCGGCCTCGAGCCGCTCTTCGTGAAGGATCACGTTCACGTACGGGTTGATACCGAGGACCGAGTCCTTCGCGGACTCGGCCTTGGAACGGCCGATGTCGGCCTGGCTGTGGATGATCTGGCGCTGCAGATTCGACTCGTCGACCTCGTCGAACTCCACGATGCCGAGCGTGCCCACGCCCGCCGCGGCCAGGTACATCAGGGCCGGCGAGCCGAGACCGCCGGCGCCGACACACAGCACCTTGGCGTTCTTCAGCCGCTTCTGCCCGTCCATCCCGACATCCGGGATGATCAGGTGGCGAGAGTACCTGCGGACCTCGTCTACGGTGAGCTCGGCAGCCGGCTCGACCAGGGGTGGCAGCGACACGGAGACCTCATCAATACAGCTGGTCGGGTGTATACGGGGACGCCCCCACGCAGGTGGGGAGCGTTTCTTCCTTCCGTAACACTGCCACGCCCCTTCTCATTCCGAGACACCCGGTCCGATACGCGAGACGATTTCGTCCCAGTAGCCGGGCAGCGTCTGGAATGGGTCGATATGTCCGCCACGGTGGGCATCGCGGTCACTGCGGTCGGTGAAGAAGATCGTCCCCGCACCCTGCCAGCGCGCGATCCGCACGGCCTCGTCGAGGTGGCTGCGCGGCACCCCGTGGACGAGATGGACGAAGCGCTCCGGCGGATGGTCCGCGGTCCACTCCGCCACCTGCGACCAGCGGTAATCCGTCCACGGCCCGGAGAAGGTGACCAGCTGGTCGGCGATCTCCGCGTAACCCGGGTGGGGATGCGTGCCGTGGCCGAGGACGAGATGGCAGCCGTCGGCCCTGTCGAGGACCGTCTCCAGGGTGGCCGTCGTACGCCTCACCTCGGGGAGATCCGCCCGGTCCGTGGGACATCGGTCGAGCAGGAAGCCGTCGACCTTGTACCAGTCCAGGAACCGGTGGGCGTCCGAGATGATCTCGCCGAAGTCGCGGGAACCATGGGTGAGGTCGAGATGCCCGAGGACCCGCACCCCGGCGTTGCGGAGCCTGCCCGCCGCCTCCAGACAGTGCGGGTCGGGACGGTCGCCGGGGCCGTCGGCCACATTGAGCACCGCCCAGTGCAAGGGCGTTCCCGGGCGGGTCAGCTCGGCCCATTCGACCGGCGCGAGCAGCGGATGGGCGTAGCCGGGGACACCGAAGCCGAGCCTCTCGGAGCCCGTGGCGGAGAGCGGGGTCCCGGTGGTGGTCAGATGCGACATGCCGCCTCCATCCAGATGTCGGCGAGGGACTCCTCGAGGTTGATCCGGGGCCGCCATCCGAGCCGGTCCCGAGCGGTGCGCACATCCGCCTGCTGCCAGCTGCCACAGCCGTCCGGGTAGGGGAAGGGGCCGGCGGACAGGTGGTCGGCCATCGCCTCGGTGCGCGGGGCACCGATGACCTGCCTCGGCGGGGGGCCGTCCAGTTCGTGCAGGGCGCCCGCGTAGCCGGCGACCCTGGCGAGGACGGCGGCGGCGTCACGGAGCCTCACCGCGCGCCCGGTGCCGATGTTGACGACCCCCTGGGCCGCGGAGAGCGAGGCGGCGTGGACGGCGCGGGCCACGTCCCGTACGTCGACGAAGTCACGCTGTACGCCGAGGCCGCTGAGCTTCAGCTCACCGTCGCCCGACTGCATGGCGCGGCGCATCGCCTCGGCGAGCCGGCCGAGCGGGGAGCCGGCGGGGGTTCCGGGCCCGACGGGCGAGAAGACCCGCAGGACGACCGCGTCGAGTCCGGCCCCGAGGACCAGCTCGGTCGCGGCGAGCTTGCTCACCCCGTACGGCCCTCCGGGGCGCGGCACGGCGTCCTCGGCGGTGGAGGAGCCCGGCTGGGAGGGCCCGTACTCCGAGGCGCAGCCCACCTGGACGAGGCGGGCCCCGCAACCGCTGCGGCGCAGGGCCTCGCAGACGGTGGCGACGGCGACGGTGTTGTGCCGGGTCAGGTCGCGGGCGCCACCGCGGGTGGCTCCGGCGCAGTTGACCACCACCCCGGGGTGGACGGCGTCGAGGAAGCGGGTGAGGGCCCCGGGGCTGCCGCCCGCGAGATCGAACCGCACGTCGGCGTCGTCGCCCCGCCCGAGGGTGGTGAGGTGCACCGCGGGGTCGGCGAGGAGCCGGTCCGCGACGAAACGGCCGATGAAGCCGTTGGCACCGAGCAGCAGGACCCTCATCGCGCGGCCCCTTGGTGCCGACCGGCCGGTGCTGGGGGTAGGGGGGTCATCTCTGGTGTCTCCTTGAGGATGGTGCGGCGGGTGCCGTCGGAAGGGAACGCGTGCCGGCGGCGTCGGCTCCGCCGGTCCGCAGGGGGTCAGTGGGGGGCGTGGGCCGAGGCCCGGGAGAGAGCGGCGGTGGCGTGGGCCAGCAGGCCGACGGCCGCCGCGCCGCAGACGAGGGTGGGGACGGCTTCGGTGCCCCAGGCGCCGACGGCCGCCCTGACCGGGGCGGCCAGGACGTCGCAGCCGGGGAGCCAGGAGCCGGGGACGGCCGCCAGCGCGAGGGCCTCGGCGGCGCAGGCGGCGCCGAGGGCGGTGGCGGCCGGCTCGGGGAAGCCGTGGACGGTGAGCAGCCGGGCGAGCAGCAGCAGGGTGCCGAGGGCGGCGGCGGGGACCGTCCCGTCGCTTCCGTGGACGAGGCCGACCATGGTCAGCAGCCCGGCCAGGACGAGGAGATGGAGTCCGACGACACCGAGCAGCAGGGGCCGCGCCCCGGCGGCGAAGTCCTCCAGGCCCCGGCTGGCACCGAGCTTGCGCCGGGCCCGTACGGCGAAGAGCCGGGCGCACCAGGCGGCGGGCAGGACGGCGAGCGCGAGGGCGAGGAGCGGTCCGGTGGTGAGGGGCCAGGGCCCGTCGGGGCCGCCGGTGAGGAGCTGGCCGAGGAGCCCGTCGCCGCCGGCCGCGTAGGCCAGGAGCCAACAGACCCAGAGGGGGGTGGTGCGGACTGTCCGGCCTGTGGCGCGCAGGGGGCCGCGGCGCAGGGAGACGAGGAGGGCGAGGGCGGTCGCGAGCGCCCCGGCGGCTCCCACGGCGAGCCGGGGCGCGCCGTCGGAGGTCAGGGCGAGACCGGCGACGGTCAGGGCGCAGGCGCCCCCCGGCAGGAGGGCGAGCACCGCCCATCCGCTGTCGGTCCCGGTGGCGTCCGGCGCGGCGGACCGTGACACGGGTCCGTTCCCGCGGGGCACCCGCGCGTAGAGCTCCTCGGCGAGGGAGAAGACGTCCCGGTGCCGGAACCGGGCGGCGGTCCGGTCGGTGACGCCGTGCGCTTCGAGGCCGGCGGCGATCTCCAGGGGGTCGACGGCCCGCTCGCACAGCTCCCGGTGGCGGTGCATGAGCGCCTTGACGGGGTCGGCGGGGCCGCGCCGGGCGGGACGGGGCGCGGGAGCCGGGGCCCCCGCTGCCGATGGCTCGACGGCCGAGGTCAGCGCGTGTGCCGCCAACAGCGCCTCGGACCGGGTGTCCCAGCCGCCGGTGTTCGGTTCGGCCGGTTCGGTCGTGCGCGGGTCTCGCATGGATCTGCCTCCTTCACGCATCGCCGTCCCCCCGCCCCGCGCCGGCCCCCGCGGGCTCGGGCGCGCCGCCCTGGGCGGCGGTCCGGCCGGGACCTGTCCAGCTGCCGGGCAGATACGACTCCGCCGGGTGCGCGAAGGGCACACCGTCGGCGATGCGGTGCACCGGGGAGTGGGAGAGGAGTTCCAGGTAGATGCCGTGGAACGCGGTGATGTTCTGCTCGACGGTGAAGAGTTCGAGCGCGCGGGCGCGCGCCGCCGCGCCCAGCCGGTGCCTGCGCTCCGGGTCGCGCAGCAGCGCGAGGCACGCGTCGGCGAGCGCCCGCGGATTGCGCGGGGGCACGACGAGGCCGGTGCCGCCGATGACTTCGACGACCGCGCCGACGTCGGTGGAGACGGTGGCCCGGCCGCAGAACATCGCCTCGACCAGGCTGATGGGAAAGCCCTCGACGACGCTGGAGAGGACGACGACCGCGCCCGCCGCGTAGGCGTCGGCGAGGCCGGGCGCCTCGGGGCAGCCGATCTCCTCGAAGGAGACGGGGTTGTCGCCGATGTCGTGCGCGCCGGCGGCCTCGTCCGGGAAGAGCTGGGCGGCGAGGGCCTTGCAGTGGGCGAGGTAGGTGACCGGTTCCGGTTCGCGTACGGGCGCGGCGATGATCCTCAGCCGGGCGCCCGGCTCCTCCTTGCGCACCTCCGCGAAGGCGTGCAGGAGCGCGATCAGGTCCTTGGCGGGCTCGATCCTGCCGACCCAGACCAGGGTGTCCGGCTCGCCGGCCTCCTCGTCCTCGCCGACCGCCGTGAACCGCTCGGCCTCCATGCCGGGGTAGACGGTCCGCAGCTTGGCGCGCTCGGCGCCGCACTTCTCCTGCCAGCGCCGGGCGTGGGTGTTGCCGGGGGTGATGACGGCGGCCTGCCGGTAGACCTCGGCGGCGAGCCGGCCGTGGAAGGCGGCGAGCAGTGCGCGCACGGGCGCGCCGAGAGTGGCGACGGGGGCGGCGAGATAGTGCGCCCGCAGTTGTACGCCGTACTCCGTGACCAGCAGGGGAACCCCGAAGAAGCGTTTGGCCAGAAGCCCGGGCAAGGCCGCCGAGCCGCCGGAAGCGGCGTGACAGAGGTCGACCGCGCCGAGGTCGTCCTCGTCGTACCAGTCCAGGGAGAGGGGGCGCAGGGCGCGCTCCAGCTGATCGGCGAAGGCGAGGTGATCGGGGACGGTCGCGCCCTGTACGCCCCGCCGTGCGCCGGAGGCGTGGCAGGCGGACTCCAGGGTGCGCACGGCGACTTCGGAGCGGAGGGCGGCGTAGAGGCCGCCGCGGTCGCGGGCGAGTTCGGCCAGGCCGTAGAGGCCCTCGGCGAAGGCGTCGTCGGCGCCCTCGACGCAGATCGCCGAGGTCAGTTCGGCGAAGTGGCGGGCGAAGCGGCGCCGGTCGCGCCGGCCGTAGGTGTGGCCGTCGTCCTCGGGCGCCCACAGAGGCGCGGTCCGCACGCGCCGCACGTGCGCGGGCAGTTCGACATGACCGGCACGCTCCTGGCCGGCGCTGCGGCTGAGCGCGTAGAGGTCGAACTCGTGCCCCGTGAGCCCGCGCACGAGCCGGTCGCACCAGACCCTGGACTCACCCGTCGCATACGGGTAGCCACCCTCCGTAAGCAGTCCGATCCGCACGAGTACACCCCCGGTCTTCCTTCTGTGCGGTCACCGTTGGTCGGCGACTCGCAGCGGGATGAAGGTAAGCGGATATGCCGGTGGCGCGATGGACGGTTGTCCATCGCGCCACCGGAAGGGGTGAATGCACGTAACTTTCGCACCCCGGTAGCGTTCCGTGGCGCTACGGTGCGATCCCGTCACTCACCGTCAGACGCTCGCCGCGTCGCCGCGGTGCCGGGGGGAGGCCTCAACCGCCGGGATGCACCCAGGGATTGGGGCGGCACTTGATCCCGTCGATGTCCAGCGACTTGGTCTGCTGCTGCATCACCGGGGCCAGCGCGCCGGGCGTGCGGCAGCTGACATGACTGTGTCCGAGCCGGTGCCCGACCTCGTGATTGATCAACATCTGGCGGTAGGTGAACATCGCCTTCGGACCGTACGTCTCCGAGCCCTGCGCCCAGCGGAAGGCGTTGATCATCACCCGCTGGGTGGCCGCGGAGTCGCAGGAGACATTGTCGACCGTCGTGTCCAGGCCGGACTTGGCGCACCACGTCGCGGTGGTGGCAGGACTGGCCAGGGTGATCACGAACTCGGGCTCGCCGCTCGAAATCCGCTCGAAGGTCATCGCCCCGTTGTGCGCCCAGCTCCGGTCGTCGTTGAGGGTCTTCTGCACCGCGTCGGCGAAGAGCAGGGGGTCGAGACCGATCCCCTTCTCGACATCCACCCGGTAGCGGACCTTCCGGCCCTTGCCGGGCGCCTTGGCGAAGCCCGGCACCGTCTCGAACCGGCCCGAGCCGGACAGCTTGGGGTCGATGGGGAACTGGCGGGTCATCAGCTGTTCGTACGTCACCGGCGGCGCCGCCGGCCGAGCGGGCTGCTGGGGTGCGGGCCGGGCGTCGGACCGTGACGCGGAGCCGTCGTCGGCGGCGCGATCGCCGGTTTCGCCGACGGACCGCGTCACGGTGTCGTCGCCCGGGCCATGACCGGTGACCTGGCCGGCGACGACGACGGCGAGGACGGTGGTGACGGCGGCGGCCGCGATGCCGGTGAAGGCGCGGGACTTGCCGCCCTTGGCGGTCTCGGGAGCGGACGGCGGTTCGGAGCCGGGGTCCGACGGCTCCGTTGAGGTCTCGGGGCCCCGGCGCTGTCCCGGTATGAACGGCACGTCCTGCGTGCGCGGCGCCTCCTGCCGCTCCCCGTACGCCTGGTTCCGGAGCTCGCCCTGGGGCCGAATCCGGGTCCGGGCATCGGCCGAGGCGGCGAAGGGGGTCTGGTTGTGGCCCCAGGCGCCGCCCGGCTCGTGATGCTCGGGGTGTCCGCCTCTGACTCTCGGCGCGTCGTGGGCGGGGATGCCGTGGGCGGGGGTGCCGTAGTCACCCGTGCCGTAGACCGGGGTTCCGTGGGCGGGAGTTCCGTACGCGCCCGGGTACTGCTCGGGCGAGCCGGGGGCCCTCCGGCGCCGGCCGGTACCGCCCCTGGCGTCCTCCGCCGGGTCGGTCACCGTGCTGTTGGAGCCCTGGGATGCGGGGCCTTTGCGGCTGTGTCGTCCCACGCCCCTGATCAGCTCCCGCCGTTGTTGTCGATGAGTTCCCGGACGGCCTTGGCGACCGTCTCCGGGTACTCCATCATCGCAACATGGCCCGCGTCCGGAAGCGTCAGCAACCGCGAGTCCCGGAAGGCGCCGGCCGCCCGGCGGGCCATGCGAAAGGAAACCAGCTGGTCACGCGCTCCGTACACCAGCAGCGTCGGCGCGAGCACCCGCTCGGCCTGCCGCCACAGCCCGTGTTGACCACCGAGGGTGTAGGCGTCGACGATGCCGCGCGCGGAACGGGCCATGGCGTCCCAGAAGTAGGGGAGCGCCAGGCGGCGCTCCATCTCCTCCACGGCGTCGCGCAGGCCCTCGTCGGTGATCCGACCGGGGTCCGCGTAGCAGAGCGCCATCACGCCGCGCACGCGCTGCTCGGCCGTCCAGTCCTTGGTGAGCCGGGCGAAGAGCGAGGAGACACCGGGGAGGGCGAGCAGGGCGGTGGGCCAGGCGGTGCGCTGGGCACGCAGCTCGGGAAGCGCCGGGGAGATCAGGGAGAGCGTCCGTACGAGATCGGGGCGGACCGCCGCGACCCGGGTGGCGACCGCACCGCCCAGCGAGTTCCCGATCAGATGCACCGGGCCCCGGCCGGCCGAGTCGAGCAGCCGGATGACGGCCCGGGCGTGTCCGGTCACCGAGTAGTTGCCGTCGTCCGGCGGTGGGGAGTCCCCGAAGCCCGGCAGGTCGAGGGCTTCACCGTCGACCTTGTCCGCGAGCAGCGGCATCAGGGCCGACCAGTTCTGCGAGGAACCGCCGAGGCCGTGCACATAGAGCGCGGGCGGCAGCCCCGGGCGCGTGGCGGGACGGGCACGCACGGTCAGCGTCAGCCCGGGGAGAGCCACGGAGCGCAGCTCCTCACCTGCGGCGACCCGTACGGCACCGACCCACGGCGCCGGCGCGGCGGTGCGGGTTCCCGGCAGCTCGGTCGAAGACATGCGGCAATGTTACGAGACGATCACGCGAGGGTCCGTGTGTTCGCGGTCACAGATGGGGTGGCATACCGCGTAGCGCGTCGGGAAGGGACCTCCTACGCTCGAAAGTAGAGGGCTTCCCCTCAGCACCCTCCCGCCAGAAAGGGAGCCGTATGACTGTTGACCCCACCGACCCGGAAACCCTCGAGGAAGCCGACGTCACCGCCACGGACGTCGAGCTCGACGAGGAGACTCCCGAGGCCGACGCCGCGGAACAGCACACCGACCTGCAACAGCGGGGGGACGACCCGGTGGAACGCATCGATCCCGGCAAGGCGAACGAAGCCGATGTCGTCGAACAGGCACGAGTCGTGACACTGGACGAGGACGACTACCGATGATTTGTTCGGTAAACCGGTGAATCTGCAGCTACCGCAGGCGTCCGGTCCGTGAAATTCTGCGTCCGCACCGCGCACAGCCGGGTTACCCAAAAGTACGATGGCGGGCGCTGCGCACAGCGCGCATGGATCGATCTTGGGAGGCGGCGTGACAGCCATCGAGCAGACAGAGGCGGCCCGCCCGCGGGGCACGCGGCTTCCGCGCCGAGCCCGACGCAACCAGCTCCTGGGCGCCGCCCAGGAAGTGTTTGTGGCGCAGGGGTACCACTCCGCGGCGATGGACGACATCGCCGAGCGGGCCGGGGTCAGCAAGCCGGTCCTCTATCAGCACTTCCCGGGCAAGCTCGAGCTCTACCTGGCGCTGCTCGACCAGCACTGCGAGTCGCTGCTTCATGCCGTGCGTACGGCCCTGGCGTCCACGTCGGACAACAAGCTGCGCGTCGCCGCGACGATGGACGCCTACTTCGCGTACGTGGAGGACGAGGGCGGCGCGTTCCGTCTGGTCTTCGAGTCCGACCTGACGAACGAGCCGGCGGTGCGCGAGCGGGTCGACCGGGTGAGCCTGCAGTGCGCCGAGGCGATCTCGGACGTCATCGCCGAGGACACCGGACTGTCCAAGGACGAGTCGATGCTGCTGGCCGTGGGCCTCGGAGGCGTGTCCCAGGTCGTCGCCCGCTACTGGCTCTCCAGCGAGTCGGCCATCCCGCGGGACAAGGCGGTGCAGCTGCTGACCTCCCTGGCCTGGCGGGGTATCGCGGGCTTCCCGCTGCACGGGACCGAGGGCCACTGAGCGCTGCCGGGGGCGGTTGTTCCCGGACACTGTTCGCTCCTGGCGTGCGGCCGCGAGGCTGCCGTGTGCTCTCTCCGGGCTAATGTGTGCTGCGTACGGCGCGGTTGACCGCGCAACGCTGACCGTTCGGAGGGACATAGCCGTGGAGGTCAAGATCGGCGTGCAGCACGCGCCCCGGGAGATCGTTCTGGAGAGCGGGCAGTCCGCCGAGGAGGTCGAGCGCGCGGTGGCCGACGCGCTGGCCGGCAAGGCGCAGCTGCTCAGCCTGACGGACGACAAGGGCCGCAAGGTCCTGGTCCCGGCGGACCGGATCGCCTACGTGGAGATCGGCGAGCCGGCGGTGCGCCGGGTGGGCTTCGGCGCGCTCTAAGCGGCACGAGGCGGCACGACGCAGCAGACATGACGAAGGGCCCGGCGGGAGACCGCCGGGCCCTTCGTCATGTCCCCACGGCCAGGGCGATGGGCTCTTTCGTCGCTGTCGCGGGTCCCCCGGCAGTCGGCCCACCGGGCGCCCGGGCGCTGGGCGCCGCGAGAAGAACCGGCTCCCGCGAGGTGTCCGTGGCGCCCCGGGCGGTGGGCTCCTCGTCGTGTTCATGGCGCCCACTGGGGCGGGAGGAGGATTGCGTTCCGCGCCCGACGGGTAGGACCGCCTACGACCGTTTTGCCCGCCCCGCACCGCCCGCGAGGTGATCCGCAGTGTTTCTGGAAGCTCTCGGCTCTGCCCTGCTCGGACTCGCCCTGGCCTGGGCCGCCGTGCACCGGCTGCCCGACCGGCTCCCCGCGCGCCCGGTCGTCCTCTCCACGGGTGGACTGGGCTCCGCGTTCGGTGCCGTCGTGACCCATGCGGCGCTGGGACCGGGTCATTTCCTCGGCACCCTCGCGGGTGCGGTCTTCGTCGGAGCCGTCCTGCTCTCGCTCCTGATCCGCCCGGCGGCACGCCGCCTGCGCCGATCAGCGGCGGCGTGACCCACGCCGCCGCCGGACCACGAGGAGTTAGGCGGCCAGCCCCAGCGCGGCCATCCGCTTGGTGTGCGCCTCGGTGATGCGGGAGAACATCCGGCCGACCTCCGCGAGGTCGAAGCCGTCCGCGACGCCGCCGACCAGCATGGTGGAGAGCGCGTCCCGCTCCGCCACGACACGCTGCGCCTGCGACAGCGCCTCGCCCATCAGACGGCGCGCCCACAGGGCGAGCCGTCCGCCGACCCGCGGGTCGGCGTCGATCGCGGCGCGCACCTTCTCCACCGCGAAGTTGCCGTGGCCGGTGTCGTCGAGGACCGCGAGCACCAGGGCGCGGGTGTCGGAGTCGAGCCGGGCCGCGACCTCACGGTAGAAGTCGCTGGCGATCGAGTCGCCGACGTACGCCTTGACCAGGCCCTCCAGCCAGTCGGACGGCGCGGTCTGGCGGTGGAAGTCGTCCAGCGCCTTGGCGAAGGGCTCCATCGCGGCGGTGGGCTCGGTGTCGATCGCGGTGAGGCGGTCGCGCAGCCGCTCGAAGTGGTGGAACTCGGCGGAGGCCATCTTCGCCAGCTCGGCCTTGTCCCCCAGGGTCGGCGCGAGCTTGGCGTCCTCGGCGAGGCGCTCGAAGGCCGCGAGCTCGCCGTAGGCCAGCGCGCCGAGCAGGTCGACGACCGCGGCGCGGTACTGGGGCTCCGCGGAGGCCGTGGCCCAGTCCTGGGCGGCGATCCCGGTGAGTTCCCCGGCGGGCTTTCCGTCGGACTTTCCGGCGGGTCCTTCGGCGGCAGTGGCGTTGTCAGGCGTCTCCATGAAGCGCACAATAGCCCGCTCGCAGGACCGGGGAAGGCCCTGGTCAGTCACTGTGACGGCGCCCTCATTACGAATTCGCCCAACACACATGCACGAATCCGGGGTACAGTGATAAAGCGCCTGCTGAGTATTCAGACATGCCAGCCATGTTCGAACATGCTCGGTGGGCCATCTCATGAATGAGGATGCCCGGTCGGTGGCCCGATCGGCTCCGACCCGACAGCCCTCCGTGCGCTCCTTTGCACATGAGGGGCCCCCTCAGCGGCACGACGCTCGAGCGATGGCAGTGGTCCCGCGCCACCCCGGTTGTGATCGTTCCGATCCGCAGCCGGAAGTGATCCGGCACGGTACGACCCCTGTCGTTCGCCTCGCGCCGCGTCTCACAGAAGAGGCAGCACCCTGACTACGACTTTCCGCGATCTCGGAATCCTTCCCGAGACGGCCGAGGCCCTCGAGGCCGTCGGCATCGTCACCCCGTTCCCCATCCAGGAGATGACCCTTCCGGTCGCCCTCTCCGGCAATGACGTCATCGGCCAGGCCAAGACCGGCACCGGCAAGACGCTCGGCTTCGGTCTGCCGCTCCTCGAGCGCGTCACCGTTCCCGCCGACGTCGAGGCCGGCCGCGCCAAGCCCGAGCAGCTGACCGACACGCCGCAGGCGCTCGTGGTCGTCCCCACCCGTGAGCTCTGCACCCAGGTCACCAACGACCTGCTGACCGCCGGCAAGGTGCGCAACGTCCGCGTGCTCGCCATCTACGGCGGCCGTGCGTACGAGCCGCAGGTCGAGGCCCTCAAGAAGGGCGTCGACGTGATCGTCGGCACCCCGGGCCGGCTCCTCGACCTGGCCGGACAGAAGAAGCTGAATCTCTCCCACGTCAGGGCACTCGTGCTGGACGAGGCGGACGAGATGCTCGACCTGGGCTTCCTGCCCGACGTCGAGAAGATCATCAACATGCTTCCGGCGAAGCGTCAGACCATGCTGTTCTCGGCGACCATGCCGGGCGCGGTCATCGGCCTGGCCCGCCGCTACATGTCGCAGCCCACGCACATCCGCGCCTCCGCGCCGGACGACCAGGGCGCGACCGTCGCGAACATCACCCAGCGCGTCTACCGCGCGCACTCCATGGACAAGCCGGAGCTCGTCTCGCGCATCCTGCAGGCCAACGGCCGCGGGCTCGCGATGATCTTCTGCCGTACGAAGCGCACGGCGGCCGACATCGCCGAGCAGCTGGAGCGCCGCGGCTTCGCGTCCGGCGCGGTCCACGGCGACCTCGGCCAGGGCGCCCGCGAGCAGGCCCTGCGGGCCTTCCGCAACGGCAAGGTGGATGTCCTCGTCTGCACCGACGTCGCCGCGCGCGGTATCGACGTCGAGGGCGTCACTCACGTCATCAACTACCAGTCGCCCGAGGACGAGAAGACGTTCCTCCACCGCGTGGGCCGTACCGGCCGCGCCGGTGCGAAGGGCACGGCGGTCACGCTGGTCGACTGGGACGACATCCCGCGCTGGCAGCTGATCAACAAGGCGCTGGAGCTGGACTTCAACGACCCGGTCGAGACGTACTCCACGTCCCCGCACCTCTTCGAGGAGCTGGACATCCCGACGGGCACCAAGGGCGTCCTGCCGCGCACCGAGCGGACCCGTGCGGGTCTGGGCGCGGAGGAGGTCGAGGACCTCGGCGAGACGGGCGGCCGCGGTGGCCGCTCCGGTTCGCGTGCGAAGTCGGCGGCCGCGCCGGTGACCGAGGAGCGTCCGGCCCGTACGCGTACGCCGCGTCAGCGTCGCCGTA
This sequence comes from Streptomyces sp. NPDC038280, assembly GCF_055600045.1. Taxonomy (NCBI): domain Bacteria; kingdom Bacillati; phylum Actinomycetota; class Actinomycetes; order Kitasatosporales; family Streptomycetaceae; genus Streptomyces; species Streptomyces sp. NPDC038280. Next base: position 87,423 of record NZ_JBVJYZ010000009.1, read on the forward strand.
CGCGTAATGGCGCCCCGCTCACCGAGGCGCCCGCGGTCGAGACCCCGTCGGCCGAGCGGTCGGCCGAGCAGCCGTCGGAGCCGCGCACCCCGCGTCGCCGCCGTCGCACCCGTGTGGGCGCGCCGTCGGAGGCCGTGGTGACCCCGGTCGTCGAGGCCGCGCCGGTCGTCGAGGCCGCGCCGGTCGCCCCGGCCGAGGTCGAGGAGGCCACGAAGCCCCGTCGCCGCCGGACGCGTGCCGCGAAGCCGGTCGAGGCGGAGGCCGTCGTGACCCCGGTCGTCGTCGAGGTCCCGGAGGTCGTCGAGACCAAGCCCCGTCGCCGCGCGGTGAAGAAGACCGCCGAGGCGGTCGTCGAGGCCGTGGCCCCCGCGGTCGCGGAGGTCGCCGAGGCCAAGCCGCGGCGCCGCGCCACCAAGAAGGCCGCCGAGGCCGTCGTCGAGGCCCCCGAGGCCATCGTGGAGACCAAGCCCCGCCGCCGCACCACCAAGAAGGCCGCCGAGGCCGTCGTCGAGGCCCCCGAGGCCGTCGCGGAGACCAAGCCCCGCCGCCGCACCACCAAGAAGGCCGCCGAGGCCGTCGTCGAGGCCCCCGAGGCCATCGTGGAGACCAAGCCCCGCCGCCGCACCACCAAGAAGGCCGCCGAAGCGGTCGTCGAGGCCGCGCCGGAGGCGACCGAGGCCAAGCCGCGCCGCCGCACGACGAAGAAGGCCGTCGCCGCCCAGCCCGAGAGCTGACGCACGATCGACAAGGCCCCGCTTCCCTCACCGGGAGGCGGGGCCTTCGCCGTTCCAAGCCCCGTACGAAGGCGTCCCGGTACACGCGAGGGGAAACCGCGGGGGAGACACCGCCTCCGCCCCGGCTAGCCTCGTCCCATGAGCCGGCCGCCCACGTTCACCCCGCCCCCCTGCACCCGCGCCTACTCCCTCGCCACCACCCGCGGCGACTTCGCCGTACTGGACGCGCTCCCCTCGGGCGCCCCCAGGGGGACCGCCCTGCTCCTGCCCGGGTACACCGGGAGCAAGGAGGACTTCATCGCGATGCTGGAGCCGCTCGCCGAGGCCGGCTACCGCGCCGTCGCCGTCGACGGTCGGGGACAGTACGAGACTCCCGGCACTGACGATCAACTGGCCTACAGACAGGATGAGTTGGCCCGTGACGTGCTCGCTCAGGCCGAGGCTGTCGGCACCCCGGTCCATCTCGTCGGGCACTCGCTGGGCGGTCAGATCGCCCGGGCGGCCGTCCTCCTGGACGCCACGCCGTTCACCACGCTCACGCTCATGTCCTCGGGGCCGGCGCAGGTCGCGCCGGCCCAGCAGGAGAAGGTGAAGCTGCTGAGTGACGCGCTCGCGGTGATGAGCATGGCGGAGGTGTGGGAGGCGATGCGCGCCTTCGATCCCCCGGAGGACGCCGAGGACGTGAAGGACGCCCAGGGCGCCCGGGTCGCGGCCGCCAACGGCGCGGCCCTGCGCAGGCGTTGGCTGCTCCACCACCCCGCCCAACTCCTCGCGACGGGCCGTCAGCTGACCGTCGAGCCGGACCGGGTCGACGCGCTGGCCGCCGTGCGCCCGCTCCCCAAACACGTCGTCTCGGGCGTACGGGACGACACCTGGCCGGTCCCGCTCCTGGACGCGATGGCGGAGCGGCTGGGCGCGCGCCGCACGGTCATCGACGGCGCCGAGCACTCCCCCAACACGGACCGCCCCGCCGAGACCGCCGCCGCTCTGATCGGCTTCTGGGATCAGTACTGAGACTGCAGGTGGTGCCAGAAGCCGTCCCGCAGGGCCCTGCGCAGGGTCGCGTGCCCCCGCAGGGACCGGCTGAGCAGCTTCTCGGCCTCGATGAGAAGGTCCTGGTCGACGGGTCCGGGGAGATACGGATGGCCGGGCAGCAGCTCGGCCATGGTGTTCCGGCCGCGCTCGGACAGCCAGGTGGCGGCGATCTGGGCGCCGATGAAGCGCACCTCGTCGCGCGACGGCGGCGGTTCTCCCTCGTTCTCGTACGTGGTGACGGGGCGCCGGGTGACGTACGGGCGGCAGAAGTCGAGGTCGAACGTGCGCCGGCTGTCGACCTCCCAGAGCAGCGGCTCCGCCTGGTTGCGCCCGTCGGCCGCCTCGATGCCCCACAGATGGACGCGCGCCCCGTACCCCTGGGCCGCTTCGACCGCCGAGACGAGGTCCTCGTCGCCGCCCACGAGCGCCGCGTCGCTGATGGCCCGGTGGCGGGCGAGCGACTCGAGGTCGGTGCGGATCAGTGAGTCGACGCCCTTTTGCTGGTTGTTGGCGTTGAGGTTGCCGAGGCGCACTTTGACGTCGGGCAGTTCGGCGATCGCCTGCTGCTCGGGGGTGTGGATACGGCGCCGGGCGCCGTCGTACCAGTAGACCCGCAGCAGCCGGCTGTCCGCGAAGATCGTGCGGGCCTTGTCGATGAAGGCCTCGATGAGACCTTCGGCGTCCAGGTCGAAGGAGCGCCGGTCCTCGGTGCCTGCCACAAGCAACCCGGCCGCAGCATAGACGTAACCGGCGTCCACGAAGATGGCATGGGTCGAGGGGGTCTTCGCCACCTCGACCAACATGCGCTGGAGGAGCTCATTGGTGCGCTCCAGGCGCTCTCCGAGGTCGGCGGGCCGGTCGGTGTGGGTGCTCTCTGCGTCGTTCATACGGGCCTCATTCTCCGGGGATCAGGGCCCGGCCGCCAGCTCCCCTACCTCCTAGTAGTTAGCCATCCGAAAAATTTCCTTAGCGTAGGGAATGTTTGCAGGATGCATCCCGTTGAAGACTTACAGAACCACAGTTCTCCTCCAGGAGGATCACGCAGACGAAGGGAGAAGCCCATGCGCTTCGAAATCTTGCGACTCGACGACGTCGACGGCACCGCCGTCGACAGCACCGTCGTGGACGCCGCCTCCGTCAATCGGATCGTGCAGCAGGCCGCCGCAATCGGCCAGCGCATCTGGATCCGCCCGGCCGAATCCACGGCCTCGTAACACTCACGCGTCATGACGCACCGCGCCCCCGCGCGGACTCCGGAAGAACCGGAATCCGTACGGGGGCGCAGTGGTGTCCGGGGGGACCGACCGGCGCGGATCAGGCGCCCTGGATCACCTGCGTGATGCCGTTGATGATCTGCTGTACCGCGATCGCGGAGAGCATCATGCCCGCGAGCCGCGTGACCAGCACGACGCCGCCGTCCTTGATGACCCGGATGATCAGCAGCGAGTAGCGCATGGTCACCCACAGCACCACGTGCATCGCGACGATCGCCGCCCAGACGGAGACCTGCTGCCCGACGCCCTGGGCGTGCTGGACCGCCAGGATCACCGAGACGATCGCACCGGGGCCGGCCAGCAGCGGCATGCCCAGCGGCACGAGCGCGACATTGACGTCCTTGGTCTGCTTGGGCTCGTCGGTCTTGCCGGTCAGCAGGTCCAGGGCGATGAGCAGCAGGAGCAGACCACCCGCGATCATCAGCGCGGGTACGGAGACATGCAGATACGCGAGGATCTGCTGCCCCAGGATGCCGAAGACGGTGATCACGCCGAACGCCACGGCGACGGCCTGCCACGCCATCCGGCGCTGCACCTTGGTGGCCCGGCCTGAGGTCAGGGCGAGGAAGATCGGCGTGATCCCCGGGGGATCCATGATGACGAACAGGGTCAGAAAGAGTGAGCCGAAAACGGCAACGTCGAACACAGTGAGGGCCTTGCGGGAGAAGGGTCGTACAGAGAGGGGAGCGGGGCGCGCCGGCACGGCGCCGGCCCCGCCAGGAGGGGGAAAGCGCGAGGAGCGTCGGTTACGCGCGTCCGCCCGCGCCCGGAATAGGGAAGGCGCCCGTCGCGCGGCGCGTGATCTCGCCGTAGATCTCCGGGTCGGTGGTGTACTCGCCGAGCCGGCAGGTCTTGCGGCTGCCGTGGTAGTCGCTGGAACCGGTGACCAGCAGCCCGAGGTCGGCCGCGACGGCGCGCAGCCGGGCCCGGGTCGGCTCGTCGTGGTCCATGTGGTCGATCTCGATGCCGTCGAGACCGGCGTCCGCGAGGGCCGCTATCGCGTCCTCTGAGACCGTACGGCCGCGCTTGGCGGCGCCCGGGTGGGCGAAGACGGTGACTCCGCCGGCGTTCCTGACCAGCTTGATCGCCGTGAAGGGGTCGAGCTCGTGCTTCTCCACGTAGGCCCGGCCGCCGTCGGCGAGCCACTGGGGCGTGAAGGCGTCGGAGACGCTCGCGACGACTCCGAGTTCGACGAGGGCCTCCGCGATGTGCGGCCGGCCGACCGAGCCGGCCCCCGCGATGCGCGCGACCTGCGCCCACTCGACGGGAACCCCCAGCTCCTGGAGCTTGCCGACCATGGCCCGCGCGCGCGGGACCCGGTCGTCGCGGACCAGTTCGCGCTCGCCCGCGAGCTCCGGCTCGTCGGGGTCGAAGAGGTAGGCCAGCATGTGCAGGCCGATGCCGTCGAGGCGGCAGGAGAGTTCGGCGCCGGTGACGAGCGTGAGGCCGGCGGGGAGTGCGGCGATCGCCTCGGCGTGGCCGCGGGTGGAGTCGTGGTCGGTCAGTGCGACGACGTCCAGGCCCTCGGCGGCCGCGTTGCGGACGAGCTCGGCCGGGGTGTCCGTACCGTCGGAAGCCGTGGAGTGGGTGTGCAGGTCGATGCGCACGACGCGGGACTCCGGGGCTCGGGACGGACAGCGGGACGCTCAAGGATAACGGGCGATTCGAACACTCGGGAGCACTCCGGGCAGCCCACCAGGGCCGACTCGGTCACATCCCCACCTCTCGCCTCCCCCGGCCGGCACACCCCGTACGGCTCGCGCGGCCCGCCAGTCAGGACAGCAGCCGTGGCGTCAGCGCCCCGCAGGGCAGCAGCTCCACCTCCGCGCCCGCGTCCCGCAGATCGGTCAGCACCAGCTCGTCGTACATCAGCAGCCCCGACTGCTCGGGCCACACGATGGCCCACAGCCACAGGCCGCGCGCCTCGCCCGCGAAGACGGCACGGTCCTCCGGGGCGCCGGAGACATGCCAGAGCGGCGTGGGGCGGCCGGCGGCGAGCACTTTCGCCTGGGGCGGCTTGTCCACGCACATGGCGGGCCCGGGATCGGGCCCGTCTATCCCGGCGTAGCGGGCCCCGAGTCCCACGCCCAGCTCCTCGGCGACGAGGAGCAGCTCTCCGATGCCGCCGAGCGGGCCGGGGCCCGAGCAGGCGACGGCGGTGGCACGTCCGCCGCTGCGGTCGTCCCCGGCGTAGGCGACACCGGTGTAGAGCCAGCCGACGGGCAGGGGCCAGGGCATCCACACGGGGACCTTGGCGCGGTGCACGACCACCCCGAGCGCCTCGACGCTGGGCGGGATCACGGGCTGCAGCGGGTGGACCGAGCCATGCAGGTCGCACTGCCACGAGTCGGCGAAGAGACCGGGCGCCCTGACCCGGCCACCGCACTTCGGGCAACTGGGTTCGCCCCTCATAGCGTTCAACGGTCCTCCCCGGCCGTCCTCCCGTCAAGGACGATCACCCGTCCGGCCTGTCGCCTGTCACCCGTACCCCGGGGCTCCCACCTGCCAAAACTAGATGTAACTTGCATTCATTAGCTCCTCTAACTTATTCTGTGTATATCGCAACGATCTGTCGATGCCAGTCGATGTCGGAGGAGAAGTCATGCGCGGACACGATCCGTTCGCAGAGAACCAGGGCTCGGGAAGTCTGCTGCGCCAGCCGAAGGCGGTATGGGCGACCGCCGGCGCGTCCGTCGTCGCCTTCATGGGCATCGGCCTGGTGGACCCGATCCTCCCCTCGATCGCCCAAGGCCTGCGCGCCACGCCCAGCCAGGTCTCCCTGCTCTTCACCTCGTACTTCCTGATCACCGCCGTCGCGATGCTGGTCACCGGCTTCGTGTCCAGCCGAATCGGGGGCCGCAAAACGCTCCTCGCCGGGCTCGCGCTGGTGATCGTCTTCGCCGCGCTGTCGGGGACCTCCGGCTCGGTGGGCGAGCTCGTCGGCTTCCGGGCCGGCTGGGGACTGGGCAACGCGCTCTTCGTCTCCACGTCGCTCGCCGTCATCGTCGGCGCGGCGGCCGGGGGGAGCGCGGCGGCGATCCTGCTGTACGAGTCGGCGCTCGGCCTCGGCATGGCCTGCGGGCCGCTCCTCGGAGCCGTCCTCGGCGACGCCAGCTGGCGCTACCCGTTCTTCGGCACGGCCGCCCTGATGGCCGTCGGTTTCCTGTGCATCACGGCCTTCCTGCGGGAACAGCCGAAGCCCGCCCGCAAGACCTCACTGCTCGACCCCCTGAAGGCGCTCGGCCACGGCGGGCTCGCGTCGGCCGCCGCGTCCGCGTTCTTCTACAACTACGCGTTCTTCACGGTGCTCGCATTCACGCCGTTCGTACTGGACATGACGCCGTACAAGTCGGGTGCCGTCTTCTTCGCCTGGGGCGTGCTCCTGGCGGTCTTCTCCGTGCTGGTCGCCCCTCGGCTGCAGAGGCGCTTCGGGTCACTGAAGGTGCTCGGCGGCTCGCTGGTGCTGCTCGCCGCCGACGTGACGGTCCTTGGGTACGGCGACCACACGACCGCGATCGTCTGCACGATCCTCTCCGGCGCCTTCATCGGGGTGAACAACACGGTCTTCACCGAGCTGGCGCTCGGCGTGTCGGACGCGCCCCGGCCGGTGGCAAGCGCGGGGTACAACTTCGTCCGCTGGTTCGCGGCGGCCGCCGCCCCCTACCTCGCTCCGAAGATCGAGGAGTGGAGCGACGTCCACACGCCGTTCCTCGTCGCGGGCGCCGCGGCGGTCGTCGGCGCCGGAATCGTCTGGTCGCGGCGGGCCTCGCTGACCCTGGAGGCGGCGCGCCCGGAGCCCAGCGACCTGACGGAGGACGGCGTCACCGTCTTCGCGAACTAGCCTTTCTTCGAAGGCAGTTCAGGCCATCTGTCAGTCGAGCGTCACGGACCTGCGCAGCGGATCGCGCAGGTCCGTTCCGTTCGCCAACCAGCGCTCCTCCAGCGCCTGGGCCCCGTGCACCCGCTTCCAGGCCGCCTCGTTGGAGGTCATCGGGAGCAGCGGCAGAAAGCGCACCGGATCCATCGGCTCGTCCAGGTCGAGGTCCTCCACCAGACCTCCGGGCTCGGCGACCAGGACGGAGCTGAACGGCGCGCCCGGCCAGAGCGGTTCGCCCACGTCCAGCGAAGCGCCGGGCGCCACGATGACGCCCTCGACCTGCGGCGACGCGGCCAGGACGGCGAGCGGGCGCAGTACCTTGTCGGTGTCCGCGAGCCCCGCCCGTACCGACAGCACCAGCTCGGCGCGCGGCCCCTTGACCGGGTCGGCGAGCACCGCCGTCGGGTCGGCCATCGGCAACGCGGACATGCCGAGCGTCGCGTACCGGACGACATCGCCGTCGGTGAAGCGCAACACCTCGATCCGGTCCGTGCCGAGGAACGTCACCGCGGCGCGCGCGTCCGGCTCGCCGAGCGCGGAACGCAGCCGGGCCTCTACCAGATCCAGAACTTCTCCCATGCAGCGAGCATAAAGCGCGTACGGAATGGGCAAAGGAAGGGATTGACCCTCAGTCGGCTGATAGTCTTGGCCGCTGGTCGGGGCAGCACGCCGAGCGTGCTTTCGAGTCCCGACGACACGTCATCCCCCACGGGGGACCGGCCGGAGGAGGTGGGGCTGCGGTGGATCGAAGTCGATCGGGCAGTACCAACCGCTCTTCCGCAGGACGCCTCCCCTCGGTGATCTGAGCCCCCGCATCTCGGCCTGACTTCACCGGGCATCGGGTTCACGGCATCGCGCACGACGGAAGAGCACGTCATCTTTGCCTGTCTGTAGCGAACGCCGTCACCGCGATCCCGCGGTGCCGCCCGCTTTGCGGATGTGGTTCCACGTCCCCATTCCGGGCTGTGCCACGCCTCGCCGGCGGCCTCTCCGTGAAGGAGCACGCCATGTCGATGATCCGTGACCTGCGCGCGGCCGTACGCCCCGCGCTGCGCCCCGCCCCGCACAAGGGCGGCGCCCCCTACAGCTCGTACGACCCCACCCGTGACCCCTCCGCCTCCAGTGCCGTCGTCGACTGTGCCGTCTACCGCGACGGCCGCCGGCTGAAGGACCAGGAGTGCCTGACGCCGCGTGAGGCGATGCGGCAGGTGCGGGAGGACGGCGGCTTCGCCTGGATCGGTCTGCACGAGCCGACGGAGGCCGAATTCGCTGGTATCGCGGCGGAGTTCGGGCTCCACCCGCTTGCCGTGGAGGACGCCGTCCACGCCCACCAGCGGCCCAAGCTGGAGCGGTACGACGACACCCTCTTCACCGTCTTCAAGACCATCCACTACGTGGAGCACGCCCAGCTCACCGCGACCAGCGAGGTCGTCGAGACCGGCGAGGTCATGTGCTTCACCGGCCGGGACTTCGTCATCACGGTCCGGCACGGCGGCAAGGGGTCCCTGCGCAACCTCCGGCACCGGCTCCAGGACGACCCCGAGCTGCTCGCGAAGGGCCCCTCGGCCGTGCTGCACGCGATCGCCGACCATGTGGTCGACGGCTACATCGCGGTGGCGGACGCCGTGGAGGTGGACATCGACCAGATCGAGATCGACGTCTTCTCCCCGCCCGCGAAGGGCAGCACCCGCGGCGCCGACACCGGACGGATCTACCAGCTCAAGCGAGAGGTGCTGGAGTTCAAGCGGGCCGTGTCGCCGCTGCTGCGGCCGATGCAGCTGCTGAGCGAGCGGCCGATGCGGCTGGTCGACCCGGACATCCAGAAGTACTTCCGTGATGTCGCCGACCACCTGGCCCGCGTCCAGGAGCAGGTCATCGGCTTCGACGAGCTGCTCAACTCGATCCTGCAGGCGAACCTGGCGCAGGCGACGGTCGCGCAGAACGAGGACATGCGCAAGATCACCTCGTGGGCGGCGATCGTGGCCGTGCCGACCGCGGTCTGCGGGGTCTACGGCATGAACTTCGACCACATGCCGGAGCTGCACTGGAAGTACGGCTACGAGATGGTGCTCACCGGCATCGTCGCGATCTGTTTCACGATCCACCGCACCCTGAAGCGCAACGGCTGGCTGTAGCGGGGGCTGTTCTAAGCTGCGGGCATGACAGAGACGCTGCTCGGCCCCGCCCTCGTCGAGGAGGCCACCAAGAAGTCCGGCCTCATCTGGGTGCGGGGCACGGGCCCCGCCCGGGCGCTGTGGCATGTGTGGCACGAGGGTGCCGCGCATGTCCTCGGCGACGGCCCCGGCGAGCAGCCGCTGCCGGGGCTGGTCGACGGGGCCACCGCCGAGGTCACCGTGCGCAGCAAGGACAAGGGCGGCCGCCTGGTCGCCTGGACCGCGGTGGTGAGCGAGCTGGAGCCGGGCTCGGAGGCGTGGGAGTCGGCGGTCGGCGAGCTCAAGGGCAAGCGCCTGAACGCGCCGGACGGCGAGGCCATGACGGACCGCTGGGCCCGCGAGTGCCGGGTGGTCCGCCTCACTCCCCAGGACTCCCGTACGGACCTTCCGGTCACGTCCCTCTCGGAACCCCCGCTCCCCACCCCGGCCACGACGCGCCGGCCGATCCCGGCCTCGGTGCCCCGCCTCCTGTTCAAGCGCCGCGGCAAGCACTGAGGGGGCCGGCCGGTGGACCGGCCGCGGACCCCGGCTCAGCTCGAGCGCGGGAGCTCGCGACCGTAGTCGACCGTCTGGTCCGGGCTCGGGGGCGTCAGCGGGAAGTCCTTGTTCCATTCGGAGAGGACTACCACGCCCGCCCCGCCGGCCCGGGCGAACTGCAGCGGATACGGCTCGCCCTCCAGCGAGACGTCCATCGTGCCGCCCTCGCCCTGCTCGCCGCCCTTCAGCTTGACCGTGCGGGTGCCGCCGATCCGGTCGCGGTCGCCCTTGACGGCCTCGCCGTGCAGCCCGATCAGGCCCTGCAGCAGCGAGCGCATGTCGGTGAAGCCGCGGAGCTGCTTGTACGAGGGGTCGCCCTGCGGGACCTTCACGTACTTGTCGTCGAGTTTGTCCGCCGCCTCGCTGCCGGGCCGGCTCGGCGAGGCGCTCGCCTTTCCGGCGTGCGACCAGAAGCCAGCGTCGGCCTTGAGGTAGAGCGCGTCGCCGACCCGCAGCAGCTCGAAAGTGCTGTTCTTCGTGACGACGGAGCCGGTCGCTCCGGCCTGCTTGAGCCGCATGTTCAGCTTGTACGTGCCGCCCTTGCTGACGAGGGTGCCCGAGAGCCGTACCGCCTTCGCGCCGCCCGCCGCCGCCTGCGCCTTGGACTCGATGGCGGTCGCGGAGAGCTTGCCCACGCCGTTGGTGCCCTCGTCCGGGTCCGCTCCGCAACCGGTGAGCGCCGCCGTCAGTCCGGCGCAGAGCGCGACGGGGAGAGCGGCCCTGCGGGCTCGCGATACCGGGGTGAGAGCGGTCACCGGCGCACTGCCTCTCGTCTGCCTGTGGGGGATGGCAGATCGCAGCGTACCCGGGCGGACCGAGTGCCTCCGCAGGCAGCCGTACGGACCCGCTTCCGGGGCGGCGCGGAAGGGTACCAGCTAGCCTGAACCCGGCATACGGGAGTAATGCACGGCATCGGAGGAGGCGCATCGCATGGCGGCAGGCGCCCCCCGCATCTTCGTCTCGCACCTCGCCGGCGTCCCGGTCTTCGACCCCAACGGCGACCAGGTCGGCCGCGTCAGCGACCTCGTCGCCATGCTCCGCATCGGCCGCCGCCCGCCCAGACTGCTCGGCATGGTCGTGGAAGTGCTCAGCCGGCGCCGTGTCTTCGTCCCGATGACCAGGATCACCGGCGTCGAATCGGGCCAGGTGATCACCACCGGTGTGGTCAACATGCGGCGCTTCGAGCAGCGCCCCACCGAGCGCCTCGTCCTCGGCGAGCTGCTCGACCGGCGGGTGCGGCTGGTGGGTGGCGTGCACGACGGCGAGGAGGTCACCGTTCTCGACGTGGCCATCCAGCAGCTGCCCGCCCGCCGCGACTGGGAGATCGACAAGGTCTTCGTGCGGCGCGGTAAGGGCGGCGCGCTGCGCCGCAAGGGCGAGACGCTGACCGTGGAGTGGTCCGCGGTCACCGGCTTCTCGCTGGAGGAGCACGGGCAGGGCGCCGAGAACCTCGTCGCCACCTTCGAGCGGCTCCGCCCCGCGGACCTCGCCAATGTGCTCCACCACCTCTCACCCAAGCGGCGCGCCGAGGTCGCGGCCGCCCTCGACGACGACCGGCTCGCCGACGTCCTGGAGGAGCTGCCCGAGGACGACCAGATCGAGATCCTCGGCAAGCTCAAGGAGGAGCGGGCGGCGGACGTTCTGGAGGCGATGGACCCGGACGACGCGGCCGACCTGCTCTCCGAGCTGCCTGAGGAGGACAAGGAGCGGCTCCTGACCCTCATGCGGCCCGACGACGCCGCGGACGTGCGCCGGCTCATGGCGTACGAGGAGCGGACCGCGGGCGGTCTGATGACCACCGAGCCGATCGTGCTGCGCCCGGACGCGACGGTCGCGGACGCGCTGGCGCGCGTACGCCAGCAGGACCTCTCCCCCGCGCTCGCCGCTCAGGTCTACATCTGCCGGCCGCCGGACGAGACCCCCACGGGCAGGTACCTGGGCACCGTCCACTTCCAGCGGCTGTTGCGCGATCCACCGTTCACCCTGGTCAGCTCGCTGGTGGACAGCGATCTGCCGCCCCTCGCGCCGTCCACCCCGCTGCGTGCCGTGACGAGCTACCTCGCGGCGTACAACATGGTCGCGGCGCCGGTGGTGGACGAGAGCGGCGCCCTGCTGGGCGCGGTCACCGTCGACGACGTACTCGACCATCTGCTGCCGGAGGACTGGCGGGAGACAGAGTTCCACGCGGAGGAGGACCCCACCCATGGCCGCCGGTGAGCGCACGACGGAACGGGAGCGGGCCGTTCCGCGCATCCGGCTCGACCAGCCGCGCGAGCGGCGGGCCAGGCTTCTGCCGGAGTACGACCCCGAGGCCTTCGGGCGGCTCTCCGAGCGGATCGCCCGCTTCCTGGGCACCGGGCGGTTCCTCGTCTGGATGACGGTCACGATCATCGCCTGGGTGGTCTGGAACGTCTCGGCGCCCGACGCGCTGCGCTTCGACCAGTACCCCTTCATCTTCCTGACGCTGATGCTGTCGCTTCAGGCCTCCTACGCGGCCCCGCTGATCCTGCTGGCCCAGAACCGGCAGGACGACCGCGACCGGGTCAACCTGGAGCAGGACCGCAAGCAGAACGAGCGCTCGATCGCCGACACCGAGTATCTGACCCGGGAGATCGCGGCCCTGCGGATGGGCCTCGGCGAGGTCGCCACCCGGGACTGGATCCGCTCGGAGCTGGAGGACCTCCTGAAGGAGATGGAGGAGCGGCGCGGTCTATTCCCGCCCGGGTCGCCGTACCGGAGTGACGAAGCCGACCGCTGAGAGGGCTTTCCGCAAGGTGTGGTCCGCGCCGTACCATCGTCCGTATGGCTACGGAAGACGCGGTGCGCGAAGCACTGGCGACGGTGAACGACCCCGAGATCAACAAACCGATCACTGAGCTCGGCATGGTCAAGTCGGTGGAGATCGGGTCCGACGGCGCAGTCGCCGTCACGGTCTACCTCACCGTCTCCGGCTGCCCGATGCGCGACACGATCACTCAGCGCGTGACCGACGCCGTTTCCCGCGTCGAGGGCGTCACCCGCGTCGACGTCACGCTGGACGTGATGAGCGACGAGCAGCGCAAGGAGCTCGCGGCCGCGCTGCGCGGCACCACGGCCGAGCGGGAGGTTCCGTTCGCCAAGCCCGGTTCGCTGACCCGTGTGTACGCGGTGGCCTCCGGCAAGGGCGGCGTCGGAAAGTCCTCGGTGACCGTGAACCTGGCGGCCGCGATGGCCGCGGACGGGCTGAAGGTCGGCGTCGTGGACGCCGACATCTACGGCCACTCGGTGCCCCGGATGCTCGGCGCGGACGGCCGCCCGACCCAGGTCGAGAACATGATCATGCCCCCGTCGGCGAACGGCGTGAAGGTCATCTCGATCGGCATGTTCACCCCGGGCAACGCCCCGGTCGTGTGGCGCGGCCCGATGCTCCACCGCGCGCTCCAGCAGTTCCTGGCGGACGTGTACTGGGGCGACCTGGACGTCCTCCTCCTCGACCTTCCCCCGGGCACCGGCGACATCGCCATCTCCGTCGCCCAGCTCGTGCCGAACGCCGAGATCCTGGTCGTCACCACCCCGCAACAGGCCGCCGCCGAGGTCGCCGAGCGGGCCGGCTCCATCGCCGTCCAGACCCACCAGAAGATCGTCGGTGTCGTCGAGAACATGGCGGGCCTGCCGTGCCCGCACTGCGACGAGATGGTCGACGTCTTCGGCACGGGAGGCGGCCAGCGGGTCGCCGACGGTCTGACGAAGACCACGGGCGCGACGGTGCCGGTCCTGGGCTCGATCCCGATCGACGTCCGCCTGCGCGAGGGCGGCGACGAGGGCAAGCCGGTCGTCCTGTCCGACCCCGACTCCCCGGCGGGGGCGGCGCTGCGCACGATCGCGGGCAAACTGGGCGGCCGCGCGAGGGGCCTGTCGGGCATGAGCCTGGGAATCACCCCGCGCAACAAGTTCTGACGCGCGTTCCGACCCACGCGCGAGGAAGGGGCGCCGCTCGTGAGCGGCGCCCCTTCCTCGTGGCCGTACGACCGGAACCGGGCGCGGGACCTGCTGAGGTCCCGTCGCCCTTCGTGCCGCGGTTCTGCCGGGTCCTGTGGGGGTCTTGCTGGGGTCCCGCTCGGCCGTCAGGTGTACGTGGTGATGTCCTCGATCACCGAGAACGCGAGCCCGTACGCGCTCATCCCCCGTCCGAACGCCCCGATGTGCACACCGCTCGTCGTCGACCCGGCCAGCACCCAGCCGAACTCGGACTCGCGGTAGTGGAAGGGCATCGGCGCGCCGTCCACCGGCAGCGACAGCGCCGACCACTCGGGTCCGCCGAGGTCGTCGGCGAGCTCGAAGGCCGTCTCCGTCTGCTGGTCCAGCCAGTTGTCACGCAGGGCGTGGTCCAGCTGTGCGGGCCAGGTGTAGGCCAGCAGCCCCGAGCCGGCCAGCCAGGCCGCCGAGGAGACGGTGGTGGCGTCCAGGACGCCCGTACCGTCACCGGAGCGGCGTACCGGGCTCGCGGCGACGGTGACCACGACCGCGAAGCGCTCCTTCTCGGCGCCGCCCGCATCGGACTTTATGGTCGGTTCGTCGCCGTGACCGGTCGAACCGTGCTGCACGGTGCCGTCCGCGGCGGTGGTGACCTGCATGAGCCAGCGCGGCCCGGTGAACGCCGCGTCCAGTCCGTACCAGGGGAAGGCCGCGCGCAGGTACCCGTCAACCGAACGCCGGGACGTCGGCACCCCCTCCTCGGAGTCGGACGGGGTGGTGGGTACGCCTTCCGTCCTCACCCGACTTGTCGTCTCCATCTCCCGGACGCCTCCTCTATCGGTCGTGTCCACATCGGCGGACAGATGGAGGATAGCCATCTTGTCCGGCCTCTCCGGGATTGGCCGTGGTCAGATGGCGTGGTCGGGTGAACGATCCGGCGTCTTCCGGGCGTGTCGAGGGGCGCGGGACGGGCCCGGTGCGGAGGTGGCCGAACCGGGCCGGCAGGGCCGCGTCGGGAAGGCCGATCCGGCCAGGACGGGCCGCGTCGGGAGCGGTGAGGTCGCGCGGAGAGGGTCAGGTCGCGTCGGCGTCGAACGGCGGGCGCTCGGGCTGGTCCACGTCACGCTTCTTGAGCAGGTCCGGGGTGCCGGAGCCGTTCACCGCGGCCGGGACGGAGGCGGCGACGTCCGCGGACGCCTTGCCGTTGACGGCGTCGGCGACCTCGGTGATCTCCTTCTTGAGATCGAAGCTGCTGCGCAGCTCGCCGAGCTCCTTGAGATCCTCGTTCTCCGCCATCTGCTTGCGGATGAAGTTCTTCGGGTTCAGGTCCTCGAACTCGAAGTCCTTGAACTCCGGTCCGAGCTCGCTGCGGATGTCCTGCTTGGCGCTCTCGGAGAACTCACGGATCTTGCGGATGAAGCGCGTGGCGTCCTGGATGACCTTCGGCAGCTTGTCCGGGCCGAAGATGAGCACGGCGAGGACCACGAGCGTCACGAGCTCGAGTGCGCCTATGTCGTTGAACACCTTGCTGCTCCTTCACGGGGTCCGGGGCCCGTTCCACGGTACCCGTCGAAACTGTCGGCGCGGTACCTTCCGGTGACGGCCGCCTGGCGCTCAGGTGCCCTGTGAGGAACCGAGCGTCAACGTCTTGGTCAGTTCTTTGCCACCGCGCAGCACCGTCAGCTCCAGCCGGTCGCCGGGGCGGTGCGATCGGATCTTCACTATCAGCTCCTCGCCACCGTGCACCCGCTGCCCGTCGACCTTGGTGATGATGTCGCCCGGCTTGATGCCGGCCCGCTCGGCGGGGCCGCCGCGGGTGATGGCCGGGGAGTCGTCCTTGCCCTTGTCGCCGACCTTGGCGCCGTCGCCGGTGTACTTCATGTCGAGGCTGACCCCTATGACCGGGTGCGTGGCCTTGCCGGTGTTGATGAGCTCCTCGGCGACGCGCTTGGCCTGGTTGACGGGGATGGCGAAGCCGAGGCCGATGGAGCCGGACTGGGTGCCGCCGCCCTCGGGTCCCGAGGCGCTGCCGGCGGCGCGGATGGCGCTGTTGATGCCGATGACACGCGCCTTGGAGTCGAGCAGCGGGCCACCCGAATTGCCCGGGTTTATCGGGGCGTCGGTCTGGAGTGCGTCGACATAGCTGATGTCGCTTCCGTCGCCCTTCTCGCCGCCGGCGGTGATCGGCCGCTCCTTGGCGCTGATGATGCCGGAGGTGACGGTGTTCTGGAGGTCGAAGGGGGCGCCGATGGCGACGACCGGGTCGCCGACGCGGACGTTGTCGGAGTTGCCCAGCGGCAGCGGCTTGAGGTGGGAGACGCCGGTGACCTGGACGACGGCGAGGTCGTAACCGCTGTCCTTGCCGACGAGCTTGGCGCGGGCGGTCTCGCCGCCACTGAAGGTGACGGAGATGTTCCCCGTCGTTCCGGCCGGCTCGACGACATGGTTGTTGGTGAGGATGTGACCCTGCGGGTCGAGGACGAAGCCCGTGCCGGTGCCCTGGGAACCACCGCCACTGACGTGGATGGTGACGACGCTGGGCAGCGCGCTGGCGGCGATCCCGGCGACGCTGTCCGGGGCGCGCCCGGTGTCCTCGGGGCCGGCCTGCGGGAGTTCGACGGTCGTGATGCCACCGTTGCGCTCGACATAGGCACCGACGCCCCCACCGAGGACCCCGGCGACCGCGACGAGCACGAGCGTGGCGGCCAGACCGACACCGCGCCTGGCCTTCTTGGGCGCGGGAGCGCCGGAGTGGGTCAGCGGATGCTGCCCGGGCGTGCTCCAGGGGTCGTACGGAAGGGGAAGCAGGGGGGCCGCGGCGGCCGGCATGGGCTGCTGGGGGTGCGGGTGGGCTCCCTGCGGCTGAGGGTGCGGCGCGGGGTGCGGCTGCGGTATGCCGTACGCGGGCGGCGGTACGGGGGTCCCGTGCGCCGGAGTCCCGACGGGCCGCTGCACGGGCGGAGCGGGCGCCCAGGGCCCCGGCCCCCCGTAGGGCGGGGTGCTGTAGGGATCCGGCTCATGAAGCGGGCTGACACGAGGCGGTACGGGGTGCGGGGACCCGGCGTCGGGTGCGGCTGGGGCGGGCGTCGCGTCGGCGTGCTGCGCCCCAGCGTCGGGTGCGGATGCGGCAGGCGTCGCGTCGGCCGGGACGGTGACGCCAGCGGCAGGCATCGCGTCGGGGTGCTGCGCCCCGGCGTCGGGTGCGGATCCGGCTGGGGTAGGCATCACGTCGGCCGGGACGGTGTCACCGGCGGCAGGCGTCGCGTCGGGGTACTGCGCCCCGCCGTCGGGTGCGGATGCCGCTGGGGCAGGCATCGCGTCGGCCGGGAAAGCCGGTCCGGTCTCGGTGGGCGGTGCCAAGGGGACATCGCCGCCATCGGCGGGTGCGGTCGCCGCGGGCGCCGGCGAGGCGTGAGCCGGGAAAGCGGCTGCCGTCTCCACGGCGGACGGCGTCGCGTCCCCCGGAGCGCGGCCGGGCTCACCGGCAGACGCCGGGAGTGCGACGCCCCCACCGGTGGACGCGGTCTCTCCGGCACGCCCCCCGCGCACGCTGTCGGCATCGGTGGACTCGGTCTCGGCGGCCGACGGCGTCGTGGCCGCGGGCAAAGCCGCTCCCGGCTCCGCCGCCGTCGGCGCGGTGTTCCCAGGAGCCTCGGAAGCACCGGGCGGCACGGCGAGGGCGCCGGAGGAACCGGGGAGTGCCGCTTCGGCCGCCGCGCCGGTCTCCGGCGTTGCCGATTCCGCGGCCGCCTCGGTCGCCGCGGGCGACGCCGACGGGCCCGGCGCCCCCTCGGTGGTCGGGGGCTCCGTCGGCGTGGGGTGCCCGGGCCCGGCCGGGGTGGGGTGGGTCGCCGGCCGCGCAGGGCGGCTCCACCACTTCGGCTTCTGACCGGTGGGCTTCCCGTCGTCCATGTTCTCCCCGCAACTGGCCCGTCCGCGCCCCAGCGGGCGCCCATGCCCCTGGATTCAACCAGGTCTGCCGATCTCCGCGCAGGGGACCGGTCAGCGCCGGGCGACGAGAGGGGTGCCGGACTGCGTGGGCGCCGCGAGGTGGGTGGGTGCAGGGGTGGCCGACGGGGTGACACCGGGGGCGAACGCCAGCTGGAGCGCGGGCCCCGTCGGACGTATCAGCGGCGACAGCGCGGTCGCCGCGAACGGCTGGAGCAGTTGCGCTGGGGTACTCGGGGCGGTCAGCGCGGTCGCGGTCGCGTTCAGCGCCGACACCGGAGGCATGCCCGGCACCGCACCCGCGGGCCGCTCCGCCGATCGCGCCGGGCCGTTGCCCGAGCCGCGCCGGCGCTCCATCTGCGTACCGACGGCGGTCGTGCCGTCCGCGACCCGGTCGGCCGCGCTGCCCGAGGCGCGGACGGGGGTGACATTGCTACCGGTCCCCTCACCGCGTGCGCTCGCCTCGACCCCCGCCTCCATGGGCAGCGCGCCGCCGAGCGCGATCGCCGCGAAGGAGACCGCGCTCGCCGCGGCGAACGCGAACCTGCGGCCACGCCACGGGGACCGGTCCTGCTCCGGGCGCCCGACCTCGTGGATCCGGAAACCCGAGCCCCGGGCGCCGCCCGGAAGGACGCCGGCCGAAGTCCCCGACGGCACCCTCGGCGCCGTGCCGAAGCCGTCCGGTCTCACTCCGAAGATTCCGTCGGCGAAACGTCCCGAGCCGAAGGGTCTCCCCCGCTCGTCGTCGTCACCCCCCGATCCTGGTCCCCCGGGCAGCCCCTGAAGGCGCGCCAGAAGCCCCTCGGACAGAGGAGGCGGCGCGGCCTGCGCGAAGACGCTCTTCAGCCGGCGCTGGGCGTCGGCCTCCGCCTTGCACTTGGCGCAGGTCGCCAGATGGGCCAGCACCCGCTCGCGGGCGTCATGGCCCAACTCGCCGTCGACCAGCGCGGCGAGCCGGTCCCCGAGGTGCTGTTCCGCAGGGGTCGGGCTTGTGCCACTCACGCGGGTCCGACCTCCCCTCCGACGGCCACGAACGCACGCTCCGCCCTGGCCTCCGGCGAACGGTGCTTCAGCGCCTTGCGCAGGTGCGAGCGCCCGCGGTGGATGCGGCTGCGGACGGTTCCGAGCTTCACTCCGAGCGTCGCGGCGATCTCCTCGTACGAGAGTCCCTCGATGTCACAGAGAACGACGGCCGCGCGGAATTCGGGCGCGAGGGTGTCCAGCGCCTGCTGTACGTCGGCGTCGAAGTGGGTGTCGTTGAAGACCTGCTGCGGCGAGGGCTCGCGCGACGGCAGCCGCTCCGCCGCGTCGTCGCCGAGCGCGTCGAACCGGATCCGCTGCTTGCGGCGGACCATGTCCAGGAACAGGTTGGTGGTGATGCGGTGCAGCCAGCCCTCGAACGTCCCCGGCGTGTACGTCGACAGAGAGCGGAAGACGCGGACGAAGACCTCCTGGGTGAGATCCTCGGCATCGTGCTGATTGCCGGTCAGGCGGTACGCGAGGCGGTAGACCCGGCCACTGTGCGTGCTGACGATCTCCTCCCAGCTGGGAGGGGTCCACGCCTGCGATTCCGCATCCGATGCGAAGGTCGCGGTGGTGGGTGCGGAGTCGGCGGTGCGGAAACGGTCAGCGGTGTTGGTCACGGATTTCGGCTCACCCGCCGACCTGAGAAGGCGCCTCAGCACTCCTCCCCGGTCCACAGGCGCAGCCGCACCTCCCCTGTCGGCTCTGGTGGTGTCCAGCGGAGCCCCTACCATAGCCACCTCGCCCGTTAGCTCCGGATAAGAATCTTTACGCGAATTTGGGGCCTGCCCGGTCGAACGGGTCCCCGTCTCGTCTCTCTCCACGCGCTTCCCCCTGTCTCTTTCCAACGCCCGGTCCCATCTGCGGGTTCCCGTGCGCAGCGGATACAGTCACCGTTGCGCCAACTACGGGGACAGGAGAGGGTCATTACCGCCAACCGGCAGACGAGCTGGGCGTTCGCCAACGCCTTCGTCGCCGAGGACGAAGCACTGCGCTGGGCCCGTGAGCGGGCCCGGGAGGCAGGCCTGCCCTCGGTGTCGCCAGGCACTGGCGCAGCGCTGCGCCTGCTGGCTGCCACGGCGGACGCCAAGGCGGTGGCGGAGATCGGTACGGGCACGGGCGTATCCGGGATCTATCTGCTGCACGGAATGCGGCCGGACGGCGTGCTGACGACCGTCGATCCCGAGCCGGAGCGCCAGCAGTTCGCGCGGCAGGCGTTCCGCGCGGCGGGCTTCGCCGTGAACCGGGCCCGTTTCATCCCCGGCCGCGCCCTGGACGTACTGCCCCGGCTGGCGGACGGCGGGTACGACCTCGTCTTCTGCGACGGCGACCCGCTGGAGTCGCTGGACTATCTCGCTGAATCGTTGCGCCTGCTGCGACCGGGCGGTCTGGTCTGCTTCGAGGGCGTCTTCTCCGAGGGCCGCACGGTCGACTCGGCGGCCCAGCCGGCCGAGGTACTGAAGGTCCGCGAGCTCCTGCGGGCGGTGCGCGAGAGCCAGGAGCTGCTGCCGGCGCTGCTGCCGATCGGCGACGGCCTGCTGTGCGCGGCCCGCCGCGGCTGACCTCTCGCCCTCCTCGTACGCCGGCGCCGGGTGTCGGTGTCGGTCTCAGGTGTCGACGATCGTCATGACCGCCCGGGTCCGCGGTCCCGGGCCCGGACGCACCTCTGCCCCGGCTCGGTGTGAATCACCCGAGCCGGGGCAGAGGAGAGCTGTTATGTGCGTTCCCGCCTCAGCCGACGACCTTCTTGAGAGCATCGCCGAGCGCATCGGCCTCGTCCGGAGTCAGCTCGACGACAAGCCGACCGCCGCCTTCGAGCGGAACGCGCATGACGATGCCCCGCCCCTCCTTGGTCACCTCGAGCGGGCCGTCGCCCGTCCGCGGCTTCATGGCCGCCATGCTCGTTCCCCTTCCTGAAACCAGCTCATGCAACCGACAACCCAGGTGTCACCGGCATCGAACACATTGCTTCCTGGCCATTATCCCGCATGGCAGGACCCGATGACCAACATCGGACGGCATCGCTTGCGCAACGCGCTCGCGCAAAACCCCTCATTTCGGGGATCGGCCTGCGATACTTCGCCGCCGCAGGTCGAGGCGGGGGCGGCGATTCTTTGACGCAGGTCACATGTCGGTGGCCGATGATCTCCGCCATGCTGAGCGGGACATCGACGTCCACGCCGCAAAGGGGACCCCGCAATGGCCGACACAGTGCTGTACGACGTGACCGACGGACTCGCCACGATCACGATCAACCGGCCCGAGGCCATGAACGCGATGAACATCGAGGCGAAGGTGGCGCTGCGGGAGGCCGTGGAAACCGCTGCCGCCGATCCGGCCGTACGGGCGGTTCTGCTCACGGCGACGGGCCGCGCGTTCTGTGTGGGCCAGGACCTCAAGGAGCATGTCGGCCTGCTCGCGGCCGACCGGGAGACCGGCTCGCGCGCCACGATGAACACCGTGCGCGACCACTACAACCCGATCGTGCGGGCGCTGACGGGGATGCCGAAGCCCGTGGTGGCCGGGGTGAACGGCGTCGCGGCGGGAGCGGGCTTCGGCTTCGCCCTGGCGGCGGACTACCGCGTGGTGGCGGACACGGCCGCGTTCAACACGTCCTTCGCGGGGGTCGCGCTCACCGCCGACTCCGGCATCTCCTGGACGCTCCCCCGGCTGATCGGCGCGAGCCGCGCCTCCGACCTGCTTCTCTTCCCGCGCACGATCTCGGCGAAGGAGGCCCACGACCTGGGCATCGTGAACAAGCTGGTCCCCTCGGCGGACCTGGCCACGGAGGCGGCCGCGGTGGCCCGCGCCCTGGCCGACGGCCCCACGGTGGCCTACGCGGCGCTGAAGGAGTCCCTGGCATACGGGGCGGACCACTCCCTGGCCGAGGCGCTGGAGAAGGAGGACGAGCTCCAGACGAGGGCGGGCGCGTCGGAGGACCACACCATCGCGGTTCAGGCGTTCCTGTCGAAGGAGAAGCCGAAGTATCTGGGCCGCTAGAGGCCGGCCGAGGTACCTGGGCGGCTGGGGCCCGTCTTCGGGATCGGCCCCGGGCAAGATCCAAGAGACAGTCCCGAGGACCGCGGCACGGGTCGGGGAGGCCGCCTCAGGCCTCCCGCACCCGCTCCCGGCCGCTGTCCGCCCGTGCCGCCGCCCTGCCCGCCCCGCGCGCCACGCAGGTGTCGAGGTGGTCGTCGACCAGGCCGCAGGCCTGCATCAGCGCGTAGGCCGTCGTCGGGCCGATGAAGCGCAGGCCGCGCTTCTTCAGCTCCTTCGACAGGGCCACCGACTCGTCCGTGATCGCGGGGACGTCGGCGAGGGTGTGCGGGGCCGGGCGTATCGCCGGGTCGGGGGCGTGCGACCAGATCAGCGTGTCCAGCTCCCCGGCCTGCCAGGTCGCGAGCGCCTTCGCGTTGGCGAGGGTCGCGTCGATCTTGGCGCGGTTGCGGATGATGCCCTCGTCGGCGAGGAGCCGCTCCCTGTCGGTTTCGGTGAACTCCGCGACCGCGGCGATCTTGAAGTCGGCGAAGGCCCGCCGGAAGCCCTCACGGCGGCGCAGGATGGTGATCCAGGACAGCCCGGACTGGAAGGCCTCCAGGCAGAGCCGCTCGAAGAGGGCGTCGTCGCCGCGGACCGGCCGGCCCCACTCCTCGTCGTGGTAGGTCACATAGTCCTCGGTGGACAGCCCCCAGGGGCAGCGGAGTCGTCCGTCGGGCCCCGGCACGGCCGCCCCGAGGACCGGCGCACCGGCTACGGGCTCGCTCACCGCCCCTCCTCCTCTCCGGGCTTGCGCAGGAGGTCGGGCCGCGCCGCGCTCGCCCGGGCCCCGGCGAGCTCCGCCTCCAGCTCGGCGATCCGCGCGTCCCGCTCGGCGAGCTCCGCGCCCAGCCTGCCCAGTACGTCGTCCACGTCCGCCATCCGGTACCCCCGGGGCGCGACCGGCAGCCGCACGGCCTCGATGTCGGCGCGACCGACCGGACGGGTCGTCGGCAGCGGATCCACCGGTTGTTCGGGCGCGACCTCGGGCAGCACCTCGCTGTCACCGCCGCCGACCACCGCGAGGGTGACCGCGGCGACCACCACGACCATCGCGATCAGCAAGAACCAGAACACGCGCGTGCCTCTCCCCGGGAGCGGAAAACGTACCGGTCCCGATCGTGCCATGCGCCACCGACAGTTAAGGTCGCAGGCGACCGAACGCGAGGAGGACACACGGGATGCTGCGCTTGGGACGGCGTGAATTCGGGCCCCACGAGCCGGTGATCATGGCGATCGTGAACCGGACCCCTGATTCCTTCTACGACCAGGGTGCGACCTTCAGGGACGAACCGGCTCTCGCGCGAGTGGAGCAGGCCGTGTCGGAGGGCGCGGCCATCATCGACATCGGCGGGGTGAAGGCCGGCCCCGGCGAGGAGGTGAGCGCCGAGGAGGAGGCCCGCCGCACGGTCGGCTTCGTCGCGGAGGTCCGCCGGCGCCACCCGGACGTGGTGATCAGCGTGGACACGTGGCGTCACGAGGTCGGCGAGGCGGTCTGCGAGGCCGGCGCGGACGTCCTCAACGACGCGTGGGGCGGGGTCGATCCGAGGCTGGCGGAGGTCGCCGCGCGCCATGGCGCGGGCCTGGTCTGCACCCACGCGGGCGGCGCCGAGCCCCGGACGCGTCCGCACCGGATCGAGTACGACGACGTGATGGAGGACATCCTGCGCGTCACGGTCGGGCTGGCCGAGCGGGCGGTGGAGCTGGGCGTGCGGCGGGACGGGATCATGATCGATCCGGGCCACGACTTCGGCAAGAACACCCGTCACAGCCTGGAGGCGACACGACGCCTGGAGGAGATGACGCGGACGGGGTGGCCGGTGCTGGTCTCGCTGTCCAACAAGGACTTCGTGGGCGAGAGCCTCGACAAGCCGGTGAAGGAACGGGTCCTCGGGACCCTGGCGACGACGGCGGTGTCGGCGTGGCTGGGGGCGCGGGTGTACCGGGTGCACGAGGTGGCGGAGACGCGGCAGGTGCTGGACATGGTGGCGTCCATCGCGGGCCACCGGCCCCCCGCGGTGGCCCGCAGGGGCCTCGCCTGAGCAGTGGATGACGCGCCGGGGCCGTCGGAGCCCGCGAGGACACCGGCCCCGGCGCACCGCCCTCCTACCTCCCCGTCTCCTTCGTGACCAGCGCCACCGCCTCCTCGACGTCGTCCGTCACGTGGAACAGCAGCAGGTCGTGCTCCGAGGCCTTCCCCTCGGCCACCACGGTGTTGCGCAGCCAGTCGACCAGGCCGCTCCAGTACGAGGTCCCGAAGAGCACGATCGGGAAGCGGGTCACCTTGCGGGTCTGGACCAGGGTCAGGGCCTCGAAGAGCTCGTCGAGGGTGCCCAGGCCCCCCGGCAGGACCACGAAGCCCTGCGCGTACTTCACGAACATCGTCTTGCGGACGAAGAAGTAGCGGAAGTTGACGCCGATGTCGACGTGTGGGTTCAGCCCCTGCTCGAAGGGCAGCTCGATCCCGAGGCCGACCGAGACGCCGCGGGCTTCCCGCGCCCCCTTGTTCGCCGCCTCCATCGCGCCGGGCCCGCCGCCCGTGATCACCGCGAAGCCCGCGTCGACGAGCGCCTTGCCGATCCTTACGCCCGCGTCGTACTCGGGGGTGTCCGGCCTGGTACGGGCCGAGCCGAAGACGCTGATCGCGCTCGGCAGTTCGGCCAGGGCACCGAAGCCCTCGACGAACTCCGACTGGATGCGCATGACCCGCCAGGGGTCCGTGTGCACCCACTCGGAGTCGCCCTCGGTGTCCAGCAGCCGCTGATCCGTGGTGCCCGCCTGGATCTGGTCCCTGCGCCTGACGACCGGGCCCAGTCGCTGCTCCTCCGGCTTCGCCGCGTCCTCGGGGTTGACCATGGCCTGCTCCCTCCACCGATCCACTGATCTTCCGGTCCGGTCAGGGTAGGTCCACAGACGTGACAAAAAGCGAAATTACCGCAGTCCTGCAGTGAGCCAGTCCCGCAACCGCTCCTCGCAGTGACGGATCTTGTCGATGGCCACATGCTCGTCCCGCTTGTGGGCGTAGAGCGGGTCCGCGGGGCCGTAGTTGACCGCCGGCACGCCCAGCGCGCTGAACCGCGACACGTCGGTCCAACCGAACTTGGGCTGCGCGGTCCCGCCGACCGCCTCCATGAACGCCGCCGCGGCCGGGTGCGAAAGCCCGGGGAGGGCGCCGCTGCTGTGGTCGTCCACCACGAACTCCGAGATCGGGCAGTCGGCGAAGACCTCCCGGATGTGCGCCTCGGCCTCGGCCATGGAGCGGTCCGGCGCGTAGCGGTAGTTGACGACGACCGTGCACGCGTCGGGGATGACGTTGTTGGCCACGCCCCCCTCGATCCGTACGGCGTTGAGGCCCTCGTGGTACTCGAGCCCGTCGATGACCGGCCGCCTCGGCTTGTACTCCGCGAGGCGGGCCAGGATGGGCGCGGCCGCGTGGATGGCGTTGGAACCCATCCAGCTGCGCGCGGAGTGTGCCCGCTCCCCCTCGGTGCGCAGGAAGACCCGAAGGGTTCCCTGGCAGCCGCCCTCGACCTGGGCGTCGGACGGTTCGAGGAGGATGGCGAAGTCCCCCTCGAGCCAGTCGGGGTGTGCGTCGGCCACATGCTTCAGACCGTTGAGGTCCGCGGCGACCTCTTCGTTGTCGTAGAAGACGAAGGTGAGGTCCCGGTTGGGCTCGGGGACGGTCGCGGCGATCCGCAGCTGGAGCGCCACGCCGGACTTCATGTCGCTCGTGCCGCAGCCCCACAGGATGCCGTCGGCGTCGAGCCGGGAGGGGACGTTGTCGGCGATCGGCACGGTGTCGATGTGTCCGGCCAGGACGACTCGCTCGGCCCGTCCCAGGCGCGTCCGCGCGACGACGTTGTTGCCGAGGCGGTCGACGGTGAGGTGCGGCAGGGCCCGCAGCGCCCGCTCGATCGCGTCGGCGAGGGGCTTCTCGGTGCCACTGACGGAGGGGATGTCGACGAGCGCGGCGGTCAGCGCCGGACCGTCCAGAGAGAGATCGAGAGAGGGGGCGGGAGCGGTGTCTGACATGGTGCCGACCCTAACGCGGGGCTCCAGTACGGTGGGCTCCGTGTCCGAGTCCGCCATCCTTCCCGGTTCCGCCCCCCGAGGTCACGGGGGCCGCCGCGGCCGCCGAGGCCGCTTCGTCGCGGCGTTTCTCGTGCTGCTCGCGGTGGTCGGATATGTGGTGGTGCACTACGTGATGTCCGGCGGTGGTCCACCGAAGTGCCGGGTGGGCAGCGGGGACAACGCGTACGAGTTCACCCCCGAGCAGGCGTCGAACGCGGCGACGATCTCGGCGGTCGGCACGGCCCGGGGCATGCCCGAGCGTGCGGTCACGATCGCGCTGGCGACCGCGCTCCAGGAGTCGGCGCTGCGCAATATCCGCCACGGCGACCGCGATTCCCTCGGCCTCTTCCAGCAGCGCCCCTCACAGGGCTGGGGAACCCCGCAGCAGATTCTCGATCCCGTGTACTCGGCGGGCATCTTCTACGAGCGGCTCGCCGAGGTCCCGGGCTATTCGCGGCTTCCGTTGACGGTGGCGGCCCAGCGGGTCCAGCGCAGCGGTTTCCCACAGGCGTACGCGAAGCACGAGCCGGACGCCACGCTGCTGGCCGCCGCGCTCACCGGCCGTTCGGCCGCGTCGCTGACGTGTACGACGGGCCGGGGGGACGGCAGCCCGGGCGATCCCGGGCAGGTGCGGGCGGAGCTGGTCCGGGCGTTCGGCAAGGACGTGCTGCCGGGCGGCGCGGGCCGGGCGGGCGCTCCGGCGGCCGCCGAGGTCTCCGTGCCCGTACGGGCTCCTGCCGGGGCGGGCGGCGGGGGCGAGGCGCGGCGCGGCTGGGAGCTGGCGCAGTGGGCCGTCGCGCGGGCGGACGTCCTGCGGATCGACGAGGTCATGTACGCGGGGCGCGTGTGGCGCGCGCGGGACGCGGCGGACGGCTGGCTGACGATGTCGGAGCCGCCCGCGGAGGGCTCCGCCGACGTCCGAATTCGTCTCGCACAATAGCCGTTCACGCGTACGGCAATTCACTCGGCCGAGGCATTCACCCTCTCGGGGTCGCCAGGTTTTCGCGCACCTCTTCACGGACTCCGGAGTGGCTCTGTCATGTATCCGCAATTCCCTTGGGGCATATGGGGAGGGACGATTCGGCGACCCTTTTGGTGATGACTCGTTCGTCCGCTTTTATCCGTAGCAGATAATGCGATGCATTACCAATTCTTTACCTTGTGCCGCCGCAACCTCTCCCTCCCCCCGAGCGGTTGTCACTGCGTCCGAACGCCGGACGCCAATGTCCTCTCCGTCGAAGGAGCATCATGTCCCTCCCCCTGACCCGTCGGATCGCCCGTGCCGCGCTGCTCATCGCGGCGGGAGCAGCTCCCGTGGTCGGTGCGGCCGGCTCCGCGAGCGCCATGGACCTCCCGCAGGCCTCCAACCTCGGTGGCCTGTCCGCCGTCGACACCGCCGGCCTCGGCGACACCGCCGACCACGCCACCCAGAGCGCCACCGACTCCGCCGGTGACACCGGCAGCAAGACCGTCAAGAAGGCCGTTCCCACGGCGGGCAAGACGGTCGGCAAGACCACCAAGACGGCGACCCCCGCCGCGCAGAAGGCCGCCGGGGACACCGCGGGCAACGCGGGCGAGGTCGTCGGGGAGACCGCCGGCACGGCGGCCGAGGGCACCGGCCCCGTCGGCGGCCTGGGCGGCGGCGCCACCGAGCAGCTGCCGCTGAAGAGCCTGCCCCTCGGCTAGGCACCAGGCGTTTCCAGTCGTCCCGACATGACGAAGGGCCCGGGGAGTGCGCACTCCCCGGGCCCTTCGTCATGTCCGGCCCGTCATGTCCGGCCCGTCATCCCAGGCGCTTCACAGCCGCCTCGACCCGCTCGTCGGTGGCCGTGAAGGCCACTCGCACGAAGCGCTCGCCGGCCGAGCCGTAGAAGTCGCCGGGCGCCACGAGGATGCCCCGCTCGGCCAGATGGGCCACCGTCTCCCAGCACGGCTCGTCGCGCGTCGCCCACAGGTAGAGGCTCGCCTCGCTGTGCTCGATCCGGAAGCCGTGGGCCTCCAGGGCCGTCCGCAGCGCCGACCGCCGGGCCGCGTACCGCTCCCGCTGCTCCGCCACGTGCGTGTCGTCGCCGAGCGCCACGACCGTCGCCGCCTGCACGGGCGCCGCCGTCATCATGCCGCCGTGCTTGCGGATCAGCAGCAGCTCGGCCAGGACGGCCGGGTCGCCCGCGATGAACGCGGCACGGTAGCCCGCCAGGTTGGAGCGCTTGGAGAGCGAGTGGACGGCCACGATGCCCTCGTACGAGCCGCCGCAGACGTCCGGGTGCAGGACGGAGACGGGCTCCGCCTCCCAGCCCAGTTCCAGGTAGCACTCGTCGCTGAAGAGCAGCACACCGTGCTCACGAGCCCAGGCGACGGTCCGGGTCAGCTCGTCCTTGGACAGCACCCGCCCCGTGGGATTCGAGGGCGAGTTGAGCCAGAGCAGCTTCAGACCCGTCGGGTCGAGCTCCGTGGGATCGTCGTAGACCACGGGCTCCGCGCCGCACAGTCGCGCGCCGACCTCGTAGGTCGGGTAGGCCAGGCGCGGGTACGCGACCTTGTCCCCGGCGCCGAGCCCCAGCTGCGTCGGCAGCCAGGCCACCAGCTCCTTGGAGCCGACCACGGGCAGGACGTTGCGGTGGGTGAACCCGACCGCGCCGAGCCGCCGCTCGCACCAGCCCGTGAGCGCGTCGCGCAGCGCCACCGTCCCCCACACCGTGGGATATCCCGGCGAGTCGGCCGCCGCGACCAGGGCGTCCTGGATCAGTGCCGGGACCGGGTCGACGGGCGTGCCCACGGACAGGTCCACGATGCCGTCCGGGTGGGCCGCCGCCGTCGCCTTGTACGGCTCGAGCTTGTCCCAGGGGAAGACGGGAAGGCGCGAAGAGACTGCGCTCACGGGGGTGCTCACTTTCTCGTACGTACGAAACGCCACGGTCCCGTACGGCGGGGAAGCCGTACGGGACCGTCAGATGTGCGATCAGCCGTTCTGCGGCGGCAGGGCGGCGATGAAGGGGTGGTCACGCTCGATCAGACCGAGCTTGGAGGCACCACCGGGCGAACCGAGGTCGTCGAAGAACTCGACGTTCGCCTTGTAGTAGTCCTTCCACTCCTCCGGAGTGTCGTCCTCGTAGAAGATCGCCTCGACCGGGCAGACCGGCTCACAGGCCCCACAGTCGACGCATTCGTCCGGGTGGATGTACAAGGACCGGGAGCCCTCGTAGATGCAGTCGACGGGGCACTCCTCGATGCACGCCTTGTCCTTGACGTCGACACAAGGCTGCGCGATGACGTAGGTCACGCTGTCGTTCCTCCTCGGTAGGGCTGGCTCTGCGCGGGAGCGCGGCGTCGTCGATGCCCGCCCCTAGTATCTCCGTTCCGGGGGACGATCCGAACAGGAGGGGCGCAGAGAGCTGTGGAATTCACCGCGGGAGGGCGACTCGAAGTCCGCATCACCGCCGCTGACGTGGGAAAACGGGTCTCCGTACGGCGGGCGGGCGAGGCGGGTGCGCCGGGGGCGAAGTTCACCGACACGGTTGGTGTTCTCACATCCTGGGACAAGGGTGTGCTGGTGATCACACGGCGGACCGGGGAGAGCGTCCACATCCCGGAATCCTCGCTGGTGGCGGGCAAGGTGGTGCCGTCCGCGCCGGCGCGGCGCAGGAGTCCCGCGGCCTCGTTCCAGGAGCTCGCTCGGGTCTCCGCGCGGGCCTGGCAACCGGTGGAGAGCGAGCAGCTGGGCGAGTGGACCCTGCGCGCGGCCGGCGGGTTCACCCGGCGCGCCAACTCGGTCCTTCCGCTGGGCGATCCCGGGCTGCCGCTCGACGACGCGCTGGCACGGGTGGCCGGCTGGTACGGGGAGCGGGGGCTGCCCGCGTACATCCAGACCGCGACCGGCGCGGAGGGCACCCAGGAGCGGCTGTCCGCCGCGCTGGAGGAGCGGGGGTGGCGCCGCGAGGTGACGGCCGAGCTGCGGATCGCGGCGCTGGCACCTCTGGGCGACCTGGAGGCGGAGACCGCCTCGGTGCGCCTGGCGAGATCGTGCGACGAGGCCTGGCTGCGGCGCTACCAGCGGTTCGACGTGGCGGGGCCCCATGTGGTGAAGGTACTCACCAGCGGCCCCAGCGTGTGGTTCGCCTCCGTGCCCGGCGAGGGTGACGTGCCGGCCGCGATCGGGCGCTGTGTCGTCGACGGTCGCTGGGCCGGCTTCCTGGCGGTCGAGGTCGACCCGGCGTACCGGCGTCAGGGCCTGGCCACCGCGGTGATGGCGGCGCTGGCCCGGCGGGCCCTCGACGAGGGCGCGTCGGCGGCCTGGCTGCAGGTGGAGGCGGACAACGGCGGCGCGCGGGCGCTGTACGACGGGATGGGCTTCGAGACCCATCACAGCTACCACCACTTCCGGTCGTGACCGGCGCGGGACAGGGGCCGGAGTACGAGCCCGGGCACGAGCCGGTGGACTGGCGGTGGGAGTTCGCCGAGGAGGCCCGCTCCGAGCGGCCCGACCTCGCACGGCTGTGCCTGCTGCTGGGCACGCAGGCGGACCCCTCCCTGGACCAGGCGGGCCTCGACGCGGCGGACATCGAGCTGGACCGGCTGGCCGGGCTGCTTCCGTACGGCGTGAACGGCGCACACGCGTGGGCGGCCGCCCTCGGCGAACTCCTGGGTGCCCGCGAGGGCTTCCACGGCACCCCCGGCGACTACGAACGTCTTGAGTCCTCGCTGCTCCACCAGGTGCTGCGGCGGCGCCGGGGGCTGCCGATCCTGCTGTCCGTGGTGTGGATCGAGGTGGCCCGGCGCGCGGGCGCGCCGGTGTACGGCGTCGCCCTGCCGGGCCACTTCGTGGTGGGTTTCGGCGACCCGCACGCCCCGGTCCCCGAGCAGGTCCTGGCGGACCCCTTCGCGGGCGGCCGACTGCTGACGGGCCCGGACGCGGAGCTCCTGGTCGCGGGCGCGACGGGCGCGGCCCTCGAACCGTCGATGCTCCTTCCGGCCGATCCGCTGGACATCGTGCTGCGCGTCCTCAACAACATCCGCGCCTGGGCGGCCTCCCGGCCGGAGGAGTCGGCCGTGGGGCTGTGGGCGGTCGAGCTCTCCCTGCTCCTCCCCTCCCACCCGGCGCGGCTGCGCTACGAGCGCGCCCAGTTGCTGGTGCAGCGGGGCGAGTTCCTGGCGGGAGCGGCGGAGATGGAGGCCTACGCGCGGATCGTGGACGCGGTGGACCCGGCGGCGGCGGAGTCGATCCGACGAAGGGCCCAGGCGGCGCGGGCGATGCTGAACTGACCGCCGCCGGACGGTGGAGGGGCGCCGGTCAGACGGATTCGGTCGGGAGGCCGGCTTCCGTCCAGTCCTCGATGCCCTCGCGGTACTTGCGGACGTTCGCGTACCCGAGGGCGGTGAGACGGTCGGCGACCTGGCCGCTGTTGGGGCAGGACGGGTTGGAGCAGTACGTCACGATGGCGGCGGCCCGGTCGGGCAGCAGGGCGGCCGCCCGGTCGGCGACGTCCGCCGCGACCAGCTCGACGGCGCCGGGCAGATGCTGCTTCGCGTAGTACGCCCCGCCCAGGGCGTCGACGACGGTCACCGTGCCCGCGTCGATCGCTGCCTTGAGTTCGTCGCGGGTGATGAGAGCGGTCATGACACATCCTCCAAGGGAATTGGACTATAGTCCGCTTGTGTCTCATGACAGTAACGGACCACAGTCCGATTCCGCAATCCCTCTGGAACTGCTGCGCACGCCCCCGCCCAAGGAGCGCTCGGACGCGGCCCGCAACCGCGCCGCCGTCCTGGAGGCAGCCGCCCGGCTCTTCGCCGAGCACGGCGTCGAAGGGGTCTCCATGGACCAGGTCGCCGCGGCCGCCGGGGTCGGCAAGGGCACCCTGTTCCGCCGCTTCGGCGACAAGTCGGGGCTCGCGGTCGCCCTCCTCGACGCCCGCGAACGCGTCCTCCAGGAAGCCGTACTGCAGGGGCCGGCGCCGCTCGGCCCGGGCGCCCCGGCCGCCGAGCGGCTCGCCCCGTTTCTCGACGCCTACGTCGACTACCTCCTGGAACACCTCGACCTCGTCCGCATGTCGGAGACGGCCGCGCCCGGGGCCCGCTACCGCATCGGGGCGTACCGCTTCTGGCACCGCCATACGGCGAACCTGCTGAGGGAGGCGGGCACGGAGGACGCCGACGCGACGGCCCACACGCTCCTGGCGGGCCTGGCGGCGGAACACATCACGGCGCTGCTCCCGGAACTGGGCGAACAGCGCATCCGGGCGGAGGTGCGGCGGGCGGCGTCGGGAGCCCTGGGCCGGACCGGGCAGGGGTGACGGGCCCCAAGGACGCACCGGGCGCCTCCGGACACACCGGGCGCCTGCCCGCTTCAGGGCACCGCACAACACGCGGCGTTACGCTCGCGGTATGGCCAAGACGCGCGTCTCCCTCAGCCTTGATCCTGACGATGCGGAGCTGATCCGGCAGGTCGCCGCCGACAACGGGCTCGACGTCTCCGCCTTCCTCGTCATGGCCGCCCGCAAGGAAGCCACGCGGCTCGCACGGCTCGCGGCCACCTTCTCGGACCTCGACGCGGCGATCGAAGAGGCGGAGGCGGAGGTGGACGCCCTGCCCTGGCCGCCGGATCCCTCCGTGGACCCGAAGGAGGCCGCCCGCATCCACGCGGACGTCGCGACGGCCCGCGCCCGCTCGGCGGCGCGGCGGCACGGTGGAGCGAACACGTGAACCTCGGCTGCCCCACCTGCCCCGATCCCGGCACCCTCGGCGATGTCGTCTACGACGTGGGCATGCTGCTCGCCCTGTCCGGCGAGCGGCCCGGTGCGGCCTGGGTCCTGCACCAGGAGTTCGCCCGGGAGGGGCTGCCCGTCGTGCCCGGCCCGGCCGTCGCCCAGGCGTGGCGGGACGGAGCGGTCCGCGCGCATCTGACCCGGGCGCTGCGGGAGTGCGCGGTGGTGTGCTGCTACACACCCACCGACTGGCGCCGCGCCGGGGAGCTCGTGGCGCGCGTCGCCCTGCCGGGTGACAGGCTCCCCGGGCCCCTCGAGGGGCTGGCGGCGCTCACCGCGCTGGAGGTCGGCGCGGCCCTGATCGCGACGGCGGACCCCGAGAGCATGCAGGCGTACCTGGACCAACTGCCGGGCGCGCAGTCGGTCATCCCTCTGCGCGTCTGAACTCCTCGGGTCGCGTTCCCCGCGGGCCGGAGGCACCAACGGCCGTCGGGTCACGTTCCCCGCGGGCCAAAGGCACCAACGGCCGGGGGCGGCAGTCCCGGGGGCGCTCCCCGGGGCTGCCGCCCCCGTCGACCCGGGCGTCGGCCCGGTGTCTCAGCCCTTCGGGTCCAGCGCGATGACCTTCGTGCGTTCCGCCGCGGTCTTGCCGAGGAGGGCGTCGCGCATGGCCGCCGCGACGTCGTCCGCCGAGACCTGGTGCTTCTTGCCGTCGCCCTTGGTGATCATGATGCCGTCGAAGACGCCGTCGAGGAGCTCGTCGATCGCCTTCTTGTCGTACACCTCGACCAGGCGGCCGTCGATCGGCTTCATCGAGAGGATCTTCGGCAGCGACTTGGCCGGGCCGAACTTGATCTCCTTGTTGCCCGCCTTGATCGTGATCAGCCCGGACATCGCCGGCTTCGCGAACTCCTTCATCGCCCGGTCCAGTTCGGCCTGGTTGATGCTCGGCTCGCGGGTGGTGACGGGCAGCTCGACGGTGGCCGACTCGCCCGTCTCGACCTGGGTGCGGTACGCGTTCTTCACCGAGATCAGGGAGAGCTGGACGTCCAGCGCCTTGCCCGGCTTGCCCGGGACGGCGACGGCCTTGCCGGGCTCGAACCGGATCGTTCCCTCCGTGGCCGAGCCGGAGGCCCCGGCCAGGTCGGTGAGGATGACCCGCAGCTTCTCCTCGTCCACCGGGATCACCGGCTGGGCGACGCGCTCGCCGCCGAAGAGGGAGCCGATCACGGACATGGGGTTGTAGTCGCTGCCCGCGGCGGAGCGGACGGTCGCCTGGCTGTCCAGGGCGAGACCGGCCTTCTCCGGCGGGAGCTGCTGCTTCTTGCCGCCGACGGAGAGCTCCAGCGGGGTGGTGGCGCGCTCGCCGAGGGCGGCGTCGAGCTTGATGACCGCCTCTTCCTTCGTGCCGCCGCCGATGTCCACACCGAGCACCGTGGTGCCCTTCGGCACGTCGGAGTGGTTGAGCAGCAGCCCGGCGCCGTACGCGACACCGAGGAGCCCGGCCACGCCGACGATGGCGAGGACGGCCTTGGAACGCTTCTTCACCGGAGCCTGCGGGGTCGGCCTCTTCGCGGTCGGGGCGGGCGCCGTACGGGCGGGGCCCGCCGATCCGAGGAAGTCGGGCGAGGAGAATCCGTCACCCGGGCCACCAGGAGCGCCCGGACCACCCGGGCCGCCGGGACCACCCATGCCAACGGGGCCACCCGGGCCGTCGGGAAGCCGGGGCGCGAGGTCGGGGCCCGCGGGCGGGAACGGCGACGAGGACCGGTACTCCGGCGGCACCACGGGAATGCCGCTCGTCAGCGTGTCACCCGAGACATGACCGCCACCGGGGCCGCCAACCGGGCCACCACCAGGGCCGGCGCTCTGCGGCGTCAGCACGGCGGTGTCGTCCGATGCGTGCGGGGGGCCGCTCATGGGGCCCACGCCCATGGGTCCGGGGCCCACGGAGGGGCCACCCATGGGTGGCGTACCCATAGGAACACCGGAGCCCATGGTGCTGCTGCCGGTGGCGCCCACGGTCGGGCCCGAAGGGCCGCCGCCTGGCGGACGCGGACCCGGCGGAGGCGTCGCGCCGGGGGCGAAGCCGTTGGCGGGGGTCTGGCCGGAGCCCTGGGGGGCGCGCGGAGGGAACGGGCCGCCGCCTTGCGCGGGGCCACCCTGCACGGGCCCGCGGGGACCGCCTCCGGGGCCCGCCGGAGCGCCGCTGCCGAGCGCCGGCCTGCCCGGTCCCGGACCACCCGCACCCGGGCCACCGGCAACCGCCGCGCCCGTGTTCGTACCGCCCGCCGGAGTGGCGGGCTTCCGTGGCGCGAACCAGTCGCTGGTCTTCTCCTCGGCCGGCTCCGCCGCCGGCTCCTCGCCGGCCTCGGCCCGCGCGCCCTCGGAGCCGTCCGGCCACGGCGAAATGCCCGAACTGTCGCTGTCACTCTCCCGCTTGGCCCCCGCACCGTCCGTGTCACCCATCGGGGTGCGCACGACAACCGGCGGGATCGGCCGCGAACCCGGGATGTTGATCCGGATGCGGGTGGTCAGCGTCGTCTCGGTCTTCGGCTCGTCCGGCGCGGGCACGGGCGCGCGCCCGGCCTCTCCGGCGGCATCGTCCGGAGCGTCCGCGGGGTGCAGCGACGGATACTGGCGGGATCCGTACGGCGGTGTACCCGAGGGGTACGCGGCTCCACCGCGCCCCTTGGCGCCGGAGGACGAACTGTCAGTTTCACGACTCAAAGCAGGTTCTCCCGGTTGGCTCCGCCGCCCGCTCTTGCTGGTGCTCGTTGGACCCGGGCGGCTCGGCGGCGCGCACCACCATACTGGCCGCCGCCGACACGTATCTGACGACTATGGGAAAGGGGACGGGCATTCCGGCCGAAGTCCGGGCACGTCACACGCCAAGTCGACCATCGGGGCGGCCCGGTTGCGACGACCGCGACATGGTGGCACACATCACAGCCACGACCATTCCGCCCAGGAGATAGACCAGATCGCCGATGCCCCCGGGGAAGACCCCGTCACCTTCCGGGCGGCCCACGTTGAGCAGCACGATCGCGATGAGCCATCCCGCGGCCGGTGCGGCGACACCGGCCTGGGTGCCGGTGGCGCGCCGCCCGCCGTAGAAGGTGGCGGCGGTGGCGAACAGTGCCAGGAGCAACCCGCCCGGGAACCAGGCGGCTTGGATCAGGGCCCCGGCGGTGCCGACCAGCGCGCCGAGCACGGCAAGCCCGACATACGCGGCGATCCGGCCCGCCCTGCCCGTTCCCGGCCCGGAGGCCGTCCTCCCGGACGCGCTCATGCCGTCACCCCCGCGAAGAGGTCGTGCTCGCGTTCACCGGCGGGCGCCCCGGAGAGCCCCTGGACCAACTGGTAGTACTCCGTGGTGAAGATCGGCTGGCCCAGATCGTTGGAGAGCGCGAAGAACGGCCCCTCGACGGCGACTTGGGTGACGTGGGCGGCCATCGCGGCGGCCTTCCGCTCCGCGAAGACCGAACCGTCGATCTCGGTGGTGATGTCCTTGTCGTCCACCACGCCCGGTACGTCCCCGATCTCGGCGATGCCGGGGAAGCCGGCGCCGGCGGCTCTCAGCCGGGCGAAGCCCTCCTCGGCGACCGACCGGGGGACCCGGTTCCAGTAGATCTTGGCGATCTCGTGGGCAGGACCCAGATCGCGGCGGAAGGCGGGCTCGGCGGCCAGTTCGGCGGCGCGCATGGCGACGCGGTGGGCCTGGATGTGGTCGGGATGGCCGTACCCGCCGTCGGGGTCGTAGGTCACCAGGACCTGCGGGCGCACGGACCGGATCACCTCGACGAGATGCGGCGCGGCCTCGTCCACGTCGGTGCCCCAGAAGGCGCCCTCGCGGTCGTTCTGCGGCGCGCCCATCATCCCGGAGTCGCGGAACCGGCCGGGGCCGCCGAGGAAGCGGTGGTCGGTCACGCCCAGCTCCCGCATGGCGTCGGCCAGTTCGCCGACGCGGTGCGGCCCGAGCCGGTCCTCCCGGTCGGGTGCGAGATGGGCGAGAGCGGGCGGGATGACCTCGCCCTCCTCGCCCAGCGTGCAGGTCACCAGGGTGACCCGGGCGCCCTCGGCCGCGTACTTGGCCATGGTGGCGCCGTTGTTGATCGACTCGTCGTCGGGGTGCGCGTGCACCAGGAGCAGACGACGGGCGGGAAGGTCCGTCATAGGGCACAGCCTACGAGGCGGGGCGGGCCGGCCCTCGTACCCCTGGACCCCTCAGAACTTGAGTCCGCCGATCATGCCCGCCACATTGGTGGTCAGCTGACTGATCGTGGGGGCGATGGAGGAGCTCGCCAGGTAGAAGCCGAGGAGCATGCAGACCGCCGCATGTCCGGCCTTCAGTCCGGATTTCCGGACCAGCAGGAAGACGACGATCGCCAGCAGCACCACCGCCGAAATCGAGAGTGCCACGGCGGTTCACCTCCACAGAGTCGGTCGGAGCACGGTCGGAACATATTCGGTCGGTCCAGGCAGCACGCATGTGCCAGTAGGTCCATACCCACCTAGCGCTACGGATCATAACTATCCGTACCTACGCATCGATCGGTGCACAGCAGCACACGGGGGCGCACGAACGCTAGGTTCGGTCGCATGACCTCGAGGCAGCAGCTCCACTTCCCGCTCTCCTTTCCTCGTCAGTACGCCCGGACGCAGCGCTTCACGCTCGGCGCCCCCCGCGCGTTCACTCTCTCGCCCGACGGTGCGCGTGTGGTCTTCCTCCGCTCACCGTCCGGTACTCAGCGGTCCCACCAGCTCTGGGTGATGGATTTGGAGGGGGACGTTCAGGAGAGGGTGGCCGCCGATCCCGAGGCGCTGCTGGGCGGCGCGGAGGAGGAGCTGTCGGCCGAGGAGAAGGCGCGGCGCGAGCGCAGCCGCGAGGGGTCCGCGGGGATCGTCGGTTACGCGGTGGACGAGGCAGTGGAATTGGCCGCCTTCACGCTCTCGGGGCGGCTGTTCACGGCGGAACTGCGGGCCGGGACGGCGAGCGAACTGCGGGTCCCCGGGCCGGTGATCGACCCGCGCCCCTCGCCCGACGGGCGGCACATCGCGTACGTGGCGCGGGGCGCGCTGCGGGTGACCGGAGCGGAGGGCGAGGGGGACAGGGCGCTGGCCGAGCCGGAGGGGGCGCGGACGACGTACGGTCTGGCGGAGTTCGTCGCGGCCGAGGAGATGGGGCGCTCGCGCGGCTTCTGGTGGTCGCCGGACTCGGAGCGGCTCCTGGTGGCCCGGGTCGACGAGGAGCCCGTGCGGCGCTGGTGGATCGCCGACCCGGCGCATCCGGACAGGGAGCCGGAGCCGGTCCTCTATCCGGCGGCGGGGACGGCCAACGCGGAGGTGCGGCTGTACCTCGTCGGCCTCGACGGATCGCGTACGGAGGTCGAGTGGGACCGGACGCGCCATCCGTATCTGGCGCGGGTCCACTGGTCGGGCGAGGGGCCGCCGCTGCTGCTCGTGCAGAGCCGTGACCAGCGCACGCAGCTGTATCTGGTGGTGGACGCGGAGTCGGGGGCGACCCGGAAGGTGCATGTCGACGAGGACCCGGTGTGGCTGGAGCTGCACCCGGGGGCGCCGGCGTGGGCCCCGGACGGCCGGCTGGTGCGGATCGCGGACGAGGGCGGCGCGCGTGTGCTCGCCATGGGCGACCGGGCGCTGACCAGTGCGTCGCTGCACGTGCGGGCGGTACTGGACATCGGCGGGAACGACGTCCTGGTGTCGGCGTCGGCGGGCGAGGAGGCCGTGGCCGCGGCCGGGATGGGTCCGGAGATCGGCGAGATCCATGTCTACCGGGTCAATGAGCTGGGGACGGAACGGATCTCGGAGGGGCCCGGGATTCACTCGGCGGTGCGCTGCGGCGCGGTGACGGTCCTGTCCTCGGCGCGGCCGGACACCGCAGGCGCGGTGACGCGGGTGCTCAGGGACGGCAAGCAGATCGCGGTGATCGGTTCGTCGGCGGAGGAACCGGTCCTCTCGGCGGGCGTGCGGCTTGTCGAAGGGGGCGCACATCGGATTCCATGCGCCGTCCTGCTTCCGGCGGGGTACGAGGAGGGCGACGGGCCGCTGCCGGTCCTGCTCGACCCGTACGGCGGTCCGCACGGCCAGCGCGTGGTCGCGGCGCACAACGCTCATCTCACGTCCCAGTGGTTCGCCGACCAGGGGTTCGCGGTGGTCGTGGCGGACGGGCGGGGCACCCCGGGCCGCTCCCCCGGCTGGGAGAAGGCGATCAAGGACAATCTGATGCTCACCCTCGACGACCAGATCGAGGCACTGCGGGCACTGGCCGAGCGGTTCCCGCTGGACCTGGACCGGGTGGGGATCCGCGGCTGGTCGTACGGCGGGTATCTGGCGGCGCTGGCGGTACTGCGGCGGCCGGACGTCTTCCACGCGGCGGTGGTGGGGGCGCCGGTGACCGACTTCCGGCTCTACGACACCCATTACACCGAGCGCTATCTCGGCACTCCGCAGGAGAACCCGGAGGTGTACGCGGCCAACTCGCTGCTCACGGACGACGGTCTGTCGGCGCCGGAGAATCCCGCCAGACCGATGATGATCATCCATGGGATGGCGGACGACAATGTGGTCGTGGCACACAGCCTGCGGCTGTCCTCGGCGCTGCTGGCAGCGGGGCGCCCCCATGAGGTGCTCCCCCTGTCGGGCGTGACCCACATCACTCCGCAGGAGCAGATCGCGGAGAACCTGCTCCTGCTCCAAGTGGACTTCCTGAAGCGCTCCTTGGGGGTGGAGGCGGCCGGCTGACAGCCGGTGTCGGCGGGACCGCATGGCGACCGGCCGGGACGGCATGGCGCGCCCGGCCGGTCTACGGCACCCGCACGGCCGTACGTTGTTCAGGGTGAGGCGTTCGGATATCGGTGCGGGGTCGGTGAAGTTGCCTGCGCGTTAAAGAAACTGGCGGGCGCTCAGCTCGACGCGTCCGGCCCGTGTCCCTCCGGGGGTTCCGGGGTCTTCGGGGATTCAGGGGTCGCCGTGCCCCAGGGGGTGTTCAGCGGGCCGGGTTCCGGTGGGGCGGGGGCCAGGGGCCCGGGAGGCGCGAGGGGCTCCGGCGGAACCACCTGCTTCTCCTCGGCGAAATGGCAGGCGGAGTCGTGTCTCGCCGGGCTGTCCGCCTCACGGAAGACGGCGGGGACCGCCAGCAGCGGGACTTCGAGGGCGCAGCGTTCGCGGGCCTTCCAGCAGCGGGTCCGGAAGCGGCAGCCGGAGGGAATGTTCGCGGGCGACGGGACGTCGCCGGTGAGGATGATCCGCTCCCGGCGCTCACGGGCCTCCGGGTCGGGGACCGGGACCGCCGACAGCAGCGCCTGGGTGTAGGGGTGCGTCGGATGGTCGTAGATCTCGGCGTCCCTGCCCATCTCGACGATCCGGCCCAGGTACATCACGCCGACCCGGTCCGAGATGTGCCGGACGATCGACAGGTCGTGGGCGATGAAGACGTACGACAGGGAGAACTCGCCCTGCAGGCGGTCCAGCAGATTGATGACCTGCGCCTGGACCGAGACGTCGAGCGCGGAGACGGGCTCGTCGGCCACGATGATCTCGGGGCGGAGCGCGAGCCCGCGCGCGATGCCGATGCGCTGGCGCTGGCCGCCGGAGAACTGGTGCGGATAGCGGTTGATGTACTCCGGGTTGAGACCGACCACGTCCAGCAGGTCCTGGACCTTCTGACGGCGTGAGCCCTTCGGGGCCACCTCGGGGTGGATCTCGTACGGCTCTCCGATGATGTCGCCGACGGTCATCCGGGGGTTCAGGGAGGTGTACGGGTCCTGGAACACCATCTGGATGTTGCGGCGGACGGCCTTGAGGGCCTTCCCGGAGAGCGTGGTGATGTCCTCGCCCCGGTAGCGGATCGACCCGGACGTCGGCCGTTCCAGATGGACCAGCATCTTCGCGAGCGTGGACTTGCCGCAGCCGGACTCGCCCACGATGCCGAGCGTCTCGCCCGCCATCAGTTCCAGGTCGACGCCGTCGACGGCCTTGACCGAGCCGATCTGCTTCTTGAAGAGGACGCCCCGGGTGAGGGGGTAGTGCTTGTGCAGGTCACGGACCTGGAGGAGCACCTCAGCCATGGAGGGCCTCCTGCCAGAAGTGGCACGCGCTGGTGCGGTCCGCGGAGACCTCGTACAGCGGCGGGACATCGGTTCTGCACACGTCCCGGGCCAGCGGGCAGCGGGGGTTGAAGGCGCAGCCGGGCGGGATGTTCATCAGGTTCGGCGGCAGTCCCTTGATCGCGTACAGCTCCCGTCCCTTCTGGTCCAGGCGCGGGATCGAGTCCAGCAGGCCGCGCGTGTAGGGATGGGCGGGTGCCTTGTAGATCTCATGGACCGGCGCCGACTCGACGATCCGGCCCGCGTACATGACGGCGATGTGGTCGGCGACGTCGGCGACGACGCCGAGGTCGTGGGTGATCAGGACGAGTCCCATGTCGAGCTCGCGCTGGAGCTCGGCGAGCAGGTCCATGACCTGGGCCTGGACGGTCACGTCGAGCGCGGTGGTCGGCTCGTCCGCGATGATCAGGTCGGGCTCGAGGGCCAGCGCCATGGCGATCATGATGCGCTGGCGCATCCCGCCCGAGAACTGGTGCGGATAGTCCCCGACCCGCTCCTTCGCCGCGGGGATCCGGACCCGGTCCATCAGCTCGACGGCCTTCGCGCGGGCGTCCTTCTTCGACGCTCCCTGGTGGACGACGAACATCTCGCCCAGCTGGGCTCCGACGCTCATCACGGGGTTGAGCGACGACAGCGCGTCCTGGAAGATCATCGCCATCCGCGCCCCGCGGACCTTCCGCCGCTCCTCCTCCTTGAGGGTGAGCAGGTCCTGCCCCTGGAAGAGGATCTCGCCGCCGGAGATCCTGCCCGGCGGGACGTCGAGGATGCCCATGATCGCCTGGGCGGTGACGGACTTCCCGGAGCCGGACTCGCCGAGCACGGCGAGCGTCCGGCCGGAGTCGACCGAGTAGGTCACCCCGTTGACGGCCTTGGCGACCCCGTCCCTGGTATGGAACTCCACGTGAAGGTCCCGCACTTCGAGCAGCATGAGTGCCTACCTGAGCTTCGGGTCGAGGGCGTCGCGCACCGCGTCGCCGAGCATGATGAACGCGAGCACCGTGATCGCCAGCGCGCCCGCCGGCCAAAGCAGCATGTGCGGGGCGTTGCGGATGTAGGCCGCCGCCGAGGAGATGTCGATGCCCCACGACACCGTGGGCGGCTTGAGGCCGACACCGAGGAAGGACAGGGTCGCCTCCAGGGCGATGTACGTCCCGAGCGCGATGGTCGCCACGACGATGACCGGGGCGACGGCGTTGGGCGCGATGTGGCGCAGCAGCATCCGGGTGTGGGAGGCGCCGAGCGCCCGCGCGGCCTGGACGTAGTCGTTCTGCTTGGCGGTGATGACCGAGCCGCGGGCGATGCGGGAGATCTGGGGCCAGCCGAGCAGCACGATGAAGCCGATGACCGGCCAGACGGTGGTGCTGGTGATGACGGAGAGCAGGACGAGACCGCCGAGGACGACGGGGACCGCGAAGAACACATCGGTGATCCGGGAGAGGAACGCGTCCCACGCGCCGCCGAAGAAGCCGGCGAGCCCGCCGAGCACACTGCCGAGCAGCGCGACTCCGAGCGTGGCGAAGACACCCACCTGGACGGAGGCCCGGGCGCCGTAGACCGTACGGGTGTAGACGTCGCAGCCCTGGCCGTTGAAGCCGAAGGGGTGTCCCGGCTGGGAGCCCTCCTGGGCCTTGGCGAGATCGCACTGGAGCGGGTCGCCGTCGGCGATCAGCTGGGGCCAGATCGCGATGATCACCAGGAAGACGATGACCAGTCCCGAGACGATGAAGACGGGGTTGCGGCGCAGGTCGTGCCAGGCGTCCGACCAGAGGCTGCGCGGCTTGCCCGTGGGGCCGGTGCCCTCGGGCCCGCCGGGAACCTTCTCCAGCGTCGCACCCTCGCTCATGGCGAGGTCCATCGCGCCACCGGCCCCGGTCGGGGCGATCGCTCCGCCGTCGTCGTACTGCGGCTCAGGCATAGCGGATCCTCGGGTCGAGTACGGCGTACAGGAGGTCGACCAGCAGATTGGCGACGAGGAACACCAGCACCAGAACGGTCACGAAGCCGACGACGGTCTGGGTGTTCTGGCGGAGGATGCCCTGGAAGAGCTGGTAGCCGACACCGTGGATGTTGAAGATCCGTTCGGTCACGATGGCTCCGCCCATCAGGGCTCCGATGTCGGTGCCGATGAAGGTGACGACGGGGATCAGCGAGTTGCGCAGCAGATGGCGGGTGATGACCCGGCGGCGCGGGAGGCCCTTCGCGACGGCGGTACGGACGTAGTCGGCGCGCTTGTTCTCGGCGATCGAGGTCCGGGTGAGCCGGGTGACGTAGGCGAGCGAGACGGAGGCGAGGACCAGGCCGGGGACGATCAGTTCGTCGACGGTCGCCTCGGGTGAGACGGCGGGCTTGATCCATCCCCACTTCACGCCGAGCAGCAGCTGGAGCAGCAGGCCGGTGACGAACGTCGGGACCGAGATGACCACCAGCGTCAGCAGCAGCACGGTGGTGTCGACGGGGCGCCCGCGCCGCAGGCCGGTGACGACCCCGAGGCTGATCCCGATGACGATCTCGAA
This sequence comes from Streptomyces sp. NPDC038280, assembly GCF_055600045.1. NCBI lineage: Bacteria > Bacillati > Actinomycetota > Actinomycetes > Kitasatosporales > Streptomycetaceae > Streptomyces > Streptomyces sp. NPDC038280. Next base: position 130,429 of record NZ_JBVJYZ010000009.1, read on the forward strand.
GACGATCGCGACGAGAGTGAGCCGGATGGTGACCGGGAAGGCCGTGGACATCAGCTCGGTGACCTTCTGGCCGTTGAAGGCCGTACCGAAGTCGCCGGTGAAGACATTGCCCATGTACGTCAGGTACTGCTGCCACACCGGCTTATCGAGCCCGAACTCCTTCTTCAGCTGGGCGGCGGTCGCCGGATCGCACTGGCGGTCGCCGCACAGCCCCGCGATGGGGTCGCCCATCACGTTGACCATCAGGAAGATCAGCAGCGTGGCGCCGAAGAAGACCGGGATCATCTGCAGCAGACGCCGGATCACATAGCGTCCCATGGAGGGCTCCGGGGGTCGTGGTCGTGTGAAGCGGGACGGCCCGGCGATCGGGCACGCCGGGCCGTACGCCGTCCGGCGTCAGCTGACCTTGATCTCGTTGTAGACGGGGACGCTGAACGGGTTCAGGGCGACGTTGGAGATCCGCTCGGAGTAGCCGGCGCTGCCGTTCTGGTACCAGAGGGGGATGGCGCCCATGTCGTCCCGCAGGACCCCCTCGGCCCGCTGGAACAGCTCGACGGCCTTCTTGGTGTCGGTCTCGGCGTTGGCCTCGTCGACGAGTTTGTCGAACTCCTTGTTGGTCCACTTTCCGTCGTTGGACGAGGCGTTGGTGTAGTACAGCGGCTGCAGGAAGTTCTGGATGAGCGGGTAGTCCATCTGCCAGCCGGCCCGGAAGGGGCCCGTCATCTTGTGTGTGGTGATCTGGTTGCGGTAGTCGGCGAAGGTGCCGACCGGGTTGCCGACGCAGGCCTTGTTGTCGCCCATCGCGTTGTTGATGGAGTTGCAGACGGCGTCGACCCACTCCTTGTGGGAGCCGGTGTCCGCGTTGAACGAGATCTTCATCGTGCCGCCGGGGATGCCGCCGCCCTCGGTGATCAGCTTCTTCGCCTCGGCGGGGTTGTAAGTGCAGGCGTCGCCGCAGAGGTCGCCCTTGTATCCGCCGTCCGCGCCGAGGACGGGGGACGTCCAGTCCTTGGCGGGCGTACGGGTCTTCTGGAAGATGGTCGAGGTGATCTGCTCGCGGTTGATCGCCATGGAGATGCCCTTGCGGACCTTGGCGCCGTCCGGGGTGTCCCACGCCTTGTCGTAGAAGGGGATGGCGAGCGTCTGGATGATGCCGGCGGGGGTGTTGACGTACCGGTCGCCGAGGTCGGCCTGCGCGTTCTTGAGCTGGGAGGCGGGGACGTCGTCGACCAGGTCGAGGTTGCCGGCGGTCAGGTCGGTGTAGGCGGTGTTGTTGTCGGTGTAGACCTTGAGGGTCACTCCGCCGTTCTGCGCCTTGTCGGCGCCGGGGTAGTCGTCCCACCGCTTCAGGGCCATCTGGGAGCCCTTGGCGTAGGAGTCGACGGTGTACGGGCCGTTCCCGACGGGCTTGGAGAGCCAGGCGTCGTGACTGGTGAAGAACGCCCTGGGCAGCGGGGAGAACGCGGCGTAGCCGAGGGTCTCGGGCCAGGTGGAGAACTTCTGGGTGAGCTTGACGGTGAAGGTCTTGTCGTTGACGACCTTGAGCCCGCTCATTCTCTCGGCCTTGGGTTCGCCGGAGTCGGGGTGCACGTCCGCGTACCCCTCGATGTAGCCGAAGAAGTAGGCGTTGCGCTGGTTGTTCTTGAGGTGGGCCCCGTAGTTCCAGGCGTCCACGAAGGACTTCGAGGTGACCTTCTCGCCGTTGGAGAAGGTCCAGCCGTCCTTGAGGGTGATCGTGAAGGTGGTGGAGTCGCCGGTCTCGATCTTCTCGGCGAGCATGTCCTTCGCCTCGCCGGTCTTGGGGTCGTACCGCTTGAGACCCCGGAAGATCATGTCGAGGACCTTGCCGCCCTGCACCTCATTGGTGTTCGCCGGTTCCAGGGGGTTCTGCGGGTCCGCCCAGGAGGAGCTCACGATCCCGTCCGCACCACCACCGCCGCTGTCGCTCCCGCCGCCGCAGGCGGTCGCCGCGAGGACGACGGCCGCCGCACCAGCGGCCCACTTGGCGTGCGTGGCTCCGCGCATGGAGTGCCTCCTGAAGGTCCCTGAGCTTACGTAGGCCCAAATATCCCCCCAAAAGACACAGGCGCGCCGGAGCGACACCGGGCTGGCGCCGATCCGACCTGCGGAACGACGAAGGGCGCCCGGACCGCAATGGCCCGGGCGCCCTTCACACCTGTCAGTGCGTCACACCGCGTGGACGACGTCCTTCTCCTCGGCGAAGTGGCACGCCGACTCGTGCGCGGCCGGGGTGTCCTGCCCCTGGAAACGCTCCGGGATCGCCAGCAGCGGAACCTCGGTGGTGCACTTCTCCTCCGCCTTCCAGCAGCGGGTGCGGAAGCGGCAGCCCGACGGCGGATTGGCCGGCGAGGGGACGTCCCCGGTGAGGATGATCCGCTCGCGGCCCTCGCGGGCCTCCGGGTCGGGCACGGGGACCGCCGACAGCAGCGCCTGGGTGTAGGGGTGCGTCGGGTGGTCGTAGATCTGCGTGTCCGTACCGATCTCGGCCATCTTGCCGAGGTACATGACGCCGACCCGGTCCGAGATGTGCCGGACGATCGACAGGTCGTGGGCGATGAAGACATAGGACAGGTTGAACTCGTCCTGGAGCTTCTCCATCAGGTTGATGACCTGCGCCTGGACGGACACGTCCAGGGCCGAGACCGGCTCGTCGCAGATGATGATCTCCGGGTTGAGCGCCAGACCGCGGGCGATGCCGATGCGCTGACGCTGACCGCCGGAGAACTGGTGCGGATAGCGGTTGATGTACTCGGGGTTGAGACCGACCACATCGAGCAGCTCCTGCACCTTGCGGCGCCGGTCGCCCTTCGGGGCCACCTCGGGGTGGATGTCGAAGGGCTCGCCGATGATGTCGCCCACCGTCATGCGGGGGTTGAGCGAGGTGTACGGGTCCTGGAACACCATCTGGATATTGCGGCGGACGGCCTTGAGGGCGCGCCCCGACAGCCGGGTGATGTCCTGGCCCTTGTAGAAGACCTCGCCCGCGGTCGCCCGCTCCAGGTTCATCAGCAGCTTGGCGACGGTGGACTTGCCACAGCCGGACTCGCCGACGATGCCGAGGGTCTCGCCCTGGTAGAGGTCGAAGGAGATCCCGTCGACGGCCTTGACCGCGCCGACCTGCTTCTTGAACAGGATGCCCTGGGTGAGCGGGAAGTGCTTGACCAGGTTGCGCACCTGCAGGATCGGCTCACCGCGTTCGACCGGCGCCTCGATGGCGGCTACGGCCTCCGCCTCGGAGGCCGCGTCGACCGTCTCGACCTCGGTGACGTTCGGGGTCGCGTCCACAGCCTCATCCTTCTTGCTGAGCTCAGCCATGGATCGTCTCCTTCCAGAAGTGGCAGGCGCTGCCGCGGCCCGGCAGCTCCGTGCCGTCCTGCTCGGTGACCGGCGCGAGCGCCGGGATCTCCGTACGGCAGATGTCCTCGGCCTTGGGGCAGCGCGGGTTGAAGGCGCAACCGGTCGGGACGTGGAGCAGGTTGGGCGGCAGACCCTTGATCGCGTACAGCTCCTGGCCCTTCTGGTCCAGGCGCGGGATGGAGTCGAGGAGGCCACGGGTGTACGGGTGCGCGGGGCGCTTGTACAGCTCGCGCACCGGAGCCTGCTCGACGATCCGGCCCGCGTACATGACCGCGATCTTGTCCGCGACATCGGCGACGACGCCGAGGTCGTGGGTGATCAGGATCAGACCCATGTTGTACTCGCGCTGCAGCTCCGCGAGCAGGTCCATGACCTGGGCCTGGACGGTCACGTCGAGCGCGGTGGTGGGCTCGTCCGCGATGATCAGGTCGGGCTCGAGGGCCAGCGCCATGGCGATCATGATGCGCTGGCGCATACCGCCCGAGAACTGGTGGGGATAGTCGCTCACCCGGGCCGCGGCGGCCGGGATCTTGACCTTGTCCATCAGCTCGATGGCCCTGGCCTTGGCGTCCTTCTTGGACAGGCCGTGGTGGACCCGGAACATCTCGCCGAGCTGGTAGCCGACGGTGAGGACCGGGTTCAGCGAGGACAGTGCGTCCTGGAAGATCATGGCGATCTTCCGGCCGCGGATCTGCCGGCGCTCCTCGTAGGACATCTTGAGCATGTCCTCGCCGCGGAAGAAGATCTCGCCCTGCGGGATCTTGCCGGGCGGCATGTCGAGGATGCCCATGATCGCCTGGGCGGTCACGGACTTGCCGGAGCCGGACTCGCCGAGGACGGCGAGGGTCTCGCCGGCGTTCACCGAGTAGTTGACTCCGTTGACCGCCTTGGCCACACCGTCGCGGGTGTGGAACTCCACGTGCAGGTCACGGACTTCGAGCAGGGGACCGTTGTGGTCGTCTCCGTCGCGCGGCGAGGGGACGGTCGCGGTCTTGTCGAGGTTGTCGATGGTCGTCACGTTTTACGCCCTCCTCAGCGCAGCTTGGGGTCGAGGGCGTTGCGGACGGCTTCGCCGAGCATGATGAACGCCAGAACGGTGATGCTGAGCATGATCGAGGGGTACAGCAGGATGTGCTGCGCCACCCGGATCTGCGCGACACCGCCGGAGATGTCGACACCCCACGAGATGGTGGGGGACGAGAGGCCGAGGCCCAGGTACGACAGCGTCGCCTCGGCGCCGATGTAGCCACCGAGGCTGATGGTCGCGACGACGATCACCGGAGCCATCGAGTTCGGCAGGATGTGCCGGAACAGGATGCGGGTGGTGCTCGCGCCGAGCGCCTTGGCGGCGTGGACGTAGTCGGCCTGCTTGACGGTGATCACCGCACCGCGCATGACGCGGGTGATCTGCGTCCAGCCGAGGAACGCCAGCGCGAAGACCACGACCCAGACGGAACGGTCGACGAAGGAGTTGAGCACCACCATCGCGCCGAGCAGGAAGGGCACACCGAAGAACACGTCGGTGATACGGGAGATGATCGCGTCGGTGAGACCGCCGAAGTAGCCGGAGATCATGCCGAGCACGCCACCGATGACGGTCACGATCAGCGTGACGGTGATACCGACGATGACCGAGGCACGGGTGCCGTGGATCAGTCGGGCGTACACGCTGCGGCCCTGCCCGTCGTAGCCGAGCCATCCCTCTGTGCCGACCTTGCCGAGCTCCGGCTTGCCGAGGAAGTGGTGCACCAGGTCGCCGGTGATCGGCGAGGCACTGGTGAACAGCGTCGGGAAGGCGGTGATGAGCAGCAGGAAGAAGATCAGCACCGAGGACACGATGAAGTACGGGTTGCGCCGCAGGTCGCGCCACGCGTCGCCCCAGAGGCTGCGCGCCTTCTCGTCGTTCTTCTTGGGTGCCGGCTCCGCGGCCGACGGGGGCGCGATGGCGTCCTCGGTCGCGAGCGCGGTCTTGGTCACGTCAGGCATAACGGATCCTCGGGTCCAGGACCGCGTACAGCAGGTCGATGAGCAGGCTGGTGACGAGGTAGACCAGCACCAGGATGGTGACCAGACCGACGAGGGTGACGCCCTCACGCCGGACGATCGACTCGTAGATCGTGCCGCCGATGCCCTTGACGTTGAACACGGACTCGGTGACGACCGCGCCACCCATCAGGGCGCCGATGTCGGTGCCGAGGAAGGTGATCACGGGGATCATCGAGTTCCGCATCAGGTGCACGCCGATGATCCGGCGACGCGGCAGGCCCTTGGCGACCGCGGTGCGCATGTAGTCGGCGCGCAGGTTCTCCGCCATGGAGGTACGGGTGAGCCGGGCCACGTAGGCGAGGGAGAGACCCGCGAGGACGATGGCCGGCGCCATCAGTTCGCCCCAGGTCGGATAGGTACTGACGTTCTCGAAGCCGAGCGTCGTCTTGAGGATGTGACCGAGGACGAAGACCGGGATCGAGATGATCAGCAGCGTGAAGATCAGGATCGCGTTGTCGGCCAGGCGGCCGGCCCGCAGACCGGCGACGATGCCGAGGCCGATACCGAAGACGAGCTCGATGACGAACGCCAGGGTGGCGAGCTGCAGCGTGACCGGGAACGCGCTGGCCAGCACGTCCGTGACCGGCCGGTCGTTGCGGATCTGGTTCCCGAAGTCGAAGTGGAACAGGATGCCGGTGATGTAGTCCCAGTACTGCTTGAAGATGTTCTGGTCAAGCCCAAGATCGTGTCTGATCTTCGCCACCGTCGAGGGGTTCGCGGCCTTGTCCCCGAACAGTCCGGCCACGGGGTCGCCGGGCAGGGAGTAGACCATGAGGAAGATCAGCAGGGTGGTCCCGAAGAAAACCGGGATCATCTGGAGCAGTCGTCGTGCGACATAGCGCCCCATCATGCCTCCGTTGAGATGTGACTGCCGCAGCCGACGGGCCCTCCCTCGGCAACCGCGCCCCAGTGGGTACGCGAATGTCGTGGAAGGGCCCCCCGGCCGCTGCGTAAGGCGCCGCTACGCGGGGCTGACGGTGCGTCAGCCCCGCGTCCGGCGTGCGGACTACGCTTGGGTGATTACTTCTTGACCTGAACGTTCTCGAGGATCGGGTCGCCGTCCTGCGCGTACTCCACGCCGGTGACCTTCTCGGAGAAGCCCGCGTTGACCTTGTAGTACCAGAGCGGGATCGAAGGCATGTAGTTGACCAGGTCCTTCTCGATCGCCTGGTAGGCCTTCACCGACTCGTCGAGGTTCGCAGCGCTGTCCGCCTTCTTGATCTTGGCGTCCAGGGTCGCGTCGCTGAAGTCACCCTGGTTTCCGGAGGCGCCCGTCTGGAACAGGTCGCGGAGGAAGTTGGAGTTCACCGGGTAGTCGAGCACCCAGCCGGAGCGGTAGATCGACTTGACCTGCTTGGTCTTCCGGGCCTGGAGGTCGGCCTGGAAGTCCGGCTTGCCGTCGCCGACGCACTTGACGCCGGTGGACTGCGTGATGCTGTTGCAGACCGCGTCGACCCACTCCTTGTGGCCGCCGTCCGCGTTGAACTGAATGGAGATGGCGTTGTTCGGGACGCCGCCACCGGCCTTGATCAGTTCCTTGGCCTTCGCCGGGTCGAACTTGGTGACGTCACCGGCGGCGTTCTCCTGGTAGCCCAGGACGCCCTTGGCGACCCAGCCCGTCGCGGGGTCACGCGTACCCTGCAGCACCGTCTTGGTGATGGTGGCGCGGTCGATCGCCATGGAGAGACCCTGGATGACCTTCGGGTCGATCTTCTTGGGCTTCTTCCACTGGTCCGCGTAGAACGCGATGGCCAGGGTCTGGATCGAGGAGTACGGCTTGTCCACGGCGCGGTCGCCGAGGTCCTGGCGGAAGACCGGGAGGTCCTTCGGCGCGATCTGACGCAGGACGTCGACGTTGCCGGCCTTCAGGTCCTCGTACGCGGCCTCGAGGGTGGTGTAGTTCTTGAAGATCACACCACCGTTCTTGGCCTTGTCGTCGCCCTTGTACCCGTCGTACCGGACGATCTTGATTTCCTTCTTGTGGTCCCAGCTCTCGAACTTGTAGGGACCGTTGCCGATCGGCTTCTCACCGGCGGCCTTGGGGTCCTTGTAGAAGGACTCCGGCAGCGGCGAGAAGACCTCGTAGCCGAGCTTGTACGCGAAGTACGGGACCGGGGCCTTCAGCTCGATGGTGAACGTGTTGTCGTCCACGATCTTCAGGCCGGTCATCTTGTCGGCGGTGGGCTTGGCGCCCTCCTTCTCCGGCAGCAGGGCCTCGGAGCCCTTGATGTCGGAGTACCAGGACGCGTTGCCCTGCTTGTTGTTGACGTTTCCGGCCCAGTTCCACGCGTCGACGTAGGACTTGGCGGTGACCGGAGTGCCGTCGTGGAACGTCCAGCCCTTCTTGAGCTTGACGGTCCAGAGCTTGCTGTCCTTGGACTCGACCGACTCGGCGTTCACCATGGTGAGCTTGCCGTCGGGCGTGTAGTCCACGAGCTGCGCGAACAGACCACTCAGGACGATGGAGCCGTTGGACTCCATCGTGTCGGCCGGGTGGAGCGCCTTCTCGGGCTCGCCCACCTCGATCGAGAAAATGCCGTTCGGGTCAACTTCCCCCTTGGCGTCGCTGCCCTTACCGTCGCCTCCGCCACAGGCGGTCGCTGCCAGGGCGACGACTATCGCGCCCGCTACCCACTTGGCGCTCTTGGCACCGCGCATGGGTTCCTCCTCATGAGTCCACTTGTCACTACAAGAAGGACACTTCGAGATGTCGCCGACACCCCTGACGGCGATGACTCAAGTGCCCTGAGTGTGCTCGTGAGTCGGCGCTCCCCACAGCGCGTGACCCATTGACCCGAGCTCAATGGAGCCAACTATTAAGTACGCCCGGGCGGTAAACCACACTTAAAGGGTCTCGTTTTGGCAACATCAGTAAGGGGCGTGAGCCCGAAATCCGGACAAACTGATCACAGACAGACACCCCCGAAACGGACCGTTAACACACGTTCCGGAGAGCGACGCCCGATATCCGGACAGTGGGGACGCGAAAAAGAGTTGACGAAAGGCCCGGGCCCCCACAGTGTCTGCGGGGGCCCGGGCCCTGTGCTAGGTGTCGCGCTGACGTGACGTCAGCCCCTGCTGAGCGGGGGTGCGACGGGTGGGAACTAGTTGCGCTTGGCGCGCGAGGCCGTGCGGCCGCGCTCCTTCTGGTCCAGGACGACCTTACGGATACGGACCGTCTCCGGGGTCACCTCGATGCACTCGTCGTCGCGGCAGAACTCCAGCGACTGCTCCAGGGAGAGCTTGCGCGGCGGCACCACGTTCTCGGTGTTGTCCGCGGAAGCCGCACGCATGTTGGTGAGCTTCTTCTCCTTGGTGATGTTCACGTCCATGTCGTCGGAGCGCGAGTTCTCACCGATGATCATGCCCTCGTAGACCTCGGTGCCGGCCTCGACGAAGATGACACCCCGCTCCTGCAGGTTGATCATCGCGAACGGGGTCACCGAACCGGAGCGGTCGGCGACGAGCGAACCGTTGTTACGGGTGCGCAGCTCGCCGAACCACGGCTCGTGGCCCTCGAAGATGGAGTGGGCGATACCCGTGCCGCGCGTCTGGGTCAGGAACTCCGTACGGAACCCGATGAGGCCGCGCGACGGCACGATCCACTCCATGCGGATCCAGCCGGAGCCGTGGTTGGTCATCGTCTCCATGCGGCCCTTGCGGGTCGCCATCAGCTGGGTGATGGCGCCGAGGTGCTCCTCGGGCGAGTCGATCGTCATGCGCTCGATCGGCTCGTACGTCTTGCCGTCGACCTGCTTGGTGACGACCTCGGGCTTGCCCACGGTCAGCTCGAAGCCCTCGCGGCGCATCTGCTCGACCAGGATGGCGAGCGCGAGCTCACCACGGCCCTGGACCTCCCAGGCGTCGGGGCGCTCGGTGTCCAGGACGCGGAGCGAGACGTTACCGACCAGCTCCTTGTCCAGGCGGTCCTTCACCTGGCGGGCGGTGACCTTGTGGCCCTTGCCGCCCTTGCCGACGAGCGGCGAGGTGTTCGTACCGATGGTCATGGAGATCGCCGGCTCGTCGACCGTGATCAGCGGCAGCGCGATCGGGTTCTCCGGGTCGGCCAGGGTCTCGCCGATCATGATGTCCCCGATACCGGCGATGGCGCAGATGTCGCCCGGGCCCGCCTTCTCGGCCGGCTTGCGGGTGAGCGCCTCGGTCATCAGCAGCTCGGTGATGCGAACGTTCTGCTGCGTGCCGTCACGCTTGATCCAGGTGACCGTCTGGCCCTTGCGCAGCTCGCCCTGCTCGACGCGGCACAGCGCGATACGGCCGAGGAAGTTGTCGGCGTCGAGGTTGGTGACGTGGGCCTGCAGCGGCGCGGACTCGTCGTACTCCGGGGCCGGGACGTGGGCCAGGATCGTGGAGAAGAACGGCTCCAGGTTCTCGCTGTCGGCCGGGACGGTGCCGTCCTCCGGCTTGGTCAGCGAGGCGACGCCGTCACGGGCGCAGGCGTAGACGATCGGGAACTCGATCTGGTCCTCGTCCGCGTCCAGGTCCAGGAACAGGTCGTACGTCTCGTTGACGACCTCGTCGATCCGGGAGTCCGGGCGGTCCGTCTTGTTGATGCAGAGGATGACGGGCATCCGGGCCTGCAGCGCCTTGCGGAGCACGAAGCGGGTCTGCGGCAGCGGGCCCTCGGAGGCGTCGACGAGGAGGACGACCGCGTCCACCATCGACAGGCCGCGCTCGACCTCACCACCGAAGTCGGCGTGGCCGGGGGTGTCGATGATGTTGATCGTGATGACGTCGCCGCCATCCTTCGGGTGGTACTTGACGGCGGTGTTCTTCGCCAGGATCGTGATGCCCTTCTCACGCTCCAGGTCGTTCGAGTCCATCATGCGGTCGTCGAGGGACTCGGCAGCGTGCGCGGCGAAGGCGCCGGCCTGCTTGAGCATGGCGTCGACCAGGGTGGTCTTGCCGTGGTCGACGTGGGCGACGATGGCGACGTTACGGATGTCGTGGCGCGTGGGCATGAGTGGCTTGCGCTTCTCTCGGATCGTGGGATCAGGCGTCGCAGAGAGTCTCGGTCCTCCGTCGCCCGCCGGGCGGACGCGCCACGGCTACCTCCTATGGTACGGGGCCTTCGTGCGAGAGGCTTCCCGGCCCGATCCGTGAGGTGTTCAGGGGTGCACTGGGGGTGCGTCGAGCGCCCGGGTCAAGGGCAGTCGCGATCTTGCCCGCCGGGGTCGCCGGCGGGCAAGGGAATTGAGCTGCTCTTGAGGTTCTGACCTGCAGGTTCGTCGCTTCCGACAGGGTCCGGCAGAGGTCCCCGGAGGAAGGGACCGGTTACTTCTTCTGGTTCTGCGCACCCTTGGCGGGTTCGGGCTTCTTGAACCCGATGTCCTGGTAACGCGGGGTCGCGAAGCCGAAGGCGCCGGCGTTCGCGAGCGACGGCTTCGCCGCCACCAGCTGGGGCCGCTGATAGAGGGGAATGGAGCCGGCCGCGGCCCAGATCCGGGCGTCGGCCTGCCGGACCAGGTCCCTGGCCGTCTTCTCGTCCAGCTCACCGACCGCTTGGTCGAACAACTGGTCGATGCGGTCGGTGCCGACGCGCGAGTAGTTCTGCTCGACCAGGAGCGAGCCGTCACTGGCCGGCTCGGGCTTGGCGTAGATCGGCCGGGCGTCGGTCGCCGGGAAGGCGGTCGCGGGCCAGGAGTAGAGGGCCAGGTCGTACTCGCCCGCGGCGATGTGGTCCTTGAAGAAGCTGTCGTCGGGCACCTTGCTGATCGTGGTGCGGATGCCGACCTGGTCGAGCATCCCGACGATCTTGTCGCCGACGGTGCGCAGCGCCTCGGAGCCAGGGCCGGACGGCAGGACGAAGCGGAGCGTGAGCGGCTTGCCGCCCTTGCCGAGCGGGCCCGTGGCGGCAGCCGCGGCTCCGGGTGCCGGGGCGGCGGTGCCGCGCGGGGCGTACGCGCCGGCGACGCCCTTGTCGGAACCGGCGGCGACCTTGGCCCCCGCACCCGGCGCCCCGTCGGCCTCGGCCTCCATCTCCTGGGCCTGGCGCAGCAGCGCGACGCTCTGCAGCGCGGCGCCGGCGGCCGGCGCCAGAACGGTGGTGCCCGGCTCCTGGCCACCGATCAGCGGTTCGACTCCCTCGCCCGGCTTGTCGTCACCGACGATGTAGAGACCCTCGTCGGAGGGGGTGTCGCTCTCCTTCTTCTTCGCCTTGTCCTGCGTGGTGGCCTCACCGGTGGACCCGGCGCCCTTGCCCGTCTTCTTGGCCCCGGCCTCGCCGCCTGCCTTCGTGCCGGCCCGCTCGCCGGCACCGCCCTTCGTCCAGCCCGCGTCGGCCAACAGCGCCCGCGCCTCCTTGGTGTCCTGCTCGCCGAGCGCGTCACTGCTGTCGGCGTACGCGGCCTGCCCGGCGAGGGCCAGGTGGCTGCCGGGCGGCTGCGCGGGCAGTCCGAGCGGGGCCAGTACCGCCTCCGCGAGCTCCTTGCGGTCCAGCGCGCGGGCGACGGCCCGGCGCACCCGCTCGTCGGCGAGCGGGCCGGACTCCCCGTTCAGCGCGAGCTGCGTGTACGCGGGCTCCAGCGACTTGCGGACCACATAGCCGTGCAGGGCCCGCTGTTCCGTGGCGTACTGGGCGATGGCCTCCTGGTTCTTCTGCCGGGCCGCCTTGACGATCTCCGCCTGCGCCTGGTTGGAGCCGTGGGCCAGCGCCCAGGACCGCAGAGCGGCCGAGGGGGCGATGGCGGCGCCGGGCCCATGGGTCAGCGCCTGTCCGCCGGCGCCCTTGTCCCGTGCCGCGAGGGCGATACGTTCCGCCGTGTCGCGGTCGATCTCGGCCAGATCCACCGTTCCCTTGGCGAGCTCGGTGGCGCGGCCGGTGCGGGGGACGGTCTTCAGGACCAGCGAGTCGAGCTTGGCGGGCTGCCCCCACCAGCGCGGGTTGCGCACCAGCGTCGTCGTGCCGGTCTTCATGTCCAGGGCCTTCAGCTGAAACGGTCCTGCGGTGGAGGTGAGCTTCGTCCGGGCGCGGTCGTTGAAGGCGGCCGGCGTCCCCATGACGTCCTTGGGGTAGAGCGGGGTGAAGAGGGACTGCCAGTCGGCGTACGGCTTGTTGAACGTGACCCGGACCTCCAGGTCGTTCGCGCCGCGCTCGATCTTCTGGATCCGCTCGTAGCCGGCGTTGCGCGCGGTCCAGTACGCGGTGTCCCGGCCGCTCAGCGCCCGCCACTGGGCGACGAAGTCGGGGGCGCCGATCTCCCGGCCGTCGCTCCACACGGCCTGCTGGTTGAGCTTGTAGAGGACGACCTGCTTGGGCTCGCGCTCGATGATCGCGGCCGATTCGAGGTAGTCGGGATTGCGCTGCGGGCGGCCGCGCGCGTCCAGCGTGAAGAGGGCGGGCAGCACGGCGCCGGTGACCCGGGAGGTCGTGGTGTCGGCGTCGGCCTGGAAGGCGTTGAGCGTGGTGGGCGTCGTGTCGACGGCCCAGCGCAGGGTGCCGCCGTCCGCGACCCGCTCGCGGGCGGCCGGTGCGATGTCCTGGGGGGCGGCCACGGCGCCGCCCTCGTCCTCGCCGGAGCTGCAGCCGGCCAGTACGGAGACGCCGAGGACCCCGCTGGTGAGCAGCGCGACGGAGCGGAGTGTGCGGAAGCGGGGGGTCCGGGAGCATGTCCTCCCGCGAGGGGCGCCGGCCTGGTACATGACTTGTACCTCTTCGTCCTGGTTTGTGGAATTTAGAGATGATCACACCTATTGCTCATACACTGAAAAGGACAGATCGGGCCCGGTGACGGCGACACGGCGACACGGCCCACAAATGCCACCCGTGCGGCCCAACGGGGCCGGGCAGCCGCCGCCGGACCCTTGAACGCGCCGGAGGCGAACGAGCCGGAACCGCGCCCCCAGACGAGTGGAATCCGTGCACATGGCTTCACAACGGGGGATGTGAAGCGCAACACTCTCAGGCGCGTGTTTGCCACCCGCCATCGCGGAAGTGAGGGCAACTCATGTCCCTGCAGGACGATTTGACGGCGGTCAAGCGCTGCCTCGAAGACCTGGTCCGCACGGTCGGACAGCTGGAGCGCAGCATCGCGGAGGAGCGGGGCACCCCCCTGTCCCCGCCGTCGCCACCGTCGGCACCGCCGTCGGGGGGCCGCCCCGAACCGCTGGTGACCATCCCGGACGCCCCGTACAACAGCGCGCTGTGGACGGACACGGACGACGAGGGCCTCGGCGCCCGGGACCGCCACGCGCCCTGACCCCGGACGAGCGAGCGACGGCGAGTGAGCCGAAGGGGCGCGCACAGCGCCCCGGAGGCGAACCGAGCCGCCGGCACGGCGGCGAACCGAGCCTCACAAAATCAAACGGGAGACCTCGTTGGCCACAGGCACCGAACCACCCGACCTCGCTCCGGGCCGCGGCGGTGTGCACGGCGCCTCTCGCGCCGCCATCGCCGCCCGCCACCTCCGCACCGACCGCTGGTGGCTCGCGCCCGCCGTAACCGCCGCCGGACTCCTCGCCTTCGTCGTGTACTCGACCTGGCGGGCCTTCGCGAACAGCGACTATTACGCCGCCCCGTACGTCTCCCCGTTCTACTCGCCCTGTCTGGCGGAGAACTGCGCCCCGATGCGCGGGGGGCCCAACTGGGAGATCTTCGGCAGCTGGTGGGGCCTCTCCCCCGCCCTGCTGATCCTGATCTTCCCGCTCGGTTTCCGGCTGACCTGCTACTACTACCGCAAGGCCTACTACCGGGGTTTCTGGGCCTCTCCCCCGGCCTGCGCGGTCGCCGAGCCGCACAAGAAGTACACCGGCGAGACGCGCTTCCCGCTGATCCTGCAGAACGTCCACCGGTACTTCTTCTACGCCGCCGTGCCGGTCGCCGGGATCCTGACCTACGACACCGTGCTCGCCTTCCGCGACTCCTCGTACGCCTGGGGGCACATGGGGCTCGGGACGGTCGTCTTCCTGATCAACATCGTGCTGATCTGGGCGTACACCTTCTCCTGCCACTCCTGTCGGCACATCGTCGGCGGGCGGCTCAAGCACTTCTCCAAACACCCTGTGCGGTACCGGCTGTGGGGCTGGGTCGGCCGGCTGAACGCGCATCACATGCTGCTCGCCTGGGCGTCGCTGATCAGCGTGGCGCTGTGCGATTTCTACGTGTACCTGCTCGCGACCGGCACCTTCGACGACCCGAGGATCTTCTGACATGGCTCAAGTCGAGCGGCAGCAGTGGGACGTGGTGGTGGTCGGCGCGGGCGGGGCGGGGCTGCGGGCCGCCATCGAGGCGCGCGAGCGGGGCGCCCGTACCGCCATCATCTGCAAGTCCCTCTTCGGCAAGGCGCACACCGTGATGGCCGAGGGCGGGATCGCCGCCTCCATGGGCAACGCGAACGCCGGGGACAACTGGCAGGTGCACTTCCGCGACACCATGCGGGGCGGCAAGTTCCTCAACCAGTGGCGGATGGCGGAACTGCACGCCCGTGAGGCGCCGGACCGCGTGTGGGAGCTGGAGACCTGGGGCGCGCTCTTCGACCGTACCGCCGACGGGCGGATCTCCCAGCGCAACTTCGGCGGACACGAGTACCCCCGCCTCGCGCACGTGGGCGACCGGACCGGGCTGGAGCTGATCCGTACGCTCCAGCAGAAGATCGTCTCGCTCCAGCAGGAGGACTTCAAGGAGACCGGCGACTACGAGTCCCGGCTCAAGGTCTTCCAGGAGTGCACGGTCACCCGGGTGCTGAAGGACGGCGAGCGAAGCGAGAGGGGGGTCCCCTCCGGCCGCAGGCTCGGGGGGAGCGTCGCGGGGACCTTCTGCTACGAGCGGGAGTCGGGGCGGTTCTTCGTCCTCGAGGCGCCCTCGGTGGTCCTGGCGACCGGCGGGATCGGCAAGTCGTTCAAGGTGACGTCCAACTCGTGGGAGTACACGGGCGACGGGCACGCGCTGGCGCTGCTCGCCGGGGCGCCGCTGCTGAACATGGAGTTCGTGCAGTTCCACCCCACCGGGATGGTCTGGCCGCCGTCGGTGAAGGGCATCCTCGTCACCGAGTCGGTGCGCGGTGACGGCGGGGTGCTCCGCAACTCCGAGGGCAAGCGGTTCATGTTCGACTACATCCCGGACGTCTTCAAGGAGAAGTACGCGCAGTCCGAGGAGGAGGGCGACCGCTGGTACGAGGACCCGGACAACAACCGGCGTCCGCCCGAGCTGCTGCCGCGCGACGAGGTCGCCCGCGCGATCAACTCGGAGGTGAAGGCGGGGCGCGGATCGCCACACGGCGGGGTGTTCCTCGATGTGTCGACCCGGATGCCCGCCGAGACGATCCGGCGCCGGCTGCCGTCGATGTACCACCAGTTCAAGGAACTGGCGGACGTGGACATCACGGCGGAGGCCATGGAGGTCGGACCCACCTGCCACTACGTGATGGGCGGCGTCGCCGTCGAGTCGGACACCGCCGCCACGATCGGGGTCCCCGGGCTCTTCGCCGCCGGTGAGGTCGCGGGCGGGATGCACGGCTCCAACCGGCTCGGTGGCAATTCGCTGTCCGACCTGCTGGTCTTCGGGCGCCGGGCAGGCCTGCACGCCGCCGAGCACGCGGCCCTCGGGGTGCGCCCGGCGGTGTCCGGGGCCGAGATCGACGCGGCGGCGGCCGAGGCACTGGCCCCGTTCCGCGCGGAGGAGAGCGCGGCGGGGAGCGCGGCGAGCGGCTCGGAGGCCGGTGTCGGCAGCGGCGCGGGGGTGGGCGCCGGCTCCCGCGCGGAGAACCCGTACACCCTGCACCAGGAGCTCCAGCAGACGATGAACGACCTGGTCGGCATCATTCGCCGCGAGGCCGAGATGGAGCACGCCCTGGAGAAGCTGGGCGAGCTGCGGGCACGGGCCCGGCGGGCCGGCGTCGAGGGGCACCGCCAGTTCAACCCCGGCTGGCACCTGGCCCTCGACCTGCGCAACATGCTGCTGGTCAGTGAATGCGTGGCGCTGGCCGCGCTGGAGCGCACCGAGAGCCGGGGCGGCCACACCCGTGAGGACTACCCGGCGATGGAACGCGAGTGGCGCCCGGTGAACCTGCTGTGCCGCCCGGTCCAGCCCGCCCCCGAGGACCCGGCCTCGGCCCACATCGAACTCGTCCGGCAGCGCACCGAGCCCATCCGTCCCGACCTGCTCTCCCTCTTCGAGAAGGAGGAGCTGGTCAAGTACCTCGCCGAAGAGGAGCTCTACGAGTGAGCACGTACGAGGCCCGGTTCAAGGTGTGGAGGGGCGACGCGGACGGAGGCGGCCTGGAGGACTTCTCCGTCGAGGTCCATGACGGAGAGGTCGTCCTCGACATCATCCACCGCCTTCAGGCGACACAGACCCCGGATCTGGCGGTCCGCTGGAACTGCAAGGCGGGCAAGTGCGGTTCGTGCAGCGCTGAGATCAACGGCCGGCCACGGCTGATGTGCATGACGCGGATGTCGGTCTTCACCCGCGAGGAGACGATCACGGTGACGCCGATGCGGACCTTTCCCGTGGTGCGTGACCTGGTGACGGACGTGTCCTTCAACTACCGGAAGGCGCGGGAGGTGCCCGCGTTCGTCCCGCCGGAGGGGGTGAAGCCGGGCGACTACCGGATGCGGCAGGTCGATGTGGACCGCTCCCAGGAGTTCCGCAAGTGCATCGAGTGCTTCCTGTGCCAGGACACCTGCCATGTGGTGCGTGACCACGAGGAGAACAAGACGGCCTTCGCCGGGCCGCGCTTCCTGATGCGGATCGCGGAGCTGGACATGCATCCCCTGGACGCGGCGGCCGAGGCGGGCCTCGACCGCAAGGCATCGGCCCAGGAGGAGCACGGGCTCGGCTACTGCAACATCACCAAGTGCTGTACGGAGGTGTGCCCCGAGGGCATCAAGATCACCGACAATGCGCTGATCCCGCTGAAGGAGCGGGCCGTGGACCGCAAGTACGACCCGCTGGTCTGGCTGGGCAACAAGATCCGGCGACGCGATCCGGCGGACTGACGGCCGCCGGCGGTCGGGGGGCGTGCGATCGATCGGGTGGTTGGGCGGGCGGTCGGGCGGGGATCCGGCTCGGCGCGGCGGTGGACGACGTCAGTGCCATCCCTTGCGGTACGCCTCCCAGTCCGCGTCCGTCGCGGCGAAGTCGACGTAGAGCGCGACCCCGAACCGCTCGCGGTCGCGGTCCGTGCGCCCCAGGCCCAGCCGGGTGCCGCGGACCGCGGCGGCGACCGTCTCCGCGGACTCGTGGTGGCCGAGGTCGTCCTCGTGGAAGAAGGGCAACCCCATCAGCAGGTCGGTGTTCTCGGGCGTCACTTCGAGGGCGAGGCTCGTCTGCTGGGCGACGTAACCGCCGTACATGCCCTCCAGCGGCATCCAGGTGTCGTACGACATGACCGCGATCTGGTCGACCCGGCGGGCCACCTCGCCGAAGAACCGCTGCGACCACCACTTCTCACTGCCGCTGAGCGCGCCGTTCACCGCGTGGGCCGCCGGCAGCGGGTCGATCTGGTGGGCCGCGACCGACAGCGGCGCCCTGCGGGCGCGGGTCAGCTCGCCGAGGTCGTCGAGGAGCGTCAGATAGTGGGCGTCGCCCGACTCCAGCGGCTCCAGGTCGAAGTGGACGCCGTCGAAGCCCGCGTCGAGGACCTGGCGCGCCGAGCGCACGACGGCGGCCCTGGACTCCGTCTTCTCCAGCCGCAGCCCGTCGGGCTGTTCGGTGGCCAGCACGTCACCGAGCCAGGCATGGACCCGTATGCCGGGCATCGAGCGGTGCACGGCGCCGATCAGCCACCGCGCGCGGGGGTAGCGGGCGGCGGGGAGCGTCCCGTCGTGCTCCAGCGGCCCGGCGTGGACGTACAGGTCGCGTATCCCGGTCCCCCGGATCCGCCGGGCGAAAGCGTCGAGGTCGGCGTCCTTCTTCCGTCCGTCGACCCAGGCGTGACCGAGCCAGACGGCGTCCTTGCCCCGGCTCTTGGTGCCCTCCCGCGGCTCGCCCGCGTAGTTCACGCGCAGGGCGACCGCCGCGGCGAGCGGGGGTACGACCAGCAGCAGGACGAGGGCCAGAGCGATCCGCCTCGGCCATCTCAGCCGCGGGCCCGCGAGCCCGGCGCGGGCGCGTCGCAGGACGTCGCTCGGTCGTACGGTCATCGGGGCCCCCGGAAGTTGTCTCGTAGTGATCTCCACCGTAGAGGTCGCTACTGACAGTGACCCGGTTCCGGAATCGGCGGTGACTTCCCGGGTGCGGAGGCCCATCTACCGGCATAACCTCCGAAATGTGACGCGAATAGCCACCCGAATCCTGCTCTGCGTGCTGGTGGCGGCGTGGTGGCTGGTCGCGCCCGCCGGGTCCGATGCCCGTGCCGACGACCCGGTCACGCTGTCCGGCCAGGGGCAGGTCACGGACATGGTCGACGCGCTCGGCGACCGGAGGACCGCCGTCACCCAGGCCCTGGACCGGCTCTACGACGACCGGCGCGTGCAGCTCTTCGTCGTGTACGTGCGGGACTTCTCCGGGCGCTCGGCGCAGAGCTGGGCCGATGAGACCGCGACGCGCAACGGGTTCGGCGTCGACGATGTGCTGCTCGCCGTCGCCACGCACGACCGGCAGTACGCCTACTCCGCCGACCCCGACGCGCGCTTCACCCAGGGGCAGCTCGACGACGTGGCGCGTACCGCGATCGAGCCGGCGCTCCGGGAGAACGACTGGGCGGGCGCGGCGATCGGCGCCGCCGACGGATTCGGGGCGGTGCTCGCGGGGCGGCCGGTGCCCACGCCGACCCTCACACCCGGCGCCGCCGACCCGGGCAGCGGGGGCGGGGCCTCCGCGTCGGACCTGGTCATGCCGGTGGTGGTGGTCGCCGGGGCGGGCGCGGTCGCCGCGTACGCCTTCGTCAAGCGGCGCCGCCGCAGCGCGACCCGTACGACCCCACAGAGCGGACAGGGCTGGGGCGCGCCGAGGGAACCGGCGCCGAAATCCCTTTCCGAGCTCGACGAGGAGGCCCGGCATCTGCTCGTCGGCACCGACGACGCTCTGCGCACCAGCCAGGAGGAACTGGGTTTCGCGGCCGCTCAGTTCGGTGACGAGGCGGTGAAGCCCTTCACCGAGGCCGTCGGGTTCGCGAAGGCGGAGCTGACGGCAGCGTTCCGGCTGCGACAGCAGCTCGACGACGCCTACCCGGAGGACGACGCGACCCGGCGGTCCATGCTCGAGGAGATCATCACGCGCTGCGCCGGGGCGAACGAACGGCTGGACGCCGAGTCCGAGGACTTCGACCGTCTGCGGGCGCTGGAGCGCAACGCCCCGCAGGCCCTCGGCGCCGCCGAGAACACGCTGCGGGAGCTGACCGGCCGGGCGGGCACGGCCTCCGCGATGCTCGCCGCGATGCGGGAGCGGTATGCCGAGTCGGCGGCCTCGCCCGTGGCGAGCCATGCCGAACAGGCCAAGGGCCGGCTGGTGTTCGCGACCGACAACCTGAGCCGGGCGCGCCGCGCCGTCGACGACGGCGACAACGGCGTGGCGGCGGTGCACGTACGGGCCGGAGAAGGGGCGCTCGACCAGGCGGCGCGGCTCGTCGACGCCGTCGACCGGCGGGCGCGGGAGCTGGCCGAGGCGGTCGGCAGGCTCCCCGGCGCGCTCACCGAGACCGAGGCCGACCTCGCCGATGCCCACGGACTGCTCCAGGGCACGCCGGAGGGGACGTCGACGGCGGATCTTCAGGGCCGGGCGGCCCGGGCCGAGTCGGTCGTCGCGGACGTGCGTCGGCTGGTGGAGGCCGGAAGGTACGACCCGATCGACGCGCTGCGCCGGGTGGAGGAGGCCGATGCGGCGCTGGACGAGGCGCTGGCCGGCGCGCGGGAGCGCGAATCGGGCTCGCGGCGTGCGCGCGGGCTCCTCGATCAGGCGATGTTGACCGCCCGCTCGGCGGTCGGCGCGGCCGGTGACTACATCACGACCCATCGCGGCGCGGTGGGCAGCGAGGCCCGTACGCGGCTGGCGGAGGCCCAGCGGCGGCTGGAGCGGGCCGGCGCGTCGGCCGGCACCGAGGACGCGCGGACCGCGCTGGCCGAGGCGCAGCAGGCGGACGCGCTGGCCAGACAGGCGCAGAGCCTCGCCGAGCAGGATGTGCGCACCTATGGGAACCCGAACGCGCCGGGCGGTGTAACAGGGGTGGGAGGTGGCGGCGGGCTCGGCGGAGCGGTGCTCGGCGGCATCATCCTCGGCGGACTGTTCGGCGGAGGAAGGGGAGGCGGCTATGGCGGGGGATTCGGCGGTGGCGGTTTCGGAGGGGGTTTCGGGGGTGGCGGCTCCGGTGGCGGCCCGGGCAGTTTCGGGGGCGGCGGGACCCGTGGCCGGCTGGGCGGCGGCGGCCGCTTCTGACAAGGCGCCCGCCCTTTCTGACACCAAGGAGAGAAGTCATGACCAAGCAGACCGTCCTCGGCCGCGTGGCCCAGCTGGCGAAGGCCAACATCAACGCACTGCTGGACCAGGCGGAGGATCCGCAGAAGATGCTCGACCAGCTGATCCGCGACTACACCGACAACATCAGCGAGGCCGAGCAGGCCGTGGCGTCGACGATCGGCAATCTGCGGCTGCTGGAGCAGGACCACCAGGAGGACGTGGAGGCGGCGAGGGAGTGGGGCGAGAAGGCCCTCGCCGCCAGCAGAAAGGCGGACGAGCTGCGCTCCGCGGGGCAGACGGCGGACGCCGACAGGCTCGACAATCTGGCGAAGGTCGCCCTGGGCCGCCAGCTCCAGTCGGAGAAGGAGGCGAGGACCTCCGAGCCCACCATCGCCTCGCAGACGGAGGTCGTCGACAAGCTCAAGAGCGGCCTGGACCAGATGAAGACCAAGCTGACGGAGCTCCGGTCGAAGCGCGACGAGCTGGTGGCCCGTGCCCGGTCCGCGCAGGCGCAGAACCGGATGATGGACGCCGTGAAGAGCATCGATGTCCTCGACCCGACGAGCGAGCTGAGCCGCTTCGAGGACAAGGTGCGGCGCGAGGAGGCCAAGGCGATGGGCAAGCAGGAGCTCGCGGCCTCGTCGCTGGACGCCCAGTTCGAGGAGCTCGACAGCCTCGGCGACAGTGCGGAGATCGAGGCCCGGCTGGCCGCGCTGAAGGCTGCGTAGCCCCCGGCGGGCGGCAGACCGGGCGCCGGGGGGTCCGGCCGAGGCGCGGCGCCGGGCGTGGCGTGGGCGTGGGCGTGACGCTGGGCATGGGGCCGGGCGTGGCGCTGGTCGTGGCGTGGGCATGGCGCTGGTCGTGGCGTGGGCGTGGGCGTCAGAACATGCTCAGAAGCTGCTCCACGGAGGGTTCGGACGACGCGTCGCCATCGGGCAGGGCGAGGTCGAACCAGACCGTCTTCCCCCTGGGCGTGCGGCGCGAGCCCCACGCCGCGCTGAGCAGGCCGACGAGCTGCAGGCCGCGGCCCCCCTCGTCCGTGTCGCGGGCCCGGCGCCGCCTCGGCTGCACGAGCCCGGCGTCCCAGACCTCGCAGACCAGGGTGCGATCGCGCAGCAGCCGCAGCCGGATCTCGCCCTCTCCGTACCGCAGGGCGTTGGTGACCAGCTCGCTGACCAGCAGTTCGACGGTGTCGATCAGCGGCTCCAGGCCCCAGGCGGTGAGCTGGGCACGGGCCAGCTCGCGGGCGCGGCCCACCGAGCGGGGTTCGCGGGGCAGCCGCCAGTCGCCGACCGCCTCGACCGGCAGGCCCTCGACCCGGGCCATGAGCAGCGCGATGTCGTCCTCGCCGTGGCCGGTGTCGAGGGTGTTCAGTACGCCGTCGCAGACGTCCTCCAGCGGACGGCCATGATCGGCGAGGGCGCTGCGGAACGCGGCGAGGCCCTCGTCCAGGGGGTGGTCCCGGGACTCCACGAGCCCGTCGGTGTACAGCGCGAGCAGCGCCCCTTCCGGCAGCTCGACCTCCACCTCCTCGAAGGGTTCGCCGCCTACGCCCAGCGGCATCCCCGGAGGCACGTCGAGCAGCAGCGCCGGCTCACCCGGCTCGACGAGGACCGGCGGGAGGTGGCCGGCGTTGGCGAACGTACAGCGCCGGGTGACCGGGTCGTAGACGGCGTACACGCAGGTCGCGAGGTAGACCTCGGACAGCTCGGGGCCCCGGTGGGCGACCCGGGCCGTCTGGGGACCGCCGGGCGTGCCGAGGCCGCGGGCGATCTCGTCGAGGTGGGAGAGGACCTCGGCGGGCTCCAGGTCGAGCTGGGCCAGGGTGCGTACGGCGGTGCGCAGTTCCCCCATGGCGACGGCGGCGCGCAGTCCGCGGCCCATGACGTCGCCGATGACGAGCGCGGTGCGGTGGCCGGGCAGTTCGATGACGTCGAACCAGTCGCCGCCGACCTCGGTGGCCGTGTTGCCGGGCAGATAGCGGCAGGCGATGTCGAGGCCGGCGGCCTCGGGGTCGCCGGGCGGCAGCAGGCTGCGCTGCAGTATCAGGGCCCGTTCGTGCTCGCGGCGGTAGAGGCGCGCGTTGTCGATGCAGACCGCGGCGCGGGCGGCGAGCTCGACGGCGAGCGCCCGGTCCCGCTCCCCGAAGGGCTCGCTGCCCTTCGTGCGGGAGAAGAGGACGAGGCCGACGACGATGTCGTGGGCGACCATCGGCACCGCGAGCGTGGACTGCACGAGGCCGCCCTCGGCGCCGGGCAGGGTCTGCACCCGGCCGGTGCGCAGTGCGCTCGCGCACGGCGAGTTGAACGGATAGTGGTGGACGGCGCCGACGTCGACCGGCTCGGACTCGCAGCAGCCCGCCGCGGCTCCTGGGTTGGCCAGCGGGGTGTCGGAGACGGCGCTGGCGCAGGCGACACGGCGCAGGTCGGCGCTGCCTCCGCCGTAGCCGCCGGCCTGCGGCGAGCCCCCGCGCCCGGGCGGGGCCTCCTCGCCGGTGAGCAGTCCCTGGTAGAGGTCGACGGAGGCGAGGTCGCAGAAGCCCGGCACGGCGACATCGAGGAGTTCGCGGGCGGTGGTCTCCAGGTCGAGGGAGTTCCCGATGCGGGCGCTGGCCTCATTGAGGAGGGCGAGATTGCGGCGGGCGCTGGCCGCCTCGCGGGCGGCGTTGTCACGGCGGGTGACATCGGTGCCGAGGCCGGCGACTCCGATGGGCCGGCCGGCGCCGCTGTGCACGCGGTAGAGGTTGATCGACCAGTGGCGGCGCTCCGTGCTGCCCGGTACGGCGCCGACGATCTGGAGGTCGGTGACGGACTCGCCCGTCTCCAGGACCTTGCGCAGGGCCGCGGTCATCCGGTCGGCCTCGGGCCGGGAGAGATAGTCGTGGACGGTCCGGCCGCGGTGGTCTTCGGCGGAGCCGCCGAAGACGGTGGCGAAGCGCTCGTTGGTCCGCTTCACCGTGAGGTCCAGGTCGAAGAGCAGAAAGCCGAAGGGTGATTGGCCGAATATCGCCTGCGAAGCGGCAAGGTCCGTCTCGATCCGGCGCAGTGTCCGGACATCCACGACGATGCAGAGCGCGGCCCGCTCGCCGTCCTCGGTCTCGCTGGGCATCACATACATCTCCGCGATGCCGTGCTTCCGCCGCTGCCCCGGGATACGGAACGGGACGAGGCCCGTCCACTCCTTGCCGTCGAGGATCTCGGCGATCTTGCGGTGGCCGCGGGAGCGGAGCTCGCCGGGCATGAAGGCCTCGACCGGGTCCTTGCCCCTGACCTCGGACGCGGGGATGCCGAACAGCTCGACGGCGCGTCGGCTCCACTGATCGACCAGGCCGTCGGGCCCGATCGAGAAGGAGGCGACTCGAATGTAGTCATAGATCGAGCCAGGCGGGCTGCTCTGCCACACGACGCCGCTCGCCGTCTCAGGTATCTCGCTCACGCGACCGTCCCCTCCAGCTCACCGCACCGGACCGGCCATGCCCGCAGTATTCAGCACTACGGCCCCCGTCGGCACGACGTTCACGATCACAGGCTGGTCTCGTTCATTTTGAGCCGAGTGCACGTGGTGATCGTTGTCCCCTGACACTCCTAACCAGGAAGCGTGAGCTCGAACCACACTGTCTTGCCCGTTCTTCCCTTGCGGGTGCCCCAGCGCCGTGCGGATCCAGCCACCAGCTGCAGGCCGCGGCCACCCTCGTCGTCGGGCCCGGCGACGCGCTCGGCGGGCGGATCCGGAAGCGGATCGGACACCTCGACCAGAAGGGCCGCGTGCGGCGGGACGGAGTCGGCGCCGGCCTGGGGGCGGACGAGGCGGACCCCGATGGGGCCGGAGGCATGGCGCAGGGAGTTGGTCACGAGCTCGCTGACCAGGAGGACCGTCACATCGACGACGGTCGCGTCCAGATGCCAGCCCCGGAGGGTGTCGCGGACCACGTGGCGGGCGGCGCGCACGGCGTTGGGTTCAGCCGGAAAGGTCCACTCGGCGCATTCGCCTGCGGTGTCGACCACGCCGATCACATCCCCAGACCAGCAGGAGACCCACGTCCTTTTTCGGGGGGTTAATCAGCACATACCCGATATTCGCAGCGAAGTATCGCACCAGTTGGCGCACTGTGGCACGAACGGCGTACGGCGCCGACGCGCGCTCCGTGGGGACACGGAACGGAGGGCCACGGACGGTGGGGGCTACGAGGGAGGGGTGGTCAGGTGCGGCGCGGAGGGGAGCCGCAGCGCGGCCTCCGCCACCGCCGGGCGGTCCTGGTCCAGCCAGTCCACCGACTCCAGCTCATGACGGGACAGCCAGCGCAGCTCGTCATGGTCCTCCAGCGGCTGCGGCTCGCCGGAGAGCACGCGGGCCGTCCAGACCTGGAGCACATAGCCGGGCTTGAGCGGCCATTCGCCGGGGATGCGCTCCCCCGGCTCGGTCTCGACGCCCAGCTCCTCGCGCAGCTCGCGCACCAGGGCCGACTCGGGACTCTCCCCCGGCTCCACCTTGCCGCCGGGCAGCTCCCAGCGGCCGGCCAGCTCGGGGGGCGCGCTGCGCCGCGCGGCCAGCAGCCGCCCCTGGTCGTACACGGCTCCGGCCACCACCACGCGATCTGTCATGCGCCGGAGCGTAACCCGGGGCCGGGGCGCTGCCGGGATGATGCCGGGCGGGCCGGCTCACCTAGACCGCGGCCTGACCGATGCGCTCGACCCAGTAGAGCTGCTTGTGGCCGCGCGAGTCGAGGCTGTCGGCGATCTCCTGCGCCTCGTCCTCACTGGCGTATCTGCCGACGCGATAGCGGTTGCCGTTGTCGTCCTGCCGTATGACCAGCCAAGGGAGGACAGCGCCACTGTCGTTCATCACGCCCCACCCTTCGACGGTCCGCATGCCTTCGACGATCCCAACGATGTCCAGGAAACCGCACTCCGCATATGCCCGAGCTTACGCCTGACCTTTACACAGCGGATACGTGTTTTCACAAAGAGATACGCATCTGGCCAAGAAGCAGCTACGTGTGGGGGCGCAACCGACCGATCGCGCCCCCTCGTCCACCGGGATTTCCCGTCAACGCGACGGCGGAGAAACGCCGTTCACCGGGGGCATCGCGGGCATCGGCAACGCGAGTGCCCTCTGCGGATTCTCGTGGCAGGACGGCTTCGCATTCGACGTCAGGGGAAGCAGCGCAGTGAGCAGATCGGGCCGGAACGCACCGTGCACTGCACTCGGCGAGGGTCGGACAGTGGCCGGACCCGCCGAATTCAGCGCATGGAAATGGGCCCTTCCAGGATTGCGCGCATTGCCTCGCGATCACGCCCCCGGAAGCCCCTGGCGAGAGACCGCCTTCACCGCACCGGCAAGTGGTACGCGATCCGGAAGCGGTCGGCCGGCACGACCACGTCCGCCGTCTCCACCGCTCGCCCGGACGCGTAGTACGTGCGCTCCACCACCATCACCACATGGCCCGGCACGCCACCGAGCGCCAGGAGCTCCTCCGCCAGCCCCGGGCGCGCGCCGACCTCCTCCAGGACGTTGTCCACGACGACGTCGATGGCCGCCATCCGCTCGACGACCCCGCATCCACCCAACGGCCCCTCCTCGGGGAGCATCACGGGTGTTCGGCCGGTGACCGCCAGGGGCTCCCAGGAGGTGGAGAGCATCATGGCCTCGCCGCCGTCCCGGAAGACGTACCGCGTGCGCATCACGCGCTCGCCCGGTTCGATGCCCAGCCTGGCGGCGATCTCCGCGCTCGCGCCCTCCTGCTCGCTGCGGGACTCCCACGTCCCCCGGGTGCCTTCCTCCGCCTGCTCCTGTCGGAAGGGGTTGGCGCCGGCGGGCGGGCGGTAGCCGGAGCGCGCGATCCGGCGCGGCACGGGGCGCTCCCGCACATACGTCCCCGAGCCCGAGCGGCCCTCGACCAGCCCTTCGGCCATCAGCACCTTGCGGGCCTCGAGCGCGACAGTGTCCGAGACGCCGTACTCCTCGCGGATGCGGGCCTGCGAGGGGAGGCGGGTGTGCGGCGGCAGCGAGCCGTTGACGATCTTCTTGCGGAGATCGCTTGCAACGCGCAGATAGGCGGGCTGCTCACCGAATGTCACTGGACACTCCCATCAGGTTGACAGACAGCTACAGCGTGGCAACCCTCGGTTGTACGCCGCAAGCATGGGCCAAAGATTCACTCGAAGTGATGAGCCGCGGTTGTTCAGGGGTTTATCGGCACCCACACGGGGGGCCGCCGTCCACTTCACGCCACCCCTTGACCGCAATGGTCCAGACCAATACCTTCCTGGCGTACCACTCATGGAACCTTCCGGCACACGCACAGGAATGAGCCCCATGCGTCGAAGAACACTCTCCGCACTGGCTGTTGGTGTCAGCTCGCTCGCCCTCCTCGCCGGCCTCGCCCCCTCCGCGACCGCGACCGTGTCGGCGACCACCGCGACCGGCACAGCCGCCGCGGCGACGGCCCCCACCTCGTACAAGCGCGTCGGCTACTTCACACAATGGGGCGTCTACGGCCGGAACTTCCAGGTCAAGGACCTGGACACAAGCGGTACGGCGGCCAAGCTCAGCCATGTCAACTACGCCTTCGGCAACGTCGGTTCCGACGGGAAGTGCTTCACCGGCAACATCCCCGGCGAGGCCGACGCCTGGGCCGACTACGTGCGCCCGCTGGACGCCTCGGGTTCCGTGGACGGCGTCGCCGACACCGCCGAGCAGCCGCTGGCGGGCAACTTCAACCAGTTGAAGGAGCTCAAGGCCGAACACCCCGGCCTCAAGGTCCTCATCTCGCTCGGCGGCTGGAGCTGGTCGACCCACTTCTCGGACGCCGCCCGGACCCCCGCGTCCCGCAAGGCGTTCGTCGCCTCCTGCATCGACCTCTACATCAAGGGCAATCTCCCGGTCGACGGTGCACGTGGGGGCGCGGGCGCGGCCGCCGGACTCTTCGACGGTGTCGACCTCGACTGGGAGTGGCCGGGCTCGGCGGGCGACACGGACACCGTGTACCGCCCCGAGGACAAGCGGAACTTCACCGCGCTGGTGCATGAGTTCCGGACCCAGCTCGACGCCTACGGCCGGACGCTCGAGCAGCCCAGGCACTACGAGCTGTCGGCCTTCGTGCCCACCGCGCCGGCGAAGATCGACGCCGGGTTCGACGTCCCCAGGATCATGCGGGACTTCGACTTCGTGAACCTCCAGGGCTACGACTTCCACGTCTCCGGGGAGGCGACGACGGCCCAGCAGTCGGCCCTCTTCGCCAGGAACGACTTCAGTGTCCACCAGACCGTCCGCGACTGGCTGCGGCGCGGCGCGCCCGCCCGCAAGCTGGTGGTCGGCATGCCCTTCTACGGCCAGGGCTGGACCGGCGTCACGGGCGGCGGCGACGGACTCGGGCAGCCGGCGGCCGGGCCCGCGCCGGCGACCTGGGCGGCCGGATACGAGGACTACGAGGCCCTCAAAACGCTCGCCGACTCGGGGACGTACACCGTGCACCGGGACCGCGCGGGCGGACACGCCTGGCTCTTCGACGGCACGACCCTGTGGACGTACGACGATCCGCGGGTGCTGCGCGCCAAGTCGGCGTACGTACGGGCGCTGGGTCTGGGCGGGGCGATGTTCTGGTCGCTCGACGGGGACACGGCCGACGGTGAGCTGATCACGGCGGTGGACCGGGGCCTGGGCCGGCGCTGACCACTCCGGTCGTACGGGGACGGGGCTCTACGCCGTCGAAGCCGGCTTCGACGTGCTCCCGGAGGACGTCCGAGAAGGGGCGGCCGCTCGCGGCGGCCGCCCCCCGGGGTTCAGCTGTCCGTACGGTCAGGCGTCAGAACTGCAGCGCCCAGGAGTCGATCTTCCCGGTGTCGTAGTTCGCGTTGTCGCTGACCCGCAGCTTCCACGTGCCGTTCGCGACCTCCGAGGAGGCGTTGACCGTGTACGTGGTGTTGATGTTGTCCGAGCTGCCGCCGGTGCCGTAGCCCTTCAGCGTGTAGGCGGTGCCGTCGGGCGCGATCAACTGCACCTGCAGGTCGCCGATGTAGGTGTGCACGATGTTCACCGGCACCTGAAGGGCCGACGGAGCGTTGCCTGTGATGCCACTCACGGTGACCGGGGACTCGACCGTCGCGTTGTCGGCGATCGCGTAGTCCGCGGTGTTCTCGAACTTCTTGCCGGGCGGCTGGGTGGTGCCGCCGCCGACGTACAGCAGACGGTTCGGCGAGCCGGTGCCCGGGCTGCCGACGACGTTCGGTGTGGCGGCTGTGGTCAGGGCCGAGGCCACCTGGGCCGGGGTCGCCGTCCGGTTCTCGGAGAGGTACAGCGCGGCCGCGCCCACGACGTGCGGAGTGGCCATCGACGTACCGGAGATGGTGTTGGTCGCGGTGTCGCTGGAGTTCCACGAAGAGGTGATCGAGGAACCCGGGGCGAAGATGTCGAGCACGCTGCCGTAGTTGGAGAAGCTGGAGCGGGCGTCGGTGTTGGTCGTCGAACCGACCGTGATGGCCTCGGCCACACGGGCCGGGGAGTAGTTCGAGGCGTTGGAGCTGTCGTTGCCCGCGGCGACGGCATAGGTGACGCCGGAGGCGATGGAGTTGCGTACGGCCTGGTCGAGGACCGTGTCCACACCGCCACCGAGGCTCATGTTGGCGACGGCCGGCTTGACCGCGTTCTGGGTCACCCAGTCGATTCCGGCGACGACCTGCTCGGTCGTACCGGAGCCGGAGTTGTCGAGGACACGGACGCCGACGATCTTGGCCTTCTTGGCGACACCGTAGGTGGCACCCGCGACGGTACCGGCGACATGTGTGCCGTGGCCGTGGCCGTCCTGGGCGGTGTTGTCGTTGTCGATGGCGTCGTAGCCGTAGGAGGCGCGGCCGCCGAAGGTGCTGTGGGTGATCCGTACACCGGTGTCGATGATGTAAGCCGTGACGCCCTCACCCGCGGTGTCCGGGTAGGTGTAGCTCTGGTTGAGCGGAAGGGCCTTCTGGTCGATCCGGTCCAGGCCCCAGGACGGCGGGGAGGGCTGCGTTCCGGAGATCTTGAAGACACGGTTCTGCACGACCGACTCGACGGCGGGGTCGGCGGCGAGCTTCTTCGCCTGCTTCTCGGACAGCTCGACGGAGTATCCGTTGATGGCCGAGGTGTACGTCTTCCTGATCTTCGCGCCGTACTTCGCCGCGACCGCCTTGCCCGCCTTCGACTCCGAGTCGGCGGAGGGGTCGAGGGTGACGATGTAGCTGCCCGCGACCGCGTCGGGGACGCCCGCGTTCTGGATGACGCCTTCCGGGGCGGCCTGGGCGGCGGTCGCCGGAACGGCGGACAGGGTGCCGAGGGCGAGGGCGGCGACGGCTATGGCGCTGGCGGCGTATCTGCGCCGCGAGTCACGCATCACTGACATGTGAGGGATCCTCCTCATTGGTGGTGCGCTGCTGTGGGGGTTCAGCAGGGACATGACAAATCAGCGTGGAGTGTCCACGGCGTCCGCCTTGCCCGGCTGCCGAGCGAAAGATTGACGGATCCATAGGAAACCCACAAGAGGACCGGACACCACGCAACACGTGTGCCACACAACTGTCATGCTGGTTCGCATGACGGCGTACGTGTGTCCCCGATGTGACGTGCAGGCCCCCGTCGAGTCGCTCGCCTGGTGCTGTCCGCGCTGCGGAGGTCCGTGGGATCTCGACTTCAAGGCCGCGCCCGTGCAGCTCACCTCCCTTGCGGGGAGGGTCAATTCACTGTGGCGCTACGCGGAGGCGCTGCCGCTCTCCGACCCGCTCGCGACGCTCGGCGAGGGCCGCACCCCGCTCGTCCCGCTCACGGACACGGTTTCGGCCAAACTCGACTTCCTGATGCCGACGCTCTCCTTCAAGGACCGTGGGGCCGTCCAACTGGCCGAGCTGGCACGCCGCCTGGCGCCCCGCCGGGTCGTCGCCGACAGCAGCGGCAACGCGGGCACGGCCGTCGCCGCGTACTGCGCGCGGGCCGGCCTCGACTGCGTGGTGTACGTCCCCGAGGGCACGTCCGCGAAGAAGCTGGAGCAGATCCGGGCGCACGGAGCGCGGCTGACGGTCGTTCCCGGCGACCGCGAGGCGACCGCGCGCGCCGCCCGCGCGGCGGCCGACGAGCCCGGCACGTTCTACGCCTCGCACGTCTACAACCCGTTCTTCCTGCACGGCACGAAGACCTACGTCTACGAGATCTGGGAGGACCTCGGCGGCCGGCTCCCCGACACCGTCGTCGTCCCCGTCGGCAACGGCACGCTGCTGCTCGGCGCGTCCCTGGCCATCTCCGAGTTGTACGGGCACGGGCTGATCGACAGGCGCCCGGCGCTGGTCGCG
Source organism: Streptomyces sp. NPDC038280 (assembly GCF_055600045.1). Taxonomy (NCBI): domain Bacteria; kingdom Bacillati; phylum Actinomycetota; class Actinomycetes; order Kitasatosporales; family Streptomycetaceae; genus Streptomyces; species Streptomyces sp. NPDC038280. The sequence continues at coordinate 161,515 of NZ_JBVJYZ010000009.1, forward strand.
GTCCAGGCCGAGGCGGTCTCCCCGCTCGCCCAGGCGTTCCACGCGGGGGAGGACGAACTACGGGGTCCGGCTCCCGTACGGGCCACGCTCGCGGAGGGCATCGCGATCCCGAACCCACCCCGCGCACGGCAGATCCTGCGGGCCGTACGCGAGACGGGCGGGACGTTCCTGACGGTGACGGAGGACCAGATCCGCGCGGCGCAGCGGGATCTGGCGGCGCGCGGACTGTTCGTGGAGTCGACGGGGGTGGCGTGCTGGGCGGCGGTCGGCGCGCGGCCGACACAGGGGACGACGGTGGTACCGCTGTGCGGGGCGGGCCTGAAGACGGGGCCGGCGGCGGGACCCTGAGGGGCCGGAAGGCCCGCCCCGCCGCAGGCGAAGGAGCGTCCCGGACCGCCGTCAGGTCGACGAGGCGCCCCGCGCCGCCGTCGGTGGATGAGCGTCCCGGCCCCGCCGTCAGGTCAGCGAGGTGTCCCCCAGCCCCTCCAGCAGTTCGCGCAGCCCTTCAGCGGTGCGCTCACACCCTCGGCCGTACGGATCCCCCGCTTCCCGCTCCCGGCGGTACTGGCGACGCTGGGGTCGGCCGCCCTGCTCACCCCGTTGGCCCCGCTGCTCCTGCTGGTCGCCACCCTGGCCGTCTTCGCGACGACGGCGGGCCAGGCAACCCTCGCGGTCTACGCCACCCAGCCGGTCGAAGCGTCCCAACGTCCGACGGCGATCGGCCTGTTCAACCTCTGCTACCAGCTGGGCGGAGCGTTCGGCTCCGCGGTCGCGGCACTGGTCGCGCTGGGGGCGTGAGGGCCGCGGGGCCTGCTGCGGCGCCGGTGCCGGAACAACCTCGACCTGGACGCCCTCGTCCCGCGCACACGCGAAAGGGGCCGGTCTCATCCGAGACCGGGCCCCTTCCCGAACCGCCTTCAGGCCGCTCAGAACTCGTCGGCGCCGTTGCGCAGCTCGTACGTCCAGTAGCCGGTCTTCGCGGCTACCTCGTTGACCGCCAGGCCGCCCGACGGCGTGGTGACGACGACGCTTCCCTCGGCCGGGCCGTCGGCCGCGAAGAGGTTCACGTTGAAGCGGGTGACGACCTTGTTGTCCTCGTGGGCGCCGCCGGCGGCGACGCGTACGTTCGCGTGCGCCGGCATGCCGGGCTTCAGGACGACCGGGGCGACCGGCTTGCTCTTCGCGACGGCGGGGATGTCCTTGGCCGTCTGGATGTCGCCGAAGGCGACCAGCGGGTACTCGTACAGACGGCAGGCGCTGCCGGAGGTGTTGGTGGCGGTCAGGACGATGTGCTCGGTGGGCGTCTCGTCCGCCTTCGCCATCGTGATCTTCACGTCGGCGTAGGTACAGGCCGCGGTCCGGCCGGTGGTCTTCGCGGTGTTCTTCGAGCCGGTCCCGGCCGTGCCGCCGCCGGAGGTGGAGCTCGCCTTGCCCTTGGACGCGACCTGGTCCGCCGTGCCGGTCTCGGCAGCGCCGGGCGCCGGCGTCGCGGTGGTCTGCGAGGGCGCCGCGCTCCCCGCGTCCTTGGCGCCGGTGCCGCCGCCGCCGCAGGCGGTCAGCCCGAGCGAGAGGGCGGCGATGGCGGCAGCGGCCAGGACGGTGCTCTTGTGGTGGTGACGCATGGTGGTTCTCCCCCGTAGCGGTTGGTCGGCGCACACATTCGGTGCCGACTACAGCTTCCGGGCCCGCGCTGCCGTCCCGCTTGCGTCCCGCTAACGATCCGCTGGCAGCCGCGACAGCAGCTCCGCGGCCCTCGCCGACCCCTCCGTGAAACCAGCCGCGTCGGCTTCCACCGTGGCCTGTTTCAGCTGTTCGGCGGCCTCTTCGACGCGGCCGAGCCCGGTCAGCGCCTCACCGCGGAGTATCCGCAGCTGCGCCCTGCCGACCGCGGCGTCGGGCGAGACGAGTTCCGCCGCGCAAAGGGTGTGCGCGAGTGCCTCCTCGTACGCCCCGGTCTTCAGGCAGTGCCTGGCCAGATGCTGGAGGGTCAGCACCTGCGTGGAGGGGTGACCGGTCCGCGTGGCGAGCGCGACCGCCCGGGACATCAGCTCCCCCGCCCGCCCGGAATCGCCCGTGGCGTCGACGACCGCCCCGAGATTGACGTAGGCGATCGCCTCGCTGATCCGGTCGCCGGCCAGCGCGGCCAGTCCGGGCGCCTTCTCCAGGTGGACGAGGGCCTCCGCGTCACGGCCCTCCTCGTGCAGGATCCAGCCGAGCAGCGCCCGCGTCCGCGACTGGGCATCGAGGTCGCCCTCGCGTTCGGCCGCGTCGAGCCCAGCCCGGAGCAGCGGAGTCCAGCCGTCCCTGATCCGCCACAGCATCAGCGGCCACTGCACCAGGGCGAGCCGCCAGGCCCGGTCGTGCAGACCGAGGCGGGCGGCGGCCGCGACCGCTCCCTCCAGCGCCGGACGCTCCGCCTCGTACCAGGCCATCGCCGCCGCACGGTCCTCGAACTCCCTGGTCGCCGCCGGCCGCCGGGCGTCGCCGGGCAGGGAGTAACAGGGCTGGGAACCCGGTTCGGCGGCGGCGTCGGCCGCGAGCCCGGTGTAGAGGTAGTGGTCGAGGAGGCGGCGCAGGCCCTCGGGGTCCGCATGCGGGGCGAGGTGGCGGGCGTAGAGGCGTACCAGATCGTGCGGCGTCCAGCGACCGGGGACGGACTCGGTGAGCAGATGGGCGGCGGCGAGACGGTCCAGGTCGGCCGAGGCCTGCGCGGGGGACGTCCCGGCGAGCGCCCCCGCCGCGAAACGGTCCAGGTCCGATCCGGTGTGCAGGCCGAGCGCGCGGAACATCCGGGCGGCGGGCTCGGGCAGTTGCTGCACGGTCAGGCGCAACGCGGCCGACACCCCGGTGTCCTCGACGTTGAGCAGGGCCAGCCGGCCCTGTTCGTCGGCGAGTTCACCGACCATCGCGTCCAGCGTCCACTGGGGTCGCTCGGCAAGGCGCGCCGCTGTCACGCGCAGCGCGAGCGGCAGCCCGTCGCAGAGCCCGGCCAGTTGCGCGACGGCGTCGGGCTCGGCGGCGACCCGCTCGTCGCCCAGGACGCTGGCGAGCAGCGCCGCCGCGTCGGCGGGCGGAAGGTGCCCGAGCGGTACGGGCCGGGCGGCGTCGGAGGCGATGAGTCCGCCGAGCCGGTCTCGGCTGGTGACCAGCGTCGCGCAGTGGTCGCCGCCGGGCAGCAGGGGTCGGACCTGCTCGGAGGAGCGTGCGTTGTCGAGGACGACGAGGAGCCGGCACCCCGCGGTGAGCGAACGGAACAGCGCTCCCCTCGCGGCGGCGGTCTCGGGGATCCGCTGCGGCGGCGTACCGAGCGCGAGCAGGAACTCCCTCAGCACGGAGCCGGCTTCGGGTGCGGGCGTGTCGCTGAAGCCGCGCAGGTCGGCGAAGAGCCGTCCGTCGGGGAAGTCAGCGCGCCGGCGGTGGGCCCAGTGCAGGGCGAACGCGGTCTTGCCGACCCCGGCGGGGCCCGTGATCAGGCAGACGGGCGCCTCCGCGCCGCCGACGACCCCGGAGAGAGCGGCCAGTTCGGCGTCCCGTCCGGTGAATCCCCGCGGCGGCCGGGGCAGCAGCTCGGGGACCGGCACCTCGACGGGGAGCGCGGGGAACCGCGCCGGGGCGGGTTCGGCGGCGCGCAGGAGCGTCGCGTACGCCTCGCCGAGCGTCTCGCCGGGGTCCACGCCGAGCTCGTCGGCGAGCAGCCGCCGGGTGCGGTGGTACCAATTGATCGCGTCCGACTGCCGCCCCGAGCGGCCCAGGGCCAGCATCAGCGAGGCCGCCAGGGATTCGCGCAGCGGATGGGCGACGGCCTCGGTGCGGAGCACGGCGGCGGCCCGGTCGTGCTCGCCCAGCCGCCCGTACGCGTCGGCCAGCGCCTCCACCGAGGCGAGCCTCAGCTCCTCGAGACCGCCGGCCGCCGCCTCCAGAGGCCGGCTCTGCACGGTCCCGGTGAGCGCGGGCCCCTGCCAGTAGGACAGCGCCTCGCGCAGCATCCGCACGGTGTCGGCGGGACTCCGCTGCACCCCGGCGAGCGCGACGAGCTCCTCGAAGCGGTGGGCGTCCACCAGGGATTCCGGCATCTGAAGGACGTACGCCGATCCCTGAGTGGCGAGTTCGATCCCGTACGCCTGCGCTCCGTGCTCGGCGAGCAGGGCGCGCATCCGCGAGACATGGCCCTGCAGGACCGTCTTGGAATGGGTGGGCGGCTCGTCCTCCCAGAGGGCGGCGGTCAACTGGGCGACGCTCACGGCGGTGTTGGGCCGCAGCAGCAGCATGGCCAGCAGGCTGGAGCGCTTGGCCGGCCCGAGCGCCACGTCTCCGTTCTCCGTCACGAGGGCCACGGAACCGAGCAGCCGGAACTCCACCTCACACCTTCCCGATCCGCCTCCGGAGCCGTACCCCCGCCGAGACCCGAGGATACGCGGGAGGTCGTCCGCCTCCTGTTGCGGACAGCACAACGGCCTGACCGGCTTTCGCGCAGATCAGGCCATCTTTGCCGGCCCGGTCGGACGTCGAGGCGGAGGGTCGAACGCGGAGCCGCGGCCTTCGGAATCACGCGTTCCGCAGGGCCGCGCTTTTCGGAACCACGCGTTCCGCCGGGGCCTTCCTGACACCGTCCCAGCGTGGTCGGGACGCCCCCTTCGGGAACACGCGCTCCGCGGGGCCCCTACCGGCACCGTCCCAGCACGGCCGGGACGAGCACGGCATGGGCGTGCCTGGAGCCGCCGACTCCCGGAGAAGTCGGCCGCGGTCGCTTCACCTGAATGCCCCTGCCACGTTGCCCCCCGTCCGCCCCGGCCATCGCATGGAGTGGGGAAGCGAGCCCGCACGGGGCCACCGGAAGGCAGGAAAGTGCGCTATGTACGTTCGCAGCATCTATGCGACAGGTGATCCGGCCGCGCTCGACGGGGTCGCCGAGGCGCTCCGGACCGAGGGGCACGAGCTGCTGTCGGCGCAGCCGGGCTTTCGCGGGATGGGGCTGTTCGCCGACCGAGAGCTCGGCAAGCTCCTGGTGGGATCGTGGTGGGACGACGAAGCCTCCCGGCAGGCCAGCTACGAGGCGCTGAGCAAGCGACGGGCCGAGATGATGGCACCCTTCGCACAGACCATGACGGTCGACAACTGGCAAGCGGCGGTCGCCCGGCGCGCGGAGACCCTAGGGCCAGGCGCGGGGTTCCGGCTGGTCCGCATGGACATCGAGCCGGCCGACATCGACCTTCTGGTGGACACGTTCCGCAACACCTCACTGCCCAAGATCGAGAAGATCCCCGGCCTGGCCGGCATCTCCCTGCTCATCGACCGCGACCGGGGCAGAGCCGCTGTCGGCGCGCTCTACACCGACCGCGAGTCACTTGTGGCATCCCGCAGCGCCGTCGCGGCGGTCCGCGGAGAGGCCACGACGAAGGCCCACATGACCACCACCAGCCTCGAGGAATTCGACGCGGTCCTCGCCACGGCGGTCCCCCACGCCTGAGCCGGACAACTCCTCGAGCAGGTCGAGCGCGTTCAGCTCGGCGAGCCGACCGGATCGCAGGCGTCGGCGACACGTCGGCGCGGGGAACGCGGAAGGGGTCGGGCTCGGTAGAGCCTGACCCCTTCTGACCTGCGCGCTGAGGATCACCTCACATGCGGCAACTAACTGATCACACGTTGAAGCGGAATATCTGCGGCCCGATCCTGACCTGCGCCGGAGCCCCGTCCAGGGCCCTGACCTGGTATTTCCTGGTCGGCATGCGTTGAATCCCGACGGGCGCTTACGGGTGTCCTGCGGACTGCCTACGGACCGGGCGGGCGTCCTGCAGGAAGGGGGCCAGGCGCCGATCTGCGCAGTCTGCACAGCCGCGACCGTTCACACCCGAAGGGTTACGACCGCCGGTAGCGAGGTAACAGAAGGAACTTCTCCCGGATCTCCGTCCCGGAAACGGGCCGGTGACCTATCCCCAACGAGTGCGGGCAACCCCGATTGTGTACACATGGCACACTCGGTACTCTTGAAGCATGACTCAGCCGCTGCCCATAGAGTCCATCCGCGACGTACGCGCGCACTTGGCCGAAGTCGTCGAACGGGCCGACCGCGACGACGTGCCCACTGTCATCACCCGGCGCGGCAAGCAGGTCGCCGCCGTCGTCTCGATCGAGGTGCTGCGCAAGTACCAGGAGTGGGAAGAGCGCGAGATCAACCGCATCATCGATGAGCGCATGGCAAGCCCGGCCGCCGGCGTCCCGATCGAGGACGTGATGAGGGAGACGCTGGCACGCAGTGAGTGACTACCGCACGGTGTTCCGGCCTGAGGCCCAGGCCGAGCTTCGCAAGATCCCTCGCGACATGGCGCTTCGTGTCCTGGCCAAACTGACAGAGCTGGAGAGCGACCCCTTCGGCTTCAACACCACTGCACTCGTGTCCCAGCCTGAGCGCCGCCGCCTACGGGTTGGCGACTACCGCGTCGTCTACACGATCGACAACGGGGAACTGGTGGTGTGGGTCGTACACATCGGACACCGCTCCACGGTCTACGACACGTAGCCGCTCCAGGTTCTGCGGACTGCTGCGGACAGCACAAGGGCCTGACCTGCTTTCTCGCAGGTCAGGCCGTTTGTCCACGTCCGATCAGACGTTGAAGCGAAACGTCTGCGGCCCGATCCTGACCTGCGGCGGAGCCCCATCCAGGGCTCTGACCTTTCCTCGTTGGCTTGTGTTGGCTCCTGTTGGCCGCGTACGGGTGTCCTGCGGACTCGCTGCGGACTGGCCGGGCGTGCGGAGGCCGAGAAATCCGTGGCGCACCGGCCGGACCTGCAACGAGACTGCGCAGGTGAGCGACCGCTACCCCTGTCCCTGCTGCGGGCACCGCGTGCTCGACGACATGCCCGGCTCGTACGAGATCTGCCCCGTCTGCTTCTGTGGGAGGACGACGGGGTCCAGTTCCGCTGGCCGGCCATGGGCGGCGGCGCGAACAAGGTCTCCCTGATCGAGGCCCAGCGCAACTACCAGGACTTCGTGCCTGCGACCAACACGGCCGGCAGTACGTCCGCCCTCCGGCCGAGGACGAGCCGCTCGACCCGGCCTGGCGCCCCATCGACCTGGCGCGCGACTCTTTCGAGGACTGGGAAGCCGAGGACCGCGCCCCGTGGCCCGACGACCACTCGGTGCTCTGCTGGTGGCTGCCCTCCTTCTGGCGCCGAGACCACCCATGACCACCCACATCGAGAGACTGATCCAGCAGCTCGACGACTCGACCGGCCCGTCGTACGACGCCCGCGCGGAACTGATCGGCATCGGCTCCGACGCCATCCCCGCCATCATCGAGGGACTGCCCTCCCACGGCGGCTTCGGGCAGTTGACCGCCATCGAGGTCTTCGAAGAGGTGGCGGACCCACGCTGCGGCCCCGCTCTGATCGCCCTCCTGCGCAGCGACGACTCCACCGTCCGGGAATGGGCGGCAATGGCCCTGGCGAGCCTGAAGATCGACGGCGCGGTCAAGCCCGTGCGCCGCGCCTATCGCGCCTGCCTAGAACGGGCGACGCCACCCGACTGGAGCGAGCCGGAAGGCATGCGCTGGGCCCTGACCGAACTCGGCGCCCGCTCCCCTGTCATCCCACCGCTCACCGCGCGCCTACGAGCCACCGCTGCGGAGGACGCCCCCGGCTGGCCTTCAGCCCACTTCACCGAGATCATCAACGACCTGGCCGACCACGCCCAGGTGATCCTCTACTCCCAGTTCTGGCGAGTGGACGCCGGCCGCACGTACGGCGACTCCGGCCCGGTCCTCGACTGGCAGCTCGACTGGAATGCGCCCTGGGAGCACCTGGTCGAAGAGGCCCGCGCCTGGTCTTTACTGGAAGCCGCCGAAGCCCCCATCGGCGACAACGTCTTCGTCGCCCCCGCCTGGATCGACCGCACCGACCTGCACCCGGAGAAGTGACCGATGCTGTTCCAGCACCCCGAGGAAATGGGCTACGGCCACGTGATCGAGCGCTACGTGACGAGGAAGGACTCGGAGCGCCCGCGCTACCTTGTACTGAAAAGCGGTCGGGCCCTGCGGCCCGGGTGGCCACACGCCGAACGCTTCACCCGTCACCTCATCGACGACGCAGCCACGATCACCGACGCCGAGCTGGAGGCCCTCCTCGGCTACGAGTGGCGCTCACGCCTCACCGCCGCCTGGCTGATCGGCGTAGGCCGACGCGCCACGTTCCGCGAACGCGTCGGCGACCTGCTTCTGGCCAGCGATGTCTGCTTCTCCGGCGGGGCCTACTGCTTCGCCCTGGCCCGTTTCGGCACGCACGCGGACTCCGAGATCCTCACTGCCTACCTGGACCGCTATCTCCCCCGCACCGACCTTCGCTACGACCAGCCCGCAGCCCTCGGCGCCCTCCTCCACCTCGATGCCCACCTCGGCACCCACCACGCCGACCGCTTCACGGAGCCCGACGGCCTCTGGGACCAGTGGGTCAACGCCCTGGCCCACCTCCGCGGCCACCCGGGCTACGTGCCCGACGAGCAGCGCCGCTGGACGGACCACCAGTGCGACTTCGCCAACGGCTGGACCCAGCCGTAGCCACAACCACCCAACTGCGGCTACGTGAAGTCCGAGTACGCCATGTACCGCCCACAGGTGCGGCACATGAAGAGGTAACCGGTGGGCTGGCCGTCCTTGTCCAGGGCCCCGAGATGGCTCTCCACCGCCTCGGCAGACCACCCCCACGCGACGGCCTCACTGCGCAGCGCCTCCAGGGCATCGGGGAACGAGGCCAGCTCGGCGGCCCCGACGACCCCCAGGAACGCCGCCCCATCACCGCAGTGGAAGAACCACCGCGGGTCCTGCCAGGACGAGAAACCCGGCGTACGCGCGTCGACATACATCACGACCTCGAGCGGGGCATCGTCCCCGACCGGGTCACCGATGAAGTGCGCATCGTACTTCGCAGCCGCGCTGCCGTCCGCAATGCACCATGGGCACAGCAGATGGGAAAGCTCCTCGACCGCGTACACCGGACCCGTGTAGACGTACCCCCGCACCCGCCCGCAGCAGACGCACGTCGTGCTGGACGCAATGACCGCCCCGGTCGCCAAGGGATCGGGGTGGTACGGAAAGCCGGGCAACTCCTCGGACATGCCGGTCACGCTACCCACGCACAGTTATCGTGCCGGACTGAAAGCGCCCTCGTAGCGGTCGTAGAGCTGAGTGAGGACCTCGCCCGCGATCACATCGTCAGCGGGCCTTCTGCCTTCCCACACCGCCAGGTCGTAGCTCATGGCCGAACTGTGCCATGCCCCACTGACAGCGCCCCTTCAGCGTCGATCAGCATGCCAGTCGCAGCAGATGTCCGAGGGCGCTGTTACGTTCCGCCCATGACCGCACCAGACGATCTACTCCTTCGGATCGAGCAGGAGCCTTCCCTTGCTGCCGCGCTCGCCTGGCCTGGCGATTTCGACGTCGAGCGCCGGGACCCCATTGAGGATTTCGCCCTTCCCACCGGGATCCCACTACACCCGATAGCCGGCTGCGGCGCCGGCGGCACGTACTTCCTGTGCGGGGAAGCCGGGGCCGAGGAGAGGCCCGTCCTGTACGCCGACTCGGAGGGCCAGGCGACACTGATCGGCGCCGACCTCGTCGAGGCCATCACCCTCATCGTGGTGCTGCCCTTCTGGCGCGACCTGGCGAAGGGCTTCACGATCAGTGAGCTGATGGCGGACATCCGCGCCGACCGTCCCGACTTCAACACCGAGCGCGACAGCCTTCTGCACGCCCTCGGACTCACCCCTGCCTCCGAGGAAGAAGCTGCCTCTCGGCTCTTGGCCGCCGCCGCACGCACGACCCCGAACTACGTGCCGTACGTTCCGGACGACGACCATCTGCCGTACGAGCTTCTCTTCGGGAGCGGCCCTCGGTAACGGCACAGCCCCTATGACGGCCATGGCACAGTCTCAGGTCTCAGGTGGTCCCAACGCAGTCCGATGGGGGCGCGCCTCCGACCCGTTGCCGGGCTGGGGGGTTCCGGCTTGCCCCTTGGAGGAACGGATGCGCCCGCCCCACCTGCTCCTCGACATCGACGGCGTCCTCATAGCCTTTCCCGACGCGGACGGCTCGACCCCGGCCACTCACGCCCGCCACGAGGTCGTCCCTACCAGCCGGAGCGCCGACAGCCCTGTCACCGTCTGGCTCGACCCCGCGCATGGACCCATGCTCATGGACGTGATCAGTGCGGGTCTCGTCACGCCGGTCCGGTGCACCAGTTGGCGGCAGGACGCCACCACCCTGATCGGACCGCTCCTCGGCCTCCCGCCTCTGCCGCATGTCGGCCTGCCGCGCCCTCAGATCTCCGCCAGCCCACCTCAACGGCTACATGTGGAAACGCGACCACGTCGACGCCTGGCTGGACGACGCCCCCGCCATCTGGATCGACGACGACTTCACCAGCCTCGACCACGCCTGGGCAGCGGAGCGCATCGCCAAGGGAACGCCGACCCTCCTCGTTCAGCCCGACCCACACCTCGGACTGCAGCCCGAGCACCTGACCGAGCTCACAACATGGATCTCGCAGATATACCCACAGCCCGCACGGCCTGACGACTGATGCCCTCGCTGCCACGAGCATCGAGGGCATCACAGTGTTGCTCAACGTGAGCCGTCGGCGGTCTGTGGCGGTACCGGTGCCGCTGATGTCGGAGTCGGATGGAACCCTGCGGCCGTGGCCCCAGACCTTCCCGATGCTCCAGTTGGCTCCCTGCCACCCACAGCACAGGCAGAGGTCGTCGGCACCGCCCTCTACCGGCATCTTGATCGGGCCGAAGAGCCGCGCCAAGCCGTGATGGGCGGGCGCGGCCCTGACCGCATACCTGCCTGCCGATCACGGCGCGCTCTGCCTGCTGAGCATCCACTGGAGAGACAGCCGTACAGACACCACTCGTCTCGTTGGCTCTGCTCGTCGGCATCACAGCGAGCGGCCCACAACCGCGATTAGCGGCGTAGCCGCTCCCCGGCGCGCTGGCCGAAGTCGGCGCGCTGCGGACTCCGTGCGGACAGCAAAGGCCGCCCAACCCACTCCACCGCAGGTCAGACGGCCTTCGCCGAACGTATTAGACGTTGAAGCGGAACTCGACCACAAGCCTCTGACCTGCGGGGGAATGCGCCGTCATCCCAGCACCATCCCAGCACGGGATTCGCGACAAAGTACGAGAGGGCTCAGGATCGCCAACGCTACACAACAGCGCCAGCAAGGAGCCGACGTCTGAGGGACTTCTCCGCAACGTCTGTGGCCTGATCATGCTCCCCAACTCCGGTACCGCGCCTGCAATCCACCACTCACAGCGGCCAAGCGGTCAGCAAATCGCCGGGGCCGTAGGTGGCATCGAGGCCCGGACAGTCGACGCCGCTGCGCGAGACCGCCACGACTGGAACGGGTTCGCCGGTGAGGGCGGCCCGGTGTCGATGCAGAGCTGCCAGGTCGTGCCGGTCGAAGGGCGACTGCTCCAGCCACTTGATGGAGCCCACGAAGAGCAGCTCCTTGGCGATAGGGGCGCGGTCCGCCCCGACGATGTCGATTTCGACGTCGTTGGTGCGGGTCCAGTAGCCGCCCACTGCGGGGGCCGCAGGCAGCCGGTCGTCGGGCAGTATCCGCGCCAGGGCCTCGCGGACAAGGGGTTCGACGGCCCGGCCGCGCCAGCTGGTCCAGTTCTCCCGGATGCGCGCCAAGGTCAGATCGCCCCGTCCCCGCTCGATCTCCTCCATGGACGGGCCGAGCAGGTGCAGCCAAAACCGCAGGTAGGGATCTGTCACCCGGTAGCGGCGATCCTTCGACGGACGCAGCGATACGGGCAGCTCCGCAGCGACGATCCGCTTGTCCGTAAGCAGCTCCAGCGCTCGCTGCAGGGGTGTGGCCCCGATTCCGCCGGCTGCACGGGCGATGTTGGTGAAGGTCCGCTCGCCACTGCCGATAGCCGCCAGCACCGTACGCGCCTGCGCCTGCGGAGGGAATTCGGCAGCCAGCGAGCGCTCGGCCGATACCAGTAGGGCCGAGACCGGGTCGCTCAGCGCCTCGCCGAGGAAGTCCCACAGCCCTGCACCTCGCGGCCACTCCGCGCAGATCAGCGGCAGCCCGCCGGTGACCAGCGCGGCGTCGAAGGCTTCCGCCGGTTCCAACCCGAGCATCTGCCCCACCTCGGCGGGGTTCAGCGGTCCTAGCACCATCTCCCGGCCGCGTTGATGGAAGGGGCGTCCGTAGCTGTTCAGGGCCTCCATCATCGACAGATCGGAGCCGATGAGGACCATCAGCACTGGCTTGGTCTCCAGCACCCGGTCCCAGGCCCTTTGCAGCATCCCCTCAAAGGCGCCATCGGCATCCATCAGGTACGGCACCTCGTCGATGATCAGCACGCTCGCCCGGTCGGCGGGCAGCGCCGCAGCCAGCACGTCGAACGCGGCGTCCCAGCTCTCCGGCCGTGCGGCGGCCACAAGCCGCGCCATCGGCAGCGTCGATGCCTGGGCGTCCCGGGCGAGCCGTGCAAGATCATCTCTAGGGGACGCACCGGTCGCCGCGTAGAACAAGAAGGGGGCCCCGGAGCGCTCCGCAAACCGCTCGACCAGCCGCGACTTACCCACCCGGCGCCGCCCACGCAGCATCACGCACCGACCGGGCCGCTCACCGCCGACCCCTGCCGCCACCTTCTGCAGCTCTCGCTCCAGCGTCGCCAGCTCCTGCCGACGCCCCACGAAATCCACCACGCTCGCCGACCTCCACGCATGAGACTAACAGCGATGTTAGTAACATAGACGTTAGCATACAGCCATCGCCAATTGTCGCTCATGGTCACGGTCACGGACTCTGCTCATACTCGGAGGCGGCCGCAGCCCGGGGGTTGCCAGAATGGCCGCCATGGCACGACGGCAAGCCCCTCCATACGCCTGGCCCGGTCACCTAAGTCGAGGTCACACGGGACAGCGCCTTATCTATCTGGACCTCAACCATTGGATCAGCCTGGCCAGGCCGCTACGGGACACCGGACCGGGGGGTCCTACCAGCCAGCGCTCACTGCGGTGCGGGACGCTGCCAATTCTGGGCTGTATCTCTTCCCCCTGTCTCTTACTCACTACATGGAAATGGCAGGGATCCAGGATCCCCGCCAGCGAGCCGACATCGCCGATGTGATGGAAGAGGTCTCGGGTTTCACCACCTTGCTCTCCTGCACGCACGTCATGCGGCTGGAGATCGAGGCAGCACTTGACCGGGCACTCGACACCGATTCACCGCATCATGCAGATATCGAACTGCTGGGACACGGCATCGGTCATGCCATGGGCGTGCGGGGCGGCTTGTCTATCCGTTCAGCTTCCGGTGATGCCACCAACGAGGCTCGCGCCGCCTGGCCAGATGGGCCAGCAGCCTTTGATCTGATGCTGGCAAATGCACGTGAGCAGCTTGAGCGCTCAATGCTGCGAGGACCCACTGACGCCGAAGTACCAGACCTTAAGGCAAACGGGTGGGACCCGACAGTCGCTAAGAGAGTCGCTGAAAACTGAGCGGAATCGGAGCGGCAGCTAGCTGAACGCCTCGACAATGATCCGCAGTATCGGAACCGCCTACGCGACGTAGTACAGGCCCGGTACATGTCTCTCGAAGTCATCGACATGCTCACCCAGGCACTCCTTGACCGAGGCAGAACACTTGCCGAAGTAGTCACGGGCAGAGAGTCGATCAGGGGCTTCGCGGACTGCATGCCAAGCGCCGACGTCCATGTGACCCTCACGGAAGCGGCACATCGTAACCGCGAGAAGTCATGGGAGCCGAACGACATCTTCGATATTGATGCACTGAGCATCGCGGTGCCGTATTGCGACATTATCGTAACCGAACGCTATGCGCCCCATGTACTCCGCGCTGCTCACCTTCCGCGAGGGATGAAAACCCAAGTATTTCCCAGACTCAAGGACCTGACAGAGTGGCTAGATCGCCAGTGATGCGCGTCGAAATTGTTAATCCCGGGAGGGCCTCTTTGCTGTTCAGGGGCTCGGTAGCGGGAGCAGGGTAGTGCCGACGTAAGGCGTTGCGGAGTCCCTGATGGAGAGGGCGCCAGTCCGGCTGAGGCCGATTCCACACGGCTTTCGAAGTCTTGCACGGGCTCGCGCGGCCCACCAGCACTGCTAGGCGGCCCCGAGTGTTCTCCCGCGGCAGCCGCCGCGGACAGAACGGCGGTCACGAGAAGCACCTGCGGCTGATCGCCAAGCGTTCAAATCACGCCAGAGTTCGACACTGCGACAGACAGCCACCTACTCCGCAAGGCAGCATCAACCCCTTGCAACCACAAGGGCCGACGGCGCACTCGATCTCCTTCCGACCAGGTCTAGTTTTGGGCTGCTCCGTCGCATGCGCACTTGTGAGCGCCCCGTTTCCATGGACTAGAGTCCGGCGCCGGCATGGCCAACGAGCCTACGGGGGGCTGGTATGAGGCAGACAGCAGACATCCTGGACAACCTCGCGAAGCCTTGGCATGTGCAGGTGCGTCGTCGGCCGCACTGGCTGGCGCCGTGGAGGAAGCCGCTGCCAAGGACGACCAGAAACGCGAAGAGGACGGCCGCGAGGTACCACGGCGAAAGCCCGGACTGGCGGGGCTGCCGGCTTCCGGGATCGGGGACACGATCACTCTGACGCCCTGGGAGCTTCTGCACACGCTCGGGCGGGCGCTCGCGGTCTCTCGACAGGGCACGGGCCGGGGACTGGCCGAGCACTGGGGAAGCCTGAAGTACTGCCAGGCGCTCGAGGGCGGCGTCGCTCAGTTCATGGCTCTGAGCGAGGAAGGGCGTAACCCCAAGCGGCACTACCGGACCGTGCAGTCGCAGGAGTTGGGGAAGGGCTTTGCGCTGGCGGTCGCCGAACGAATCGTCCGGCAGCAGTTTCCCGGGCACTCCGTCTCTGTCGTGGACGCCGAGGCCGTCCTGCAGGCGGGCTGGATCCTCGCGGGGAAGGAGGTACGGCGGCGGGACTGGATCCAACTGCGGCCCGAATTTCTGCTGGAGGCGTGGCGGCCGGGCGAACCGTCGAAGATCGTGCCCTTGGTCTGCCGAGGCACTCACCAGAGAACCGCTTACGCGCACAAGCAGCTTGCTGGTGCGTCCGCACAGGCCGAAGCGTTCCATGTGGGCCCGTGGAACACCACGCCCGCCCTGGTGATGTCCACCGAGCTGCTCGGGCAGGGCGGCGTCATCGTGCACGTCCTGCACGCTCCAGGCAGCGGTGCACTTCTGGTGGACTCCGGCGACCCGCTGGCCGATGCCGACTCAAAGCTGAGCCAGGAGAACTTCTTTCCCCAGGTGCTCCTCGCGCCGACCGACGGGGACCAGGACGCCGTGTACGGCGGTGGCTTTCAGGTGCTCCCGGAGAACTTCGCCTGGTTCCGCAGAAACATCGTACGGACCGGAGCGGCGGGACTTGCCGCCTTCACCGGCAGCGGTGATCTGGCCGCCAGGTACCTGACGGAGCGCCAAGGGCGCGAGAGCTTTGAGGGCTTCACCCATGCGGGCACCGGCATCGTGCAGGACGCCGAAGCCGAGATCCGCGGAGTCCGCTTCCTTGGGACCGACCACGTGTTCCGGCTGAAGGGCACCCGAGTCGAGGTCTTCTCCGGCTTGGCCGAGGACCTCTTCGCGTGCCTGAGCAAGGGCGAGGTCGAACAGTACCGCCGTACCGCCCACGCAGGCACGAACCGCGCGTCCGCCCGGCGGCTACGCGATCGATGGGGCGGTCCTGTCTCACTGCGTGAGGACGGGTCCGTCATGGCGATACGGCTTCTTCCGGCCGCGGAGACATTGGCCCGGCCGATGGGCAGGAACTGACAGGCCGCAGACGACACGCGACGTACGCACGGATCGAACAACGAAAGGTGTGCATGAAAGGCGAGGAACGACCGTGGCTGCTGACCGTGCCGACCGGCGGGGACACGTTGCGGCAGGAACGGCTGACTGTCGACCTGTTGGAGACTCTGCGCATTTCGGACGTCTGCACAGTAGAGTTCGCACCGGAGCAGAGACTGGTCGAGCCGAGCAGCAAGAGCGCAGGAGTCGGGGACGTGGCGCTGTGGGCGAGCGTCGCGGCGGTCTCGCGGCCTGCTGGCCAGGTGCTGATCACCGCGATCAAGGAGTGGTGCGCCGCGAGGCGGGAGCGCTCCTTGGAAGTGAATATCTCCGGTGACGGACACAGCCTCACTGTGACTGGGTCTCCCAATGCCGCGCAGGAGCGGATGATGCGCGAGTTCCTCGACAAAGTGAGGCCGGCCGACGCAGGCCCTGACGAGGAAGAGCCGTCGTGACGCGCACGACCCGCCGTCGGGCTCTGCTGATCGGCAACGAACGGTACGACGACGACCGTTTCGCTCCCCTGCCCTCGGTCCGTGCGGATCTGTGGGGCATGCGCCAGGTCCTGCGCCACCGAGACATCGGTGCCTTCACCGCCATCAAGGAACTGCCCGACCTCGACGCAGACCAGATGCGGGAGGACATCGCCGAGTTCCTACTGGACGGCGCTTCCGACGAACTGGTGTTCCTGTACGTATCCGGGCACGGGTCTCGGCGTATGCAGTCGGGCGGGGAGTTCCACTTCATCGCCACGGACACCGACTACGACCGGATTGAGGAGACCGGAGTCAGCTCCGGTTTCGTCAACGAGCTGCTGGAGCAATGTCCATCGCCGCAAAAGGTCGTGATGATCGACTGCTGTCGCAGCGGCGGCTTCGCCGTTGGCCTGCGCACCTCCGACCGTCGCGCTGGCGAGCCGGTCGCGAAATCAGGTGAGCAAGCCCTTCTGACCAGCCGAGGCGTCTTCGTCATGTCTTCCTCCCGGGCCAGTGAGGACTCCTTCGCCGGAGCCGCCGCGAGCGGCGAGATCCAGCCGTCCGCGTTCACTGCCGAGGTGATCGAGGCGCTGCGGACGGGCAAGGTCAGCAGAAAGAACAGCGGCGCCGAAGTGACGGTGTCCGACCTGTTTCATTACGTGAACCGCCGGATGAGAGGTCAGAACGGCGGGCGGCAAGTGCCCGTCCACTCCGCGCACGGGGTCGACGACCATATTGTCCTGGCCGCCAGTCCGTTGGGCAGCCCGCCTCTACTCGAACCGCTCTCCCGCAGACAGCCCGCAGCTGCCGGCTCTGAAGGGGCCAGCGCTTCCGCCACCCCCAAGG
Source organism: Streptomyces sp. NPDC038280 (assembly GCF_055600045.1). Taxonomy (NCBI): domain Bacteria; kingdom Bacillati; phylum Actinomycetota; class Actinomycetes; order Kitasatosporales; family Streptomycetaceae; genus Streptomyces; species Streptomyces sp. NPDC038280. The sequence goes on from NZ_JBVJYZ010000009.1 coordinate 178,676, forward strand.
CGTCCCGGTCCGCTGCTTCCTGGGCATCGCTGCTCACGTACTACCGGGAGTGTGTGCTGGCGGAGGAGACCGAGACCCCTCTGCTGTCCGTCGGCGATCACGGCACGTCGTACGTGTGCCTGACCGGTGCGGAACAGTTCCTCTCCGGAGAGCTCGACGAGGACGGGTGCGCCCCGCTCCCGCCGGAAGCCACCGAACTCGTCCAGGCGGCCGCGGAGCAGGACGCCGAACTGTGGACGGGCTACCCTGCTGTCCTCCTGGACGCTCCCCGCGGTGGCAGGGCGCACAGCCGTCACCGGTTCGCCCCGCTACTCGTCCGCCGGGTCGAGACGGTGCATGTGGACGGGGAGATCCGGCTCAAGCCGTACGGCCCCGTCGTCCCGCACCCCCAGCTCGCGCGAACTCACTTGGGTGAGGAACAGGCCGCCCAGCTCGCCGAGGACTATTACCCTCAATGGCAGCGCGGTCAGCACGACTTGATGGCGGATGACATAGGCGTCCTGCTGCGGAACGAGTACGGGTTGCCTGCTGCGGAGGAACTGCGTCCGGACCGGCTCGCTCCCTCCATCGACGTACGCACCCCGGTGCAAGGGGCTCGCAACGCCGCCGTGCTGTTCCTGGCCCAACCCGAGACCACCTACGTGAGAGGGCTGCTGAGAGACTTCGATCACATCTCCGGCGCACTCGAGAAGATCCAGGAGACCGCACTGGCCGCACTCTCTCCCCTTCCGGGTGAGCGCAACTCCCTTGGGCCTGTTCCCAGTTCCGGGCCGGTGCAACTGGTCACTCCGCTCCCCTGCAACGAGGCACAGGCCGCAGTGATCCGGTCCGCCATGACCCATCGACTTACCACTGCCACCGGCCCTCCGGGAACCGGTAAGAGCCAGCTCGTGACGAACACCGTCGCCACGGCAGTGGCCGCCGGACAGCGCGTCCTCGTGGCCTCGACCAACAACGAGGCCGTGAACGAGGTCTGGGACCGCTGCGAACAGCTCCTCCCCGGCAGCTTGGTGCGCACTGGCTCGACATCGTCACCGGGAAGGGACGGAGGCAGGGTCGACTACCGTAAGAGGGAACACACGACGCTCTCCCAGCTCCGGTCTTCCGGTGCTGCGGCTCGCACGATCGCGACGACCGGGATGGACGTCCAGGTCGCGGACGACGCCTTGGACCGGGTGCGTGGCCTGCTCGCCGAGACCGCCTTGAACGAGTTGAGGATGCTCCGAGCCGGGGAGAGCCGCGAAGAGCGCGCGGGTCTCCTGGGGGTGCCGGTGGCGGACCTTGTCGGCTTGCTGCCCCCTCCGATCGACTTGGCACAGCTGGTCCGCAGAGCCGAGCGGCGTGCGCAGTCCCGGCTACCAACCCGCGTGCGGGCCTGGTGGTGCGGACGACTGCTGAAACGCCTCCGGCTGAACACCCCGGCGGGCGACCCCGTAGCAGGTTGCCGATCGTTGGCCGCATTCGCTGCCGCCGAGGCGGAGTGGCGCGAGCACGTCGACGACGCGGCGGCCGTTGACGACAAGGCTCTGTCCAGCGCCTTGAACGAGGCCGAGCGGAGAGTGCGGGAAGCCTCCCTCGAACTGTGGCGGAGCGTCGTCTCCACCAAAGCCTTCAACGGCAAGAAGCGCATCCTCGAGCTGCTGAGCACCCCGCCCGGCGTGCCCGACTGGCCTGCGGTGGACGGTGCGCTGGAGGCAGCCCCGGCGTGGGCCGTGACCAGCCTCTCGGCCCGCCGGTTCCCCACCGACCCGGCCCTGTTCGACCTAGTGATCGTGGACGAGGCGAGCCAGTGCGCCATCCCGCACATCCTTCCCCTCCTCTACCGGGCGCGACGTGCCCTGGTCATCGGCGACGCCATGCAGTTGCCCCACATCTCCAAGCTGGATCCGTCACGTGAAGCCGGACTGCGGCGGGAAGCGGGCCTCCGCGCCGTGTGGCTGGAGCAGCACCGGCTCGCCCATCGGCGTCACTCCGCTTTCCATGCGGCAGAGAACGCGACCCGAGGTGCGTTGCTCCTCGACGAACACTTTCGATGCCATCCTGAGATCGCGTCCCTGGCGAACGAGCTCTTCTACGACGGCGCGCTCACTATCCTCACCGACACCCGCGGCCGTGCGTCCCTAAACCGACCGTCCCTGAGCTGGATCGACATCCGTGGGCAGGCGGTGCGCGAAAGTCGCAGCGGCTCCTGGATGAACGACTCCGAGATCGAAACGGTGAAAGCCTTCGTTCGCGGGCGGCTTCGTGACCTGCCACCTGAGGCAACTATCGGCGTGGTCACGCCCTTCAAGGGACAGGCCGAGGTTCTGCGACAGCGCCTGCGGGACCTCCGTGATCCGGACAACCCCGACCGTCTGCGTATCGGTACGGTGCACACTTTCCAGGGCGGCGAACGCGACCTGATGGTCTTTTCCCTGGTCGCCGGCGAGGGCATGCCGCCTGGTTCCGTCGGTTGGGTCGCCCGGCAGCTCAACCTCTGGAACGTAGCCATCACCCGGGCCCGCTCCCACCTGCTCGTGGTCGGCGACATCGCACTGTGGCAGGACATGGGCGGAGTGGTCGCCGCGGCGCTGCGCGAAGCGGCCGAAAGCAGCGGTGGCGGCTCAACCACCACTGCTGCGCCGGATGAGCTGCTCAAACGTCTCTACCAACAGCTGTCCGTAAGCAGCGGGGAACCAGTCGAGCTCGGCGTTCCGGTGCACGGGCATACCGTCGATGCGGTGCTGCGCCATGCCGATGGCACCTCGTCGGCCGTACTGCTCGACCGGGGGCACCATGGCGAGGAGTCTGGCCTCGCCCGTCACCTGCGGTTGATGTTGCATCGTGCGCACCTGCTCTACGACGGGCCGAAGGGCCAGCAGGCCGTACGCCAACCGGCTTGGCGCCTGTTCGACACCAGATTCTTGCGACGGTGACCGCTTCAAAGCGTACGGAGAGGCGAGTGAGACACGGATCCGGAGACCAGGCCCGAAGCTTTCTCCTTCTCGGCTAGGAGATCGAAAACGTCGGGCGCGTGCAGATCTGCTCCGGCCTCGGAGTCATGAAGAAGGCGTCAGGAGGGTCGTTCGCCAGTGCGCTTCCTGCCGCCGGGCGCAGCTCTGGACAGTGCTCGCCCCAGCACGGGCGCTCTCATCTCTTCCCAGCACGATCCCAGCACGGTAGGGATGAGCAGGGGTGATGACAGGTGACGAGGGGTCAGCTATCCCAGCACCATCCCAGCACGGGAAAAAACTAAGGGCCCGACTCCGAAGAGTCGGACCCCTTTTGACCTGCACGTTTGCCAGATCAGCGACGTGGTGATACGTCAGCCGCTACACGTTGAAGCGGAACTCCACCACGTCGCCGTCCTGCATCACGTACTCCTTGCCCTCCATGCGGGCCTTGCCCTTCGCGCGGGCCTCGGCCACCGAGCCCGTCTCGACCAGGTCCTCGAAGGAGATGACTTCGGCCTTGATAAAGCCCTTCTGGAAGTCGGTGTGGATTACACCGGCCGCCTCGGGGGCCGTCGCGCCCTTCTTGATCGTCCAGGCGCGGGTTTCCTTGGGGCCGGCCGTCAGGTACGTCTGGAGGCCGAGGGTGTCGAAGCCGACCCGGCCCAGGGTCGCGAGGCCCGGCTCCTCCTGGCCCATGGACTGCAGGAGCTCCAGGGCCTCGTCGTCGTCGAGCTCGATGAGCTCGGACTCGATCTTGGCGTTCAGGAAGATCGCCTCGGCGGGGGCCACCAGCGCGCGCTGCTCGTTCTTGAAGTCCTCGTCGACCAGTTCGTCCTCGTCGACGTTGAAGACGTAGAGGAAGGGCTTGGTGGTGAGCAGGTGCAGCTCGTGGAGGAGGTCGCCCTGCTCCGTGCCCTTGGTGATGCCCGCGGAGAAGAGGGTCTGGCCCGACTCCAGGATCTTCTGGGCCGACTCGACCGCCGCCAGGACCGCCGCCTTGTCCTTCTGGAGGCGGGACTCCTTCGTCAGACGCGGGACCGCCTTCTCGACGGACTGCAGGTCGGCGAGGATCAGCTCGGTGTTGATCGTCTCGATGTCGTCCTTCGGCGAGACCTTGCCGTCGACGTGCACGACGTTCTCGTCCTTGAAGGCACGGATGACCTGGCAGATCGCGTCCGACTCACGGATGTTCGCGAGGAACTTGTTGCCCAGGCCCTCGCCCTCGCTCGCGCCACGGACGATGCCCGCGATGTCGACGAAGTCGACCGTCGCCGGGAGGACCCGCTGCGAGCCGAAGATCTCGGCCAGCTTCGCCAGCCGGGCGTCGGGGACGCCGACGACACCGACGTTCGGCTCGATGGTGGCGAACGGGTAGTTGGCCGCCAGCACGTCGTTCTTGGTCAGGGCGTTGAACAGGGTCGACTTGCCGACATTCGGCAGACCGACGATTCCGATCGTGAGCGACACGTTGACGACTTCCTGCAGTGCGGATGGTGGGCCGGGTGGTGGGCCGATCCCCCAGTTTACGGGCGTGTCGCCCCCGGCCGCGACGGGCCGTCCCGGGGGCGGGCAGCCGGCGCGCGGGTGGCGCCATGGCGACCCGCGCGTCGATCTCAGCGCCAAGCTCGGCCAAAGTGCGTGTCCCGTACCTGTTTCCGGGGCACTCCCGACCTACGTTGTCCAAGTGGAGCAGCCCAGGACACGTCACCCCCGGGGCCGGCAGCGGCCTCAGCCCCCTCTTCCCCCGGCCGGTGCGTTCGCCGAAAGCGCGGCCGTCTATCAGGTCGAGCCGCGAAGCGGGCGCGGCGGAAGGCCCGGGCAGGCCGGGCGGCCCGCGCCGCCGGCGGTCGTCGCCCTGCGCCGGCTGCCCGGACCCCGGCTGACCGGCCTGGGCGGCGGACTGTTCGCGTCCGCCGCGATGCTGGTGCTCGGCTGTCTGGACTGGCTGCTCTTCGACGAGTCGGCAGTGGTCTACGGGCTGCTGTTCCTGCCGGTCAGCGCCCTGACCGCGCTCTGGGTCAGGGCGGCGGACCTGGTCACCGCCCCGATCAGCGTCCCGATCGCCTTCGCCGTCGGCGTCGTCCCCATCTCGGGCGGGGCGGGCGGCCTCGGCGGGCAGGCGATGGCGGTCGTCACCGCCCTCGCCGTGCACGCCGGCTGGCTGTACGGCGGCACGCTCGTCGCCGGCGTGATCACCTGTGTGCGGAAGGTACGGCTCATGGGCCGCCGCCAGCGTGCCGCGGCGGCCCGCGGCCCCGGCGCACCTGTCCGCCGCCCCGCCCCCGAGGCCGCCCGTCCGGTGCGGTCCGAAGGCCCCTAGAGCCTGTCCTCGGATCCTGGCCCCGGGCCAGCCCGAAAGACAGGCCTCGGGCTCGGCGGTGGCGGCGCCCGTCTCGGGGCCTGCCGGGTCCGCGTACCCCAGCCCCACGCAGACGACAGGCCTCTGGGCTCCGGCGGTGGCGGCGCCCGGCTCCGGGCCTGCCGGGCCTCGCGCCCCTCCTCGGCGCACAAGGCGCAGGCCTCTAGGCTCCGGTGGTGGCGGCGCCCCTCAGCGCCCCCGCCGTCATCGCCGCTCCCACGATCCCCGCGTTGTTCTCCAGCTCGGCCGGGACCATCTCCGCCTTGATCCCCTCGATCAGCGGCAGGAACTTGTCCGCTTTGCGGCTCACCCCTCCGCCGATGATGAACAGCTCCGGCGAGAACAGCATCTCCAGATGGGCGAGGTACTTCCCCACCCGGCGCGCCCAGTGCTCCCAGCTCAGGCCCTCGTCCTCCTTGACCTTCGTCGAGGCCCGCTTCTCGGCCTCGTGGCCCTTCAGCTCCAGGTGGCCCAGCTCCGTGTTGGGCACGAGACGGCCGTCGATGAAGAGCGCGCTTCCGATGCCCGTACCGAACGTCAACAGCGCCACCGTGCCCTTGCGGCCCCGGCCGGCTCCGAAGCTCATCTCGGCGACCCCGGCCGCGTCCGCGTCGTTGAGGACGGTCACGGGCAGGCCGCCCAGACGCTCGCTCAGCAGGGCGTCCGCGTCGACGCCGATCCAGCTCTTGTCCACGTTCGCGGCCGTACGGATCGTGGAGCCGGTGACGACTCCGGGGAAGGTGACCCCGACCGGGCCCGACCAGCCGAAGTGCTCCACGACCTCCGCGACACAGCCCGCGACACCGTCGGGTGTCGCGGGCTGTGGGGTCAGTACTTTGTGTCGCGGCTCTGCCAGATCACCGCGCTCCAGATCCACCGGGGCGCCTTTGATCCCCGATCCGCCGATGTCCACTCCGAAGACGTTCATGGACACAACGTTACGGGCAGCCGCTGACGGTCACTGCTTCATGAGCGCGGCGGCCTCGGCGCGCAGGTCGCGGCGGAGCTCCTTGGGCAGCGAGAAGGTGATCGACTCCTCGGCGGTCTTCACGGTCTCCACGTCGGCGTAACCGCGCTCGGCCAGCCATTCCAGGACACCGTCGACCAGGACGTCGGGGACCGAGGCGCCGGAGGTCAGACCGACCGTGGTGACGCCCTCCAGCCAGGCCTCGTCGATCTCGTCGGCGAAGTCCACGAGGTGCGCCGCGGGGGCGCCGGCGTCGAGGGCGACCTCGACCATGCGGATCGAGTTCGACGAGTTCTTGGACCCCACGACGATGACGAGCTCGGCGTCCTCGCTCAGCTTCTTCACCGCGATCTGGCGGTTCTGCGTGGCGTAGCAGATGTCGTCGCTCGGAGGCGACAGCAGCTGCGGGAACTTCTCCTTGAGCGCGTCGACCGTCTCCATCGTCTCGTCGACCGACAGCGTCGTCTGGGAGAGCCAGACGACCTTCGACTCGTCCCGCACGGTCACGTTCGCGACGTCCTCGGGCCCGTCGACCAGCGTGATGTGGTCCGGCGCCTCGCCCGACGTGCCGATGACCTCCTCGTGGCCCTCGTGGCCGATCAGGAGGATGTCGTAGTCCTCCTTGGCGAAGCGGACCGCTTCCTTGTGGACCTTGGTCACCAGGGGGCAGGTCGCGTCGATGGTGGCGAGCCTGCGGCCGGCGGCCTCGTCGTGGACGACCGGGGCGACGCCGTGCGCCGAGAACATCACGATGGATCCCTCGGGGACCTCCGCGGTCTCGTCGACGAAGATCGCGCCCTTCTTCTCCAGGGTCTGTACGACGTACTTGTTGTGGACGATCTCGTGGCGGACGTAGATCGGCGCACCGTACTGCTCCAGTGCCTTCTCCACGGCGATGACGGCGCGGTCCACGCCCGCGCAGTAGCCGCGGGGGGCGGCGAGCAGGACGCGGCGGGCAGCGGGCGCGGCAGGCGTAGCAGTCATGCGTCCCATCGTAAGGCCGCGCCGTACACGGGAAAGGTCGGCTCGTTGGCTGAGACTGATCGGCATGACCGGCACCAGCGCACAGGAGACGGGGACGGGCGAGGAGCTGCGGCGAACGCTCGGATTCCGGGATCTCGTCGTCTACGGGCTGCTCTTCATCGCGCCCATGGCGCCGGTCGGTGTCTTCGGCACGCTCGACGCCAAGTCGGGCGGAGCGGTCGCGCTGGTCTATCTGGTCGCGACGGTCGCGATGGCTTTCACCGCATTCAGCTACGCCCAGATGGTCCGGGTGGCGCCGCAGGCCGGCTCGGTCTTCACGTATGCCCGCAAGGGGCTCGGGGAAGGACCGGGGTTCATCGCCGGGTGGATGGCGATGCTCGACTATCTGCTGATCCCGGCGGTCGCCTATCTCTTCTCCGGCATCGCGATGGAAGCGCTGGTGCCGGACATCGACCGGTGGGTGTGGACCGGGCTCGCGGTGGTGGTCACGACACTGCTCAACCTGTGGGGCGTGCGGGCGGCGGCCCGGGTCGGGTTCGCGGTGCTCGCGATGGAGATCGTGGTGCTGCTGGTGTTCGTGGTGTCCGCGGTGGTGGTGCTCGTACGGGACGGGGCGCAGCGCGACTGGTGGTCGCCGCTCGGCGGGGACGCCGGGCTCTCGATGGCGGCGGTGTTCGGAGCGGTGTCCGTGGCCGTGCTCTCGTACCTCGGCTTCGACGCGATCGCGTCGTTCGCGGAGGAGGTCACCGGGGGGTCGGCGAAGGTGGCGCGGGCGGTGCTGTTCTGTCTTGCGCTGGCGGGCGTGCTCTTCGTGGCGCAGACGTATCTGGTGGCACTGCTGGAGCCGATGTCCTCGGCGGAGCTCGCCGTGGAGCCGGTGAGGCAGGGGTCGGCCTTCTACGACGCGGTGGACGCGTCCGTGGGCGGCTGGCTGCACGACCTGGTGGCGGTGAGCAAGGCGATCGGGGCGGCGTTCGCGGCGCTGGCCGGGCAGGCGGCGGCCGGGCGGCTGGTCTTCGCGATGGCCCGCGACCGCCGCTTGCCGCACGCGCTCGCGCGCACCGACTCCGGGGTGCCGCGGGTGGCGCTGCTCTTCGCCGCCGTGGTCACGCTGGTGGCGGCGGTGTGGGCGGCGCGGCGCGACGACGGCATGGACCACCTCGTCTCGGTGGTGGACATCGGCGCCCTGACGGCGTTCGTGCTGCTGCACGCGAGCGTGGTGGGCTGGTTCGCCGTCCGCCGGGCGGAGGGCCCGCCGCACTGGCTGCGGCACGTGGTGCTGCCGGTGGCCGGGGCGGGCATCCTGATCGCGGTGATCGTCGAGGCGTCGCCGTCCGCGCAGGTGGTGGGGGTGATCTGGCTGGGCGTCGGGTTGGTCGTGCTCGCGGTCCAGGGAGCGGGAAGGGGCCTCGGCGCGCGCTGAGGGTCGGGCAGGCCCTGGCACCTCGCGGGCGACGAGGGCGTGGCGCCCGCTCTTGGACCTCGGGGAGCGACGAGGGCGGGACACCTCGCCGGGCGATGAGGACAGGACGCCTCGATGGGGAAGCCCGCACCGCCCCCGGCACCCCGGCCGGCGACGAGGGCGGGGCGCCCGCTCTTGGCCTGGGCGCGCGTCGAGGGCAGGACGCCTCGGTGGGGAGGCCGGGCGAGAGCCCGGCGCCCGTGGCACCTCGGTGGAGAGGGCCGGGCGAGGGCCGGTCGCCCAGCCCTGGCACCGCGCCGCCCGCAGCACCCCGGCCGGCGACGAGGGCGGGGCGCCCGCTCTTGGACCTCGGGGTGCGATGAGGGCCGGGCGGTTGGCGACGGCCGATACGCTCGGCGCATGGGTCTTTCCACGTCTGCCGAAGCTCCCCTGCCCGTCGGTGAGGTGTCCCGGCTCATTGGCGGGTGGATCGACCGGCTCGGGGCCGTCTGGGTCGAGGGACAGATCACGCAGCTGTCGCGCCGGCCCGGCGCCGGGGTGGTCTTCATGACGCTGCGCGATCCCTCGTACGACATCTCCGTCGGCGTCACCTGCTATCGCCAGGTCTTCGACGCCGTCGCGGACATCGTCTCCGAGGGCGCCCGCGTCGTCGTGCACGCCAAGCCCGAGTGGTACGCGCCCCGCGGCCAGCTCTCGCTGCGTGCCGTCGAGATAAAGCCCGTCGGCATCGGTGAGCTGCTCGCCCGGCTCGAGCAGCTGAAGCGGTCCCTCGGTGCCGAGGGACTCTTCGCGCTGGACCGGAAGAAACCGCTGCCGTTCCTGCCCCAGCTGGTCGGCCTGGTCTGCGGGCGCGCGTCCGCCGCCGAGCGGGACGTCCTGGAGAACGCCCGCCACCGCTGGCCCGCCGTCCGCTTCGAGGTGCGCAACGTCGCGGTGCAGGGCGTCCACGCGGTCACCCAGGTCGTCCAGGCCGTCAAGGAACTCGACGAGCTCTCCGAGTGCGACGTGATCATCGTCGCGCGGGGCGGTGGAAGCGTCGAGGATCTGCTGCCGTTCTCGGACGAACAGCTCGTACGGGCGGTGTCCGCCTGCCGCACGCCCGTCGTCTCCGCCATCGGCCACGAACCGGACTCGCCCCTCCTCGACCTCGTCGCGGATCTGCGGGCGTCCACCCCGACCGACGCGGCCAAGAAGGTCGTACCGGACGTGGGTGAGGAGCTGGAGCGCGTGCAGGCCCTGCGGGACCGGTCCCTGCGAAGCCTTCGGGGTCTGCTCGACCGCGAGGAACGCGGCCTGGCGCACGCTCTGGCGCGGCCCGTCATGGAGCGGCCGCACCGGATGCTGGAGGAGCGTGAGGACGAGCTGCACGCCCTGCTGGCGCGGGGCCGCCGGGTCCTCGGGCATCTGCTGGACCGGGCCGACTCCGAGCTCTCCCACACCCGCGCCCGGGTTCTCTCGCTCTCGCCCGCCGCGACGCTGGAGCGCGGATACGCGGTGCTCCAGCGGGCGGACGGGTCCGTGGTCCGCTCCCCGGAGGAGGTCGCCGAGGACGAGGAGCTCCGCGCGCGGGTCGCCGAAGGCGAATTCGCGGTGCGCCGCACGGCCGGACCTCACGCTTAGGGTGGAGCGCATGGCTGCGAAGACGGAAGAGGCGACGCTCGGCTACGAGCAGGCGCGCGACGAGCTGATCGAGGTCGTCCGCCGCCTGGAGGCGGGCGGCACGACGCTGGAGGAGTCCCTGGCGCTCTGGGAGCGCGGCGAGGAGCTGGCCAAGGTGTGCCGCCGCTGGCTGGAAGGCGCCCGTGCGCGCCTCGACGCGGCCCTGGCGGAGCAGGACCACGCCGGCGGGCCCGGCACCGACGACTAGCCCAGCCCGCCCGCGTTCCCTGGGGCCCGCACCCCACTCGACCCTTGTGAGTCGGCTCACCACGCTGTCGGTTTAGTTGAAACTTAACCTATCGGGGCGTACGTTTTTGGACATCGCTTGATCCCTTGCACGTCCGGAAGGTACGCAGCATGACCCTCGTTCTCGACCCCGCCGCCCAGGACCTCCTCTTCCGTGAGGCCCGCACCGCCAACACGTTCACCGACGAGCCGGTGACCGAGGAGCAGGTCCAGGCGATCTACGACCTGGTCAAGTTCGGGCCGACCGCCTTCAACCAGACGCCGCTGCGCATCGTCCTGGTCCGCTCGGACGAGGCCCGCGCCCGGCTCGTCGGGCACATGGCCGAGGGCAACCAGGCGAAGACCGCCGCCGCCCCGCTCGTGGCCATCCTCGCCGCCGACAACGAGTTCCACCACGAGCTGCCCTCGCTCCTGCCGCACTTCCCGCAGGCCAAGGACATGTTCTTCAGCGAGCGCCCGGTCCGCGAGGACTCCGCCGCCCTGAACGCCACCCTCCAGGCCGCGTACTTCATCGTCGGCGTGCGCGCCGCCGGTCTCGCCGCGGGGCCGATGACGGGCTTCGACTTCCGGGGCGTCCAGAAGGAGTTCCTGGACGACGACCACACCCCCCTGATGGTCGTCAACATCGGCAAGCCGGGTACCGACTCCTCGTTCCCCCGCTCGCCCCGCCTCGCCTACGAGGACGTCATCACCACCATCTGACGGCGGCGGCACACAACGGCGACGGCCCCGGACACCCTCAGGTGTCCGGGGCCGTCGCCGCAGGTCCGCCGGTCAGGCCTTGGGGCATGTCCGCCGGTCAGGCCTTGGGCTGCCGCGCCTTCAGCGCCGCCGCCATCTCCGCCAGCCGGTCGAAGGACGCCGTTCCCGTCACCACGGTCGTCGCCTTCCCGTCCACGCGCACCAGCGCGTCGTACTTCGGGCCCTCCCAGCGCTGCCAGACCTGCCCCGCGACCGTCAGCGTCCCGCTCGTCCTCGCGGCCTTCTGGGTCACCCGCGGCACGTACTTGTCCGTCGGCTCGGTCGACTGCTCGATCGCGACGTACTGGGTGTCCGGGTCGAGGAACCCCAGGTGCCACGCGTCCCCGGTCTCGCGCTTGTACGAGACGGTGGTCGCCCGCCAGCCGTCCTCGAGGCCCTCCGGCGCCAGCACCGGGTACGGCGCGGCGCGCTGCGCCGTCAGCAGCTCGACCCGGTAGTCCTTCGTCGGGACCGGGACGGCCTGCTCATCATGCGGAACGAAGAGGTACATCACACCGGCGGCGGCCACAATGACCGTCATCGACTTAATCATCCCGCGCACTGTCTGCTTGCCTCGCATACCTGCCACGCCCACCATGTTCGCATCACGGTGGTCTGCTCATACGTGGGCCCCTCTGCTCAATTTGTCGACGTACCGATAGAGTCGCCCCACCCTCTATTTCCTCCGGCCGTCGCCGTACAGAAAGGTGCGCTCCGATGACCGAGCATCATCTGCCGTCCGAGCTCGAGGTCTCTCCCGAGGCCCCCGACCGCAACCTGGCCCTGGAGCTCGTCCGGGTCACCGAGGCCGCCGCCATGGCGGCCGGCCGCTGGGTCGGCCGCGGCGACAAGATCGGCGCGGACGGCGCGGCGGTCAACGCCATGCGCACCCTCGTCTCCACCGTCTCGATGAACGGCGTCGTCGTCATCGGCGAGGGCGAGAAGGACGAAGCCCCCATGCTCTACAACGGGGAGCGCATCGGCGACGGGACGGGCGCCGAGGTCGACATCGCCGTGGACCCGATCGACGGCACCACGCTCAACGCCAAGGGCATGCCGAACGCCATCGCCGTGCTCGCCGCCGCCGACCGCGGCACCATGTTCGACCCGTCCGCGGTCTTCTACATGGACAAGCTGGTCACCGGACCGGAGGCCGCCGACTTCGTCGACATCAACGCCCCCGTCCCGGTCAACATCCGCCGGGTCGCCAAGGCGAAGAACATGTCCCCCGAGGACGTCACGGTCGTCATCCTGGACCGCCCCCGTCACGAGGGCATCGTCAAGGAGATCCGCGAGACCGGCGCCCGCATCAAGTTCATCTCCGACGGCGACGTGGCCGGCTCGATCATGGCCGTGCGCGAAGGCACGGGCGTGGACCTGCTGCTGGGCATCGGCGGCACGCCGGAGGGCATCATCTCCGCCTGCGCGATCAAGTGCCTCGGCGGTGTCATCCAGGGCAAGCTCTGGCCCAAGGACGACGCCGAGCGACAGCGCGCACTGGACGCGGGCCATGACCTCGACCGGGTGCTCTCCACCAACGACCTGGTCAGCGGCGACAACGTGTTCTTCGTCGCGACCGGCATCACCGACGGCGAGCTGCTGCGCGGTGTCCGCTACCGCTCCGAGACGGCCACCACGTCCTCGCTGGTGATGCGGTCCAAGTCCGGCACCATCCGGCAGATCGACTCGACGCACCGGCTGTCGAAGCTGCGCGCCTACAGCAAGATCGACTTCGACCGGGCGAAGTAGCGCCCGCGACACCCGCGAGCCGGGAAGAAGCAACGAAGAGGGGCGCCCCCATGTGCGGTGGGGGCGCCCCTTCCCGTACGGGCAAGAACCCGTCAGCCCGCCGCGGCGACGTGGTCGCCGGCCGCGGCCTTCCTGAGCTCCACCTCGCGGCGACGGCGGCGGGCCAGGACGACACGGCGCTCGGCGGCCGTGAGACCGCCCCACACTCCGTACGGCTCGGGCTGGAGCAGTGCGTGTTCCCGGCACTCGACCATCACCGGGCAGCGCGCGCAGACGCGCTTCGCGGCCTCCTCGCGGGCGAGCCGGGCGGCCGTGGGCTCCTTGGAAGGGGCGAAGAAGAGTCCCGCCTCGTCCCGGCGGCAGACAGCCTCCGCATGCCAGGGACCGTCCTGATCCTCCCGCGACGGCAGACGCTGGGGCGGAACGGCGGCGACCTGAAGGGGCTGATGCGGCAGTTGCAGCACGGTCTACTCCTGACGACGGCTTCGCGAGCGAGAAGAGACGATGCAGCAAGCCCTACCCCCTGTGCGCGCCGATAAGCACTGAGTGGCACTGAGTTCCGAAATACGGAACCCGGGGCGGCGAAATCCGGTCACCGGGCTCTCCGGCTCCCCCGCCCCGCCCGTACGCCCCCGGCGCCTCAGTGGCCGAGGTGCTTGCGCAGCCGCTCCTGGAGGTCCGCGATCCGCTTGCCGCGCTTGGGCCTGGCCTCGACGTTGCCGAAGACCGAGTAGCCGTTGACGACGACGACAGGAGCCTCCGGATCCGTGCCCTCGAGGGTCATGACCTCGAAGTTCCCGAAGACGCCGTTGCCGCTGCCGCGCAGCGAGATGTTCTCCGGCACCCGCACCTCGACATTGCCGAAGATCGACGTGGCGTTGATCGTGGTCAGCCGCTGGGCGAAGATCGCCTCGGTCAGGTCGATCTCGACGCTGCCGAAGAGCGCGAAGGCGTTGGTCCTGCGACCGACCCGCCAGCGGCCCCTGCGGGTCGAGCTGGAGAAGACGGCGACCATGGTGTCGGCCGGCGCGGTGGAGTCCTCGGGCCCGTAGCTGTACCGCGGCGTGGCGTCGCGGCGGTTCCCGGCGGTCGGCAGGTCCCGGACCAGCGGCTCCAGTTCGCCCAGGGTCTTGGCGCGGAAGACCGCCTCGATCCGCTCGGCGTGCTCCTCGGCGTCGAGCCGCCCCTCGGCCATGGCGTCCCGGAGGATGTCCGCGATCCGGTCCCGGTCGGCGTCCGACGCGCGCAGGGCGTCGGCGGGGACAGGGGCGGCCTCCGCGGGGGCGACCGGCTTCTGGGGCTGCTTTTCGAGGTCCACGGCAGCAGCGTAGCGAAACGCGATAGATCGCGACTAGGGGGCGCCGGATTCGCGCCGCGGGGTCCACCGGCCGGTTCCAAGTGAGCCTTACCTCACAGGATCGGCACCTTCGGGTCGTTCTACGCTTGTGGGCGCGTCACCAACGGAGGTGCCGCGTCAGCCGTCGACCCGAGGAATGGCCGTAATGTCCCCTCTCTCCCCCCCATCCGGCCCCGCGTTCGCGTACACCGATCTGCTCCCGCTGGGAGAGGACACCACGCCCTACCGCCTGGTGACCTCCGAGGGTGTCTCCACGTTCGAGGCCGACGGCCGTACGTTCCTCAAGGTCGACCCGGAGGCGCTGCGCACGCTGGCCGCCGAGGCCATCCACGACATCCAGCACTACCTCCGCCCGGCGCACCTCGCCCAGCTGCGGAAGATCATCGACGACCCCGAGGCGTCGTCGAACGACAAGTTCGTCGCCCTCGACCTGCTCAAGAACGCCAACATCGCGGCGGCCGGCGTGCTGCCCATGTGCCAGGACACCGGCACGGCGATCGTCATGGGCAAGCGCGGCCAGAACGTGCTCACCGAGGGCGGGGACGAGGAAGCCCTCTCGCGCGGCATCCACGACGCGTACACCCGGCTGAACCTGCGGTACTCGCAGATGGCTCCCCTCACCATGTGGGACGAGAAGAACACCGGCTCGAACCTGCCCGCGCAGATCGAGCTGTACGCGACCGACGGCGGCGCCTACAAGTTCCTCTTCATGGCCAAGGGCGGCGGCTCGGCGAACAAGTCGTTCCTCTACCAGGAGACCAAGGCGGTCCTCAACGAGGGCTCCATGATGAAGTTCCTGGAGGAGAAGATCCGCTCGCTCGGTACGGCCGCCTGCCCGCCGTACCACCTGGCGATCGTCGTCGGCGGTACCAGCGCCGAGTTCGCGCTGAAGACCGCGAAGTACGCCTCCGCGCACTACCTGGACGAGCTGCCCTCCGAGGGCTCGGAGCTCGGCCGCGGCTTCCGGGACGAGGAGCTGGAGAAGAAGGTCTTCGAACTGACGCAGAAGATCGGCATCGGCGCGCAGTTCGGCGGCAAGTACTTCTGCCACGACGTGCGGGTCGTCCGGCTGCCGCGCCACGGCGCCTCGCTGCCGGTCGCGATCGCCGTGTCCTGTTCGGCGGACCGCCAGGCCGTTGCCAAGATCACCGCCGAGGGTGTCTTCCTGGAGCAGCTGGAGACGGACCCGGCGCGCTTCCTGCCGGAGACCACGGACGAGCACCTCGACAAGGCCGGCGACGTGGTGAGGATCGACCTCAACCAGCCGATGGACCAGATCCTCGCGGAGCTGACCAAGTACCCGGTGAAGACCCGTCTCTCCCTGACCGGACCGCTGGTCGTGGCGCGCGACATCGCGCACGCCAAGATCAAGGAGCGGTTGGACGCGGGCGAGGACATGCCGCAGTACCTGAAGGACCACCCGGTCTACTACGCGGGCCCGGCGAAGACGCCCGAGGGTTACGCGTCCGGCTCCTTCGGCCCGACGACGGCCGGCCGCATGGACTCCTACGTCGAGCAGTTCCAGGCCGCGGGCGGCTCCAAGGTCATGCTGGCCAAGGGCAACCGCTCACAGCAGGTCACGGACGCGTGCGGCACGCACGGCGGCTTCTACCTGGGCTCGATCGGCGGGCCCGCGGCGCGCCTCGCGCAGGACTGCATCAAGAAGGTCGAGGTCGTCGAGTACGAGGAACTCGGCATGGAGGCGGTCTGGAAGATCGAGGTCGAGGACTTCCCGGCGTTCATCGTCGTGGACGACAAGGGCAACGACTTCTTCCAAAACCCCGCCCCGGAGCCCACGTTCACCCACATCCCGGTGCGCGGCCCCGGCCTCGGCTGACCATGGTCGGAAGGGGCCCCGGACCACCGGGGCCCCTTCCACGCACCCCGCTCAGCGGCTGACGTGGAATTCGAGCCGCTGGTAGTCGCCGTCGCCGGTCGCGTGGATGTATCCGCGCGCCGCCTTGTAGTGAGGCCTTGGTGAGGAGGCCGTGCAGGGCCGTGACCCCCGCTCCGCACCGGACGGGGGCCACGACGCTTCCACGGGCGCCTATGCGAAGCGCTGGTTCGCGGCGCCGCTGCAGGGCTGGAGTCGCAGTGGCTCCTTCGCCGAACCGAGGGTCGCGCACAGATGCGTGGCGGCCGCCGGGCGGATCGTCCCGGCGTCCCGGACGAACTGCTGGTTGGCCGCGCCGGAGCAGTTCCAGATGATGAGCGCCGCGCCCGCCTGGTAGGTGGCGCCCGGCACGTCCAGGCAGCGGTCCTGGGTGAGCTGGGTGTGCAGCGTCCTGCGGGTGGAGTCGTACCACCAGCCCTGGTTGCGTCCGCCGTGGCAGTCCCAGCCGAGGACGCCGGTGCCGTTGGCGCTGGTCGACGCGTTGACGTCGGCGCAGGAGCCGGTGGCCTCGTTCTTCAGCGGCTTGTAGGCGTCGTCCCAGGCGAGCGGGAAGAGCGTCGGTTTGCCCGTGGAGTTCACGTCCGCGCAACCGGCCTCACGACGGCCGGAGTTGTAGATCTGGGTGAGACAGGAGGCGAAGGCCGCGTGGCCCCGCGCGTTGGGGTGGAAGGACTGGCGGACCGAGTTCTCGTCGGGCGTCCCGGGCTTGGACAGGTCGATGTAGAGCCCGCGCGCCCAGCTTTCCTCCATGCACACCTCGTGGCCGTGGAAGAGCCGGGAGTTGTCGAGGAAGACGGCGCCCGTGTTCGCCGCCGCCTTGCGCATGCCGCGTTCGAAGGCGGGGACGGCGGTGTTGCGGCCCCAGACCGTGTCGGAGTCGTAGCCGAGTCCGCCGCAGGAGAGCTTGCCGGGGAAATTCGGGTTGTCGTGGAAGTCGGGCCCAATGGGGCTCGGGTAGCCCATGACGACCATCTTGTAGTCGCCGTCGGCGTATCCGGCGTCGCGCATCACCGTGCGCAGGTCGCGGACGGTCTGCTCGACCTTGGGGACGAGTCCGTCGACGCGTGCCTGCCAGCCGGGGGCGTACTTGGGTTCGCACGGCCCCTGGAGGGTGAGGTAGCGGGTGACGCAGTCGGTCATGACCGGGCCGAACTGAAGGTCGTCGTTGGCCCCGGCCACCAGCAGCACCATCTTGATGCGGGTGTTGCGGGCCTTGATGGCGAGGTTGTCGCTCTGGACGAGCTCGTCGGCGTACTGCTTGGATCCGCCGATCCTGATGTTGCCGCTGTACGCGCCGGAGCACGACACGTTGAAGGTGAGGTCCGCGGGGATCGCGGTGCGGTGGATGGCGGCGTCGGGCGAGCGGTGGCACCAGTTGGTGGGGCCGTTGGTCGGGGGCTCGTAGGTGCCGACGCCCTCGCCGGAGATCTCGCTGTCGCCGAGCGAGATCAGGCCGGTCTTGCGTTCCGCGAGCGGCCGTTCGGCCGGATCTCCGTAGATCCTGGTGGCTTCGGCGGCCCGGATCGCCTCCAGTTCGGGCGAGAGCGGTACGGAGCCCGCCCGGACGGTGGGGCTGGTTTCGGCCGCGCCGGCCGGTACGGCCGCCATGGAGCCAAGGGCCGCGGCCGCCGCGGCCGCGGCCGCGATGGTCCAGCGGAGTCTGAGTCTGGTGCGCCTCATCGCGCCTCCTGGATGTGGGGTTACCCACGGTTTTTACTGGTGAGTACGAGACTTGGGAATAGATAGAACAAGACAAGTGCTCATGTTTTTCGGGAGGTTCGGGGATCAGGGGCGACCCCGGGGTCACCCCTATGGGCACCGCACAGGAAGCTGAGGAAGATGAGCGACACGAGCGAGTACCGGATCGAGCACGACTCCATGGGTGAGGTCCGCGTCCCCGCCCACGCCAAGTGGCGCGCGCAGACCCAGCGGGCGGTGGAGAACTTCCCCGTCTCCGGCCAACGGCTGGAGCGGGCCCACATCGAGGCCCTGGCCCGCATCAAGGCCGCCGCCGCCAAGGTCAACGCCGAACTGGGCGTGCTCGACAAGGACATCGCCGGCGCCGTCCAGGACGCGGCCGCCGAGGTCGCCGAAGGACGCTGGGACGAGCACTTCCCCGTCGACGTCTTCCAGACCGGCTCGGGCACGTCCTCCAACATGAACACCAACGAGGTCCTCGCCACGCTCGCCACCGAGCGCCTGGGCCGCGAGGTCCACCCCAACGACCATGTGAACGCGTCCCAGTCCTCCAACGACGTCTTCCCGTCGTCCATCCACATCGCCGCCACCGCGGCGGTCACCGGGGACCTGATCCCGGCCCTGGAACATCTGGCCGCCGCCCTGGAGCGGAAATCGGCCGAATTCTCGGACGTCGTGAAGTCCGGCCGTACGCACCTGATGGACGCCACACCGGTGACGCTCGGTCAGGAATTCGGTGGTTACGCGGCACAGGTCCGGTACGGCGTCGAGCGGCTGCGCGCCTCTCTCCCGCGCCTCGCCGAACTCCCCCTCGGCGGCACGGCGGTGGGCACCGGCATCAACACCCCGGCCGGGTTCTCCGCCGCCGTGATCGCCGAGGTCGCCCGCGCCACCGGGCTGCCGCTCACCGAGGCGCGCGACCACTTCGAGGCCCAGGGCGCCCGGGACGGTCTCGTGGAGACCAGTGGCCAGCTCCGTACCATCGCGGTCGGCCTCACCAAGATCTCCAACGACCTTCGCTGGATGGCCTCCGGTCCCCGCACGGGATTGGCCGAGATCAACCTGCCCGACCTCCAGCCCGGGTCGTCGATCATGCCCGGCAAGGTCAACCCGGTGATCCCCGAGGCCGTCCTGATGGTCGCCGCGCAGGTCACCGGCAATGACGCCACCGTCGCGACGGCCGGCGCCGCCGGGAACTTCGAGCTCAATGTGATGCTTCCGGTGATCGCCAAGAACCTGCTGGAGTCGATCCGGCTGCTGACCAACGCCTCGCGCCTGCTGGCGGACCGTACGGTCGACGGCATCACGGCCAATGTCGAGCGGGCCCGCGAATACGCGGAGTCGTCGCCCTCCGTGGTCACACCGCTGAACAAGTACATCGGCTACGAGGAGGCGGCGAAGGTCGCCAAGAAGTCCCTGGCCGAGCGCAGGACGATCCGTGAAGTGGTGCTGGATTCCGGCTATGTGGAGCGGGGCCTGCTCACCCTTGAGCAGCTGGACGAGGCCCTGGACGTCCTGCGTATGACCCGGCCCTGATTGCCGGGTTACTGACCTTGGGCCAGGGGTGACCGAAAATGACCGGTCACCCCGCGGTCCGCCGGTCGCATCCGTGATCTGAGTCGCAGCGACCGGGGGGTCCTGCTCCTAAGATCTGCTCATGACAGCTACGGCAGGTACGCAGCGCTGGGCGCCGGGGGAGCAGATCCTCTGGCGCTATCGCGGCAATGCCCCGGACCAGCGGCGCCAGGTCCACATCTGCCGGCCGGTGACCGTGGTGCAGGACACCGACGATCTGATCGCCGTCTGGATGGCTCCGGGCACCGAATGCGTCAAGCCCGTGCTCGCCGACGGCACTCCGGTGCACGAGGAGCCGCTCGCCACCCGCTACACCGCGCCGCGCACCACGGTCCGTGCCCGCTGGTTCGGCACGGGCGTACTGAAGCTGGCGCGGCCGGGCGACCCGTGGTCGGTGTGGCTGTTCTGGGACCGGGGCTGGCGCTTCCGCAGCTGGTACGTGAACCTGGAGGAGCCGCGCACCCGTTGGTCCGGGGGTATCGACTCCGAGGACCACTTCCTGGACATCTCCGTCTATCCGGACCGCAGCTGGCTGTGGCGCGACGAGGACGAGTTCGCGCAGGCCCAGCGGAGCGGACTGATGAACGCGGCGCAGGCCGAGCGGGTGCGCCGGGCCGGGCAGGACGCGGTCGAGCAGATCCGGGCCTGGGCGGCTCCGTTCTCGGACGGCTGGGAGAACTGGCGCCCCGACCCTCGGTGGACCGTGCCCGAGCTGCCGGCCGACTGGGATCGCACACCGGCGCACACGGCACCGTGAGACCCTTGATGCGCCCCCGGGGTTCAAACGTAGGATCGTCCTCCGCAAGGCCGAGACGCATCAACCGCTGAGCACAGAGCAGGACCTGACCGTAAGTCATCCATGAGGGGGAGAGCCGTGCCGGATGTGCGCCCGGAAGTCTCGCCCCTCACCGATGCCGCCCGCCGCGCGTTCGTGTACGACGGCGATCCGGGGTTTATCCCCGGCGAAGGCGCGGCATCGGCTGACAAAGCGATTGCATCGCACACCCGGCCCGGACGGACGGAATTCCACGCGTGACGGAGCATCCCACCTCCCACGAAGGCCGGCAGCCGCTCGCTGCCCGGCCGCAGGAACGCACCCGGCCGCGGCAGGAGGCGCACCCCGCGCCGACCGCCGCGCCCGCCCCTGCCATGCCGACGGCCGCCGTCGTACCCGCCCCCGCCGGACCGCCGCAGGACCCGACGGGGACGGCGCGGCGCGAGGGCGACCGGCTGCGGTTCGTGGGGGCCGCGACGCGGCGGATCGCCCGCGGGATAGACCTGGACGAGATCGTGCTCGGGCTGTGCCGGGCCACCGTGCCGACGTTCTCCGACGCGATCCTGGTCTATCTGCGCGACCCGCTTCCGGTGGGTGACGAACGGCCGGTCGCGCCGTTCGTCCTGCGGCTGCGCCGCACCGACCGGCTGCGTTTAACCGAAGTGGATCCGGAGGGACTGGCGGCCGGAGCCCTGGCGGCCTCGGGTCCGGTGCTGAACGCCGACGCCGATCTGACGCCCGCGGCGGAGCTGTGCGAGGTCCGCTCCGGCGGCGCGCTCGCCGAGGTGCTGCGCGGAGTGCGTCCGGTGTTCGGCGACTCCGCCGCGGCCCGCGCCGCGCTGCCCGAGCTGCTCGGCGCCGACCGGACCGTGCCCACCGGGCACCGCGCGATCCTCGCCCCGCTGCGCGGCCGGCGCCGGGTCATCGGGGCCGCGGTCTTCCTGCGCCGCCCGGACCGGCCCCCCTTCGAGCCCAACGACCTGCTCGTGGCGGCCCAGCTGGCCACCCACACCGCGCTCGGGATCGACAAGGCCGTGCTGTACGGGCGCGAGGCGTACATCGCCGACGAGCTCCAGCGCACGATGCTGCCCGACTCGCTGCCCCAGCCGACCGGGGTGAAGCTCGCGTCCCGCTACCTGCCGGCCGCCGAGACGGCCCGGGTGGGTGGCGACTGGTACGACGCCATCCCGCTGCCCGGAAGCCGGGTCGCGCTGGTCGTCGGTGACGTCATGGGGCACTCCATGACCTCCGCGGCGATCATGGGCCAGCTGCGGACCACCGCGCAGACCCTCGCGGGCCTGGACCTGCCGCCCCAGGAGGTGCTGCACCACCTGGACGAGCAGGCGCAGCGGCTCGGCCAGGACCGGATGGCGACCTGCCTGTACGCGGTCTACGACCCGGTCTCGCACCGGATCACCATCGCCAACGCGGGACATCCGCCGCCGATACTGCTCCACCTCGGCGGCCGCGCCGAGGTGCTGCGGGTCCCGCCGGGGGCGCCGATCGGCGTGGGCGGGGTCGACTTCGAGGCGGTCGAGCTGGACGCCCCGGCCGGCGCCACGCTGCTGCTCTACACCGACGGTCTGGTGGAGTCGCGGCTGCGGGACGTGTGGACGGGGATCGAGCAGCTGCGGGAGCGGCTCGCCGCCACGGCGCAGCTGACCGGGCCCGACCACTCGCCTCCCCTGGAGGCGCTCTGCGACGACGTGCTCGACATGCTCGGCCCGGGCGACCGGGACGACGACATCGCGCTGCTCGCCGCCCGTTTCGACGGGATCGCGCCGAGCGATGTCGCCTACTGGTTCCTGGAGCCGGAGGACGCGGCCCCGGGCCGGGCCCGCCGCCTGGCCCGGCGCGCGCTGGCCCGCTGGGACCTGGAGGAGCTCTCCGACAGCGTCGAGCTGCTGATCAGCGAGGTGGTCACCAACGCGGTGCGGTACGCGGAGCGGCCGGTGACACTGCGGCTGCTGCGGACGGACGTCCTGCGGTGCGAGGTCGGCGACGACTCTCCGCAGTTGCCCAGACAGCGCAGGGCACGGGACACGGACGAGGGCGGGCGGGGTCTCTTCCTGGTGAACAGGCTGGCCAGACGGTGGGGCGCCACCCGGCTGTCCACGGGCAAGGTGGTCTGGTTCGAGCTGGCCACCCGGTGAGGGCCGGACCCCGGCGGGTCCGGCCTTCGCGGCGCCGTCTAGCATATGAGCACCGCCTAGCTCGAAAGATAATCTTGTGACTGTCAATGAGGACTCGTTCACCAACTGGAAAAACCGCGAGGAGATCGCGGAGTCGATGATCCCGATCATCGGGAAGCTGCACCGCGAGCGGGACGTCACGGTCCTGCTGCACAGCCGCTCCTTGGTGAACAAGTCGGTGGTCAGCATCCTCAAGACCCACCGTTTCGCACGGCAGATCGCCGGTGGTGAGCTCTCGGTCACCGAGACGCTGCCGTTCCTGCTGGCCCTCACCACTCTCGATCTCGGTCCTTCCCAGATCGACATCGGCATGCTCGCCGCGACGTACAAGACCGACGACCGCGGCCTGTCGGTGGAGGCGTTCACCGCCGAGGCCGTCGCCGGTGCCACGGGCGACAACAAGATCGAGCGCCGTGAGCCGCGCGACGTCGTCCTCTACGGCTTCGGCCGCATCGGACGCCTCGTCGCCCGCCTGCTCATCGAGAAGGCCGGCGGTCTGCGGCTGCGTGCCATCGTCGTCCGCCAGGGCGGTGAGCAGGACATCGTGAAGCGCGCCTCGCTGCTGCGCCGCGACTCCATCCACGGCCAGTTCCAGGGCACGATCACCGTCGACGAGGCGAACAGCACGATCATCGCCAACGGCAACGAGATCAAGGTGATCTACGCCGGCGACCCGTCGGAGGTCGACTACACGGCGTACGGCATCAAGGACGCCCTCCTCATCGACAACACGGGCAAGTGGCGTGACCGCGAGGGCCTGTCGAAGCACCTGCGCCCCGGCATCGACAAGGTCGTCCTGACGGCCCCGGGCAAGGGCGACGTCCCCAACATCGTCCATGGCGTCAACCACGACACGATCAAGCCGGACGAGCAGATCATCTCCTGCGCCTCCTGCACCACCAACGCGATCGTCCCGCCGCTGAAGGCCATGGCGGACGAGTACGGCGTCCTGCGCGGTCACGTGGAGACCGTCCACTCGTTCACGAACGACCAGAACCTGCTGGACAACTACCACTCGTCCGACCGCCGCGGTCGCTCCGCGCCGCTCAACATGGTCCTCACCGAGACCGGCGCCGCCTCCGCCGTCGCCAAGGCGCTGCCCGACCTCAAGGCGAAGATCACCGGCAGCTCGATCCGCGTGCCGGTGCCGGACGTCTCGATCGCGATCCTCAACCTTCAGCTGGCCCGCGAGACCACCCGCGAGGACGTCCTCGACTACCTCCGCCAGGTGTCGCTGACCTCGCCGCTCAAGCGCCAGATCGACTTCATCAGCGCCCCCGACGCGGTCTCCAGCGACTTCATCGGCTCGCGCCACGCCTCGATCGTCGACGCGGGCGCCACCAAGGTCGAGGGCGACAACGCGATCCTCTACCTCTGGTACGACAACGAGTTCGGCTACTCCTGCCAGGTCATCCGGGTCGTCCAGCACGTCTCCGGGGTGGAGTACCCGACCTACCCGGCCCCGGCGGTCTGATCCACGCCGGTCCTCTCCACGCACCGCGCCCCATGCGCTGCCGCTCGGCAGCACATGGGGCGCGGTCCGTTGTCACGACCATGAAGATCGCCCGGGTGTCCCGGGCGATGGTGTCGAACGTGGTGCCCTCGCCCGCGTACAGGGTGGTCGTCCGCCCGCTCAACGGGGACGTCGTCGAGCCGGTCGAGCGGTAGACGTACGTGCTCCTGGGGCCGTAGGGATCAGGTCGGGGCGGCCGTCGCCGGTGACGTCGCCGGCGCCGACGAGGTGCTCGTGAATTCCCTGGGAGAAGCCGGCGCCCTAAGGCTTGAGCCGCTGGTCGCCGCTCTGGTCGCCCTCGATCGGCGGGTCGATCACCGGCGGGGTCGTCTCCGTCTCGGTCGGCGTGGGCGTCTTCGGCGGCTTCGGCGTCCTGGTCCCGGTCGGCTTCGGGTCCGGCCTGTGGGTCTTCGTCTTCGTCGGGGTCGGAGTCGGCTCCGGGTCGTCCGACTCCGTCTTGGTCGGTGTCGGGGTGGGCGTCGGGGTCGGCGCGGCGGTGGCGGACTCGTCCACCTCCAGGTCGAACTCGGCGTCCGAGCCGCCGTCGAGCGCGCCCGTGGTGTAGGCGCCCCAGATCTTGGCGGGGAAACCACCACCGTTGGCGCGGCGGCCCTTGTCGACGGTGTCGGTCAGGGTGACCTGGCCGGTGCCGTCGGGCTTCTCGCCGAACAGGCCGACGGCGGTGACCAGTTCGGGGGTGTATCCCACGAACCACGCCGAGCGGTTGTTCTCCGAGGTGCCGGTCTTGCCCGCCGCCTCGTAGTCGCCGGCGGCCTTGCGGCCCGAGCCGTTCCTGACGACCCCGGTCATGGCCAGGGTCGTGGTGTCGGCCGCCTCGCGGCTGATCACCTGGCCGCCGATCGGGTCCTTCGCCTTGACCACGCGGTCCCGGCGCTCGGCAGACTTCACGATGGTCGGCGTGACCTTCTTGCCGTGGTTGTCGAGCGTGGCGTACGCGCCGGCCATGTCCCAGGTGGAGGCGCCCATGGTGCCGAGCGACATCGCGGGCCGCTCCGGCCAGTCCGGGCCGTCCTTCATCCCGAGGTCCAGGGCGGTCTTCTTCACCTTGTCCGGGCCGACGTCCACGATCATCTGCGCGTAGACCGAGTTGATCGAGCTGTTGGTGGCTTCCTGGACGGTGACGGGCCCGTAGCTCTGGTTGTCCTCGTTCTCGGGGGCGAACGGGGTGTCGCTGCCCTCGACGGGCCGCTTGCTGGTGCCGTCGTAGATGGTCCGGAGCCCGATCTGCCGGTCGTCCTGGGTGACGGATCCGTTGTCCAGGGCCGAGGCGAGGACCAGCGGCTTGAAGGTCGAGGCGGGCTGGTAGTCGCGCCGGGTGGCGTTGGACAGCCAGTGCTCGGTGGCGCCGACGCCGCCGTACAGCGCGACGACATGGCCGTTCTTCGGGTCGACGGAGGTCGCGCCGGCCTGGACGACCTTGTGGGACGCGTCGCCCTTGCGGTCGAGCCGGTCCTCCAGCTCCTGGTTGACCGCCTTGACCAGGTCCTTCTGCCGGCCCTCGTCGATGTTGAGGGTGATCGTCCAGCCGCCGGACTTGATTTCCTCCTCGGAGACGCCCTGGCGCATCAGCTCCTGATTGGCGGCCTCGACCAGATAGCCGGTCTGACCCTCCATGCCGGGCGCGGCCTTGGGCTCCTTCGGGACGGGGAAGGTCATCGCGGAACGCTTGGCCTTGTCGAGCCAGCCCTGCTCGACCATGTTGTCGAGGACGTAGTTCCAGCGCCTGCCGACCAGCGTGCGCCCGGTGGGCGAGGCGCTCGTCCAGTCGTACTGGCTCGGGGCCTGGAGCAGTGCGGCGAGGTAGGCGCCCTGCTCGACGGTGAGCTTGTCGGCGTCGACGCGGTAGTAGGCCTGGGCTGCGGCCTGGATGCCGTACGCGCCACGGCCGTAGTAGGCGGTGTTGATGTAGCCGGCGAGGATCTCCGGCTTCTGCTTCTCCCGGTCCACCTTGAGGGCGATCACCAGCTCCTTGAGCTTGCGGGTGACCGTCTGGTCCTGGTTCAGGTAGTAGTTCTTCACGTACTGCTGGGTGATCGTCGAGCCACCCTGCTTGCCCTTGCCGGTGAGGGTGTTCAGGACGCCTCGGGCGGTGCCCTTGATGTCGACGCCGTTGTCCTTGTAGAAGGTCTTGTTCTCGGCGGCGACGAAGGTCTGCTGGACCTGCAGGGGAATCCTCTCGAGCCCGACGATCTCCCGGTTGATCTTGCCGGTGCGGGTGAGGATCTTGCCATTGCCGTACTTGTAGACGTTGCTCTGCATCATCGCCTCGGCGTTGGCGACGGCGGGCACGGGAACCAGCAGATAGATGACGTACAGAGCGCCCATCCCGAGCAGGCAGAGCGTGAAGAAGGTGCCCAGCAGCTTCTTCCAGGTGAAGAGGCGACGTATGCCCCCGCGGCTCTTCTCCCGGCGCGTCCCACGCTGCCGGGCCTGTCGCGTTTCCGCTCGGCCCATTGCTTCGTTGCTCCGCTCGTCGTGTCTCTTTGCCTGGTCTGCCTCGGATCAGCCCAAGACGCTAACACTGCCCTCTGTGGACAGATGGGGGCATATCCGACTTTTAGGGAGGTGACGTTCGGCACCCGCCCTCAAGGGAACCGACCGCCGGAAGGCCGCAAAGGTTGCCCGGCACGGGCAATCTCTCCTGCCCCTCTCCCGCCCCTCCCGTATCCCCGATGGGTGACCAGACGCCGGAGCTCGCCGCTCCGGTTCCCCGTCCCGGCAGGGCCCACCACCCTGTCCCGGCGGTATGCATCGCGCGTATACACCGCGGGTAGAGTGGCCGGCATGTCCATCGGTCACACCCTTCTCGGGCTCCTCGAATCCGGTCCCCGCCACGGTTACGACCTCAAGCGGGCCTTCGACGAACGCTTCGGCCACGACCGCCCGCTGCACTACGGGCAGGTCTACTCGACGATGTCGCGGCTGCTGAAGAACGGGCTCGTCGAGGTCGAGGGCATCGAGCCGGGCGACGGCCCCGAGCGCAAGCGCTACGCCATCACCGAGGCCGGGGTGACCGATGTCGCGCAGTGGCTCGCCCAGCCCGAGAAGCCGGAGCCGTACCTGCAGTCGACGCTCTACACCAAGATCGTCCTCGCGCTGCTGACCGGCCGCAGCGCCGCTGATCTGCTGGACACCCAGCGGACCGAGCACCTGAGGCTGATGCGCGAGCTGACCCGGCGCAAGGCGGGTGGCGACCTCGCCGATCAACTGGTCTGCGACCACGCGCTGTTCCACCTCGAGGCCGATCTGCGGTGGCTGGAGCTGACGGCCGCGCGGCTCGGGCAGCTCGCCGAAGCGGTCGGCGGCGCGGGCGCGGCCCGGGGAGGGGAACGATGACCGCGCTGCTGGAGGCGGAGGGCCTCGTCAAGACCTTCGGCCGGACCCCCGCCCTCGACGGCGCCCGGTTCAGCATCCGGCCCGGTGAGGTCGTCGCGGTCATGGGCCCCTCCGGGTCCGGCAAGTCCACGCTGCTGCACTGCCTCGCCGGTATCGTCCGCCCGGACGCCGGTACCGTCCGCTACGACGGGCGCGAGCTGACCACCATGTCGGACGCCCGACGCAGCGCGCTGCGCCGCGGCGATTTCGGTTTCGTGTTCCAGTTCGGCCAGCTGGTGCCCGAGCTGACCTGCGCGGAGAACGTGGCACTGCCGCTGCGCCTGGCCGGCGAGCGCCGCAAGCCCGCCGAGCGCAAGGCCCGCGACTGGCTGGAGCGCCTGGAGGCGGAGGGAGCCGGCGACCGGCGGCCGGGGGAGATATCCGGCGGTCAGGCCCAGCGCGTGGCGGTCGCCCGTGCGCTGGTCACCGCGCCGCGCGTGGTCTTCGCCGACGAGCCGACCGGCGCTCTGGACTCGCTGAACGGGGAGCGCGTGATGCACCTGCTCACCGCCGCCGCCAGGGACACCCGGGCCGCGGTCGTCCTCGTCACGCACGAGGCCCGCGTCGCCGCGTACTCCGACCGCGAGGTCGTCGTACGCGACGGCAGGCTGCGCGACATGACCGTCGCCGTATGAGGCGCCTCGCCGCCGAGCTGCTCCTCGGCGCCCGTTTCGCGGTGACCGGCGGCCGTCCCGGCTGGACCCGTACCGCCCTCACCGCCCTCGGCATCGGTTTCGGCGCCGCGCTGCTCCTCATCGCCGCGTCCGTCCCCACCGTCCTCGAGGGCCGTGATCTGCGCAGCCAGGGCCGCGAGGTCACGGTCAGCGAGGAAGCCCCTCGCTCCGACCGGTCCTTCCTCCACGCCGCCACGTCGACCCTCTTCCACGGAAGGACCGTCCGCGGCCTCGTCCTGCGCCCCGACGGCCCCCGCGCCCCGCTGCCGCCCGGCGCGGCCGCCATGCCGGGCCCCGGCGAGATGGTCGTCTCCCCCGCGCTCGCGCGCCTGCTCGACTCCCCCGGGGGCGCCCTGCTGAAGGACCGCCTCCCGTACGAGACCGTCGGCCGCATAGGTGACACCGGGCTCATCGGGCCCGCCGAGCTGTCGTACTACGCCCACGCACCCGCCCTCACCGAGGCGTCCGCCGAGGGCCGCAGCGACACCTTCGGACACAACGTGGGGGCCGACCGGATCTCCAGCGCGTATCTGCTGCTGCTCATCGTGATGGCCTGCGTGGTGCTGCTGCTGCCGGTGTTCGCCTTCGTCGCGACCGCCGTGCGCTTCGGGGGCGAGCAGCGCGACCGGCGTCTGGCCGCGCTGCGCCTGATCGGCGCCGACACGGCCATGACCCGCCGGATCGCGGCCGGCGAGGCGCTCGCCGGCGCGCTGCTCGGACTGGCGGTGGGCGCCGGACTGTTCGCCGTGCTGCGGCAGTTCGCCGGCCGGGTGACGGTGTGGGACGTCAACGCCTTCCCCTCCGACCTGACCCCCGACCCGCTGCTCTGCGCACTGGTCGTGACCGCCGTGCCGGTGTCGGCCGTCGTCGTGGCGCTGATCGCGCTGCGCGGGATCGCCATCGAACCGCTCGGTGTCGTACGGACCGCGACGCCGCGCCCGCGCCGGGTGTGGTGGCGGCTGCTCCTGCTCGCCGCCGGGCTCACGCTGCTCGCGCTCGCCGGGCCGGTCGACTTCTACGACGCCTCCCTCGCCGTCTACCGGGTGGCTGCCGGGGCGCTGCTGACGCTGACCGGCGTGACGACACTGCTTCCATGGCTCGTCGAGACGGCGGTGGCGCGACTGCGCGGCGGGCCGGTGCCCTGGCAACTGGCTGTGCGCCGACTCCAGTTGAGCAGCGGTACGGCCGCCAGGGCGGTCAGCGGCATCGTCGTCGCGGCGGCCGGCGCCATCACGCTGCAGATGCTCTTCGGAGCCGTACAGAGCGACTTCATGCGGCCCACGAACATGGACGAGGCGCGGGCGCAGCTGTCCATGTCGACGTTCACGGGCGACGGACGCGGGGCAGACGCCGCCGGTGCGGCGCGGAAGCTGATCGACGCCCTGTCGGCGGCGAAGGGCGTCACCGGTGTGACCGCGACGACGACCGGTTCCGCGCAGCGCCCCGGACCCCGGCGCGGGAGCGAGGACTTCGTCCCCATGACCGAGCTCACGGTCGCCGACTGCCCCTCCCTGCGCGAGCTCGGCGACCTGCCGTCCTGCGCGGACGGGGACGTCTTCATCGCCCGGGCCCACGGCCGCGAAGGCCCGGACGACGACTACCTCGCCGAGACGGCCCGGCCGGGGGCGCAGGTCGACCTGGGCATCGGGGCGGGTGCCCGGCCGCGGCTGTGGCGCATCCCGGCCACGGCGCGCACGGTGGAGGCGCGGCGCGACCCGATGGGCTGGATGGCGTTCGGCATCCTGGCCACGCCGTCCGCGGTGGACGCCTCGTGGCTCGACGCCCCGACGACGACGGCCATGGTCGTGCTGGACCCGGCGGTTCCGGACGCCGCGGAGTACGCGCGGAACGCCGCCGCGCGCGTCGACCCGCTGATCGATGTGCGCACGATCCAGAACATGGAGCGGGACGAGCACTTCACCAGCGTGCGCAAGGGTGTGTTCGCCGCCGCGACGGCCACGATGGCGCTGGTCGCCCTCTCGCTGCTGGTCACCATGGTCGAGCAGCTCCGCGACCGCAAGCGGCTGCTGTCGATGCTGGTCGCCTTCGGGACGCGCCGCTCGACGCTGAGCTGGTCGGTGCTGTGGCAGACCGCCGTACCGATCGGGATCGGCATGGCGCTGGCGGTGGCGGGCGGTCTCGGTCTCGGTCTCGTGCTGCTGCGGATGATGGGCAAACAGGTGGCCGACTGGTGGGCGTTCCTGCCGGTGGTCGGCGTCGGCGCGGGGATCGTCCTGGCGGTGACGGTCCTCAGCCTGCCGCCGCTGTGGCGGATGATGCGGCCGGACGGCCTTCGTACGGAGTGACCCCCGCGGAACGACGGAACGACCGGACCGACCGGAACGACTCCGCGGATCGACCCTCACGCCCCGGCGGGCACCATCCGGACCGGAAGCGTGGCCATCGCCTCCCGCAGCGAGCGGGCGAACTCCTCGAACTCGGTGTGCCGGGCCGCTCCCGTGCGGATGGCGAGGGCGATCCGGCGCGAGGGCGCCGGGGCCGCGAACCACCCCGTGAACAGGGCGGCGTTGCGGGCGGTCTCCACCGTGACCGCGGTCCTCGGCAGCAGCGTCACGCCGAGGCCGCCCGCCACCAGTTGAACCAGGGTGGACAGGCCCGCGGCGGTCGTCGTGACCGGCGCCCCCTCCGTACGGCCCGCCTCCCGGCAGATGTCCAGAGCCTGATCGCGCAGGCAGTGGCCCTCGTCGAGCAGGAGGAGGTTCAGTTCGCGCAGCGCGTCGCGGGGGATGTCGGTGCGGCCGGCCAGCTCATGGCCCTCAGGGGTGACCAGGACGAAGTCCTCGTCGAAGAGCGGGAGTTCGGTGACCCCGGGGACGCCCAGCGGGACGGCGAGCAGCAGCAGGTCGAGGCGGCCGGTGGCCAGGCCCTCCAGCAGCGAGGAGGTCTGCTCCTCGTGGACCTGGAGGTCCAGCTCCGGATAGCGGGTGTGGACCAGCCGCAGCACGGTGGGCAGGAGGTAGGGCGCGACGGTGGGGATCACTCCGAGACGCAGCACTCCGGTGAAGGGCGCCTGCGCGGCCTCCGCCTCCTCCATCAGCTCGCCGACGGCGTCGAGGACGGCCTTGGCCCGGGTCGCGAGCCGCTCCCCCGCCGGTGAGAGCAGGACCTTACGGGTCGTACGCTCGAGCAGCTGGACACCGAGTGTCTCTTCGAGAGCCGAAACCGCGCCCGAGAGCGCGGGCTGGCTCATCCCGATCGCGGCCGCCGCATCCCGGAAATGGAGATGCTCGGCCACGGCCGCAAAGGCTCTGAGCTGGGACAGGCTGGGTTGCTTCACCCTCTGTGACGGCATGACTGATAACCCCCTTCGATCAACTTGACGCAGTCTAGCTATTTCACTGATCAATGCACTCCGTGCCATGCTGACCGCACGTCCAACCCCCACGGAAAACCCCACGAAGGATTTCCGCTGTTCAAGGAGAGCGTGTGCTCACTGTCGGTGACAAGTTCCCCACCTACGACCTGACCGCCTGCGTGTCGCTGGAGAGCGGCAAGGAGTTCGCGCAGATCGACCACAAGTCCTACGAGGGCAAGTGGCGCGTGGTGTTCTTCTGGCCGAAGGACTTCACCTTCGTCT
Organism: Streptomyces sp. NPDC038280; assembly: GCF_055600045.1. NCBI lineage: Bacteria > Bacillati > Actinomycetota > Actinomycetes > Kitasatosporales > Streptomycetaceae > Streptomyces > Streptomyces sp. NPDC038280. The sequence goes on from NZ_JBVJYZ010000009.1 coordinate 210,409, forward strand.
GCCCCACCGAGATCGCCGCGTTCGGCAAGCTGAACGACGAGTTCGCCGACCGCGACACCCAGATCCTCGGGGTCTCCGGCGACTCCGAGTTCGTCCACCACGCCTGGCGCAAGGACCACGCCGACCTGCGGGACCTGCCCTTCCCGATGCTGGCCGACTCCAAGCACGACCTCATGCGCGACTGCGGCGTCGAGGGCGCCGACGGCTTCGCCCAGCGTGCCGTCTTCATCGTGGACCCGAACAACGAGATCCAGTTCACGATGGTGACCGCCGGCTCCGTCGGCCGTAACCCCAAGGAGGTCCTGCGGGTCCTCGACGCCCTGCAGACCGACGAGCTGTGCCCGTGCAACTGGAAGTCCGGCGAGGACACCCTCGACCCGGTCAAGCTCCTGGCCGGTGAGTGACCATGGCCCTCGATGAGCTGAAGTCCGCCATACCGGACTACGCCAAGGACCTGAAGCTGAACCTCGGTTCGGTCATCGGCAACAGCGAGCTGCCGCAGCAGCAGCTCTGGGGCACGGTCCTCGCCTGCGCGATCGCCTCGCGCTCCCCGAAGGTCCTGCGCGAGCTGGGGCCGGAGGCGAAGGCCAACCTCTCCCCCGAGGCGTACACCGCCGCCAAGTCCGCCGCCGCGGTCATGGCGATGAACAACGTCTTCTACCGGACGCGGCACCTGCTGTCGGACCCGGAGTACGGGACGCTGCGTGCGGGCCTGCGGATGAACGTCATCGGCAACCCGGGCGTGGAGAAGGTCGACTTCGAGCTGTGGTCGCTCGCCGTCTCCGCGATCAACGGCTGCGGCCAGTGCCTCGACTCCCACGAGCAGGTGCTCCGCAAGGCCGGCGTGGACCGCGAGACGATCCAGGAGGCCTTCAAGATCGCCTCCGTGATCCAGGCGGTCGGCACGACGCTGGACGCGGAAGCGGTCATGGCCGAGTAGGTCGCACAGGTCGCGCACGAATGAGAAGGGCCCCGGAGGACATCGTCCCCCGGGGCCCTTCCCGTCCTCACTTCTTCAGCGCGGCCATCAGCGCCTTCATGTCCTCCATGAGGGGCTGGTCGACACCCGACAGATCGGCCTCCTTGGTCCGCTGGACCGGCTCCGGGACGCCTGCCTGGTACGACACGCTCGCGGTCAGGGAGATCTCCAGCACCGCCTGGCCGTCCAGCACGCGCAGCCACGCACCGGAGTTGTCCTCGTCCCGGCCGAAGAACGCCGCCTCGCCGATCCCGTCGACCCGCTTCTTGGCCCCGAAGACGCTGTCGGCCATGAGCGCCTCGAACTCCTCACCGGGGTCGGTCACCTTGTGCAGCGCGTACGAGACGTAGACGGAGTAACCGGTCTCCGGCGGCCCCAGCGTCACCGAGCAGCTCGCCTGGTCGAGCGCGCTGTGCTCCCTCGTCTCCGGAACGGTGTCCGTCGCCTTCTCGCCCAGGTCCGCCGACAGGGCCTTCAACTCCGCGGCCGCGCACACATCGTGGCCGGCCCGGTAGCCGCCGAGGTCCGGGCCCCGCTGCTCGTACGCGTACAGCCCGCCGGCCCACACCGCCGAGGCGACCACGGCGCCGCCGAGCGCCCAGAGCCAGGGGCGCGACGCGCGCGGGAGGCGCGGGGCCGGCGGCTCGGTGTTCAGGGTGTCGGCCCCGGGACGCGGCGCCGGGAAGTCGACGCCTCCCACCAGCTCCGGTTCGGAGATCATTCGGCGTCCCTCCCTGAGGAGTCCGGCGTGAGCCGGGGCGCGACGTCCAGGGCGCTCGCGCCGCGCGGTTCGGGCGCGAGGCGCAGCGCCTGTTCCTGGCCGTACGCGCGGAGGTAGCCGACCACCGTGTTGGTGACCGCCACCAGCGGCACCGCCACCACCGCGCCGCCGATCCCGGCGGTCAGGCCGCCGGCCGCGACCGCGAGGACGACGGCGAGCGGATGCACCCGGACCGCGCGGCCCAGGATGAACGGCTGGAGGACATGGCCCTCGATCTGCTGCACGGCGAGGACGACGGCCAGCACCATCAGGGCCGTGAACACCCCCTGGGTGACGAGGGCGACGACCACCGCGAGCGCGCCCGAGATGACGGCGCCGACCAGCGGGATGAAGGCGAAGAGGAAGATGAAGACGGCGAGCGGGACGGCCATCGGGACATCGAGGAAGTAGATGCCGAGGCCGATGAAGACCGCGTCGATCAGGGCCACGATCACCGTGCCGCGCACATAGGCGGTCAGGGTGCGCCAGGCGCGCGGACCCGCTCCGGCGACTCCGGGCCGGGCCTGGGCGGGCACCAGTTTCAGCACCCACTGCCAGACCTTCTTCCCGTCGTAGAGCAGGAAGAGCGTCGAGAACATCGCCAGCAGTATGCCGGTCAGCGCCTCGACGACGACGGTCACGCCCTGCAGGCCCGCGGTGGTGATCTGCTCGGTGTTGGCGCCGATGGTGTCGCTCAGGTTCTTGGCGATGTCGTTGATCTGCTGCTCGGTCACATGGAAGGGACTGTCGAGCAGCCAGCGCTTGAGTTCCTCGATACCGTCCCGGACGCGGTCCGACAGATTGTCGATGTTGTCCATGACCTGCCAGACGACGAACCAGCCGACCAGCCCCATGATCACGAAGCCGGCCACCGCCGTCACCGCCGTGGCGAGTCCGCGCGGCAGCCCTATGCCGCGCAGTCTGGTCACGCTCGGCTGGAGCAGGGCGGTGATCAGCAGAGCGGCGACAAAGGCCAGTACGACGAGCTGGACCGCGCTGATGACCTTCATCAGGACCCAGAGGGTGCCCGCGAGGACCAGCAGACGCCAGCCGGCCTCGGCGGCGACGCGCATCCCCCAGGGGATGGCGGCGACGGGGTCGGGCCGGGCCGCGACGGCGGGGGCGTACGCGGGCGGGGGTGGTACGCGGGCTTCGTCGTCCTCCCCGTCCTCGGCCTCGAAGGCGGCGACCTTGGTCCGGGACAGTCGGAGCGGGGCGGCCGTCGGGACGGGCGGGCCGGCGAGGTCGTCGTCCGCCTCCGCCTCGGCCCTGCGCTCGTCCAACCGGCGGCCCACACGGGACAGTCCGGCACCCAGCCGGTCCAGCCACCCTGGCAGTCTCGACATGCTCTTCTCTCTTCCCCCCACCACTCCCCCGGGAGTGTGGGGACCCCTGACCGTACACGCACGGAGCCCCTCACCGTAGGACGGTGAGGGGCTCCGATGAGTTGAGCGGGCCTAGTACCAGTGGTTGGCCTGCCAGAACGACCACGCGCCGCAAGGGCTGTCGTAGCGGTTGTCCATGTAGTTCAGGCCCCACTTGATCTGGGTGGCCGGGTTGGTCTGCCAGTCGGCGCCGGCCGACGACATCTTGGAACCCGGGAGAGCCTGGACGAGACCGTAGGCGCCGGAGGAGGCGTTCACCGCGCGGTAGTTCCAGCCGGACTCGTGGTCCACGATGTTGCTGAAGCACTGGAACTGGTCGCCGGCCATCATCTGGCGGGCCATCGCCTTGACCTCGGAGACGCTGTAGGAGCCCTTCGCGGCGAAGGTCGAAGCGTCGCGCACGGAGGAGCGGTTGGCACGCTCCTTGGCGTCCGCCTCACGCTTGGCCTTGTCCTCGGCGGCTTCCTTCTTCGCCTTGGCGTCCTTGGCGGCCTGGATACGGGCCGCTTCCTCCGCGGACTTCTGCGCGGCCGAGTCGGCTGCCGCGGCCTGTGCGTCTGCCTGCTGCGAGAGCGACGAGACCTGTACCTGGGCCTGCTGGCCCCCGGGGATGTCCGCGAGGAGCGTCGTGTCGGCTGCGGTCGCCTCGAAGGTGTCGCCCTGGGCGTCCGCGGCCTGGGTGTTGCCGGCGGCAACGCCCACTACAGCTCCGACGGTGGTGACCGCAGTGGCAGATGCCACGGCGAATCCCCGGACCGAGATCCGGCTCACACGGTTTCCTTCCAGCATCGCCCACACGGGTGACCTCGCGGGCGAAATCGTGCCCCTGGCGCTGGTCTCCGACGTACGTGGGTCACTGAAGACACGGGCCCGTGGGAACTTCCGCAGAACGGAAGCGCCGCGTGGTGCTTCGGGCGGCATACGGCGGTCGGTTGTTGAGTTGTGTGGTGCCACACCTCTGGAGGTGCACGTGTGCCGTATGCGGGGCCTGACGGAAGCAAGACTCTGCCGGAAGGCGACGCCGCAAGGCAATTATTCGTTGCGTGTGAAAGCTCACACGCCGTTCGGCACAGGGATTTTGGGGAATGGGGCGCGCAGCACGGCGCCGCCCGGCTAAGCTCCTGCGCTTTGCCGGGCGGCGCCAACTCCCATAGCGGGCTTGCCCTGTCGGACCGGGTGATATCCGTCAGCCGGTGACGTCCTCCAGCATTTCGGTCACGAGCGCGGCGATCTGCGAGCGCTCGGAGCGGGTGAGGGTGACATGCGCGAAGAGCGGATGCCCCTTGAGCTTCTCCACGACGGCAACCACTCCGTCGTACCGGCCGACCCGGAGGTTGTCACGCTGGGCCACGTCGTGGGTCAGAACGACCCGCGAATTGGACCCGATTCGGGACAACACGGTCAGCAGGACGTTCCGCTCCAGTGACTGCGCCTCATCGACGATGACGAACGCGTCATGCAGCGAGCGGCCCCGGATGTGGGTGAGCGGCAGCACCTCCAGCATCCCGCGGCCGAGCACCTCCTCGATCACTTCACGGCCCGCCACGGCGGACAGCGTGTCGAAGACCGCCTGGGCCCAGGGGCTCATCTTCTCGGCCTCGGTGCCCGGCAGATAGCCGAGCTCCTGGCCACCGACCGCGTACAGCGGCCTGAAGACCATCACCTTCTGGTGCTGCCGGCGCTCCAGCACCGCCTCCAGGCCGGCGCAGAGCGCCAGCGCGGACTTGCCCGTGCCGGCCCGGCCGCCCATCGAGACGATGCCGACGTCCGGGTCGAGGAGCAGGTCGAGCGCGATGCGCTGCTCAGCACTGCGGCCATGGATGCCGAAGACCTCGCGGTCGCCCCGCACCAGCCGGACGTTCCCCTCGGGGGTGATCCTTCCGAGGGCCTTGCCGCGCTCGGACTGGAGCACCAGACCCGTGTGCACGGGAAGCTCGGCGGCCTCGGGGACGTACAGCGTCTCCTGGTCGTAGAGGATGTCCACCTGATCGGCGGACAGCGCCAGCTCGGACATCCCGGTCCATCCGGAGTCCGTGATGGCGAGCTCGGCGCGGTACTCCTCGGCGAGGAGGCCGACGGACGAGGCCTTGATCCGCAGGGGCAGGTCCTTGGAGACGACCGTGACGTCGTACCCCTCGGCCTGGAGATTGCGCGCTACCGCCAGAATCCGTGAGTCGTTGTCCCCCAACCGGTAGCCGGCGGGGAGGACGCCGGGATCGGAATGGTTGAGTTCGACGCGCAGGGTCCCGCCCAGGTCCCCGATGGGGAGGGGGGCGTCGAGGCGGCCGAACCGGATCCGGAAGTCGTCCAGCAGGCGCAGTGCCTGCCGGGCGAAGTATCCGAGCTCCGGATGGTGCCTCTTGGCCTCCAACTCGGTGACCACGACGATCGGGAGCACGACCTCGTGCTCGTCGAAGCGGGCCATCGCATTGGGGTCGGCCAGCAGGACGCTGGTGTCGAGAACGTAGGTGCGCCTGTCGGGCATGCGGCGCTTTGTGCTGGTCACCACGGAAGGACAGACCCCCTCTGATAGAGGCGCTGAGGTCGTGCTGCGACTGCGACGGTGTCGCAGGGGGATGGGGCCGGGCTCGAGCCACGATGCGCGGGCCGGGCGCCGGCCCTCCGCTTCATCCGTACATGTCCTGCACGGTCGTCCTGGTGCAAAGGGCCTCCCGGGTGGGCGGACTCCGTGCCGCTCACTCTGGAAGGGGTATTCCCTCGAACGAGCTCCGCCATGCCATGGCATATGACGACGCGTTGGTGAACGGACGGTGACCTGCCCCGCGGGCGACGCTCCGGGGACCGTGGAGCCGGTCGTGCCGGTGGTGACGGCTGTGCCGATGGTGACCGATGGTGACGGTGGTGCGCCGGGGGCTGTCAGGTGCCGTAGCGCCGGTGCCGGGCGGCGTAGTCGCGCAGGGCACGCAGGAAGTCGACCTTGCGGAAGGCCGGCCAGTGGACCTCACAGAAGTAGTACTCCGAATGGGCGCTCTGCCACAGCATGAATCCGGACAGCCGCTGCTCACCGCTGGTGCGGATCACCAGGTCCGGGTCGGGCTGGCCGCGCGTGTAGAGGTGCTCCGAGATCCGGTCGACGTCCACGATCTCGACGAGCTCCTCGAAGCTCGTCCCCTTCTCCGCGTGCTCCAGCAGCAGCGAGCGGACCGCGTCCGCGATCTCCTGGCGGCCGCCGTAGCCCACGGCGACATTGACGAGTATCCCGGTGTTGCCGCGCGTGGACTGCTCGGCTTCCTTCAGTACGGACTGGGTACGGGCGGGCAGCAGGTCCAGGGTGCCGACGTGGTGCACCCGCCAGCGGCCGTCGGAGGCGAGGGCGCGCACGGCGTCCTCGATGATGCCGAGCAGCGGCACCAGCTGGGCCTCGGGCCGGTTCAGGTTGTCCGTGGAGAGCATCCAGAGGGTGACGACCTCGACGTCCGTCTCGGCGCACCAGCCGAGGAGCTCCTGGATCTTGCTCGCGCCTGCCTTGTGTCCCTGCTCGGGGGTGCCGCCGGAGGCCTTCGCCCAGCGGCGGTTGCCGTCGAGGATGACGCCGATGTGCTTGGGCACCTGGGCGTGATCCAGGCGGCTCTCCACCCGGCGTGCGTAGAGCCCGTACACCAGGTCGCGCAAGTTCACTGAGTTCACCTCTCGGTCCGTGCGGGCCCGCCCCGCCCCCTGCCGGGCATCGGGTCCGCCACGCGATGGTGGGCTGCATCGTGCCCTCGGGGGGATGCGGCACTGGTCCGGCCCCTCATATGCCGCTGCAGTCCCCGAAGCCGCCACATTACTGCGCAGGGGTGGCAGCCACCCAACCCGGCCTGTCACAAGTCCGTGATAAGCAGGGTTGCGTGACTGATTCCCCTTCGTACCGCGCCGCCGCCGACCGCTACGACTCCATGGAGTACCGCCGCAGCGGCCGCAGTGGGCTCAAGCTGCCCGCCATCTCGCTCGGCCTCTGGCACAACTTCGGCGACGACCGTGCGCTCGACTCGCAGCGCGCGATCCTGCGCCGGGCGTTCGACCTCGGGGTGACCCACTTCGACCTGGCGAACAACTACGGACCGCCGCCGGGGTCGGCCGAGCTGAACTTCGGCAAGATCTTCGCCCAGGACTTCGCCGCGTACCGGGACGAGCTGATCCTTTCGACCAAGGCCGGCTATCTGATGCACCCCGGGCCGTACGGCGAGTGGGGGTCCCGCAAGTACCTGATGTCCTCCCTCGACGCCTCCCTCAAGCGGATGGGCGTCGACTACGTCGACATCTTCTACTCGCACCGCTTCGATCCCCACACTCCCCTCGAGGAGACGATGGGTGTGCTGGCCTCCGCCGTCCAGCAGGGCAAGGCGCTGTACGTGGGCGTGTCCTCGTACAACAGCGAGCAGACCGCCGAGGCCGCCCGGCTGCTGACGGACATGGGCGTGCGGCCCCTCATCCACCAGCCCTCCTACTCGATGATCAACCGCTGGACCGAGGACGACGGCCTGCTCGACACCCTGGAGGAGGCCGGCATGGGCTGCATCTCCTTCGTGCCCCTCGCCCAGGGGCTGCTCACCAACAAGTACCTCGAGGGCATCCCGGAGGGCTCGCGGGCCACCCAGGGCAAGTCCCTCGACCCGAACCTGCTCTCGGACGAGGTGCTGCGCAGGCTGCGCGGGCTCGGCGAGATCGCGGAGCGCCGGGGGCAGTCGCTGGCGCAGCTCGCGCTCACCTGGGTGCTGCGCGACGAGCGGATGACGTCGGCGCTGATCGGGGCGTCGAGCGTGCGCCAGCTCGAGGAGAACGTGGCGGCGCTCGCCGGACCGCCGCTCACCGCCGAGGAGTTGAAGGAGATCGATTCCTTCGCGGTGGACACGGCCGGCACCAACATCTGGGCCGGACGCGGCTGAAGACAGAAAACGGGCCGGTCCGTGGGGGGGATACGGACCGGCCCGAGGGGGGGTTTCCACCATAACCCTTCATAAGTGATGCTGCGTGCCACCGTGCGCCGTCAATACGCTCTGGTTGCGGCACGGCCCCTGGCGCACAAGGCGTTCCGGCCCTGGAAGAGGGCCCCGCGCCCGGGCGTGGCGGGCCGCTCGTACCTCCCAAGGGGGACCCGCCGCGATGGGCGCGCGGTTGACGGCCGGATACCTCAGACCACCGCCTCGGCGTCCTGCTCCTTCTGCTTCGCCGCGATGATCTCGGCCATGAAGGTGTCGCCCCACAGACCGAGCGGCTCCAGGGCCCTGTTGAGCGCCTCGCCGAGCTCGGTCAGGGAGTACTCGACGCGGGGCGGGACCTCCCGGTAGACCTCGCGGTGCACGACACCGTCGGCCTCCAGCTCCCGCAGCTGCTGGATCAGCATCTTCTCGCTGACCCCGGTCATGCGCCGCCGCAGCTCACCGAAGCGCATCGTGCCGGTGTGCAGGACCCACAGGATCATCGGCTTCCACTTGCCGCCGACGACATCGACCGCCGCGTCGAGACCGCATGTGTACGCGACCTTGCCCTTCGCCATCCCCAACTCCCCTGCGTGCGAACGATGCTTACCGGATCGACAGTACGGCAGCGGGTGGATGCAAGGCGCCGGCTGCGTGGAGGCGTCGGAGTACGCGGACAGGGCCGGGACGGGCGGCGATCAGCGGGCGGTGCGCCGGAGCAGGGTGATGCCGTCGCGGCGGGCGACGACCCTGTAGCCGTACTTGTGGCGGGCGGCGGCGAGCTCCGCCTCCTGCCGCTCGATCGGGTAGGGCCAGTGCCCGGTCCTGTACGGCCAGGCCTCCGGGGCCTCCCGGTCATGGACGATCCACTCGGTGGTCGGAGGCGGGAACTGCTTGAGGTCGTAGCGGTAGAGCTTGCTGTCGACCGGGAAGGTCGGGAAGACGACGACCGTGCAGCGCGAAGTCAGCTGCGGCGCGAAGTGGTTGGAGGCGGCGACGCTCGCCCCGTCGGGGATCTTCGCCAGCAGCGCGCGGGCCGCCACGATGTGCGGGGTGGTGCGCCAGGTGGCCCGCTGTGCGAGCTGGGCCAGTGGGAACGACGGCAGCAGGACCAGCGTGACGCCGAGGACCGTGGCGAGCGAGGCGCGGACGTGGCGGACGGCGAGCGGATGACGGGTGCGGCGCCATCCGCTCAGCGCGTCGATGAGCCCCGCGAAGACGATGGGCATGAGGACGGCGCTGTAGTGGAAGGCCGTGCCCCAGTGGAAGGCGTTCTGCGACACCATGCGCCAGCCGAGGGTGGGGATCGCGATCAGCGAGAGCGGTGAGCGCAGCGCGAGCAGCGCGGACGGGGCGAACACCAGTACCAGGGTCATGGCCTTGATGTCGGGACGCAACGCGTCCAGCGGGGCGTGGGCCACCATGCTCAGGAACGAGCCGTAGTGGTCGGAGAGGTTCTCGCCGTGGGCGTACGAACCTCCGGGGTTGAAGGCGGGCAGCAGGAGCTCGATCTCCACGAGTGAGCCGAGCAGGCCGGCGACGGCGGTCGCGATGCCGAGCAGGCGGGGACCCTTGGGCCTGCCGCTCAGGCGAGCGGGGCCGCCCGCCTTCACGGCGATGTAGACCCCGATGGCGGCGAGGGTCAGCCCCAGGTCCTCCTTGACGAGGAGGAGCGGCGCGGCCCAGGCGACGGCGCGCCCCCACCGCTGCCGGCCGAGCGCTTCGAGGGCGAAGGCGACGAGGGGTACGGCGAGGGCCACCTCGTGGAAGTCGAAGGCGACGGCCGAGGCGATGCCCCAGCTCAGTCCGTACCCGGCGGCGACGGCGTGCGCGGCGCGGCGGCCGAGCACGCGGGCGGCCCAGCGGGCGAGCGGGACGACGGCCACGGCGAACAGCGCGGACTGGGCCGTGAGGAGACAGAGCGGAGACGGCCAGAGGCGGTAGAGCGGCGCGAGAACCGCCAGCAGGGGGTGGAAGTGGTCGCCGAGGAGATTGAATCCTTCGCCGCGCAACGGGACGACCGGGGCACGGAGTTGGGAGTACGCGCGCACGGCCTGCTCGAAGATGCCGAGGTCGTAGCCGGTGGTTCTGAGCAGGAGGTGGCGGCGTACGGCGACGGTCGCGTACAGCGCGAAGAGCGCGGCGGCCCATCCCCAGGGGAGGAGAGCCGAGGACAGGCGGGCGCCCGGACGCTTCGAGGGGGAGCGCGGGGCGGGCGCTGTGACGTCCGCCCCGCTTGGTTCCGCCTCTTTGTCAGTAATTGTCCGCATACACCCGGATGCTATGCGGGCGGCTCCCTCAGATCAGTTCATGTCCCGTGGTGCTCTCCACATTGGTCGGAATCTCCCCCTCGTGGCGGTCCCCGGTGGACACCGTCCCGGACGGTTCGAACATCAGGATGGAGGCGCCTTCCGGCGCGGACGGCTTGTGCTCGGTGCCCTTGGGCACGACGAAGGTGTCCCCCTTGTGGAGGCTCACGCAGGTCTCGGTCCCGTCGGCGGCGCGCAGCGCGATGTCGAAGCGGCCGTCGAGGACGAGGAAGAACTCGTCGGTGTCCTCGTGGACGTGCCAGAGGTGATCGCCCTTGGCGTGCGCGATCCGCACGTCGTAGTCGTTCATCCGGGCGACGATGCGGGGGCTGTAGATGTCGTCGAACGTCGCGAGGGCTTCGGCAAGGTTCACGGGCTTGGTGTTCATGATGCGATCCTGCCCCGGGACACCGCCGGGCGTCGCAGGGGTTTTCCGCGCGGGCTACGCGGAGGGGAGCGCCGTGAAGGCTCCGAGGAGCAGTCCGGCCAGCGCCCCGCCGAGCATGAAGGGCCCGAAGGGGATCGCGCTCTTCCGGTTCGCCCGGCGCAGCAGGACCAGGCCGAGCCCGTACACCGAACCGAACACGAACCCCGCGAAGGCGCCGACGAAGAGGATGCCCCAGCCGTACCAGCCCAGTACGGCGCCCAGGGAGAGGGCGAGCTTGACGTCCCCGAAGCCCATGCCGTTGGGGTTGATCAGGAAGAGCACGAAGTAGGCACCTCCCAGGGCGAGTCCGCCGAGCAGCGCGTGCGCCCACGATCCGGCTTCGGCGGGCAGCAGTTCGGTCACACCGAGGAGGAGGGGGGCGGCGACGGCGAGCGGGAGCGTGAGCTGGTCGGGCAGCCTGTGGACGCGGCGGTCGATGACGGCGAGCAGCACGGCGAAGGGCGCCAGCAGCAGCCAGACGGCCAGCTCGGGGCGGGGGCCGGTGGCGGCGGCGAGGGCGGCGCAGGCCAGGGCGGTGACGAGCGGGATGAGCAGGGAAGGGGTGAGGGCGACCTCGGGGGCGGGGGCGTCGGACTCCGGTGCGGCCTCGGCCGCGGCCGGCGTGGTGGCCGACGCGGCGGGGGCGTCCGGCGCGAGGGCCTCGGGGGCGCTCCGCGCGTCGGCGTGTGTCGTGGAGGTGTGCGTCGTGGAGGTGTCGGCCGCGACGGCCTGCGTCGCCCGGGTCTCCCCCGCGGTGGCCGTAGTCGCCGGTGCTCCGGCCGGGACCGGGGCGGTGAGCGGCGCGGTGACCTCGCAGCACGCGCAGCGCGCGCGGCCGAGCCAGCCGCGCGCGGGCCCGGCGAACGGATGCCCGGCGGGGCACGCGTCCCGCCAGCGGTCCTCCGGCTCGACGGAGAGCCGGTACGCGGCGCGGGGAACGAGCAGCCCGGTGGCGGCGCCCCACAGGGCGGCGGCGGCGATCAGCGAGACGTACACGTGACCGACCCTAGACGGGGTCGCACCGCAGGTCATGGGCCCAGGGGCCCACTCCCCCCGGACCGGGGCCCAGAGCCCCCGACCGGACCCGCTACCTTCATCACCCATGGGTACTTGGCGCAATGGCATGGGCACGATGACCGTTCCGGGACGGGACGAGCCGGTGAGGGTGGAGATCGCGGCGTCCTACCGGGCCCGCACCCGGGGCCTGCTGGGACGTGACGGGATCGACGGGGCGATCATGCTGACCCCGTGCAACAGCGTGCACACGTTCCGGATGGGCTTCACCATCGATGTGGCCTACCTGGACAAGGAGTTGCGGGTCCTCGGCGTGGTGACGATGAAGCCCGGCAGGCTCGGGATGATCCGGCTGCGCTCCCGCCATGTGCTGGAGGCGGACGCGGGAGCGATGGCGGGCTGGGGCCTGAGGCCGGGCGTACAGCTCACGATCGAGCCGTGATCCGTGAGCCGTGACGCCCGCCCCTGACCTCCACCGCCCGGCAGCTACTTCTTCAGCTTGGTGACCTGCGCGGTGACCAAAACGACCGGGATCCCGGGCGTGGCCGGGCCTTCGAAATTCCCCGTGTAGAAGGTGGCGACGGTCGGTCCCGAGCGGACGACCTGGAAGACCAGCGGCACGGCCTGACCCTCGAAGTCCGCGGTGAGCTGGTACGCGAAGCTGTCGTCACCGGCCTTGGGCAGCGGCAGTTCCTTCACGCTCTTGTACGTGGACGTGGTGGAACCGTCGCGGGTGAGGAAGCCGCCCTCGCACGCCGTCGCGGCGGCGCGGAGCCGACTGAGGACCGTCGCCGCGCTCGGCCCGTGGCTGGTGAGGAACTCGGACACGGCGGGCCGGCCGTTCTTCACGCCGACGGTCTGCCGGTACGCGGACGCCTGCGCGAGCGGCTCCGGCTTCCCGTTGAGCACGGCGATGAGCGGCGCGCACTCGGCCTTCTCGGAGATCTCACCCTCGCCGGGCGGACCGTCCATGGGCGTGACCGTGTAGCCCGGCACGTCGGCGGCGGCGAGAACGGCCTTCTCCAGCTCGGCCTTCGTCAGCGGCTTCCCGGTGGGGGCGGCCACCGGCGTGGTCGGCGCCGCGGCGGGGGGCGTGGCGGAGGCGGGGGGCGCGCTCGACGGCTTCTGCTCGGCGGCGCTCTTGCCGCTGTCGCTCGTACCGGCGGCGTTCTTCTTGTCGTCCCCGTCCTCGCAGCCGGCCGTGAGCCCCAGGGTGAGCGCGACGGCCACGACCGCCGTGGTGATCCGTGTGGTCATGCGTCGTGTCATGCGTGGAACGCTAACAGCGGTGCTCGCACCGGTGCATGGGCCCAGGGACCCATCCTCCGTGCCCTGCCCCGCGCGCGAGTCGGTCACGGCGGTCCGGAGCCGAGCAGGGTGAACGCACCGTACGCCCCCGAGGCCAGCGCGAGACCCCCGAGGACCAGCAGCCGGATGCGCGGGCGGAGCCGTACCAGCGCCACCGCCGCGGGCAGCAGCAGCGGGAAGGCGGGCATCATCAGGCGCGGCCGGGAGCCGAAGTAGGCGGCGCCGATGAGCGAGATGACGACGATGCCGATGGTGTAGAGGAGTACGGGAAGCGGCTGCCCCTGCCGGACACAGAGCACCACCAGCCACGCGAGCAGCGCGAGCGCGGCGCAGAGCCCGAGCGCGGCGAAGGGCGGCAGGCTCCAGATGAAGCGGGCGAGGGCGACGCCACCGTCGATGCTGTTGCCCCAGGCGCCCTGGACGTCGAAGTAGGCGGTGGGGCTGCCCTGCCGGACGCCGACGTAGACGACGTACGCGAGCCAGCCCAGCGGCGCGAGCAGTACTCCGGCGGCCATCCGCACGGAGATCCGGCGTTCCTCGACCACGGCCGCGACCGCTGTGATCCCGAGCGCGGCGATGAGCGCGGCGGCGGACGGACGGGTGAGACCGGCCAGCGCGCAGAGGGCCCCGGCCCAGATCCAGCGCGCACGGAGCACGGCGTACAGCGACCAGGCGGCGAGCGCGGTGAAGAGGGTCTCGGTGTACGCCATCGACTGCACGAACGCCGTCGGATACACCCCCCAGAGGACGGCGAGCACGACCCCGGCGGGCCGGCCGGCGACATGGGCGCCCACCGCGTAGATCCCCCAGGCGGCGCCGAGCGAGGCCGCCCAGGACACCAGGAGCCCGGCGGTCGAGGCGTCGATCCGCAGGACTTCCGAGAGCCCGCGCTCCAGGGCGGGCAGCAGCGGGAAGAAGGCGAGGTCGGAGTGGACACTGCCATCGGGGAGCGTGACCTGGTACCCGTATCCATGCTCGGCGACCCGGACGTACCAGACGGAGTCCCAGCGCCCCTTGAGCAGATGCAGCCCGTCCTTACCGGCGACGACGGCGGCAACCGCGAACACCGCCATCCCGACACCCCGCACCGCGGCGTACCCGTACAGCGCGGGCGCGGCTCGGCGGAGGCTCGGTGCCTGGTCGTGGGACATGCGGTCGATTATGTCGGGGTCACACCCAGGCCCCGCCGCGCCCCTCGGGAAGAGCGACCACCCGGGCCCCGGGCAGCTGCGGAACCGGTGCGCCCACGGCCTCGACCGTCAGAACGGGCTCCTCCTCGTCCGACTCCTCCAGCCGTGCGCGGGTCACGGTCCCCTCGGGGGTGGCGGCCCAGTAGGCGGAAGGCGCCGGCGGATCCACCGCCGGATACAGGACGGTCGTCCCGGTGGCCGCCGCGACCAGCAGCGCGGCGGTCGGCTCGTCGGGCGCGTCCGGTACGGCGTCGGAGACGTACACGTCCCAGGACAGAGCGAGATCACCGGTCACGGGCCGGTGGCCACAGAGGACGGGCGCCTCCCAGTCGCGCTCCTCCGGCTCGACCTCCGGCCCGGCCGCGTCGACCCGGTCGAGCGGCACGCCCACCGCGAGGGCGAGCGCCTCGGCGACGGCGCGTGGAGCGGGGCGGTGGACGGTCAGGAAGTTGTAGACGCGCACAGGCCGGTTCGCCCTCTCCTCATTCGGCCGGGGTCTTCCCGTAGTAGGGCCGGACGGTCTTCCCCAGCTTCCGCTGGATGGACCGCAGGGTGCTGAGGGTCTGCGCGTCGTCGAACCCCGTGGTCGTGCGCCATTCGAATCCGGTGCCCGCGAGGTCGCTGACGAAGACGATTTCGGTGGCGAGGAGGGTGCGGGCCCAGTCGACCGGGGTGAGGGGGGCGTCTTCGGCGAGCGCGGCCCGCAGTCTCCGTCCCTGGTCGAGCAGGTCCTGCGTGGACGCGAATCCCATGCCGACGGCCAGCTGATCGCTGCACCGCGCCGGCCCGCCCCACTCCAGGAGCGCCCGCCGCAACAGTGCGACCTCGTCCGCCGTGAGCAGCTCGCTCGGTACCACTCCTTCTCCCCGCATCAGTTCAGCCGTGCACCGGTTTCGACTACGGCCGCGTCCTGGAACTCCACCTCAATGCGCCGTCAGGGCGAGGACCTTCGGCAGCTCCTTGGCGGCTTCCTTCGCCTTGGCCCAGGTACTCCAACGCACCCTGACCCCGCTGCGACGTCCACAACCCCAGCAACCAGGCCTCAGTACGGAAACCGCTGCGGCGCCACCGCCTCCGGGCACAACCGCGATTGCCTCAGCCGACATCAGCCAAACGTCACGAGCACCAAGGGCAGCCGGTCATGGTCCCAAGGACCCGTTCAGGTGCGGGTTCAGCTCCACGGTCTCCAGGGTGGCCCGGTTTCCGTACCGCTCCGTCCACCGGCGTTCGTCCGCCTCGTTGCCGGTCCTGATCCCGAAGGTCCAGGTGGGATCGAGGAAGAGCGTGTGGCCGCCGTCGAAGTCGAGGGCGAGACACGTGGTGAGACCCTCACCCGTCACGTGCGCGCGCAGTGTCGTGCAGCGCAGCTCGTCCCGGCCGTCCCCGAAGAGCTGCTCGCCCCAGGCGGCCACGACGACCTCGTCCTCCGCCTCCGCGAGCAGCTCCACATCGTCCCAGCCGGTTCTGGGAACGACTTCCGCCCCGAGGTGGTCGTACTGGCCCTCCGACGTCAGGCGCAGAAACCCCTCGTCCAGCCTCAGCCACAGCACCACCGGCTGGGGCCGGAACTCGGGCACCTCGTCGTCGCGGTCGATCCAGCCCGGCACGAGGACGTCGTGCACTCGGCGCTCCCGCAGGGCCGCAGCGGCCACACGCCACGCGCTCATTCGCGTCAGCCCTTCTTCTTCGGCACCTTCTTGGTGATCTCGATCGATGTGTCGAGGCCTTCACCGCTCTTGAGAGCCGTCCAGAAGTCGCCGTTCTCCCTCAGGACGATGGTCACACCCTTGCCACGATAGATCAGGCCCTCCGGCTCGCCCTTCTTCAAGGTGCCCTTGCCGACCAGTTCGAACGTGCCGTCCTTGATCGCCTTCGCGATGTCCTCCCGGAAGCGGGGGCCGTCCTCCTTGAGCTTCCTGTACTTGGTGCCCAGCGCGTCCTCGATCAGCTTCTTGTGGCGCTGGAAGTGGTCCTTGAACTTCTTGGGGTCACCTTCTCCGACGTTCGGGTTCCTGGCGGATTCGACGTCGGCTTCCGGCATGTCGCAGCCGTCGTCGTTGTGCACCAGGGCGTTGGCCGACCCGACACCGACGTAGTACGTGTGCAGCCCTTCGACGGTGAGGTCGTGCGTGGTCTGCCGCTGGGTGTAGTGGTGGCCGGCCAGAACCGTGACGGCGCCGCCGTGCTCGGTGCGCAGCAGCATTCCCGTCCGGACGTCACCCGCGTCCACCCAGCGCCGCTGATCGGTCAGCCAGAAGGGGTGCGTGTCAGTGGCGGTGACGGTACCGGCCGAGGTGGTGAGCCGGGTGAAGTCCTTGTCGTCGTACGTCGTGTACGTGCGGCTCACCGTGCGGAGCATCGTCAGCCCGGTCGCCGGATCGGTCGCCATGACCTGATCGCCCAGCCGCACGGAATCGATCGGGACGCGAAGTCCGTTGGCCAGCAGGACGGGGGTCCCGGGCGGGAAGCTGTGGCTGACCGGGCAGGTGGTCGGCTTGTCGTCGGGCTTCTTCTCGTCCGGCTTCTTCGGCTTCTCCGCGTCGAGTTTCTTCTTCGCGTCCTCGAGTTTCTTCTCGGCGTCCTTGACCTTCTTACGGTTCTTGATCAGACCCGTCAGACCGTCGTAGAGCTTCCCGCCGTGTTTCTTGAGCTTCCCGATCAGCTCGGCGGCCTTCTTCCACTTCCACGGCGCCCCGTACTTCGCCGCGAGCTTGCCGACCGCACCGCCGATGAGACTGGTCAAAATGTTGATGAGCGTCTCGGTGCAGGCGCCCATGTCGCCCTTGGTGATGCAGTCGAAGGCATCCTTGATCCCGAGCTCCTCGGCCAGGATCTTCGCCAGCTCCTTGGCCGCTTCCTTCGCCTTGTCCGAGTCCGACTTCTCGGCCTTCTGCGCGTCCTCGAGCTCCTTGACGGCCTTCTCGTAATCAAGCTGCGCCTGCGTCTTGGGCTGCCCGCTGTTGTCCGACGCCGGCTTGCCCGAACCCGGACCGTCCGCCTGCGTCGTCCCGTCCCCACCACCGCCGCCGCAGTCACCACCGCCACTGATCCGGCACACCTGCGCGCTGATCTTCTCCGTCAGCTCAGCACCGATCCCCGTCGCCACAAGGGCACCGACGATCGCCACCACGACCATGACAAGGCCCAGGTACTCCAACGCACCCTGACCCCGCTGCGACTTCCGCAACCCCAACAACCGGGCCTCGGTACGCAGACCACACCCGCGCCACCGCCGACGAACCGAACGCACAACCCCCATACGCGACATGCACGCCACGCTAGAGGGAACACACCGTCCCGTCATGGGCCCCAAGACCCACCTCGGGACTCAATCACGACCCCCGGGGGTCCAACGCCGCCGTCAGTTCCGCCTCGCTCACGCTCATCCGCCGGCCCTATCCATCCGCGCCGTGATCTCCATGAACGCCCACCGCAGACTGCCCGCCCGTCGCAGGAAAACGACGTCCTCGTACGGGCGCGTGAGCTGAAGCGATTGGTCCAGGCTCACGTCTCACGACCCCGTGACCAAGACCTTGGCGGCTGTCGGCTCCTCCTGGGCGGCGAACACGACGGCCGCCCGGCGCAGCAGTCGGCTCCCGGTCCCGTCCCTCGCGGGGCGGATCAGAGAGCGGCGAGCCGGTCCCGGTATGCGGTGTACTTATGGGCTTCGCCCGGCAGCAGCCGCTCGAGCTCATCGAAGAAGAGAGTGCCCGCCCGCCCCAGGGCGGGCAGCAATTCACGAGCAGGAGCCATAGCCTTGTTCTCCCCGCAGGTGACCAGAATTCGCTCGCCCATACGCTGCATGGAGAACTCGAGCGGCTGGTCGGGGAACGTCGTGGAGACCTTGGCCGACGCCCCCTCCAGCTGCTCCGCGAGATCCGCCAGGTAGGCCCACAGCTGGTCCACGAGGTCCCATTCCTCGAACCCCATGACCTCTTTCCCGTCCACGACCAGCCGAATGCATCCCTCGATGTAATGAGGGCTCTCGGGAGCCGTGACGCAGTCCTGGACAGCGGTGAACCGCCCATCGCCACTCTTCAGGAAAGATTGGACTTCCACCATTGCAGGCACTCCAGTGATCACACGAGTTACTTCTTCGGGTACAGCTGGCCGATACGTCCGTGATTCAGGCCGACCGAGTACCGTACCCCATTCACCACGCCCTCGACGTTGTAGATGCCGTTGGTTCCCTTTTGGGCGAGCTCCGCCCGGTTCTGATTGACGATCTGCTGCACCACGTCCGCGATGTCATCCACCGTCATGTTCTTGTTGAAGAAGGTCTGGTCCTTCTTCACCGAACCGTCCCAGTACTTGGGGTGGTGCCGCTTCAGGAAGTGGTCCATACCGTCCTTGTCGAGGTGGAAGTCCTCGTTGCCCACCTTGAAGGTCTTGCTCTTCCACTTCGCCAGCGCGTTCTTCCGGTCCTGCGCAGCCGTCTTGGAGGGCTTCGGGCACGGGTCGTTGTTGTGAACGAGGGCGCTGCTGGAGCCGACACCGACGTAGTAGCTGTGCAGTCCGCCGACAGCCAGGTCGTGCGTGGTCTGCCGCTCCGTGTAGCCCTGGACGGCGAGGACGTCGAGCGTGTTGCCCTGCTGGGTCCGGAGTACGGCACCGGGGCGAATGTCCCCCGCGTCCACCCAGCGCCCCTGGCTGACGAGCCAGAAGGGGTGCGTGTCAGTGGCGGTGACGGTACCCGCCGAGGTGGTGAGCCGGGTGAAGTCCTTGTCGTCGTGGGTGGTGAAGGTGCGGGTCACGGTACGGAGCGTGGTGAGCCCGCTCGCCGGGTCGGTGGCGACGACCTGGTCGCCCAGGCGTACCGACTCGATCGGCACGCTCAGCCCGCCGGCGACGAGCACCCGGGTGCCCGGCGGGAAGCTGTGGCTGACCGGGCAGGTGGTCGGCTTGTCGTCCGGCTTCTTCTCGTCCGGCTTCTTCGGCTTCTCCGCGTCGAGTTTCTTCTTCGCGTCCTCGAGTTTCTTCTCGGCGTCCTTGACCTTCTTACGGTTCTTGATCAGACCCGTCAGACCGTCATAAAGCTTCCCGCCGTGCTTCTTGAGCTTCCCGATCAGCTCGGCGGCCTTCTTCCACTTCCACGGCGCCCCGTACTTCGCCGCGAGCTTCCCGACCGCACCGCCGATCAGACTGGTCAAAATGTTGATCAAAGTCTCGGTGCAGGCGCCCATGTCGCCCTTGGTGATGCAGTCGAAGGCATCCTTGATCCCGAGCTCCTCGGCCAGGATCTTCGCCAGCTCCTTGGCCGCTTCCTTCGCCTTGTCCGAGTCCGACTTCTCGGCCTTCTGCGCGTCCTCGAGCTCCTTGACGGCCTTCTCGTAATCAAGCTGCGCCTGCGTCTTGGGCTGCCCGCTGTCGTCCGACGCCGGCTTGCCCGAACCCGGACCCTCCGCCTGCGTCGTCCCATCCCCACCACCGCCGCCGCAGTCACCACCGCCACTGATCCGGCACACCTGCGCGCTGATCTTCTCCGTCAGCTCAGCACCGATCCCCGTCGCCACAAGCGCACCGACAATCGCCACCACGACCATGACAAGGCCCAGGTACTCCAACGCACCCTGACCCCGCTGCGACTTCCGCAACCCCAACAACCGGGCCTCGGTACGCAGACCACACCCGCGCCACCGCCGACGAACCGAACGCACAACCCCCATACGCGACATGTGCCCGACACTACGGCGGGTGGACAGTACGGGTCATGGGTCCCCAGACCCACCAACGGACCCAACCGGATACGGACGAGAAGGCTCGGGTTCCGTCACCCCGACGGACGGATCGCCCTGAACTTCGCCGCCAGCACGGGCCCTAGGTGGTCGACGAGGTCGTAGCCGGGCTGCCCGGGAAAGGGCAGGTCCTCCAGGAACGACGTCACGATCACCGCGTCGATCCCGGCCACGCCACGCCGGCTCTGTTCCTCCAGGAAGTCGAGGACACCGCGCCAGTCCGCGGCCTCGGGAGCCTCCCCGAGGTAGGACCTCACCGTGTCGTCCACCACCTCCCAGAAGAACACATGCGGCAGGACACCGTGCTCGTTGAACACATGCGCCTCGTACGCGTCCTCGAAGGCCGGAAGGCGAGCCACGAGATCCTTCACCAGTTGCACGTCCGGGGTGGTCGTCATCAGAACTCCGGTCCTGGTCGGTGGGAAGAGCGAGCGACCGCCCTCGACGTCGAGGGCGAGGCGCGCCCGGCGCGGCCGTCGCCCAGGCTACGACGCCTGTCCACGACAGACCGCGGCACCGGTTTCCCCGAGGCCCATGCCCTCCCCGCCCCGCCCCGCCAGTTGGGCCCGACAAGGGGTCCACGGGCCCACGCCCCGCGTCCCGCATCACCCCTACGCTCGCGCCACGGAATCAGGGAGAAGAGAGGTCGGACCGTGAATGGTGGCGGCAGCGGGGGAAGCTGGGGCACCAGCGGGGGCACCAGCGGGGGCACCAGCGGGAGAAGTCACATAGCACCGGGGCGCAGCCCCGACAGCCCAAGGCCGTTCTTCCCCCTGATGCGCAGCTGGGCAGCCGGCGTCATCGTCTACTTCGTCTGCGGGCTGGTCTTCTCCAAGGCCCTCCTGGAACCGCTCGCCACCGTCGAGCGGCTCGACTCCTTCGGTTGGCGGCTGGCCCTGCTGCACCTGCCCGGCATTCTCACGACCGTCCTGACCGTGCTGGCCGCCGCCCGCGTCCTGCCCGACGCACAGCGCGAGTCCCGATTCCTGTACCTCCTGGCCCTCTTCGCCGTACCGGTCGCCGCTCTCGTCTACGGCTACGCGGTCTCCTGGGACGTCGTGGCGGCCGAGGGCGTCTACATGCCGGCCGTCGCCCTCATCACCGGAGGGGCCGTCGGTCTGGCCCTGGACCGTCTCCTCGAGGGCCGCGGCGACAGCGGCCCCACCCCGTACCCCTATGCCTGGCGTGACAGCGGCGCCACTGCCATGGAGTACCTGGGCGTGATCGTGGTCGTCGTCGCGCTGGTCTCCGCGCTCTCCCTCGCGGGCATCGGCGGCTCGATCGGCGAACGGATCCGCTGCGCCATCTCCTCGCTCACCGGCAGCGGGGGCGGGGGCTGCGTCACCGGCCCGGACGGCACCGCGAAGCCCAAGACCGACGCGGACTACGAGCCCAAGCTGTGCCAGGTCTCCAGCGTCTCCGACACGGCCGGCGGCAAGGTGAAGATCGGCTGGTTCGAGTGGGGCGAGGAGTACGGCTTCCAGCAGAAGGTCGCCCAGGCCAAGACCGACGTGAACGGCGACGGCAAGGTCGACGGCAACGACAAGCTGGTGTACATGACCTTCACCGACGCGGCGTCCGCCGGTGTCAACGCGAGCACCCCCGGCGTCAAGCTGGGCAAGCTCGGCAAGGCCGACCTCGACATCGGCGGCGGCATCAAGGTCACCAACGGTGACACCTGGGTCTTCAAGAGCGAGGAGGAGGCCCAGCAGATGCGGGACGACATCGAGGAAATGAAGATGTGGGAGACCTCGATGACCCACGGTGGCGCCTACGGCGGCGGCAACTGGTACGCCGCCAACAAGTGGGCCAAGAAGAAGGACGCCATCGAGAAGAAGATCGGCGATAAGAAGATCTCGTACTCGACGATCGGTCTCTACGCCCAGGCGGACGGTGGCCTCGGCATCAAGGCGGGCGACGACTCCAAGCTCGGCGCGAAGCTGGGCGGCAAGGCGAAGTTCTCCCCGGACGTCACGATCACCAAGGACGACGTCAACGGCAACGAGTCGTACACCTACACCGCCAAGCTCGAGGTCGAGGGCAAGGTCAGTGCCGAGGCGGGCAAGCCCGGCTACACGGCCGGCGCGAAGGACACCCACACCGGCGCCATCACGGTCACCCGCGACCAGAAGACGGGCAAGATCGTCCGCATCGACATGACGCAGACGGTGGAGAAGACCTCGACGTCCGACAAGGGCGAGGCCAAGGGCGACAACGGCAAGACGAAGAAGGACAAGCGCGGCGGCAAGGCCAACGGCACGGAGTCGGGCGGTCCGACGGGCATCGAGGTCGAGACCAACTCGATCGTCTTCGGCAAGGAGACGGACAAGGCCACGGAGGACAAGCGGGCCATCGCCGAGAAGTGGCTGGACGGCTCGGGCAACAACACCGCCCCCTTCGAGTACATGTTCGGCGACAACTCCCTGTCCCAGAAGCCGACGGGTACGGACCCCTTCGAGCAGCTGATGTTCCAGGACGGTCTGTCGAGCACCCTGAACTACAACGGCGAGACGGACGCCGAGGAGTTCGGCTTCGAGGTCTCGCTGGGTATGAGTCTCGGGTTCTCCATCTCCGACGAGCACAAGAAGGAGACACTGACGGACGCGAAGTTCCTCGGCGCTCCGCAGGGTGACAAGCGCTCCTACCTGCCGTACAGCTACTGCGCGAAGTAAGGAAAGCAACGATGACGTCGTACTTCCGTACGTACTCCAGGGCGCTGGGCGGCGCGGTCGCGGCGGCCGTCGGTCTGGCCCTCCTGACCGGCTGCGGCACCGGCGGCGACGCCGCGGCCGTCCCCGGCGGATGGGGCACGCTCGACACCAAGAGCCTCTCGGTCGGCTACCCGAAGGACAAGGGGTACGCCGAGCAGCCGGCGGCCGAGCGCAGCAAGAGCAACGCGGCGGTCGCGCTGAAGGAGGAGGGCGGCCTGCGCACGGGCATGGTCTCCGTCCAGCTGAACTTCGCGACCGGCGTCGACGACGCGGCGGAGGCGGGGACGGCGGCGGGCGCGGTCATCGGGCTCGGGGCGACCCGGGAGGAGTCCAGTGACGTGACGCTCGCCGGTGAGGAGAGCGCGTCACAGGCCCGCCGGATCAACTACTCCTTCACCTCGACCGGCGAAGAGCGCACCCCCGCGAAGGGGACCCGGATGACGGGTGTCATGGTGGCCGGGGTGGATTCGAAGGGCGTGCCCTTCCTCGTCCGGGTCAACGCGGTCCAGGGCGCGCTGTCGGAGGACGAGCTCGACTCGTTCGTGGAGTCCATCACCGTCAAGTAGCCAATCGGCCACGTCGGCAGCGGGCAGCGGACAGCGGACAAGCGGCGATCAGGCAGCGCAGAGAACTGGGGCTGAGACATCCATGCAGATCCTCCCGGGTGGCGAGGCGACGTTCTTCCTGCTCTTCGGCCTGTTCCTCGGCCTCTTCGCCGTTCGGTCGGCGCTGCGCCTCGCGCGGGTGCTGCGGCTCGTCCGGCGAGGGGAGCGCGCCGACGGCTGGTGCGCGGAGCGGAAGGTCGAGGACCGGGGCCCGGGCAGTGAACGGTCGTACGTGACCAGGTATGTCTTCGCGTTCCGCACGCCGGGCCCGGAAGGCCGCGAGATCCGCTTCACCGACCATGCCCCGGGGCCCTTCGGCTTCGAGGTGGGGGCGCCGGTCCGGGTCTCGTACGACCCGAGGGACCCGGAGAAGCGGGCCACGGTGGCGGGGCCGGGGGCATGGGGTCCGCTGCTGGCGCCGGCGGCGTTCGCGGCGGTGCTGAGTGTGCTGACGCTGGTGCTGCTGTACGGATTCGTGGCGATGAACGGGTGGGTGTGACCCACTGACGCGGACGGGCCCCGGCGTGAGCCGGGGCCCGTCCGCGTCACCGCGCCTGCTCCCTGATCTCGGGCGGCACGCCCTCGTCGGCGAGGATCCGGTCCCGGGCCTCCCTGCTGCCGGGCATCTCGTCGGCGACCCAGAGGAGCTTGACGGCGGCGTCGGCGGCGAAGTTGCGCCGGACGAAGCGTTCGGCCATCTCGGGGATCCAGGGAGCCTCGGCGCCCAGGAGGCCTTGGTGCCCGGTGAGCCAGTCGAAGACCTGCTCCGTGTGCCAGGCCGCGAGCCGCGTCGTCCAGCGTTCGTCGAAGTCCTCGGGGACGTCGAAGCCGAGCACTTCGCACTCGCGCTGCGCCTCGGCCATGCGCTCACCGGTGACATGCCCCGGCGTCGGCATCAGCGCCCACATCACTTGGCGGACATCGAGCCACTGCGGACGCTCGTCCCAGTCCTCGTCGTAGTCCCCGTCCCACTCGGACGGCGGCTCGGGAAATTCCAGCCGCTCCGCCGGAAGCAACTCCTCCAGTACGGTGCGCGCCCGAGCGAAATTCTGGGGCGTTGAAGGCGCGTGCGCCTTCCACTCCCCCCGCGACGCCGGCAGAAGCAGCCCCTCGTGAGCGGCGACCGGCTGCGCTGCTCGGGCTTCATAGTCGGCCCGCCGCAGTCGGATCAGCCGCTCTCTCGCGTAGAGCCTGGAGTACTCGTCCACCGATTCGTCCCGCGCAAGCCGGAGCAGTGCCCTCTCACCGAAGGGTCTACCCAGCGCAGAGAGTAGCCCTAGCGCGTTGAAAGCGACCAACTGTGCCCGGACATACCGCTCCGCCAGTTCCGCGGCCTCGGACTCTACTTCCGCTCCACCGCTCACCACCTCCTCGTGCACCGACCCAAAGGCGTCGTACGCACGCCTGGCAAGCGCTTCACGGGTGCGATGCGACCCGAACTTCTCCCGCTGCTCCTCGGTGAGCGGAAGGTCCGGCTCCCGCTCGGTCCGCTCGTAGAGCTCCCAGAGCTCCTCCGTCCAGCCGAGAGTGAGCGGCGGAAGCGCCGAAAGTACGTCGGCGAGTGCTTCCCGTGCAGGGCTACGCATCGGGCGAGTTCACCTTCTCGGCCTCCTCCGCGATCCAGGTGGCGATCCAGCCCACCCACCGCGCGATGAACTCCCGCTCTTCCTCGGTCCCGGCCTGCGCCGGAATGCCCGGGACGCCCAGGAACCGGCATTCCCGCAACGCTTCCGCCATCCGCTCCCGTGTCACGAGTCGCGGGTAGGGGAGCAGCGAGCGGAGCACGGTACGGATCTCCACCCATTGCGGCTTCTCCTCCTCGCCCTCCTCGTCCCAGTCACTGTCGGGACCAGGGGTATCCCCCCGGCGGAGCGGCTCGCACGCCGCGAACACCTCGGCCGCATACTTCCGGACATCCTCATCCGCACCTGGGCCCTCCCACACAAAGCCGCGATCCCAGGAATACGGCAGCTCCCGCACCGCCGGCGGCAGCAGCGGCTCATCGCCCCCGACCGGCGGCGCCGCGGCTCTCGCCGCATACCGGGGGCGCCGCAGTTTCCACAGCCACTCACGGGCCCACGCACGATGATGCTCAAAGAGGTGCTCCGTATGGGCGATACGCCACAGCGCGTCCTGGGAGCGCTCGCCCCCCAGGGTGTACAGCAGCGTCACCCCTTCGAGGACCTCGACCTCTTCGCGGGCACTGAGCTCGCCGAGTTCCCGCGCCCGCTCCGTATCCCGCAGTACGTCCGCGTGCCGCGCGAGCCAGCCGAGCGCGTCATGTGTGAGCCCTCGGAGAAGGGATGCCGCCCACCACCCCGCCATCTCATGGAGCATCCGACCGTCCACCGCAGTGCCGCCCCGGGCCGGGGAGTACCAGTGCCTGAATTCGGCCGCGAAGGCATCCGTGTTCACCTCCTCAAAGGTCGGCATGAGGTGATTGAGCCGGGTGCCGGACGCCTCCTCGAAGGCCCAGTACAACTCCCAACCGGCCTCGGGCCAGTCTGGCGCCGGCCCAAGGGCACGCCGGGCGGCCACCGCCGCCTCGACCACTCCGTATACCTCCTGCTCCCGCTCGGGGGTGTACGGCAGCTCACCAACGGTCGCTCTCCGCCGGAACGTCGTGTCGCACCAGGGTGCCGTCAGCCCGCGCACGGTGGCAGGCAGCAGTGGATCGCTCAACGGTGGTCGGTTCCTCTCCGGTCCGGCGTGTGTCCGCGGGCAGCCGGGCTCATTCGACGCCCAGCTCCCTCATGACCTCATGGGGATCCCTCTTACCGAGATCCCGGATGTAGGCCTCCTTGGCAGCCGTGTCCATCCCGCTGGTCCGCTGCTGTACGGCGCGATCCATCTCCTTCAGCTGCTGGGGGGTGAAGTCCTTGCCGGCGACGCGCAGGCCCACATTGTGCTCCGCCATCTTCCCGGCGGGCGTGCCTTCCGGCCGGACCCGGAGTTCCGCCTTCTTGCTCTTCACCTTCTGGAACCGGTCGAAGATCTTGGCCCAGCCATTCTGTGTCTCGATCTCGTAGCGCGCCAGACGGGCGGGCTGACCGGCGGCGTTCCCCGCCTGCCAGTCTCCGAGTGCCTCGATCTGCTTGAACGTGGAAGCCTGAGTCGTCCCGTTGCCGGTGTTCTTGACCTCTAGGACGTGGTCGCGCCCGTCCTTGCCCCGGTACATGACATCGGCGTCCGAGATGGTGGAGGCGTCGAACTCCCCGCCAGTTCCGTCGGGTGCCGTCAGACGCTTGCTCTCCTTCCCCAGCGCGGAGTAGATGCGGGTCCCTTCCGCCGCTTCGTTCGCCGCCCTCCTTGCGGTGTTCACCTCTGCCAGCGCCTCGGCGAGCTTGTCCTTGTCCGGAGCGTTCAGCACCTTGTAGATGAGCTTCTCGCGACTCATGCCGTCGACACGTTTGTCCCGCAGGAGCTCGTTCACGTCGTCGAGCGCGTCCGCGGCCTCTTTCTTGGTGTACTCCTTGGAGTCCCAAAGCTCTCTGTCCTTGGCCCTCGCAAGGAACCCGTCCAGCGCAGAGACTTGGACGTTCACCTTGTCCGGAGGCGTGTCCTTCTTGGCCGTGCTCAGGGCGTCGCGCAGCAGTGCTTCGCGGGCGTCGAGCGCCTCCTGCTGGGCCGCGCGCTCCTCCTTGACGTCATCGTCGTCGGGGCCGCAGCTGTTGTCCGTACGGAAGGTGGCGGGAACCGCGCCGGTCCCGTGGAACACGGCCGGCGTCGCGCTGGTCGCGCTGCCGGGCTCCTGGGAACGCACCGAGGCCGTACTCATGCGCCCGGAGGCCATCGCCAGGTTCGCGCACTGCTTCTTCTGGTCCTTGCGCGCCTTTTCGGCAGCCTCGTCGGCGTGCTTCTGTGCTTCGTCGGCGAACTTCTTGGCGTTGCCGGGCTCGTTGCGCTTGAGGTACTCGCGGGTCTTCTCCGCCGCCTCGGCGGCCTTGCCCACGCGCGTGTTCGGGAAGTTGCGCTTCTTGCCGACGTCACCCATCCGCGTCAGCTTCTTGATGCTCTTGGGCGTGAAGATGCCGACGATGCCGAGGGCGGTGTTGCCGATGGACGCGCCCTTGTTGCCCTTCTTCCAGTTCTCCTTGTCGACGAACATGTCGACCGCGAAGTCGATGACGAAGTCCTCGCCCTTGTCCGCGGCCTCATAGCCGGCGCCGAACCAGTTGCCGTCCTTCCACTTCTTGGAGACCCCGCCGCCTTCCTTCTTCCACCAGTCCTTGGTGTAGGTGCGGATGCCCTCGACGGTGTCGGTGACGACCTTCTTGGGATTGGTCGCCATGGCGTAGGTGTCGTTGATCAGACCGGTGAACGGGGCGACGAAGAAGCCCCGGGTGTGGTCCCAGAGGGTCCTGTCGTGCCGCTCCTCGGGAATGAGCGGCTCGTCCGGGTCCTCCTTGAAGTCGTCGTTGTCGACCTCGCGCTCGAGGGGGCCGGGGGCGACGGGAACGGTGTCGTTCTCGCTCATGGTGACGATGTCGGCGGTGCCGGTCTGCGTACCGCCGGAGCCACCGGCACCGCCGGTGCCGCCCGTGCCGCCGGAACCGCCCGTGCCGCCGGTCGCGCCTCCGTTCTCCGCGGGGTCGCCGGCCTCGACGTCATCGCCGCCGCTGTCCCCGGAACCCCCGGAGCCGCCTCCATCGCCTGAACCGCCGCAGTCACCGCCGCCTCCTATGCGGCATACCTGCGCACCGATCCTGGTCGTCAGATCCGATCCGATGCCGGTGGCCACCAGCGCCCCGACCACCGCGACTACGACCAGGATCAGACCGAGATACTCCAGGGCCGTCTGCCCCTGGTCCCGTCGCCAGAGGATCATCCGCTCGATCCGGAAGCCCCGCGGCCGCTCCCGGTCCTCGGGTTCCAGCTCGAACCACTCGCGCACGTCGGGGCGGCGCAGCAGCATGATGACGGCGACCGGGATCGCTGCCTGGGTCAGGCCCCGGTAGTCCAGGTGGAGCAGGGAGACGAACGAGAGCCAGAGCAGCCAGCCCTGGACGATGATCAGGCCCCGCCTGGTGCGTGCTCCGCCGTGCCACGCGCGCCGTGCGAGCCAGATGCCGAGGATGCTCGGCAGGCAGTCGTAGAGCAGGGTGCCGAACAGCTCGCCGTTGTAGTAGGTCATCATCGACAGCACCGTCAGCACGTACAACGTGCTCAGCGCGATCTGCGCCCACTGCAACGCCTGGACCCACAGCAGTCCGCGCGGCAGCGGCGTGCGACCGCCCACCCCGGCTCCCGGCACTCCACCGCCGGGCCCCCACGTGCCCGCACCTACGCCTGCGGCCCCGGCCGCTCTGGCATTCGCTGCCTGGGCCACAGACTCGGCCCATCCCCCGTACGCACCGTTCATACTCGTACACTAATGCGAAGTGGCGAGTTCTCGCACTTGACCTTTACCCCAATTGCCCAGCGCCGAGCGCCACTTCACGCCTGGTCGGGACTCCAGCAGCCACAACGGGTTCAGCTCACATGCGGACTTGTCGCAGGGTTATCCACAGGGAATGCCGATCTCGCCCGTACCAGGGACCGTTACTCCATGAGGGAGTTGACGACGCTTACGAGAGGTGGGGTGCTCCTCACCTCGCGCGCACGGGATGCGGGCTGGTCGCGGGGCCGGCTGAACCGGCGGCTGCGCGCCGAAGGCTGGGAACCGATCTGCCGGGGCGCCTGGGCCGTCCCCGGCAGAGCCGTGGACTGGGAGTGTCGCGCCCGTACTGTGCAGATACTGCGCCCCCGCGCGGTCTGCAGCCACCGCTCCGCCGCGCTGCTGCACCGCATCGAACTCCTCGACGAGGGGAGCGGCGAGAGGCGCGACGAGGGAAGCTTCCCCGAGATGACCGACCTCGCCGATCCGGCCAAGGACGGCTTGACGACACGCAGGGGACTGCGGGCGACGACACCGGCCCGCACCGTGGGCGACCTCATGCGGGGCGGCTCCCGCGAGGAGGCCGTCGTGGCCGCCGACTCGGCTCTCGCGCGCCGCACCGTACGGGGAGTCCGCAGGCCCCCGGTCGTCCACTTGGACGAGCTGCGGAGGGAGCTGGCAACCCGCCAGAACGGAGCGGTACGCGCCCGCCGCTGGCTCCCCCTCACCGACCCCCGCTCCGGGTCGCCGGCCGAGACGATCGCCAGGCTCCGGATGCACGACGCCGGCCTGCACCCGGAAACCCAACCACCCCTCCACGCGCCGACCGGCCGTCTCCTCCGCCCCGACTTCCTCTTCCGCGCCGAGGGCCTGGTCGTCGAGATCGAGGGCTACGCCTTCCACCACACCCGCGAGTCCCACGAACGCGACACCCGCCGCTTCAACGACCTCCAGGACTGCCCGGGGGTGCGCCGGGTCCTGCGCTTCACCGCGTCCACGGTCTTCCACCGCCCCGAAGCAATGATCACCGCGATCCGCACGACCCTGGCCGGCCTCACCGCCGACGCCACGACTCCCGCCCTCGCGACGACCGGCCGATCAGTGACGACCGCGGCCAGCGGGCCCGCTCACGTACTGCCATGCGAAGGGCCCGGCCCCCGACCAAGTCGGTGGGGCCGGGCCCTTCGTACGGCCAGGTCAGCTCTGGGAGCCCGAACTGCGCGGGAAGGAGACTTCCACGCGGCGGTTCTTCTTCCGGCCTTCCTCCGTGCTGTTGTCGGCAATCGGGTACTGCTCGCCATAGCCCCGGATCTCGAACGTGATCGTCGATCCGAGCTCCTTGGACAGCACGCCGTGCACTGCCTCAGCGCGCTGCTTGGAGAGCACGTCACCGTGGGCGGAGGAACCGAGGTTGTCCGTGAAACCGAAGACTCGGACCTTCGTGGCGTTCTGCTTCTTGATCTCCGCGGCGATGGCGGCGATCCGCGCATTGGCGGCGGAGCTCAGCGTCGCGCTGTCCTTACCGAAGAGCACCTCGGCCTGCAGCGCGAACTTCACATCGGAGTTGGTGTCTTCACGACGCTCCTCGCCGCCCTCGTCCTCGATCACCTGAATGATGTCGAGAACCTTGGCCGGCGCCAGAGTGCCGCCTTCCGCCATCTTGAGGTCAGGGTCCGTAGCGTCCACCTTTACGGGCGGCTGCGCCGATGCCTCAGTTCCCGGAGGAACGCTGGGGCCGTCATCGGCTACTGCGGTCGTGACACCGAAGATGGTCGCACTGGTCATCAGAACGGCTGCGAGAGCTGGCGCCGCCCATTGCGCTGACCTGATTCGCGAACGGTGAACGGTCATGTCGGCCATCACCCAGAGATCTTCAGCGAGGTGACGCCGAACGACGGGAGGTTGAAATCAACCTCACTAGTGCTGCTGGGCGGTGCCGGGAACTGCATGAACACAGGAGTCGAGTCCCCAGCCGCAACCGGCGTGATGGCAGTGGTGCACAGGCAACGGCCATCCGTGTCCCGCAGCACGTAGTAACGCTTCTTACCGACCTTGTCGATCAGCATGGCTCCAGCAACGGAATTGGGGTTCTTGGAAACGATGGCGAGCTCCGAGCCTTCCATCCCATTCATACTGCGGGACTGGGTGCCGGTATTCTTGATCTCACCGCTGACCGTGACGAAGCCTCCGGAGTCACGCTTCACCTGATTGACAATCAATACCAGCCCGACCTGCCCCTTGATCTCGGCCAGTTTCACATTCGGGTCTACCTTGTCCCCGGCAGCCGTGTCAGGCTTCGACCCTTGGTTACCCGCGGGCTTCGAGGCCGGGGCGCCCTCGTTGGGCTTGCCGCTGCCGTCATCACCGCCACAAGCGGACACCGCAAGGGCCAACACCGCTGCGGTGGAGACAGCTGACACTAGCCTTCGAGTCTTCGTAGTACGCCGAATGTTCATGGATACTGCTTCCTTTGTTCGTCGTTCGCTATGAGTCGATCAAGTGCACGGCGAAGAAGACTTCGGCCAACTCTTCCCAGATATCCGGATCGGTGGGGTCGAGCTTGAACTCGTCACGGCCGTCGCATTGGAACAAGAGAGGCCCTGGCTTGTCCTCATCCTTGTCCTTGCCTTTGCCCTTGTCCTTGTCAGGACCGTCACCCTTGCCCGGCTTCTCATCTTCCGTCTTGTCGGGCTTCCAAGTGCACCGGAACTCGATGACAGCCGTGGCTGTCGCCCTGGCATGCCTCTTGTCCGTGCCTGGTAGCACGGATTCGCCGACGGTGTAACGAGTCTCGACAGTGACAGCGAATTCGTCCACGCCGGGGCGACTGGATCGCTGACATCCGCTGGGCACCACATCAGAGCGGTTCTCCGCTGCGAAGCGCTGCGCCTGGAAGCACGGACGTCCACTGACCCGGTGATCATTGAGGAAGTCTTTGAGCCCACCGGGAAGGAGGAGCGCCGCTACGAATCCGGGGCCCATCTCATCCCTGGCTTCTTGGGCCGCTGCGAGCGCTGCTGCATCCGCGGCGCCCTGAGCGCCGTTTCGCACGGAAGCTGCCTTGCCGACCGCAAAGAAAGCGAACGCGAGAAAGAGCAGGCCCGCCACCATCATGATGTAGATGGGGAAGGCCTGCCCTCGATCGCTGCGAACGTACTTGCTCACTTGCCCGCAGTGATCGACGCAACCAGGCCGGTGATACGGGTCGTGATCGCACCACCGATGCCCGAGGCCACCATGCCACCGATGATCGCGACGACCACCAGGATGATGCCGAGGTACTCGAAGGCCGTCTGGCCGCGGTCCTTGGTCTCGTAGCGCTTCTGGATCTTGCTGACCGCGGTGTTGGCCCAGCCGTTGACGCGGACCTGGGTGTTGACGGCGGCCTTCAGCATGGTGTTGTTCGACATGGCGATCTCCTCCGGGTTCGGCCGACCGATTGTCGGCCGACGCGTAAGTCTCTGCGGTGTCTTCCGCGATACCGGCTTCCTCCTGGCCGGTGCCGCTTTCGACATGAGAAACGTACGCCGGAACACCCGGCCCACCAGAGGGTCCCAGGGCCCATTCCCGGGCCCAAAGAGAACCTTGGGCCCGCCCGGTCGCGGGCTGGGCCCCGAGGCCACCCTCGCGGCTCTCCGCCTGAACGCCCCGCTCAGCCATGGCTACCAGCCCCTCGTGAGCCGGGGCCCGCCTGGTCCGTGACCGGCGCCGTGCCGAGCCACCTGGCGATCGCCTCGCTGCGGCTTCCGCTCTGGAGCTTGGTGAAGATGCGGTTGATGTGGTTCTTGACCGTCTTCTCACTGATGAAGCAGGTGGCGGCGATCTGCTGGTTGCTCATTCCGGATGCAATCAGCTCCATGACCTCCACCTCCCGTGAACTCAGCCCGAAGGCTTCCCTGTTCGGGGACCGGTTCGAGCCCCCCATCGGTGAAGACTGTGCCATAAAAGGTTGCAGTTGCGAAAGTCCCTCGGCCTGTCGGACCGGTTGCGCCGTGGGTCGCGGCATCTCCGGAAGGGGACTGCGGGACTGCCCCCCGTGCCCTTGTACGGCCACGGGAACGTGCACGTCAGAGCCGGGCGTCTGGTACGGAACTCCGGACGTCAGGGCGGCGCCGAGCCCCTCCGGGAGCGGTTGGCCGCTTCCCGAACCGGGTGGGCCCTGACGCATGTGCTGCAGCAAGGCGTTCGCCGCCGTGGCCGTGAAGTGGGCACGGCCCAGCTTGATGTCTCGTACAGCTTGGACCAGCTGGTCGGCGGTGAACTCACCGTGGACCAGATAGCCCCCCGCGCCCAGGCGCAGCGCCTCGTGCACGATCTCGCTTTCGCGGCTGTACGTCAGCATCATCACGGGGGCGACCTGCACCAGATGCGGCAGCGCGGAGATGCCGTCCACGCCTGGCATACGGACATCGAGCAGGACCACGTCCGGCCGGTGTCGTACGGCGGCCTCGTAGGCGGCTCGGCCGTCGGCGGCCTCGCCCACGACTTCGATGTCCTGACGGCCGGAGAGCAGTACCCCCAGACCGGCCCGGACCACCGGGTTGTCGTCCGCCACGACGACCCGCAGCGGCGTCGGAGCCGGCATCTGGGGCGCGGCGGGGAAGGCGGGCATCGCTCCGGATGCCGCGGTCGGTGAGGGCGCGGACTGGTAACCGGCTGAGCTGTGTTCCGAGTTGAGCGAGGTGCCGTGCGAGGACGTGTGCTGGGAGACGTGGGTCTGGTGGTGGGCCCACTGCTGTCCCGATGCGCGGGAGATGTCGTCCGGCATTCTGCGGCCTCCTCTCAGGGTGTTGGGGACGATGGAGCGGGTCATTGGAGCTGTGGTGCGTGGGGAGCGCTTTCCGACACGGCGGGTGGGGCTGCCAGCAGGGCGGCCACGGGGAGGTCCAGTCGGACCTCCGTGCCCGTCGCCGCGTGGCCCCGCCCGATCCGGATCCGTGCGCCGATCGAGGCTGCGCGCTCGACCATCCCCACGAGTCCGAAGTGGCCGGCCCGCTTGAGTTCGTCGAGCGTCGTGCCGAGGGGCAGGCCGCGCCCGTCGTCGTACACGCTCACCCGCAGGACGTCTCCGACGACCCCGACCGAGACATCGAGGTAGGTGGGGTGCGCGTGCCGGTGCGCGTTCTCCATCGCTTCGGAGGCGATGGTGAGCAGTTGCCTGGCGACGACCTGCGGCACCGGCGGCACCGGGGCGTCGCCGAGGTGCCGGAAGTTGGCCGGCATCCCGTGGCGGCGCGTGAAGTCCGTGGCCCTGGCCGACAGTTCACCGGTGACGTCGACGCCACCGTCCAGGCCGGAGTCCCGGCGCAGATCGGCCAGGAGCTCCCGGGACTCGGCCGCGGCCCGGCGGGCGGACCGGGCGACCAGCTCGGCTTGGTGCTTGACGGTGAGCGGGTCCATCCGGTCGGCGGAGTGGGCGAGACCGTCGGCGGCGAGTGCAAGACCGTGCAGGGTCTTGGCCACTGAGTCGTGCATCTCGCGGGCGAGCCGGGACCTTTCACCCTCGATGGCGTCGTTGACCGCGAGCCGGGCGCGGGTCTCGGTGAGCGCCTGGCTCGCCGAGCCGAAGCGGAGCAGCAGATTGCGCAGGGTGACGCCGACCGCGCCCGCGATGACGCAGAAGCCAGGAAGCAGGAGGACGGTGGCGTCATCGGCTTCCAGCGTCTTGTCGGCGCCGTAGATCAGGAAGACGACCAGCGTCTGGAGTACCGCGAAGACGGCGGCTCCGCGCCAGCCGTAGACCAGTCCGGCCAGGAGCGGCGTGCAGACGGTGACATAGGCGAGGGTTGACTCGGGCGTTCCCGTGATGAGCAGCAGTGCGCCGAAGACCGCGTCCACAGCGAGGAGCCAGGGGTGGCGCAGCAACAGGGGGCCGAATCGCTCCCAGTCGCGGAAGAGAGCGTAAGAACCCATGAAGGTGACGAGGATGGCCGCGCCGATCAGCCACATGGCCAGACCGGCGGCGGTGTTGTCGAGCGCGAAGGGGGCCGCGACGGCGATCATGGCGAGGCGGAAACCGAAGACCTGGCGGCACATCGCCTGGAGGGCGTTGACCTGGATGGTGAACGCCGGCCGGGACCCCGTGCCGGCCGAAGGCTCTGCTGCCTCCGGGGTCAGACCGCCCTGAATATCGCCCAGCTGAAATGCCATCGCACTGTCACCTCCTCCTGTTCGTCACAACCACCGTCCCAGGCCACTCTCCTCATCCCCGTCATCCACCCAGGAAGCTGAAGTCGACGTTGGCGCCGTACACGAAGCCGACGGTGAGCATCACGAGCGTTCCGGGCAGAAGGAAGGACGTCACCGCGAAGGTGGCCTTCGGGACGGCCTTGGCCGCCTTCCGGCGGGCGTTCTGCGCGTCGGTGCGGCGCATGTCATTGGCGATCTGGATGAGGGTGTCGACGATCGGTGCGCCCAGCTCCTCACCCTGCTGAAGCGTCGTGACGAACATCGCCACCTGCTCCGAGTCATTGCGCTTGCGCAGTTCCTCGAAGGCCTGTCGGCGGCTGACGCCCATGTCCATCTGGCGCAGGGTGATCCGCAGTTCGTCCGCCCAGGGGCCCTCGTACTTCTCCGCGACGCGCTCCAGAGCCTGGCGGAAGCCGAGGCCGGCGGAGACGACGACGGCGAGCACGTCGAGGAAGTCGGGAAGAGTCCGCTCGATATGGGCCTTCCGGACCCGGATGGCCGACGCGATGCCGACCTCGACCCAGAAGAAGCCGAACGCGAGCAGGATCAGCGTCATGAAGATTTGCCCGCGCATGAGGGTCGAGAGAGCTCCGAAAAGCCCGAGCGCTCCGTAGACGGCGCGACGCGCCGCGTATCGGTCGATCGTGAGACCGCCCGGATTACCGGCGAGGTCGATCTGGCGGCGCTTCTTGTTGACGGCCTTGGGACCCATCATCTTGAGCACACTGGGAGCCCAGCGCATGCCCATCCGGTCGATGCCGGACCCCACCGCACTCGTACGGGTGGATCCGACCTCGAGCGCGATGGCGAGGTCACCGGGAAGCTTGGCGTCCGCCCGGTACATGCGGATGCCGTGGATGATTCCGTACAGGGCCAGGCCCATGACGGCTGCAAGCAACAAGTCCATGTCCGCGCCCCTCAGACGTCGATACGGGACAGGCGACGGATCACGATGAATCCGATCGCGTAGAGGATGAGCGAGACGATGACCGCTCCCTGGCCGATGAAAGCGCCGGTCATGCGGTCCAGGGCGCCCGGCATCACCGCGTTCATCAGGAGCATCGCGCCCAGGCCGAAGCCCGGGACGGCATACGCGGTGACGGTGACCTGCGACAGCTGGGTCTTGACCTCACGCCGGGTCTCCTTGCGCTCCTCAAGCGTCTCGGTGAGGTTCCGCAGGGAGCTGACGACCGTACCGCCCGCCCGGTTGGACAGGACCAGGGTGGTGACGAGAACGACCAGCTCGCGCGAGGGCAGCCGCTCCGTCAGCTCGCTCAGCGCGTCGTCGAGCGATTCGCCGACCGCGAGTCGGCGGGCGACCCGTCGAAGCTCCTCACCCGCGGGGTCCTCCAGTTCCTCCGCCGCCATGCCGATGGCGGTACGGAGGGCGAGGCCGGCCTGCGTGGCATTGGCCAGGATGCGGGACAGCTCGGGCAGCTGGTTGATGAAGCGCTCGGTGCGCTTGGCCCGCTGCCAGGTCAGGAAGGTGTTCGCTCCCCACAGGCCGGCGAGTGCGGCCACGGGGCCGAAGAAGGCGGCCAGGATGGACGAGGCGACGAGCCATAGGCCGGCCGTTGCCGCGAGCGCGTACACGAAGAACTCGCCAGGGGTGATGTCCAAACCCGTGGCGGCGAGCTTCAGTTCGATTTTCCGGCCGAGGCCGGTCTTGCGCAGCCGGCGGTCGACACCCTGAAAGCGCCGATGGCGCCCTGCCACGGGTATCTGGCCTGTCGTCGAGAGCCGGGTGACCAGCGCTTCGCGTTCGGCCTTGCCCGTCGAGTACGACTGCAGGCCCCAGACGCCGAGCACGCAGCACAGCAGCGTGATGCCGATCGTGAGTGGTGCGAGATTGTCCATCGGGCGGTACCTAGTTGGCCTCTCGAGTTGCGAGCTGTTCGTCGGACGCGGCCACGCCGAACGCCTGTGGGATGGGCTGACTGGCCATGTAGAGGCGCTCGGCGAGACGCCGCGGAAGCGGAAGGTAGTGGAACTGGCCGTAGATCCGGCCGTCGGCGGCCATCGGCTGGGGCACGAAGCGAGCGAGGCTCACGATGCGGTAGGCGTCGCGTCCGTGCGAGTCGAGGAACGCGATCTCGGTGACCTTGCGGGATCCGTCCGCGTGACGGGTCAGCTGGACGATGACGTCGAGGGCGCTGTTGATCTGGTCGTGCAGCGCCTCGAAGGGAATCTTGATCTCGGACATCGAGGACAGTGTCTGCAGACGCATCAGAGCGTCCTCGGTGTTGTTGGCGTGGACGGTGGCGAGCGAACCGTCGTGACCGGTGGACATCGCCTGGAGCATGTCGAGGGCCTCGCCGCCACGGACCTCACCGACGACGATGCGGTCGGGGCGCATACGCAGGGAGTTGCGGACCAGGTCACGGATGGAGATCTGACCCTTGCCTTCGACGTTGGCCGGCCGCGACTCCAGACGGATGACGTGGGACTGCTGCAGTTGGAGTTCCGCGGAGTCCTCGATGGTGATGATGCGTTCGTCGTTCGGGATGAGCCCGGACAGCGCGTTGAGCAGCGTCGTCTTACCGGTGCCGGTCGCTCCGGAGACGATGATGTTGCACTTGGCCTGCACCAGCCCGGACAGCAGGATCAGCATCTGCTCGTCGATCGAGCCGAAGCCGATCATTTCCTGGAGTGTGAAGGCGCGGGGGAAGCGTCGGATCGTGAGGGTGGCGCCCGTCAGTGCCAGCGGCGGGATGATCACGTTCACACGCTCACCGCTGGGGAGGCGGGCGTCGACCATGGGATTCGCCTCGTCGACGCGCCTGTTGACGGTCGACACGATGCGCTCGATGGTCTGCATCAGCTGCTCGTGGGAGCCGAAGCGCATCGGCAGCTGTTCCACCTTGCCGCTGCGCTCGACGAAGATCTGGTCCGGTCCGTTCACCATGATTTCGGTGATCGAGGCGTCCTCGAGGAGAGGCTCCAGGATGCCGAGGCCGAGTGCCTCGTCGACGACCCGGCGGATCAGCTGGGAGCGCTCGATCGTCGAGAGGACCGGGCCCTCACGGCTGATGATGTGCCCGAGCACCCGCTCCAGCCGTGCGCGGCGGTCGGCAGCCGCCAGCGAGGACATCTCCGCGAGGTCGATCTCCTCGAGGAGCTTGGCGCGGTAGGTGGCCACCATGTGGCCGTCTTCCCGCCCGCCGTTCTCCTCGGGGGCGGTGATGCGTGCCCGCAGGCTCATGTGTGCAACTCCTCGGTCGAGCTGGGTCGTGCGTGTCTGTGGTCAGTCGACGGGCATGGTGGAACTGCGCTCTGCCCAGCCCC
Source organism: Streptomyces sp. NPDC038280 (assembly GCF_055600045.1). NCBI lineage: Bacteria > Bacillati > Actinomycetota > Actinomycetes > Kitasatosporales > Streptomycetaceae > Streptomyces > Streptomyces sp. NPDC038280. Next base: position 248,605 of record NZ_JBVJYZ010000009.1, read on the forward strand.
ACTGGCCGTCGAGCCCCGGGATGACCGAAGGAACCTTGACCTTGGCGGTGTAGGTCACCGCGTCGCCGTTCCATGAGCCGTAGACGTCCGACTCGTCGGCCAGCCAGTCGCTGATGGCCGCTTTGCCGGCCTGCTTCGGAGTCAGTTCCGTCTTGTCCAGGGCTGCCGTACGTGCCGCCACGCGGGCCGCCGTACCGGCCTGGTTCGCCGTGTACGCGGCCACACCCAGCTGGATGGCGAGGAGCGCCACGATCAGCAGCAGCGGGATGAAGCCCACGTATTCCACGGCGACCTGGCCGCGGTCACTCCGTCGTACGCGCGCGATGTGCTTCATGTGTCAGCTCTCCCTCACGGCGGACGCCTCGGATGTGAGCGACCACTGCCAGTCGAGGGCTCCGGGCATCAACACCGGCACCGGCAGGCGCACAGTGGCCTTGATGAGTCCGTCGTGCGAGTTTTCGCACGTCGGGTCCGCGTCCTTGGCCCAGGCGTCCGGGAGGTCCTCCTTGGCCGCCTCCTTGCACTCCTCGAGCCAGCGGACGCTGTCGGACGTCGCTCCCTTGCGCGCCGCCACATCCGCCGAGTTGCTCGCCAGGCTGAACGTGTAGCCGATCAGCGCGCACTGCCACAGCGCCACCAGCAGCAGAATGATCAGTGGTGTCACGCCGACGAACTCGATCGCGGTCTGCCCGCGGTCCCTCGTCGCTCGGCGCGCCCGGGACGGCCGTATCGCCGCCGTCCCCTCTATGAGCCGTTCCCCCATGGTCGCCATCGCTCAGCGAGCCCCCTCGGTGTCGCCACGGCCCCCGGACTCTCCGCCGCGCCTCCGGCGGGGTCCGATCGAGCCTCGGTCGTTGCGGAACTTACCGCTCTTCTCTGCGCCCTCGGGGATCTTCACAAGACCCAACTCCCCTGCCAGGCCCCACAGGGCCTGCTTGACGACACTCTTCGCGTCCAGTTCGTGCATGCGGCCCGCGTCCACCGCGCCCTGGAGTTCCTTGAAGTTCGCGGGGATCGCCGTGCCGGCCAGCCTCGTGCCCGTGATCTTCTGGATCAGGGGCGGCTGGATCTCGGTGTTGCGGGAGTAGCGGTTGACCAGGGTGACCGTCTCCTCCGCCTTCCGGATCTGGAGGCGGTCCCACATCCGTACGACACGCTTGGCGCCCCGGACGGCGATCACGTCCGGGGTCGTCACCAGCAGTGCGATGTCCGCCATCTCGATCGCCGCCGCGTTGGCGCCGTGCATCTGGCTTCCGCAGTCGACGATCACGACCTCGTAGCGGGAGCGCAGGGCGCTGATGATCTGGCGGGCGGACCGGTCGCTGACCTCCTCGCCGCGTTCGCCCTCGCCCGGTGCGAGCAGCAGGGCGACGCCCGTCGAGTGGCTGAACACGGCGTCGGACAGCACGCGCGGCGAGATGTCCGAGATCGCGGCCAGGTCGACGATGGAGCGCCGGAACTGCACATCGAGGTACGAGGCGATGTCGCCGGCCTGGAGGTCCATGTCCACCAGGGCGACGTTCCGGCCCGACGCCCGTGCGGCGAGGGCCAGCTGGACCGCGGTCACCGTGGTGCCGACGCCGCCCTTGGCCCCGGTGACGGTGACGACCGTGCCGCCGGGGCCGGTGAAGACGTCTCCACCGGCTCCCAGGTGGCGGCGGACGCCGACCGACCACTGGGCCGCGGTCTGGACGCGGCTCGCCAGTTCCTCGTAGCTCAGGGGCAGCGAGACGAGCCCCCGGGCCCCCGAGTCCATGGCGGCCGAGAAGAGGCCGGGGCTGGCGTCGGCGGTGATCAGGACGACTCCCACGGCGGGGAATCGCAGGGAGACCTCCCGGATCAGCTCCAGTGCCGGCACCGGGCCGATCCGCTCGTGCACCAGCACGACCTCGGGCAGCTCGTCGAGCGACTCACCGGCGAGGCGCGCCAGGGTGTCGATGAGCTGTGTCGAGTCACCGACCGGGGACGCGGGCTCCGCGTCGGGCAGCTGGCTGAGCAGCGTGGTGACGGAGCGAGCCGCGTCGGCGTCACCGACGGCCGGGAGGATCCTGGTGGTCATCCAATCCTCACTTGTCCTTGTCGAGCGTGTACGTGCGGTCGCCCGGACGGATGGTCGTGTCGCTGCCGGGAGCGACCAGCGCGAGGCGTACGTGCTGAGCGAAGGACTCCGCGTAGGCGACGCGCTGCGTGTTCAGGGTGTTGAGGGCGAAGGTGATCGGTACGGCCTCGGTGGCCTGGTTCTTGCTGTCCTTGCCGGGCTCGAGGGCGGTGAGCTTGCCGACGTCGAGCACCTTGGCGTTGGAGACGATGACCTTCGACTGGGACGGCTCGCCGTCGCGCTCGCCCGCGAAGGTGGCGTAGATGTTCACCGTCGCGCCGGAGGTGATCTTGCCGGCGACACCGGTCGCCGCGTCGATCATGATCGCGATCTCCTGCTCACCGGGCTGCAGCGCCGGGCGCTTCACGATCATGTCGTTCTGCAGGAGCGATCCCTTGCGGAGATTAGTGACCGCGATCTTGCCCTTGATCTCGGCAAGGTCGGTCACCGCATTGTCCGAAAGCCACCGCTTCGGCATGGAAACTTTTTCGAACTGACTGGCGTTCAACGCGGTGTAGGGCGCCACATCGGACTTGAGCTCGTACGCCGAGACCTCGGGGCCGACCTTCGAGTTCACATCGCTGATCACCGAGAGCACGCCGGCGAAGGCGGCGAACGCGCACAGGACGGACAACAACAGGAGTATGACGCCGCGGCGCTGACGGGAGTTCATGGGCCGGACAAACCTCGTTCGGATGCGTGGGGCGGAACGGACAGGGGATGCGCGGTTGCGTAGGGGTGGTGCGTTGGGCATGGATCGGCCGTGACGTGCGCTGACGTACAGGCGAGCGGAGGAACATGGGGGAGCCCACGGCGGTGCGTGGGCCGGCTAGGACCCGGGGCGCGCCTGAGCCCCTTGGTTCAGGACACCCGAGGCGCTCGATTGGTTCTCGGTACCGGGAAGTGGTGACGAGCAGAATCCGCAGCGGTCGCCGATCAGCTCCATGCCACACCAGTGGCACTTCTCGCGCCGCACCGACGCGATGAGTTGATACAGGACGGAGATGTCCGGAAGGTACGCGACAAACTCGATCAGCTTCTGCGTACCCCACCAGCGGGCCGAGTCGGAGGGCAGCGCGGCGTCCTGCACGCCCTGGACCTGCCAGGACGGAACGAGGGTCGAGGTGACCCAGTCCGACTGCAGCTGGCCTTTCGCCACCAGCAATTGGGTGCCGAATTCGGGGCCTGCCAGCGGTCCGGATCCGGGGCCGATCTTGATGAGCTGCGGATTCGGTCCGGCCAGTACGGCGAACTGGGATCCGGGCACCCAGGACTTGGCGTGTGACTTCAGACTCACCGGAACGCGGTCGAGCTTGGCGACCGAGTTCAGTACCGCGCCCGCGTACACATAGTGGGCGAGCAGCCGCGCGGCGGAGGCGATCACGCCCGGGCTGAAGTCACAGATGGACAGCTGCCGCAACTGGCGGACCAGCACGGCAACACCGAGCGGCGGCAGATCCGTCCGCAAGAGCGCAATCCGGTCGCTTTCGAGCATACCCCGCACCGCATAGAGGCGTTGCTCCAAAGCCGGTGACACGGACGAGGGATAGACGACGATCACATAGCCGTGCTGCTCCAGCAGGATGTGCATCTCCGTCAGGGCGTCGTCCAGACGCTGGGCGTCGGTCGACTGGAAGACCGCTGCGGTCGGCGTCTGTTGATCCGTTGGCGGCAGCACCAGGTCAGCACTGGTGACCGCGATCGCTGTCGGCACGTTGAGTTCCCCGTTCACTCCGGTCTCCGGCTCCCCGGAAACCGCAGATCGCTTACTGCAAGATGCAGCTGCCCCGGCAGCTTATCCGCGACTTACTGACCGGTGAAACACCCATCCTTTGATCCCACAGGAGAGCATGCCGACCAACCGTCACTAAACGGTACGGATCGGACAGCACGTCCCCAAACATTCACGCTTTCCAAGATCGGCGCCGAAAGGTGAACATGCGACGATCCGCTAATGCGGCGGAGTGAATGGACGTCACCTTCACACACTCCTACAATTCGCGCCCCCAATTCCGCTCCCTATTACGGCGACAGGTCCACGCCCGGACGAGCGGCGTCAGAGGTCTTGACAACCCGATTGGTCTGGACCACCTTGTTGCCCCAGCGGTGGCCACCGTTCCGTACTCCTCCACACCCCCAACTCCCCCACCGGAGGCAGCAGTGGACCGCACCACCACACCCTCGCTCAGTCCGGACAGACCGGACGGAACAAGCAGCCCGGACAGACCCCGCGGACCGCGGGCCCGTGGACGACGGCTGGTCGGCGGGGTCCTCGCGGTCGCCGTCGGGGCCGGGATCGGACTGGTCGGCGGGGTCGGCAGCGCGCAGGCGGCCGATGTCAACGTGGCCAGGAACCCCGGGTTCGAGTCGGGGCTCGCCAACTGGAGCTGTTCCGCCGGCAGCGGGGCCGTCGTGGGCTCGCCCGTGCGCACCGGTGGCGGGGCGCTGAAGGCGACGCCCGGTGGCCAGGATCATGCCAAGTGCACGCAGGCCGTAGCCGTGAAGCCGAACTCGCGGTACACGCTGAGCGCCTGGGTTCAGGGCGGGTACGCGTATCTCGGGGCGAGCGGCACCGGGACCACGGACGTCTCGACCTGGACGCCCGACAGCTCCGGGTGGAAGCAGCTCACCACCAGCTTCACGACCGGCGCGAACACCACATCGGTGACCGTCTACACCCACGGCTGGTACGGCCAGAGCGCCTACTACGTCGACGACGTCTCCGTCTTCGGTCCCGACGGGGGCGGCGGGCAGGACCCCGACCCGGTCGTCCCGGCCACTCCGGCCGGTCTCGCGGCCGGGGCCGTGACGACGTCGTCCGTCGCGCTCAGCTGGAGCCCCGTGACCGGCGCCACCGGCTACAACGTCTACCGTGACGGCGCGAAGGTCCAGTCCGTCAGCGCGAGTGCGGCGACCGTGACCGGGCTCGCGGCCGGCACGACCTACCAGTTCCAGGTCTCCGCGACCAACGCGGCCGGCGAGTCCGCGAAGTCCGCCGCCGTGTCCGGCAGGACGAGCGACACCGGCGACCCGGGCCCCGGCCCCGCCGTCCCCAAGCACGCCCTGACCGGCTACTGGCAGAACTTCAACAATGGCGCGGCCGTGCAGAAGCTGCGGGACGTCCAGTCGCAGTACGACATCATCGCCGTGTCGTTCGCCGAGTCCACGGCCACGGCCGGCCAGATCACCTTCGCGCTCGACCCGGCGGTCGGTTACTCCTCCGTCGCCGACTTCAAGGCGGACATCGCCGCCAAGAAGACCGCCGGCAAGTCCGTCGTCCTCTCGGTCGGCGGCGAGAAGGGGAACGTCACCATCAACAGCGACGCCTCCGCGACCGCCTTCGCCGACAGCGCCTACGCGCTGATGCGGGAGTACGGGTTCAGCGGCGTCGACATCGACCTCGAGCACGGCATCAACTCCACCTATCTGACCAAGGCGCTGCGCCAGCTCTCCGCCAAGGCGGGGTCCGGGATGGTGCTCACGATGGCGCCGCAGACCATCGACATGCAGTCGACCTCGACCGAGTACTTCAAGACGGCCCTGAACGTGAAGGACATCCTCACGGTCGTCAATATGCAGTACTACAACAGCGGCTCGATGCTCGGCTGCGACGGCAAGGTCTACGCGCAGGGCTCGGTGGACTTCCTCACCGCGCTCGCCTGCATCCAGCTCCAGGGCGGCCTCGCCGCCTCCCAGGTCGGGATCGGGGTGCCCGCCTCGACGCGGGGCGCCGGCAGTGGCTATGTCGACCCGTCGGTCGTGAAGAACGCGCTGGACTGCCTGGCCCGGGGTACCGGATGCGGTTCCTTCAAGCCCGCCACGACCTACCCGGCCCTGCGGGGCGCGATGACCTGGTCCACCAACTGGGACGCGACCGCTTCGAACGCCTGGTCCAACGCCGTCGGACCGCACGTCCACAACCTGCCCTGACGGAGCGCCCGCCGGGCAGGCGGGGAGACGGACAAGGGCAGAAGGAGACAGACAGCGGCGCCGCCACTTCCCCGGCGGCGCTGCCGTCTGCCCGCGTTCCCTGGCCGACGCCGCTACGACACCTTGATCGTGTCCACGATCTCGCGCAGCTCGTCGTCGGAGAGCTTCCCCTTCGGAGCGATCACGCGCACGTCCCACGGGTGGTCCGCGGCGTCCAGGCCGACCACGTCGACCGCCGTCATCCGGGTGCCCTTCGCCGGCGCGTCGCCCTCGCCGCTGGAGGCGAACTCATGGGTGACCTGCCGGGCCTCCTTCGCCCCCGGGATCTCGACGTCCTTCTCCCCCTTGGGCGTGCCGCCGACCTCGTACGCGCTCTCCGCGACCAGGACGGCCATGTCGAGGCGTGAGGTCGCGGCGAAGTCGACGGCGATCGAGATGCGCACGGCGGCCTTGCCGTCCTCCGTCAGAACGGCCTCGGCGTCGGTGTTCCCGCTCCGCTTGCCGTCCGGGAGTTCCTTGTAGCCCTCCGGGTAGCCGACCTCGACCTTCTTGGCGTGCAGCGTCTGCCAGCCGGCCGGGGTGGCCTTCTCCTCACTGCCGCAGGCGGTGAGGAGAAGAGCGGAGGCCAGGGAAGCGGCCAGGGCGGCGGAAAGGGTCTTGCGCATGAGCTTCATTTCTCTTTCGGAGACACTGAGACACGGATCCTGGACACGGATCCGAGGCGCTGCGGTGTGCTGTCACTTGGAGCACAGTGACATGGGAACATCACTGCGCTTTCCGTCGTGCGGCGCCCCCAGGAATGTGGCGTCCTTCTTCTTCAGCGTCTCGTGCTTGCCCTCGAGGCTCATGGTGTAGCCGAACGAGGCGGCGCCGATGTTCAATTCCGCCCCGAGTTCGGCGGAGTTCGTCACACCGTCGTAGACCGTTTTCGAGGACGATCCGTGGTCGAACATCATCTGTCCGAACGGGTCACCGGCGCCCGGCGCCGTGGTCGGGGCTATGTCGGTGAAAAGGTTCGTGACGGGGGTGGTGTAGGCGCCCGAGCCGTCGAGCCACTGCTGCGCGATGCGCTGCTTCTCCGGGGTGTCGAGTTCGATCATGTTGGTGACGACCTCGGTCTGGGTGGCCTTCGAGCCGGCGGTCCCGGAGGCGCTGTGCTTCGACTTGCCCGCGTTCTTGTTGTCCTTGCCCTTCTTGTTCTTGTCGTCGACCTTTTCCTCGTCCTCGGCCTTGCCCTTGCCGCTGCCCTTGTCGCTGGTCTCCACCGTGCGGGTGATGATGATCCGCTTCAGGGACTTGTCCTTGTCCTTGTTGCGGGTGACGGTCAGCGCGACATTGCTGCTCTCGCCGAACTCGGCCGAGGCGGAGGTGCCGCCCGCCTGCCCCTTGGCGGAGCCCGACCCCTCGACCTTGTAGGCGAACGACTTCGAGGTGGTGCCGTTGATGGAGTCGTCGATGATGGACGCCGTCGACGAGCCCTTCACCTTCACGCCGGCCTCGACGGCCAGCTCCTCCGTCGCGTTACCGGACAGCTTGACCTCACCGGCGGCCTCGACGCCGACGCTCATGGACGAGATGCGGTCGCCCTTGACCTTCTGGTCGATCTCCTTGCTCAGCTTCATGTACCGCTCGGCGCTGCGGACCGACTGGAAGTCCCGCCCGTACTGGTAGCCGGCCTTCGCGCTCTCCAGCTGCTCGAACTTCTCGCGGAATTCGTCGGCTTCCTTCTGGGTGTTGAACTGGAAGGTGTCACCGGCGTCGATCTTGACTCCGCCACCGACCTCGACGGTCGACTTTCCGTCCTCGGTGAGCTTTCCGACCTTGGCGCCGAACTTCGGCTCCCAGGCCACGCCCGCCTTCCCCGCCTGGTTGAAAGTGAGACGAATGCGGTCCTTGTAGACCGTCTTTCCGTCCTTGTCCTTCTCCGCGACCTTGAACTTCTGCTGCTGGAAGCCGTACTCATTGCCGATCTTGAACCAGGCGATCTTCACTTCCTGGCCGGCCGTGGAGGAGGTGTTCTCCGTGTTGCACATCTTCGGGGCGAAGTCGGCGTCGGTCGTCGGCTTGGCGTTCTTGCCCGCCTGGTTCTCGATCGTGCAGGAGCCGCCGGTGAGCCGGCAGAGGGCCGCCTGGATCTGAGCGGTGATCTGCTGGCCGACGCTCGTCGCCATGACCGCGCCGATGACGGCGGTGACGACCACGATCGTGCCCATGTACTCGGTGGCGGTCGCGCCCCGGTCGGCCCACCGGTAGGAGGCCGTGGGCGGGGGGTAGACGGGCGCGGCATCGGCCTCGCCGCGGTGCTCGCGCAGCCGGTCGAGTACGAGGCCGAGCGCACCGCCGAAGACCAGCGCGGCGGCGGCCATGGCGATGCCCTCGGGCCGGATCATGTCCCAGGCGACGACGAGCATCCGGACGAGAGCGGCGACGGGGACGGCGAGCGCCGCCGTCAGATGGAGTGCGGCCCGGTCGCGGAAGGGCTCACGTATCAGCCAGGCCGAGGCCATGACCGCGAGGGTGACGCTGAGCACGTTGGGAACGTGGATCAGGCCGAGACGCCAGGCGTAGCTCTCCAGGCGCTGCGGTTCGGCGAGGGTGTCGAAGAGCAGTCTGCCGAGCAGGTAGCCGGAGCCGTACAGGGCGACGATTCCGGCCGCCCAGGAACGCATGAGAGTGAAGAAGAGGCGGGGTTGAGGGGTGTCCGACGGTCGGTATGTTCCCGATCGGCCGTTTCTCTGATCCTGCACAGTCTGTGACCAACTACCGGGTGCCCCGCTCATCGCTTACGCGCCTTGCCTCTCGTGCCAGTGGTGCCAGCGACACGCTAGAGGGCCTGAATATGCAGGTCATGGGCCCAGGGGCCCATGCCGGGCCCAAGATCGAGGTCCGGAACAGTCGACAAGTCGGCTTACGGTGGTGCCATGCTCACTGCGATCGTCGTTCTCGTCGTCACCGCCGGTATCGGCTGGCTGTGGTTCTCGCTGACCCGCCGGCTGGTGCTGCAGCTGGGCTCCCTCCTGCGGGGCGAGCGCGCTCAGGGGCGCTGCGTACGCCGCTACCGGGGTGGGACGCGGAACGATCCGGGTGAGTGGACGCATGTCTTCGAGTTCACGGACGCGGACGGGAAGGCCGTCCGCTTCGAGGAGTCGGTGATGGTGATGGCGGAGGGCCAGGAGGCGACCGTCCGCTACCAGCCGCGCGACCCGGCCGGCACGGCGACCGTGATCGGGCCGGGCGGCGCGTGGTCACCGCTCTTCGGCCAGATCGGCGGCGTGCTGGTCCTCGGGGCCTTTGTGGCGCTCGGGCTGTTCATCTCGTACTGGATGATCGCCACGCGGGCGTGCGGCGGAGGGCCGTACGCCACCGGCTGCTAGACACCCTCCCCATCGGCGCGGCCGCCACCCGCTCACCAGGGCACCGGAGTCGCAAGGGCACCGCGCTCACCAGGGCAGTTCCCGCACCTGCTGCACGCACAGCACCACGAACAGCAGCCCGGCCGCGGCCAGCATCACATTGCTGAGCAGGCCGTTGCGCCACTCGGCCGGGGTGCGCGAGGTGTTGAGCAGCCACAGCAGTGTCAGCGCCAGGAACGGCATGAAGAAGGCGCCGATCACCCCGTACACGATGACGAGTCCGAAGGGCTGGTCCAGGAAGAGCAGGCTGATGGGTGGGAAGGTGAGCCAGAGCAGGTAGGCCCGGAAGGGCAGGGACCTCTCGCGGCTCTTCCCGGCGGGGACGAGTGAGGGCCGGTACGCGGTCACGAAGTCGGCGAACATCAGGCTCACCCCATGCCACACGCCGATCAGCGACGTGAAGGACGTGGCGAAGAAGCCGATCAGGAAGAGCTTGGCGGTCGTCGTTCCGTAGCGGTCCGCCAGGATGCCGCTCAGGTCGAGCAGCCCCTTGTCGCCCTTGGCGAGGGCGACTCCGGAGGAGTGCAGCAGCTCGGCGCCGACGAAGAGCATCGCCACGACGAAGATGCCGGTGGTGATGTAGGCGACGCGGTTGTCGAGGCGCATCACCTTCATCCAGTCCGCGTTCGTCCAGCCCTTGGCGTTGACCCAGTAGCCGTACGCGGCGAGCGTGATCGTGCCGCCGACTCCGCCGATCAGTCCGAGCGTGTAGATCAGCGAACCGTCGGGCAGGACGGGCGCGAGCCCGGCGAAGGCGTCGCCGAGGTGGGGCGTGACCCGGATCGCGAGATAGACGGTGACCACGAACATCACGCCGACCAGGACCGTCATGACCTTCTCGAAGACGGCGTACTGGTTGAACCAGACGAAGGCCAGTCCCACGAGGCCGCACAGAACGGCCCAGACCTTCAGGTCCATCACGTCGGGGAAGAGCGCGGCCAGCGGGAGGGCGCTGGAGGACATCGCGGCGGCGCCGTAGACGAAGCCCCACACGACGACGTAACCGATGAAGTAGGCGGTGGTCCAGGAGCCGAGGCCGCGCCAGCCGTCGAAGAGCGTGCGGCCGGTGGCGAGGTGCCAGCGTCCGGCGGCCTCGGCGAGGGAGATCTTGACCAGGCAGCCGATGACCGCCGCCCAGAGCAAGGTGTAGCCGAACTTGCTGCCCGCGATCAGTGTGGCGACGAGATCGCCGGCTCCGACACCGGTCGCGGCGACGACGATTCCGGGCCCGATGTAGCGCCAGCTCGCCTTGCGTGGGCGGTGGTTCTCGCTCTCCCCGGCGTCGATCCGGGTGGTGTCCGTCATCCCTGGCCGCCTTCCCGTTCTCCCCTGTTGTGACCCGGGTCACCAAAGCCGCTCGACGACGGTCACGCAAGGGGGCCGTACCTCCCGAGCGGCTTCACGGGCCGCCGCGGTCGGCAGGTTGGCCGAACCTCGACCCTTGACCGGAGCATGTCAGCCATTCACCATGTGCCCGGACACCGCACGCCCGTTCACCGCCCAGCGGACACCCGCACCACCCGGAGGCACGCACCACCCGGAGACCCGCGTCACCCGGACGCTCGCATCACCCGGTCACCCACCGGGAGTTAGGTCGCACTGAGCCAACCCCCACGCTCCCCACCCAGGAGACAGCATGCGACTTCGCACACGAGGAGCAAGGACCGCCACTCTCGCGGCCGTCCTGGCGCTCGCCCTGGCAGCGCCCCTCACCGCTACCGCCTCGCCCGCCGGACCCGATCCGGCGCCGACCGCCGCCGCCGAAGAAGTCATCCGGCAGTACGAGATCCAGGGCCCGTCCACGCCCGCCGCTCGTACCGCCGTCACCGCCACCGGAGTCTCGATCGACGAGGTCGACGCCCGCGCGATCGTCGTCAGCGCCAACGCCGCCCAGCTCAAGAGGCTCAAGGCGCTCGGCTACACCCCCAAGGCGCTCCCCGGACCGCCCGCCCGGACCGGCGCGCGCGGCGTCGAGCCGTTCGACTTCCCGTCCTCCGACGCGCGCTATCACAACTACGCCGAGATGAACACGGAGATCAACCAGCGCCTGGCGCAGTACCCGAACATCATGAGCAAGCGCGTGATCGGCAAGAGCTACCAGGGCCGCGACCTCATCGCCATCAAGATCAGCGACAATGTGGCGACCGACGAGAACGAGCCCGAGATCCTCTTCACCCACCACCAGCACGCGCGCGAGCACCTCACCGTCGAGATGGCGCTCTATCTGCTGCGTGAGCTCGGCGCGGGCTACGGCACCGACAGCAGGATCACCAACGCCGTGAACAGCCGCGAGATCTGGATCGTGCCGGACCTCAACCCCGACGGCGGCGAGTACGACATCGCCAGTGGCTCGTACCGCAGCTGGCGCAAGAACCGGCAGCCCAACTCCGGTTCCTCGTACGTCGGTACGGACCTGAACCGCAACTGGGACTTCAAGTGGGGCTGCTGCGGCGGCTCCTCGGGCTCCTTCGGCTCCGAGACGTACCGGGGCCGGGCCGCCGAGTCCGCCCCCGAGGTGAAGGTCGTCGCCGACTTCGTCCGCTCCCGGGTGGTCGGCGGAAAGCAGCAGATCAAGGCGGGCATCGACTTCCACACGTACAGCGAGCTGGTCCTGTGGCCGTTCGGCTACACCAACGCGGACACCGGCCCCGGCATGACCCAGGACGACCGCAACGCCTTCGCCGCCGTGGGCAAGAAGATGGCCGCGAGCAACGGCTACACGCCGGAGCAGTCGAGCGACCTCTACATCACCGACGGGTCGATCGACGACTATCTCTGGGGTGCGCAGAAGATCTTCGCGTACACCTTCGAGATGTACCCGACCGGCTTCGGCGGCGGCGGTTTCTACCCGCCCGACGAGGTGATCGAGCGCGAGACCAGCCGCAACCGCGACGCGGTGCTCCAGCTCGTCGAGAACGCCGACTGCATGTACCGCTCCATCGGCAAGGAGCAGCAGTACTGCACCGGCTGACGCACCGGCCCTGATCCGGGCCCCGGTCTCCCTGTCCCAAGCGCTGTCCGGGACGGGGAGACCCATGGTCTGTCCGCCCCCGCTCTGGCACTGTGGATAACGCACTCGTGCACCAGGGGGAGGTGCGTTCGTCATGGCAGGAGCACGCGTCCAGCCACTCAGCGGGGACGACCCACAACGACTCGGACAGTACCGGCTGATCGGCCGGCTCGGCTCCGGCGGTATGGGCCGGGTCTACCTCGGCCGCACCAGGGGCGGACGGCTCGTGGCCGTCAAGACCCTGCTCGCCGAGGGCGTCGTCGGGGACACCGACCGCCGCCGCTTCGCCCGCGAGGTGGCGCTCGCCCAGCGGGTGAACAGCATCTTCACCGCGCAGGTACTGGACTCCGACGCCACGGCCGACCGGCCGTGGATGGCGATCGAGTACATCGCGGCGCCGCCCCTGTCCGAACTGGTCCGCTCCGAAGGGGTGTTGCCCGCGTCGGCCGTACGGTGGGTGGCCGCCGGGACCGCGGAGGCGCTGGTCACGCTCCACGCCCAGGGCATCGTGCACCGGGACGTGAAGCCGCACAACATTCTGCTGCCGCTGGGCGGGCCCCGGCTGATCGACTTCGGTATCTCGCACGCCACCGACATCACGCGCACCCAGCTCACCCTGGGCACCATCGCGTTCACCTCGCCCGAGCAGGCGCGCGGCGAGGAGTCCACCACGGCCGCGGACGTCTACTCGCTGGGCGCGACCCTCTTCCACCTCGCGGTGGGCCGGCCCCCCTATCCGGAGGACGGGGACACGCTACGGCTGCTGTCCCGGGTGCAGCGCGGCGAGCTCGACCTGACCGGCCTGCCGAAGGAACTGACCCCGCTGATCCGTCCCTGTCTGGCCGCGGATCCGGACGGGCGGCCGGGCCCGGGCGACGTACTGGACCAGTTCGTCAGCTCGCTCTCGGGGCTGCCGAACTCGCCGGGCGGAGGGCGGTGGCTGCCGCCGCGCTGGACGGAACTGATCAGCGCGTACGAGAACCAGGGCCGGGAGTTCCAGCAGGCCGCCGGCCAGGGGCCGGAGGCCCCGACCGTGGACCAGCGGACGGGCGCGGTGCCGCCGCCCGGCCCGACCAGGCCGTACACGTCGGACCAGGCCCAGGCCGTCGGCGGCGAGCGGGAGCGGTTCGCGAACGCCATGGCCGAGAGGGCGCGCGCCGCGCGGGAGGAGGCGCACAGGGCCCGCGCCGAACAGGAGCGGCGACGAGCACAGGGCGGCGGGGGAAGGCCCGGCGGGCAGTCCGGGCCCCAGGGGCAGCAGCGCGCCCGCGCCCAGTCGGCCGCGCCGCCGCCCCGGCCTCCGCGCGCGTCCGCAGCGCCCGCCCGGCCCGCGCCCGCACCCGCACCCGCGTCGTCGTTGTCGAGCAGTCTTGGCTCCGCCCTCGGGACGATGGTGGTCCTCGCCGTCGTCGTCCTCCTCGTCTACAACTGGACGCAATCCGACGACACCAGCCCCACCACGGGCAGTTCGTCGTCGACCGGCGGCTATCGGTACACCCCGCCGCCGAGCCCCACCCCCGACGTGAAGGACCTGGCCTTCCGGGCCGTGAACAGCGGCGACTGCCTCAGTACGTACGACGACGGGTACGGCCAGTGGTCCAGCGGTACGCCCCAGGTCGTCCGCTGCGGCGCCGCCAACGCCTATCTACGCGTCACGTCGGCCCGCCCGAGGATCGCCTTCGCCGACTGCCCGACCGGGAACGGCCGCGGGTACTGGTACCACTCCGGCTCCCGCTATGACTTCTCCACGTCCCTCTGTGTGGAGCGGCAGTTCCACACGGGCGAGTGTTTCGTCGCCAAGCGCGATGACCGGAACAACGTCACCGCTTCGCGGATCATGGCCGTCTGGAGCTGCGACGCGGGCAAGGTGCCTTCCGGCTACAACACGATTCTGCAGATCACCGGCTACCACAAGGCCCAGTCGTCGTATCCGAACGGCTACTGCTCCCGATCCCAGGGCGACCGGAGGATCTATTGGACCTACGAGGTCGACGGCGGAAGGAACGTCCTGTGCACGACGGCGGTCTGAACCGGCCACCAGCGGTGGGTGCGACGACGGCCCGGGCCGGGCGCCGCACCCACCGGCCGGTCAGACGAGCAGGCTCAGCGTCGCCGCGACCGCGAAGCCGGCGAGGGAGAGGACCGACTCCAGTACGGTCCAGGACTTGAGCGTGTCGCGCTCGGAGATCCCGAAGTACTTGGCGACGATCCAGAAGCCGCCGTCGTTGACGTGCGAGGCGAAGATCGAGCCGGCTGAGATCGCCATGATGACGAGGGCCAGGAACGCCTGCGAGTGGTCGCCGCCCTCCACCAGGGGCAGGACGATCCCGGCGGTGGTGACGATGGCGACGGTCGCGGAGCCCTGCGCCACGCGCAGGACCAGCGAGATCAGATAGGCCAGCACGACGACCGGCAGTCCGACGTCGTTGAAGGCGTCCGACAGGGCCTGGGCCACTCCGCTCGCCTTGAGCACCGCGCCGAAGACACCGCCCGCGCCGACGACCAGCAGGATGTTGCCCACCGGCTTCAGCGACGAAGTGGACACCTGCTCAAGGGACTTGCGGGACCAGCCGCGGCGGAGGCCGAGCAGGTAGTACGCGAGCAGCAGGGCGATGGTCAGGGCGACGAAGGGGCTGCCGAAGAACTCGACGACCGAGCGGAGGGTCGACTCGTCCAGCGCGATGGAGGAGAAGGTCGCGGCGAGGATGAGGACCAGGGGCGTCCCGATGATGAACAGGACGGTGGAGAGCGCGACGGGCGCCTCGGCCGCGCCGCCGTTCGTCGAGGTGCGTTCGGCGGCCACGGCCGCCTTGGCGTCCTCGGCGGCCTCCAGCATGTCCTGGGGTACGTCGACGAAGAGGCGCTTGCCGATCCAGGCGGCGTACGCCCAGGCCGCCAGGACCGCGGGCAGACCGACGACGATGCCCATGAGGATGACCCAGCCGAGCGAGACGTGGAGCAGCCCGGCGGCGGCGACGGGGCCGGGGTGCGGCGGCAGGAAGGCGTGGGTCATGGACAGGCCGGCCAGCAGCGGCATCGCGTAGAGCAGGATCGACTTGCCGGACCGCTTGGCGGCGGCGTAGACGATCGGCGCGAGGACGAAGATGCCGACGTCGAAGAAGACCGGGATGCCGAAGATCAGGCCGGTGAGCCCCATGGCGAGCGGGGCGCGCTTCTCGCCGAAGAGGTTCAGCAGCCGGGTGCTCAGCACCTCGGCGCCGCCGGACACTTCGAGGATCGCGCCGAGCATGGTGCCGAGACCGATGATGATCGCGACATGGCCGAGGATGCCGCCCATGCCGGTCTCGATCACGGAGACCGCGGCGGACTTCTGGACCGTGCCGAAGAGTTCGGTGACGGACAGGCCGGCGGCCAGGCCGACGGATATGGAGACGGCGAGCAGCGCGACGAACGGCTGGAGCCGGACCTTGATGATCAGGAAGAGCAGGAGCGCGATGCCGAGGGCGGCGACGGTCAGCAGACCGGCGGTGCCGTCGACGAGCAGGAGCATTCCACCGGTGTGGGGCGGGGGCGGCGTGGGTGGCACGGGGACGACCTCGTTCGGGTAGGGGGGATCGCGGCACGGCGCTCGGGGGACGAGCGCCGTGCCGTGCGGCGGGCGGGGATTCAGAGGGATCAGTCCAGGACTGCCAGGGCGTCGATCTCGATGAGCAGCCCGGCGGGAAGGCCGACGTAGACCGTGGTGCGGGCGGACGCGGGAGCCTTCAGGCCCTGATCCTCGAAGTACGCGTTGTAGATCGCGTTCATCTCGGCGAAGTGGTCCACGTCGGTGAGGTAGACGCGCATCATCATCACGTCGTCCCAGCTCGCGCCGCCCTCTTCGAGGATCGCCTTGACGTTGGCGAAGGTCTGGAGCGTCTGTTCGCGCAGGGTGGGGCCCGCGACCGTCGGCGCCCGGCCCTCGACGGCGGGGAGGAAGCCGACCTGCCCGGCGACCTGGAGGATGTTGCCCTTGCGGACGCCGTGGGAGAACTTGGCGGGCGGGGCGGTGTGGGTGGCGGGGGTGAGGGCGGTCTTCTCGGTCATTCACTGGTCCTTGGTAGGGGCGGTGCCTGAGTACTCGCGGCTGATGGCGTCGGCGGTGCGCCGCACCAGCGGGAGCAGGGTGAGGAGTTCCTCGGCCGTCACCACGACGTTCGGCGCGGACACCGACATCGCCGCGACGACCCGGCCGTCCGCGCCCCGGACGGGGGCGCCGATGCAGTTGATGGACTCCTCGTGGCCACCGAGGTCGGTGGCCCAGCCCTGTTCGCGTACGGTCGCCAGCTCCTTGAGGAAGGCGGCCGCGTTCGGGATCGAACGGGGCGTGTACATGGGGTAGTCGAGCTTCGAGGCGAGGGCGGTCCGCTCGGGCTCGGTGAGGTCGGCGAGGAGCAGCTTCGCCACCGCCGCGACGGTGATGGCGACGGGCTTGCCGATCCGCGAGTACATCCGGACCGGATAGCGGCTCTCGACCTTGTCGATGTAGAGGACTTCGCTCTCCTCGTACACAGCGAGGTGGACCGTGTGCCCGATCTTCTCGTTGAGGGCGACGAGATGGGGGTGGGCGATCTCACGGACGTCGAGGTTCTCGACGGCCTCCTGGGCGAGGGCGAAGAGGCGGGCGCCCAGGCGGTAGCGCTGGTCCTGCTGCCGGTAGACGAGTCCGTGCTCGTGGAGCGTGCGCAGCAGCCGCAGGGCGGTGGACTTGTGGACGCCGAGCCGGTCGGCGACCTGTCCGAGGTCGGCGGGTCCCTCGGCGAGCAGGGGCAGGATGCTCAGCGCGCGGTCGACGGTCTGGCTCATGGTGTACGTACCTCCTGGTCGTCCCCCGTCCACCCGGGGCCGAGACGCAGTCTCCCCCAGGCGTCGTCGTCGAGCCGCGCCAGCCGGTCGGCGTGTGTGGCGCGGGGCGGGGCACCGAGGTCGCCGGGGACGGTGAGGGCGGCGGCGGCCATGAGGTGTCCGTGCCGGATGCGGTCGCGGACGGGCAGGGCGCGCAGGGCCGCCGAGAGGAACCCGGCGGCGAAGGCGTCACCGGCGCCGACGGGGGCGACGACGTCGACGCGGGGGGCGGGGACGAAGGTGACGGTATCGCCGGCGGCCGGACCGTCGGCGCGGGTGTACGCCACCGCGCCCTTCGCGCCCTGCTTGACCACCACCGTCCGCGGCTCCGGGAGTGCCGAGCGGATCGCGTCGGGGCCCCTCAGCCCCCAGGCGTCCTCGGCCTCGTCCGCGCCGACGAAGACGAGGTCGGCGCCGCGCGCGAGGTCCAGCAGGATCCGCCCGCCGGATGTCCCCGGCCACAGGCCGGGCCGGTGGTTGACGTCGAAGGAGACGATCGGGCGGCCGGACCGGGCACCGGTGAGGTCGCGCAGCAGGGCGAGGCAGTCGGCGGAGAGCGCGGCCGTGATGCCGGACAGATGGAGGATCCGGCAGCCGGCCACGTCCTCGTACGGCACGTTCCGCGGGGACATCGCGGAGGCGGCCGAACCGCTTCGGTAGTAGACGACCTCGTGGGCGTCGGTGGACCGGTCGGTGGCGGTGCGGAAGTAGACGCCGGTGGGCCGGTGCGGGTCGCGGCCGACGGCGGAGACGTCGACGCCGTACGCGGCGACGGCCCGGGTGAGATGGTCTCCGAAGCCGTCGGCGCCGACCCGGCTGACCCACTTCGCGGTGTGTCCGGCGGCGGCGAGGGCGCAGGCCACGTTGGACTCGGCGCCGCCGATCGTGCGGGCGAAGGAGGGGACGTCGGCGAGGCGGCCCGGGCGGGAGGGCAGGAACGTGACCATGGATTCGCCGAGGCAGACGACGTCCACGGCACCGGTTCCGCTCACCCGGGGGGCTCCTCTTCTCTCACGTGGGTCGATTGACCCGGCGTTGGCCCGGATGTTAGACAGCACAAAGCGATATGCGCAATGACTGTTGCATATGATGCAACGCTGATCCACACCGCACCCAGGAGGCTCCGTGCACGCCGAGAACCCGGTCGAGCAGCTGGCGAGCGAACGCGTCGACCACCGCTTCAAGGGCCTTCCGCCGGACGCCGAGGGCCTCACCGTCGGCGAACTGGCGGCCGAGCGGCGCGACCTCTTCACCGGGGGCTTCACCACCCCCGTGCTCGCGCTCTCCGCCGAGGCCCTGGAGCACAATCTGCGGCTGCTGGAGACCTACGCGCTCCACCACGGACTCGCCTTCGCCCCGCACGGCAAGACCTCGATGTCCCCGCAGCTCTTCGACCGCCAGCTGGAGCACGGCGCCTGGGGCATCACCGCCGCCGTCCCCCACCAGGTCCGCGTCTACCGCGCGTTCGGCATCCGGCGGATCTTCCTCGCCAATGAGCTCGTCGACGCGGTGGCGCTGCGCTGGCTCGCCCGCGAGCTGGAGGCCGACCCCGCCTTCGAGTTCGTCTGTTACGTCGACTCCGTGCGCGGCGTCGAGCTGATGGACGCGGCGCTGGCCGGCTCCTCCCGCCGGGTGGACGTCGTCGTCGAGCTCGGCGCGGGCGAGGGCGCCCGCACCGGAGCCCGTACGGAGGCCGACTGCGCGGCCGTCGCCGACGCGGTCGCCGCCTCGACGGCCCTGCGCCTGGTGGGTGTCGCCGGTTACGAGGGCGAGGTCCCCGACGCCACGCCCGAGCGGGTCCACGCCTGGCTGCGCCGGCTCACCTCACTGGCCGCCGACTTCGACAAGGCGGGCCGCTTCTCCGCCGACCTGGACCGGATCGTGGTCAGCGCGGGCGGCAGCGCCTGGTTCGACGCGGTCGCGGACGTCTTCGGCGAGATGCCGGCGCTCTCCCGGCCCATGCTCAAGCTGCTGCGTTCCGGCGCCTACGTCTCGCACGACTCCGGCCACTACCGCCGGCTCACCCCCTTCAACCGGGTACCCGACGAGGGCGCGCTCGAGCCCGCGTTCCGGCTCTGGGCCCAGGTCGTCTCCCGCCCCACGCCCGAGCAGGCGTTCACGAACGCGGGCAAGCGCGACGCCGCCCACGACCTGGACCTCCCCGAGGCACAGGTGGTCCGCTCCGCCCGCGACGGCCGGACCCGCGGGGCGACGGGCATCACGCTCACCGGCCTGTCGGACCAGCACGGCTGGCTGCGCACGGCCCCCGAGGCGGACCTGGAGGTCGGCGACTGGGTGGGGATGGGCCTCTCCCACCCCTGCACGTCCTTCGACAAGTGGCAGCTGATTCCCGTCGTGGAGGCGGACGGCACGGTCACGGACTACATCCGCACCTTCTTCTAGGAGCCCCGGCCATGGATCTGGTCCTGCGCGACGCCACCGTCATCGACGGTTCCGGTGGGGACTCCTACCGCGCCGACGTGGCCCTGGAAGGCGGACGAATCGCCGCGATCGTCAAGGAGGCCACCGCGGCCGGCTGCCCGCGCCCCACGGCCCGGCGGATCGTGGACGCCGAGGGCCTCGCCCTCTCCCCCGGCTTTATCGACATGCACGCGCACAGCGACCTGGCCCTGCTGCGCGACCCCGCGCACGAGGCGAAGGCCGCGCAGGGCGTGACCCTCGAAGTCCTCGGCCAGGACGGTTTGTCGTACGCCCCCGTCGACGACCGCACCCTGACCGAGGTCCGCAAGGCGATCACCGGCTGGAACGGCGACGGTTCCGACCTCGACTTCGACTGGCGGACCGTGGGCGAGTATCTGGACCGCCTCGACCGGAACTTCGGCGGCCGGGGCATCGCCGTCAACGCCGCCTATCTCATCCCCCAGGGCACGGTCCGGATGCACGCGCTCGGCTGGGACGACCGCCCCGCGACACCCGACGAGCTCTCCCACATGAAGCGGCTCGTCGCCGAGGGCCTCGAACAGGGCGCGGTGGGGATGTCCTCCGGCCTCACCTACACCCCCGGCATGTACGCGGGCGACGCCGAACTGACCGAGCTGTGCCGGGTCGTCGCCCGCTACGACGGCTACTACTGCCCGCACCACCGCTCGTACGGCGCCGGGGCCCTCGGGGCGTACGAGGAGATGGTGACGCTCACGCGCGAGGCGGGCTGCGCGCTCCATCTCGCCCACGCCACCATGAACTTCGGCGTGAACGAGGGCAGGGCGCCGGACCTGCTGGCCCTGCTCGACGACGCCCTCGCCGGCGGCGCGGACATCTCCCTGGACACCTACCCGTACACACCGGGCTGTACGACGCTGGTGGCGATGCTGCCCAGCTGGGCGAGCGAGGGCGGCCCCGATGCCGTCCTGGCCCGGCTCCGGGACGACGCGACCGCCGAGCGGATCCGCCACCACATGGAGGTCGTCGGCGCGGACGGCTGCCACGGCGTACCGATCGAGTGGAACACCATCGAGATCTCCGGGGTGTCCGACCCGGCTCTGGCGGACCGGGTGGGCAGGACGATCCAGCACTCCGCCGACCTGCGCCGCGAGGAACCCTGGGTGACCGCCCGCCGACTGCTGATCGACGACCGGCTCGGCACGACGATCCTCCAGCACGTCGGCCACGAGGAGAACGTCCGGGCGATCATGCGCCACCGGGTGCACACCGGCGGCTCCGACGGCATCCTCCAGGGAGACAAGCCGCATCCGCGCGCGTACGGCACGTTCCCGCACTATCTGGGCCGGTACGCACGGGAGTTGGGGGTGCTCTCGCTGGAGGAGTGCGTCGCCCATCTCACCTCGCGCCCGGCGGCCCGCCTGCGTCTGCCGGACCGCGGCCTGATCCGCGAGGGCTACCGCGCGGACCTGGTGCTCTTCGACCCGGACACGGTCGCGGCGGGCTCGACGTTCGACGCGCCGCGCGCCCTGCCGGTGGGGATCCCGCACGTCCTGATCGACGGACGGTTCGTCATCGAGGACGGCCGGCGTACGGACGTCCTGGCGGGGAAGGCGATTCGCCGGACGCGATGAGGTCTTCGGCCCGCGGGGGCCACGGCCGCCGTCGGATCCAGACCGCGCCCAGGACGCACACGGCCCCGGCGAGTACGAACCCGTACGCCGGTGTGTGACCGGACGGCTGCGTCTCGTACGCCAGCGCGGCCGACAGGACCGCCAGCACCTGCCCGAGCCTGCTGTCCCACGCGGTGGCGGCGATCACCGTCGTGCCCCACAGGAGGTACCAGGGCTGCACCATCGGCGAGAGCGCGACGAGGACCAGCAGGGCGAGCCCGAGGGCGTGGACGGGATCGGGGCGCCGCCACGCCAGATGGGCGATCACCGCGAGCGCGGCCACCAGGCCGGCCTTCTGCACCACCGCCTTCACGGGGTCCGGGTCCGTGCCGAGGAGCGCCTGCCCGAGGTGACCGAGGCCCAGGCCCAGATCGCTCGTGAGGGAGAGCGCGGTGTGGATGGTCCCGGCGACGCTCTGCGTCCGCAGCCAGCCGAAGCCGGTCCCGGCGAGGAGCGTCGTCCCGACGGCGACCGCGCAGGCCACCAGACCGGGCAGGACGAAGGCCTTCACCGTCCGCCGGACCACCCCGCCGTCCGCCGTCCGCACCACCATCACACCGATGAAGAGCAGCGCCAGGGCAGCCGGCGACTTGATCATCATCGCCAGGCCGACGACGGCGCCGCCGGCCACCCACCGCCCGCGCAGCGCCAGGACGACCGCGCACAGCATCAGGCCGGCCATCAGGCCGTCGTTGTGCGTCCCGCCGACGACATGGACGAGCAGCAGCGGATTGAGCGCGCCGAGCCACAGGGCCCCGCTCACGGCGGTCCCCCGGGCGGCGGCGAGCCGCGACAGGCCCCACACGATCAGGGCGAGCGCGGCCAGCGAGAGGATCCGCATCCCGAGGACGGCGGGCACGATCCCGCCGCCCGTGACCCTGACGACGGCCTGGGCGAGGACGAGGAAGACGGGGCCGTAGGGGGCGGGGGTGTCGCGCCAGTGCCCGCCGACGCTCGCGGCCGCGTCGCCACCGACGCCTCCCGGGTCGAGGACGGAGGGGCCGGACGTGTAGACGTCATGGCCCTCGACGACCATCGCGCCCTGGGCGATGTAGCTGTACACATCGGCGCTGTAGAGGGGCGGCGCGAGAGCCAGCGGCGCGGTCCACCAGCCGAGCGTCACCAGCGTCCGGCGTACGCCGGCCACGGCCCCGTCCGCGAGCAGCCGCCCGTACTGCCACCACGCGAGGACCAACAGGGTCAGTCCGAGGTACGCGAGGACGGCGGCTGCGACGGTCGTGCCGTGGCCCCGCGGAACCCAGATGCCCCAGGGCTCGCGGGCCGGCAGCGTCCCCGCCGCCAGACCCCCCAGGGCGATGGCGAGCGACCCGGTCGCCCCCACCCAACGGCACCGCGCCGCGCTCAACACCCACATGACCCGTCAACCTATCCGAGGCGCTCCCTGGGGCTTTCCCCCGCGGGATCCGGGGGCGTGCGGGCGTGTCCCGGGTGCCCGCCCGGGACGACGATCGGGAGGTCGCACCGACCGCCCAGGAATGAGGCCTCCATGTCCCGCGCTCACGCACCTTCGGCTCCCGTCCCCGCTCCCCTTCCGGCCCTGCCCGCCCCGGTCCGCGCGGCCCATCGGCTGTGGCTCGTCGCCATCGGCGCCGGGATCTTCGAGACGGTGCTTCTGGTCGGCCGGACGGTGGCCGACGGTTCGGCGTCGGGCGGCGAGCTCGCCTCCGGCATCGCGCTGCGGACCGTGGTCTTCGCCGTCGCCCTCACCGTGGTGGCGCAACTGCGCCGTGGGCGTGCCTGGGCCCGCATCGCGCTGGCCGTCGGCCTCGGCGGTCTCGGCACGCTCTCCCTGGTCGTCGAGCCGGTCCGGGCCCTGGCCGACGGCCTCACGATCAGCGCCGCACTGGCCGGCGCCGACGCCCTGGACCTGGTCTTCGCCACCAGCCGGGTGATCCACCTGGCGGCGGTCCTGACGGCGACGGCGCTCATGTTCCACCCGGCGGCGAACGCCTTCTTCCGCCCCGGTTACCGCCTCGACGGCCCGAGGTGACCCCCCACGTGTCCCAAAACACGAGGCGAGCCGCAGCCGCTCCCCGTAAGCTCACGTCATGCAGGTGATCCAGTCCACGAAGCTCGCCAACGTCTGTTACGAAATCCGGGGTCCGGTGCTCGAGGAGGCAATGCGACTGGAGGCCGCGGGCCACCGCATCCTCAAGCTCAACACCGGCAATCCCGCCGCGTTCGGCTTCGAGTGCCCGCCCGCGATCCTCGAGGACGTGCTGCGCAATCTGCACGACGCGCACGGCTACGGCGACGCGAAGGGCCTGCTGTCCGCCCGCCGCGCGGTGATGAGCCACTACGAGACCAAGGGCATCCCGCTCTCCGTCGAGGACATCTACCTCGGCAACGGCGTCTCCGAGCTGATCCAGATGTCGATGCAGGCCCTGCTCGACGACGGCGACGAGGTCCTCGTCCCCGCCCCGGACTATCCGCTGTGGACGGCCTCCGTCTCCCTCGCCGGGGGCACGGCGGTGCACTACCGCTGCGACGAGCAGGCCGACTGGATGCCGGACCTCGCCGACATCGAGCGCAGGATCACCGACCGGACCAAGGCCATCGTCGTCATCAACCCGAACAATCCGACGGGTGCGGTGTACGACGACGAGATGCTGCGGGGCATCACGGAGATCGCCCGCCGGCACAATCTGGTCGTCTGCTCCGACGAGATCTACGACAAGATCCTCTACGACGGCACGACGCACACGCCGACCGCCGCGATCGCCCCCGACCTGATGGTTCTCACCTTCAACGGGATGAGCAAGAACTACCGGGTGGCCGGTTTCCGGTCCGGCTGGCTCGCGGTCTGCGGCCCCAAGGCCCACGCCACCTCGTACATCGAGGGTCTGACGATCCTCGCGAACATGCGGCTGTGCGCCAACATGCCGGCGCAGCACGCGGTCGCCGCCGCGCTGCAGGGCCGGCAGTCGATCGAGGATCTGGTCCTGCCCGGCGGGCGGCTGCTGGAGCAGCGCGACGTGGCGTACGACCTGCTCACCAGGATCCCCGGTGTGACGTGCGTGAAGCCGAAGGGCGCGCTGTACCTCTTCCCGCGTCTGGACCCGGACGTCTACAAGATCAAGGACGACCGGCAGATGGTCGTCGATCTGCTCCGGGCCGAGAAGATCATGGTGGTGCACGGCACCGGCTTCAACTGGCACGAGCCCGACCACTTCAGGATCGTCACGCTGCCGAACGCGAAGGACCTCGCCGACGCGATCACCCGGATCGGGAACTTCCTGGAGGGCTACGGCCAGCCGTAGACCCTCCGGCCGGGGCCGGCTCCGGACATCACTCAACTTTAGAACGAATCTAAGCTAGGATGGCTGCACAGCTGATGCAGGAGGCCATCCCATGTACGAACCGATCCGCACCAAGTCGGTCCACCGGATGGCCGACGACGACCGGGACGCGTATCCGCACCGCTCCCGCGAGGAGGAGCTGGACATCCAGCTCGCCGGCCATCTGGCCGCACTGCTCGCCGTCACCGACGAGCTCGGTGACACGGCCGCGAGCGAGCGCATCGCCGAGCAGGTGGCGCGGCTCCGCGGCGCCCCGCCCGCCCGGCACGCGGGCCTCAGCGGCGACGCGACCCCCGAGCTCCACCGGCGGGCCCACGCCCTCGCGGGCCGCGCCCTGGTCGTCGCCGCCTCCCGGGCGGACACCGCCGCGGCCATCCTGGCCGCCGAGCGCATGGACGCGCACACCGACGCGCTGGCCTCGCCCCGACTGGTCGGCGCCCCCTGACGGCCCCGGTCCGCGGGCCGGGGAGGCGCGCGGACCGGGTGCCACCCATCTCTGGACTCCGGCCACGGCCGGGGTCCTTTCGTTCTTTCAGGACGCAAAGCGCCGGCCCCCGGGGCCGTGAGGGGGCTCCGGGGGCCGGCGTGCGACGCGACGGGTCAGGAGATGACCCACAGGTCAGGGCGGATGTCGACTGCCCCGCCGCGAAGTCGGGCGAGGGTCAGCCGAGACGGGCCACCAGGGCGCGGTACTCGTCCCACAGCTCCTTCGGCGTGTGATCGCCGAAGGTGTTGAGGTGCTCGGGGACCAGGGCGGCCTCCTCGCGCCAGACGTCCGTGTCGACCTTGAGGAGGAATTCGAGGTCCTCCTCGGGCAGGTCCAGACCGTCGGTGTCCAGGGACTCCCTGGTCGGCAGGATGCCGATCGGCGTCTCGACGCCCTCGGCCTTCCCCTCCAGGCGCTCCACGATCCACTTCAGGACACGGCTGTTCTCGCCGAAGCCGGGCCACACGAACTTGCCCGCGTCGTTCTTGCGGAACCAGTTCACGTAGTAGATCTTCGGCAGCTTCGCCTGGTCGGCGTTGGCACCGACCTTGACCCAGTGGGCCATGTAGTCGCCCATGTTGTAGCCGCAGAACGGCAGCATGGCGAACGGGTCGCGGCGCAGCTCGCCGACCTTGCCCTCGGCGGCGGCGGTCTTCTCGGAGGCGACGTTCGCACCGAGGAAGACACCGTGCTGCCAATTGAAGGACTCGGTCACCAGCGGCACGGCGGAGGCGCGGCGGCCACCGAAGAGGATCGCCGAGATCGGCACGCCCTTCGGGTCCTCCCACTCCGGCGCGATGATCGGGCACTGCGAGGCGGGAACGGTGAAGCGGGCGTTGGGGTGGGCGGCCGGCGTCTCGGACGCGGGCGTCCAGTCGTTGCCCTTCCAGTCCGTCAGGTGGGCCGGAGCGGTCTCCGTCATGCCCTCCCACCAGATGTCGTTGTCGTCGGTGAGGGCGACGTTGGTGAAGACGGCGTTGCCCCAGAGGGTCTTCATGGCGTTGGCGTTGGTGTGCTCGCCGGTGCCGGGCGCGACACCGAAGAAGCCGGCCTCGGGGTTGATCGCGTACAGCCGGCCGTCCTCACCGAACCGCATCCAGGCGATGTCGTCACCGATGGTCTCGACGGTCCAGCCGGAGATCGTGGGCTCCAGCATGGCCAGGTTCGTCTTGCCACAGGCGGACGGGAAGGCCGCGGCGACGTACTTCGACTCGCCCTGCGGCGGGGTGAGCTTGAGGATCAGCATGTGCTCGGCGAGCCAGCCCTCGTCGCGGGCCATCACCGAGGCGATGCGCAGCGCGTAGCACTTCTTGCCGAGCAGGGCGTTGCCGCCGTAGCCGGAGCCGTACGACCAGATCTCCCGGGTCTCCGGGAAGTGCGAGATGTACTTGGTCGAGTTGCAGGGCCACGGCACGTCGTCCTCGCCCTCGGCGAGCGGAGCGCCGAGGGTGTGGACGGCCTTGACGAAGAACCCGTCGGTGCCGAGCTCGTCGAGGACGGCCTGGCCCATGCGGGTCATGGTGCGCATGGAGACGGCGACGTAGGCGGAGTCGGTGATCTCGACGCCGATCGCGGACAGCGGAGAGCCGACGGGGCCCATGCAGAAGGGCACGACGTACATCGTGCGGCCCTTCATCGAGCCGCGGAAGATGCCCTTCTCACCGGCGAAGACGTCCTTCATCTCGGCCGGGGCCTTCCAGTGGTTCGTGGGGCCCGCGTCCTCCTCCTTCTCGGAGCAGATGAAGGTCCGGTCCTCGACGCGCGCAACGTCGGAGGGGTCGGATGCCGCGTAGTACGAGTTCGGCCTGAGCGTCGGGTCCAGCTTCTTGAACGTGCCCTTGGCGACGAGCTCCTCGCACAGACGCTCGTACTCCGCCTCGGAACCGTCACACCAGACGACCCTGTCCGGCTGCGTGATTGCTGCGATCTCGTCGACCCAGGAGACGAGCTCCTGGTGCTGGGTCGGGACGGTGGTGGGAGCCGCGTTGTCGCGCGCCACGATTGCTCCTTGTTGAGGGGTTTTTTAGGTGTATGCCCCGTGGGGGCTGCGACCCGGATGCTTCACGGGGTTAACCGCCTGGCGCTCATCCGGTGCCGACCGCACTCATTTGATCATCCGACGCAAGTGCCCATATGTCCAGAGGGTCGCCCACGTGAGCATGGCCACTCCTGCACGGTAATTACGGACGCGTAGGTAACATTCGGGCCATGACTGCAGCGCTTCCCGATGTGAATGAGATAAAGCCGCGCCTGCGCGGCTGGCTGCACGCGGGGATGTTCCCGGCCGTCCTCGTCGCCGGCCTCGTGCTCGTCGCGCTCTCGGACTCCCCCCGGGCCCGGATCGCCTGCGGTATCTACGTCCTCACCGCGTGCCTGCTCTTCGGTATCAGCGCGATCTATCACCGGGGCACCTGGGGGCCGCGCGGCGAGGCCATCCTGCGCCGGCTCGACCATGCCAATATTTTTCTGATCATCGCGGGCACATATACCCCGCTGACCCTGCTCCTCCTCCCGGATTCCACCGGGCGGCCGCTCCTGTGGGCGGTCTGGGTGGCCGCGGTCGCGGGAATCGCGTTCCGGGTGTTCTGGGTCGGCGCCCCGCGCTGGCTCTACACCCCCTGCTACATCGCGATGGGCTGGGCCGCCGTCTTCTTCCTCCCCGACTTCCTGCGCGCGGGCGGAGTCGCCGTGCTCGTCTGTGTGGTCGTCGGCGGCCTGCTCTACAGCGCGGGCGGAGTCATCTACGGCATCAAGCGCCCCAACCCCTCCCCGCGCTACTTCGGCTTCCACGAGGTCTTCCACTCGCTCACGCTCGCGGCGTTCGCCGTCCACTACGTCGGCATCTCCCTGGTCGCCTACCGGCACGCCTGAGCGGGACAATGACGTCCATGTCCCCCATGGCCGCCGACCACGACGCCGATCCCCGTTCCGGAGGGCGTCCCGCAATGGGGCTGCGTGAGCGGAAGAAGCTCAAGACCCGGATCGCGATCCGGCGGGCGACCTACCGGCTCATCGCCGAGCAGGGGTACGAAGCCACCGGCGTCGAGCAGATCGCCGAGGCCGCCGAGGTCTCCCCCAGTACGGTCGTGCGCTATTTCCCCGTCAAGGAGGACATCCTCCTCACCGACGAGGACGACGCGCTCATGGACGCCCGGCTGCGGGCGCGCCCCGCCGGCGAGGAACCCCTGGAGTCACTGCGGGCGGTGCTCCTCGAAGCGGTGAGCGCCGCGCTCACCAGGGAGCCCGAGGAGACCAGGCTGCGCGCCCGCCTGATGGTCGAGATCCCCGCCGTCCGTGCCCGGCTGACCGAGACGACGGCCCAGACGTCACTGCGGCTGGCCCGCGCCATCGCCGACCGCACCGGCCGGGGAGCCGACGACCTGGAGGTACGGGTCTTCACGGCCGCCGTCCTCGGCGCGCTGCGCGAGGCGACGCTCTACTGGGCGGAGCGCGGCCAGGGCGACGACCTGATCCCGCTCCTGGACCGGACCCTGGACACGCTCAGGGGCGGCCTGAGCCTTCCCTGAGGGATCAGCCGGTCCAGAAGTCCCACCAGCGGGTCAGGACCAGCATCCCGATGATCCCGATGTGCAGCACGGGCAGCACCCAGGTGAACTCCCCGAAGAACCCCCGCAACCATCCCGGCGCCGGCAGCAGACCCTTGCGCACGTTGTGCGAGGTCACGTACCAGAACATGACGATCGTGGCAGTCCAGGCCAGGCTGCACCACAGACACAGCGCATTGAT
>NZ_JBVJYZ010000010.1:0-262489 GCF_055600045.1 Streptomyces sp. NPDC038280
GACAACGGCGCCTGCTACAAGTCCAAGCTGTTCACCCAGACCCTCGCCGAGGCCGGCATCCGGCATAAAAAGATCCGGCCCTACCGGCCGCAGACGAACGGCAAAGTCGAACGCTTCAACCGCACCCTGCTCGAGGAGTGGGCCTACCTAAGGCCCTACACCTCAAACACCGAACGGACAGCAGCGCTGGCAGACTTCCTCCACACCTACAACCACCACCGCAGCCACACCGCACTCGACGGACACCCACCCATCAACCGCGTCAACAACCCTCCGGGTCAATACAACTAGGTCGTGTCCGGAAAGCCCTGCCTCCCGTCCCGACGCGGCTGGGTGGCGCGGGCCCAGGAGCCCCGGGCCCGCTCGGCCGGCCGCGGCGTCTAGCCGAACTGCACCGAGCGCTTCGCGAGGCCCATCCAGAAGCCGTCGATGACACTGCGCCCGCCGTCGAGCTCTCCGGCCGCGTCTGCGGCGCCCAGCGTCACGAACAGCGGCGCGAAGTGCTCGGTGCGCGGGTGGGCGAGCCGGCCCGCCGGGGAGGTGTGCGTGAAGTCCAGCAGCGCGTCGACGTCCGTCGCCTCCAGCGCCCGCCGACCCCAGTCGTCGAACTCGGCGGACCAGCTGGGGACTCCGGGCCCGGTGTGGCGCAGCGCGGCCAGGTTGTGGGTGAAGAATCCGCTACCCACGATCAGTACGCCCTCGTCGCGCAGCGGCGCCAGCGCGCGGCCGATGTCCATCAGCCGGCGCGGGTCGAGGGTCGGCATGGAGATCTGCAGGACGGGAATGTCGGCGTCGGGGAACATCTCGACCAACGGGACGTACGCGCCGTGGTCGAGGCCCCGGTCCGGGACGTCCTGGACCGGCATTCCAGGGGCGCGCAGCAACTTCCGCACCGACGCGGCGAGTTCGGGAGCACCGGGCGCCGCGTACCGGACCCGGTAGTAGTGCTCGGGGAAGCCCCAGAAGTCGTACACGAGAGGCACGGTCCCGGTGGCGCCCAGCGCGAGCGGGGCGTCTTCCCAGTGGGCGGAGACCATCAGGACGGCCTTGGGCCGGGGCAGCCCGGCGGACCAGGCGGCGAGCTCACCGGGCCAGACCGGGTCGTCGGCGAGCGGCGGGGCGCCGTGGGACAGATAGAGGGCGGGCATCCGCTCCGGCGTGGTCTTCATGGGTCCCACCTGCTTCGCAGCACTACTTTAAAGTTCAAGCTCATCTGACATGACGAGCTTAAGGCTATTTAGTTCAACTTTCAAGGAGTGGCCGTAAGCTGGACGCATGACCACGGCACCCAGGGACGACGGCGGGCACGA
Source organism: Streptomyces sp. NPDC038280 (assembly GCF_055600045.1). NCBI lineage: Bacteria > Bacillati > Actinomycetota > Actinomycetes > Kitasatosporales > Streptomycetaceae > Streptomyces > Streptomyces sp. NPDC038280. The sequence continues at coordinate 1,311 of NZ_JBVJYZ010000010.1, forward strand.
GGCGCCCCGCTGGCTCAGCGACGAGGAGCAGCACGTCTGGCAGGCCTATCGCCATGCCACCACCCTCCTCGAGGACCACTTGGACCGCCAGCTGCAGCGGGACGCCGGGATGCCGCACATCTACTACGGCCTGCTCGTCCAGCTCTCCCGGGCGCCCCGCCGCCGGATGCGGATGACGGAGCTCGCCAAGGACGCCAAGATCACCCGCTCCCGGCTCTCCCACGCCATCGCCCGCCTGGAGAAGAACGGCTGGGTACGCCGCGAGGACTGCGCCTCCGACAAGCGCGGCCAGAACGCCTGCCTCACGGACGACGGCTTCGACGTCCTCAAGCGGACCGCGCCCGGCCATGTCACCGCCGTACGGGAGGCACTCTTCGACCGGCTCACCCCCGAACAGGTGGAACAGCTCGGCGAGATCATGAAAGTGATGGCCGAGGGGCTCCAGCCCAGGGACGCGAACGCGGACCTGCCCTGGCTCCGCTGAGGAGCCAGGGCAGGAAACACATCCACCACGGCAGGTGGCCGGCACGCCGGAGGGTCAGTGGGCGATGACGGGGACCTTCACCTCGTCCTCGACGCCCGCGCCGGCACCCTCGCCCGTACCCGAGCCGGCCACCGCGCCCATTCCCGGCCGCCCGGTGTTGATGAACGTCACGGCGATCGTGGCGGCGACCGCCAGGATGCCGACGGCCCACCAGATCGCGGCCGAGTAGCCCTCGACCATGCCCTGGAGCTGCAGCAGCTTCTGCGCCTGCGGGGTGGTCGCGGCGGCCGCGTGGTCGGTCAGGTACGCGGTGGTCGCCGACGCGGCGATCGTGTTGAGCAGCGCCGTACCGATCGCGCCGCCGACCTGCTGCGAGGTGTTGACCATCGCGGAGGCGACACCCGCGTCCTGCGGGTTCACCCCGTGCGTGGCCAGGGACATGGCCGGCATGAACGCCGTACCCATACCGAGGCCGAGCAGCACCTGCGCGGGCAGGATCAGACCGGCGTAGGAGGAGCCGATCTCCAGCTGCGTCAGCAGCAGCATGCCGACACCGGCGGTCAGGAAGCCCGGGCCCATCAGCCAGCGCGGCGGGACGCGGGTCATCAGCCGCGTACCGATCTGGGTCGAGCCCGTGATCATGCCCGCGATCATCGGCAGGAAGGCGAAGCCCGTCTTGACCGGCGAGTACCCCTTGACGACCTGGAGGTAGTAGGTCAGGAAGAGGAACAGACCGAACATCGCGATGATGGCCAGACCCAGCGAGAGGTAGACACCGCCACGGTTGCGCTCGGTCAGGACGCGCAGGGGCAGCAGCGGGGACTTCACCTTGGACTCGACGAGGGCGAACGCGGCGAGCAGCACGGCCGAGCCGACGAACAGGCCGATCGTCGTCGGGTCCGACCAGCCCTCGGACTCGGCGCGGGTGAAGCCGTAGACCAGCGAGACCAGACCCAGGGTGGACAGGACCACGCCGGGGATGTCGAGCGGCGAGCGGTTACGGGCGCCGGCCGGCTCGCGGATCACGAAGTACGCGCCGAGGGCGGCGACGATCGCGAACGGGATGTTGACGAAGAACGTCCAGCGCCAGTCCAGGTACTCGGTGAGGAAACCGCCGAGGATCAGGCCGACGGCGCCACCGCCACCGGCGATCGCACCGTAGATGCCGAACGCCTTGGCACGCTCCTTGGCGTCCGTGAACATCACCGCGAGCAGCGAGAGCGCGGCCGGGGCGAGCAGCGCGCCGAAGGCGCCCTGGAGCGCGCGGGCGCCGAGCATCATCGCCTCGCCGGTGGCCGCGCCACCGAGCGCGGACGCGGCGGCGAAGCCGATCAGACCGACCACGAAGGTGCGCTTGCGGCCCCAGAGGTCGGCGATCCGACCACCGAAGAGCAGCAGGCCACCGAAGGCGAGCGCGTAGGCGGTGATGACCCATTGGCGGTTGCCGTCCGAGATCCCCAGGTCCTGCTGGGCGGAGGGCAGCGCGATGTTCACGATCGTCGCGTCGAGCACGACCATCAGCTGGGCCAGGGCTATGAAGACCAGCGCTTTCCAGCGACTGGGGTCAGGGAGAGAGGTCTCGGGCATTTTTGGCATGGGAGTAGCCACCTAGCGGTGCGAAGTGATCAAAAAGGGCGTGGTGGTGTGCGTAACGCTGTACTGAAGTCCGGTTCCCCGCAAGCGATTTACGCCCGGGTCCGGGGGGTCAGGAGGTCCCGCGCAGGTCCTCCATGGTCGCGGCGCAGCCGGGAAGGACGGATCGCGCCGGTGCCTGCAGACCGTCCAGGAACAGCTGCAGGTGCCGGTGGACGAAGCGGTCCATATTGAGGCAGCCGGTGCCCGGCAGCGGCCGGGTCAGCTGGGAGAGGGCCACCAGGAGGTCTCCGACGGCGACGTCGGCGCGGAGCCTGCCCGCCTGCTGCGCCCGGTCGACGAGGCCCTGGACGGCCTCCTCCAACCGTTCGCGCTCGACGTGCAGTTCGGGGTGGTCCGTGTCGAAGGCGCCGGCGAGCATCGGGCACAGGGCGCCGATCCGCTCGTCGGCGGCCGCGTGCGTGAAGCGCCGCAGCGCCTCGAAGGTGTCCGACTCCTCCTCGGCCGCCTCACGCGCGCGCTCCGCGGTGCGGGACATGACGGAGACGACGACCTCGTGGACGAGCGCGGCGCGCTCGGGGAAGTGCCGGTAGAGCGTGGCGTTGCCGACGCCCGCGCGGCGGGCGATCTCGTCGAGCGGAACCTCGGGGCCGAACTCGACGAACATCTCGCGGGCCGCCGTGACGATCCGCTCCCGGTTGCGCAGGGCATCGGCCCGCGGCCTGGGGACGCGGCGCGCGGTGCTCTCGCCCGTGGCGTCCGCGGTGCTCTCGCCCGTGGCGTCCGCGGTGTCGAGTGAGCTGCCCACGACTCCACCCTTCTGGCTGATTGCGATCCTTACCCAGTCCCGTAACCGGGGACCGACTCCCCGCTTGTCGGGGACACAGGTGCAAACGGGGATCCAGTCCCCGGTTATTTCCTTACATAGCTGTGACCTGAGTCACTCTCCCGTGTCGGGAAAACCCACGATCGGGCCACCCGGCGCGCGCACTCGCACCACCCGTCACAGGCTGATCGCACTGAGCGCAGCACGGACCCGGCCGGCTGCCGCGGACCCGAAGGCGACCGCATGCAGCAGCCCCGCCGGCGGATACGCAGACCCGTGGCATTCGCCGCGGCCACCGCGCTGACGCTCGCCGCGCTGGCCACCGCGAGCACCAGCCTTCCCGGCCCCCGCAAGGCCTCCGCCGGACCGGTCTCCAACCCGGCGGCCGAGCGCCCGCTCGAACCGTGCCGGATCACCACGACCCTGGGCGTGCAGATGTCCGAGGGCCTGCCCACCGCCCCGGGGTACACCCGCTCCACCGGCCATGTGCGGGCACTGAACCTGATGGTCGACTTCCCGGACGCTCCCGGCACCGGCCCGGCGATGAACCGCTTCTCGGAGTTCTTCCCGCAGACCGCCGAGTGGTTCAGGACCAGCTCGTACGGGCGGCTCACCTACCGGCCCGAGGCCCCGCTGGAGGACTGGCTGCGGATGCCGATGCCGTTCGCTGCGTACGGCATAGAACGCGGCTCGCCCTACGAACCGGGCTACCGCAAGCTCGTCCAGGACATCGTGACCGCGGCCGACCCCAAGGTGGACTTCAGCGCGTACGACCTGGTCAACATCCTGGTCACCCCGAACGCGGGGCCTTCGGCGCTGGACACCGTCCTGTCCGTGACCTTCTCCGGGAACGACGACGCCCCCTACGCAGACGGGGTCCCGCTCTCGAACACGTCCTTCGTCTACAGCCGCCAGGACGACGGCTCGGGGTCGTACGCCGAGACCGGCTACCGGGTGCTGCCGCACGAGAACGGCCATGTCTTCGGCCTGCCCGACCTGTACACGGTCGACGGCGGCGGCACCGTCGGGCACTGGGACATCATGTCGGAGGACTGGGGGGCCAACAACGACCTCCTCGGCTGGCACAAGTGGAAGCTCGGCTGGCTCGACAACGAGCAGGTCGGCTGCGCCTCGGCGGAGGGCAGGAGCGAGTACACGCTCACCCCGCTGGCCATGAGGGGCGGCCGCAAGCTCGCGTTCGTCCCGCTGACCGAGCGGTCCGGGTACGCCGTGGAGGTCCGCACCCGGGACGGCAACGACGAGGCGGTCTGCGAGCCGGGCGTACTGATCTACCGCGTCGACTCGGACGTGGACACCGGGCACGGCCCAGTCACCGTCGCGGACAGCGACGAGCGCAGCGGCGGCTGTACCCGCCGCCCCAATGTGCACGCGGAACTCTCGGACGCGCCGTACCGGCCGGGTGAGACGTTCACGGACCGGGAGAACGGTGTACGCATCTCGGTGCTGAGCGCGGACCGCGAGGGCAACTACCGGGTGCGGATCACACGCGGCTGAGGCGAGGGGGCGCGAGAGGCGTGCGGGGGCGAAGGTGCGAGGCGGGGGCGCGGGCGGGGCTTCTCGGCCGGAGGGGGACTGCTACTGGTCGCGATCAGCGGGAGCGTGCTGGGCGGGGGTGTCCCGTGTGGACACCGGCGCCGCCGGGGCCGCCGGGGCGAAGAGGCGGGTCCGCAGCTCCCGCTTGAGGACCTTTCCGGTGGCGTTCCTGGGCAGCGGCCCGTCTTCCACGAGGATGTGCGCGGGCACCTTGAACGCGGCGAGTCGCGCGCCCACATGCGTCCGCAGCGCCTCGACGCCGGCGCCGGCCCCCGGCCGGAGGTGGACGACCGCGCCGACCTCCTCGCCGAGCGTGGGGTGGGGAACACCGAGCACGGCGGCGTCCACGACGTCCGGGTGGTCGTGGAGGGCGGCCTCGACCTCGACGCAGTACACGTTCTCGCCGCCGCGGATCACCATGTCCTTGACGCGGTCGACGATGCTGACCCGCCCGTCCCGCAGGGTGGCGAGGTCGCCGGTGCGGAACCAGCCGTCGGGCGTGAAGGCGTCCCGGGTCGCGGCCTCGTCGCCCCAGTACCCCCGCACCAGGCTCTGGCCGCGCAGCCACAGCTCACCGACCGGGTTCCCGTCCGGCGCGTGGATCCTCACTTCGGTGACGGGCGTGGGGCTCCCGACGCTGCCGGGGTTCTCCCGGTACTCGTCACCGAAATTGGCGAAGACTCCGCCGCAGGTCTCGGTGAGGCCGTAGCCGTTGCGGGGTTCGACGCGCTGCCCGTACAGCCGGGTGAGGCGGGCGACGAGGTCCGGCGGCGCGGCGGCGCCCCCGGTGTTGAGCATGGTCAGCGAGGCGAGCGGGTCGCCGGTGCGCTCGGCCAGATCGAGCAGCTGGAGGGCGGTGGTGGGCACTCCGGCGTAGTGCGTGACCTTGTACCTGGTGATCAGGTCCAGCGCCTTTTCGGCGTCCCACTTCCGCATGAGGACGAGCGTGCCGCCGGCCGACATGACGGAGTAGAAGGAGGTGAACGCGGCGACGTGGAAGAAGGGGAACGTCGTCATGGAGACGGGCGCTGCCCCCTGCCCCGGAATCGTCCCGCGCCGCAGCGCGGAGACGGCGGCGTAGTAGCGGGGGTTCATCGCCGCGCCGGTCTGCGCGAGGTGGGTGGCGACCGCGCCCTTGGGGCGGCCGGTGGTGCCCGAGGTGTAGATGATCGTGGCGTCGTCCTCGGGCCGTACGTCGACGTCCGGAGGCCCGAGCGCCGGGTCGGCGGCCGGGAGGTCGTCGTACGCCTCGAACCCTTCCTCCGCGCTCCCGTGGAACACCACTCCCCCGACGCCTTCCCGCCGCGCCCAGGCCCGGACGCGGGGCAAGCGCTCCCCGTCGACGAGAAGGACACCCGGCCGGCAGTCGTCGAGGGCGTGGCCGAACTCGCCCTCGGTCCACCAGGCGTTCAGGGGTACGGCGATCAGGCCGGCCAACTGGGCGGCCCAGAAGGCGATCTGCCACTCGGGGTGATTGCGCATCGCGACGACGGCGCGGTCGCCGGGGCGCAGCCCGTACACGTCGGCGAGGCGCCGGGCGAGGGAGCAGGCCTCCGCGAAGAACTCTCCGTAGGTGTAGCTCCGCTCCTCGCCGACCAGGAACATCGTGTCCCCGTACGCCCAGGTCACCTCGACGAACTCGCGCAGCGTCCTCGGGCCGTCCACGTACACACCGTCCTCGACGGCGAAGGGCGCGCCCGCGGTCGTCAGCCGCGCCACGGCCTCCTTCACCTCCACCACGACAGCCCTCCCTAAGCGCCCGCTCAGTTCCTGGCGATACTACGCCCCGGGCTGGAGCTTCGCGCGTCGCTGCTCTATCAGCTCCGCGATGTCCCCGACAGTCGCGGCTTCCAGCAACTCGTCATCGCTGATCTCGATGCCGAGCCGCTTGCTGAGCACCATGGACAGCTCCACCATCGCCAGCGAATCCAGCCCGGCCTCCTCCCGGCCGGCCTCCGGCCGCACCTCCTCCTCCAGCAGGTGCAGGTCAGTGATCAGGATGGACTTGAGATCTTCGTACACGGCTTCTCCGTAGAAGGCTTGCGCGCTATTGGTCGCGAGTGGCGGGTCGGACGGCTGTGAGGAGTCTTACGTGATGCTCTCGAGTTCGGGCCAGACCATGGTCGTGGCCCCCCACGTCAGGCCACCACCGAAGGCGGTGAGCAGGACTCGGTGCCCCGGGGCGAGGGAACCGTCGGCTGTCGCCTGTGACAGCAGGACGGGTACCGATGCGGCAGCAGTATTGCCCACGTGTTCGATGTTCTGCGTTCTGCGGTCTGGCGAGATGCCCAGCTCCGAGGCGACGACGGAGGTGATGCGGGCATTGGCCTGATGCGCGACCAGCCGGTCGACCTCGTCGAGGGTCCAGCCGGCGCGCTCCACCGCTTCGGTGGATGCCTCGGTCATCCGCTCCACCGCGTGCCGAAAGACCTCGCGACCACGCATGCGGAAGTACCCCGACCGCGCTGCGGCCGGACCTGCCGACTCCTGCCCCGGCGCTCCGGTCTCGACCGCGATCAGATCACTGCGATCCCCGTCGCTCCCCAGCACCATCGGCCCGATCGCACCCGGCTCCCCCACGGACCCCCGGCGCAGCACCACGGCGCCCGCGCCGTCGCCGAAGATGGGGACGGTGGTGCGGTCCTCCGGGTCCAGAAGGACCGAGAAGGTGTCAGCCGCGATGAGCAGCACCCGGTCCGCGAGGCCGGCGGCGATGAACCCGGCGGCCGTCGCCATCCCGTAGAGGAAGCCGGTACAGACGGCAGAGACGTCGAAAGCGGCGATCCCGGCCAGTCCGAGCCGCGACGCCACCTCCGGAGCCGTGGCGGGGCACGACCGGTCGGGCGTCGTCGTGGCCAGAACCAGAGCTTGGACGCCGGCACCGCCTGCGGACTTCAGCGCCCTGGCCCCGGCCTCCACCGCCAGGTCGGACGTGGTCATACCCGCAGGAGCCACCCGGCGCGACGAGATGCCCGTTCTGCTGTAGATCCACTCCTCCGATGTGTCCAACCGGGCCTGGAGGTCCGCGTTGGTCACCACGTTCGGCGGCAGCCAGTGGCCCAGGCCGCAGATGACCGCGGCATGGCCTGCGGGGCCGGCCGCGGGCACCTCACCGGCCATCACCGACACGCGCCAGGGCAGCGGGGGTTGGGGTCGAGCGACCGCAAGGCACTTCCTCCGTTGATCAGTTGGCAATTTCGGGTCAGTGTAGGGCGACGCTCGCACAGAGGCTCGTGAGGGCGAAGTTCCGTTCGAGCGAGGCCCTCTCGCCCTGCGGGCATGGCTGCTCCGGCACATGACGTGGTTAACGGCGCCTGCTCATAACGCCATTGATCATGGGGAGCCCCCGAAGTACTCTCAGCCACATGACGCTCAAAGCCCTCACCGCCAGTCAGGTGGAGCAGTTCAACGATGACGGATATTGCATAGTTCCGGGCTTCCTCAGCCCCAGCGATCTCACCTATATCAAGGACTACTACCGGCGCGCCGCGGCCGCCCAGTCACCTCAGGCGGCGCCCCAGGGCACTACGGCGTGGGACACTGACCAGAGCGCGGCACCCGTGCTCCGAAGGGTGCCTGCCCCCTTCGACAACGATCCGGGATTCCGGGAGATTTTCGGCTCTTCGCGCACGCTGGATCATGTCGAGGACCTCATCGGCCCCAGCATCTACCTGCACTCGTCGAAGCTCATCTTCAAGCCGGCCCGAAGCGGTCGACGCAAGCCCATGCACCAGGATCAAGCGTATTGGACCGACATGTCGGCGCGTCAGGTGACCCTGTGGTGCGCGATTGACCCCGCGACGCCCGAGCGGGGCGGCATGGAACTCCTGCCCGGCTCCCACAAGCGTCATCTGCTCCCGCACGAGGACTTGGACGACTACCAGGTGCGCGAGGACACCCTGGATCTGACCAAGGTCCGTCCGGCCATCATGGAGCCCGGCGATGCGCTGTTCCTGGACGTGCTGACCGTACATGCCAGCGCACAGAACAGCTCTGACCACGACCGGCTCGCCACGGTCATCAACTATTACTCGCAGCCGAAGAGTTCAGAGCAGACGTCACGCTACGGCTCGACCGAACCCCTTCGCTCACCGCATCAGCAACTCTCTTAGGTGGTCATGTCCTCCATGGTGTCCAGCGAGGCCGGGGGCGGCCCTGTCATACTCGGGATTTCGTGCAGTCATGACGCCTCGGCGTGCCTGCTGCGTGGCGGTGAGCTTGTCAGTGCCATCCAGCTCGAACGCATCACGCGGGTCAAGCGTGACGGCCGTCCTTATCTCAACACACGTGCTGCAGCGGACTATTGCCTGGAAGCTGCGGGCCTGACGTACGACGACGTCGACCTGTTCGCGTTCAACACCCAGAACCTGGTGCCTACCCAGGTGGGACTGAACTTCCCCCTCGCCGACGAGAGTTTCGATCTCTTCGACCCGGTTGGCGAGTGTTCGGTTTTCGTTTCCCACCACTTGGCTCACGCCTTCGCCACGTTCTTCAGTAGCCCCTTCGACCAAGCCGCCGTGTGGGTGGTCGACGGCTCCGGTGGAAGCGTGATCGGTGCCGATGACCTTCTCCTGCGAGGTCCGGAACTTGCCGAGTATGTGAACAGGCCCTTGCCCACCCCTCGCCCGCCGTACCACGTCGAGTCCGCCTACGTGTTCGACCGGTCGGGCTTTCGCCTCGTGGATCGAGCCGTAGCGGCTTCCTTCCACCCCATGTGCGGTTCGTCCTCGCTGGGTGAGACGTACGCGTCCACCTCCCAGTACGTCTTCGGCGACTGGCAGGAGGGCGGAAAGCTCATGGGCCTCGCCCCATACGGTGACGCCTCGAGATTCGGGGAGAGTCTGCTTACGAAGGACGACTCCGGAAGGTCCCGCTTCACCAGTGAGTGGAAGCAGGGGCTCCGCCGCGCCAACCGTCGGGGTAACCCCATGGAGTACCGCGATCTGGCGGCGAGGGTGCAAGCCGATCTCGAGGTGGCGCTGCTTGAGCGCGCTTCACGCGTCCTGGAGCTCACCGGCGAGAGTGACCTCGCCTACGCCGGCGGGGTGGCGCTCAACAGCGTCGCGAATCAGCGCATCGTCAGTGAGTCGGGAGTGCGGAAGTTCTACGCGATGCCGGCGAGCCACGATGCCGGAATCGCCATCGGCGTGGCGGCCGCGGCCCACTACCTCCTGACGGGCGAGACCAAGGGACTGCCGGTCACCAACGACTTCCTGGGCAGGTCCTACCGTCCCGAGGAAGTCGACGCGGCGCTGCACCCGTGGAGCGATGTCCTCGACATTGACGCGTACGAGCAGGCACAGATCGTCGAGCGCCTCGCAGAGGGTCAGGTGGTCGGCTGGTTCGAAGGCGGCTCGGAGTTCGGCCCGCGCTCGCTCGGCCATCGCTCCATCATGGCCGCCCCATTCGAACGCGGAATGTGGGAGCACCTCAATCGCTCGATCAAGTACCGCGAGGAGTTCCGGCCCTACGCTCCGATCGTTCCCATCGAGGTCGCCGACAAGTTCTTCGACATGGGACCGGATCCGGAGAGTCCCTACATGCTGCGGGTGGTCCAGGTACGCCCGGAGTGGCGTGAGCGGCTGGGCGCCGTGGCCCACGTCGATGGTTCGGCCCGTGTCCAGACGGTCGACCGTGTACGCAACCCTCGCTGGCACGCACTGCTCACCGCGTTCGGGGAGCGCACGGGCATACCGGTCCTGGTCAACACGAGCATGAACGTGCGCGGCGAACCGATCGTCGAGACGCCCGGTCAGGCGATCGACGTGCTGCTGGGCACCCAGATGGACGCCCTGGTCATCGAGGACCGCGTGGTCGCCCCGACCGCCCAGGCGTCCCAGGTCGTCGAAGAAGCCACGCTGTCCCTCGCCCCGGGCGTGGAACTCTCCGCCGCAGTGGGTGAGCACGGCCCCGAGTACCGGCTTACCAGCCGGCCCCGGGGCGGAGTGGTAAGGAATCTCCCGCTCTCCGCCTTCCTCCTGCTGGCGGCTGCCGATGGCGCGACTCCGCTCCACAACCTGCTCAAGCTGCACTGCGTGGAGTCGGCTCAACGAGCCGAGGCCCTTCAGGTCGTCCGAGAGCTTCTCTCGGAGCGGCTGCTGTTCGCCGGCGGAAGGACCTCTGCGCATGCCCCGGCATGACACCCTGAACGTCGCCGTCCTCGGCGCGGGACTCATCGGCATCGACCTGGTCAGCAAGATCGGCCGCTCGCGGTCACTGAGCTGCGGGCTGGTGGTGGGACGCAACAACGAAGCCCGGGGACTGCGGCAGGCTGCCGCTCTCGGCTGCGCCACGGCGGCTGACGGAATCCACTCGGTGCTCGCGGCGCCCCGCCCGTTCGACATCGTCTTCGACGCCACGAACGCGACGGCGCACGCCGAGCACTGGGTCCGGCTCCAGCCTCTGGGGACGCTGGTCATCGACCTCACCCCGAGCCGGGTCGGGCACATGGTCCTGCCCACGGTGAACGGCGACGACGCGCTGCGGCACGGCAATGTCAACTTGATCAGTTGTGGTGGCCAGGCCTCCATCCCGATCCTGCATGCGCTCGCCAAGCTGTACACGCCGTCCTATGTCGAGGTGGTCACCACCGCCGCCAGTCCCAGCGTGGGCCGGGCCACCCGTCTCAACCTGGACGAGTACATCGCGGCGACGGAGGACGCCGTACGGACGTTCACCGGCGTGAGCGACGTCAAGGCGATCGTCAACCTGAGCCCGGCGAAGCCGCCCGCGCCATTCCGGGTCGCGATGTCCCTGGTGATCCCGGACGCCACCGCCGAAACGGTGCGCGCGCTCGTCGACGCGGCCGCCGAGGAGGTCCGCGTGTACGCCCCCGGATACAAGGTCACGGCCTGCACAGTGGCCGATGATCGGGTGTTCGTGGCGGTCGAGGTCACGGCCTCGGGTGATCGCATACCCAAGTACGCCGGCAACCTGGACATCATCAACTCAGCCGCTGTGCTGATAGCGGAGCAATACGCCACGAGCCAGGACCTGGTGGGGGCCGGGAAGGAACTGTCATGAGCCAGGTCCCAGGGGATGCCAATCACGCCCTGCGGCAGGTGCTGATCCACGATCCCACGCTGCGCGACGGCCACCACGCCGTGCGTCACCAGCTTGATCGTGAACAGTTGCGCGCTTACGCGGCAGCGGCCGACGCCGCCGGTGTCCCCGTGGTCGAGGTGGGCCACGGGAACGGACTGGGGGCGTCCTCCCTCCAGGTCGGCCGGGCCAAACTGAGCGACGACGAGATGCTGTCGACCGTACGAGAGGCTCTGCCCAACAGCCGGATGGGCGTCTTCATGCTGCCCGGCTGGGGTACCACCGCCGACCTGCACAAGGCAGTGGCGCACGGCGCCGACGTGGTCCGTATCGCCGCCCACTGCACGGAGAGCGACGTCACCGAGCGCCACCTGGGTGTCCTTCGCGAGACCGGCGTCGAGGCGCAGGGCATCCTGCTGATGAGCCACATGACCGACCCCGGGCGACTGGCCGAGCAGTGTGCGGCCCTCGTGGGGTACGGCGCGCAGGCCGTGGGCATCTTCGACTCCTCCGGCCACTTCCTGCCCTCCGACGTCACCGAGCGGATCACCGCGATCACCGACGCCGTCGAGGTTCCGGTGATCTTCCATGGCCACAACAACCTGGGAATGGCCGTGGCCAACTCGGTGGCCGCGGCGGAGTCCGGGGCCGGGATCATCGACGCCTGCGCACGGGGCTTCGGCGCGGGGGCCGGGAACACCCAGCTGGAAGTCCTGGTGCCGGTGCTGGAGCGCATGGGCTACTCGACGGGAATCGATCTGTACACCCTGCTGGACGCGGCGGACCTCGCGGAGCGGGAGCTGATGCCGGCACCGCCGACGATCAGCTCGGAGAGCATCGTCAGCGGCCTCTCTGGGGTATTCTCGGGCTTCAAAACCCGGGTACTGGATGCCTCCCGCCGCGCGGGGGTCGATCCACGCGATGTCTTCTTCGAACTGGGCAGACGGCAGGTTACCGCGGGGCAGGAGGACCTCATCGTCGATGTCGTCATGGAGCTGCGGACCACCAGCGAGATCCGCGGTCATGGCGGATCGGGGCGAGAGCCTGCCCGGCTTTGACCGTCCGGTGACAGTCCGCACAGAACATGTCAGTCACCCGAAAACGACTATTGCTACGGTGCGTGAATCGATCCCATGAACATGTTGGCCAAGCAGAACGAAACCCGTCGCCAGGAAGTCGTCGCACTGCGTGATGCCGTCAAGGAGCGGCGACGCGCCTCGACGCCTCCGGCTGCTGGGGACTATCCGCTGGCCAAGATCAAAGCGCGGATCGAGCAGGCCCTCCGCGAGCGGTCCGGGGAGGACGTAACGCCCTGGGAGGTCGACGTCCTCGACCGCTCCCGGTTCGGTGCCGACCTGGCGGTGCGGGTGACCGGCCTTCTCCAGAAGGGTGGCGCGAAGGAGTACATCAGCTCCCATGTGCCGTGGATCATCGAGGCCCTGAGCTCCCCCTCGATGCAGGATGTCGTGAGCGAGGTCAGCCACAAGGGGATCTACGTCAACCTCCGGCTGACCGACGACTACTACCTGTCCAGCGTCCAGTCGATCATCGACCTGGGCAACCGGTTCGGTCACAATGACACCCGCTCCGGTCGTACGCAGATCGTCGACTACTCCTCGCCCAATGTGGCCAAGGTGCTGCACGCCGGTCACCTCCGGTCGACCATGATCGGGCACGTACTGAGCAATCTCTACGAAGCCAGTGGCGCGCTCGTCTACCGGGTCAACCACATCAACGACTTCGGCGGATTCGGCTTCATGCTGGAGGGTTACCGCCGATTCGAGGCCCTCTTCCCGCAGGAGATGGGCAACAACGACCGGCTGCTCTCCATCTACGCCATCCGCCGCAGCCTGGAGCGCACGGTTGCCGCCGGAACGGACCTGGACGCCGCCGCCCCGTCCGACCGCGAGGTCATCGCCACCTACTTCCCGGGAGCGACCGACGCGGCCGCGCTGCGGAAGGCCTACGAGGACTTCGTCCACGCCTCGGACGCACGGTTCCAGCGCCTGGAGGAGGGCGACCCGGAGGAGGTGGACCTCTGGCTTCGCATGGTCGAGTGGAGCCTGGCCGACTTCCGGTCCTTCTACGACGCACTCGACATCAACATCGACGTTCTCATCGGGGAGAGCTTCTACCTCGATGCCGGAAACGAGGTCGTCGACGAGGCGATTCGCACCGGTCGGGCCTACCAGCTCACCGGGGAGATGGTGCTCACCGAGGTCGAGCAGATCAACCGCGCCGTCGCCGATGGTGAGATGACGCCAGAGGTGGGAGCCAAGGCCACCGCCCTTCTGGAGAAGGACCTCGGCGCGATCGTGGTGCCGCTGCCCGGAGGCGAACGGATGGTGGTCCGTCGCTCCGACGGCCGGAGCATCTACGCCACCCGCGACGTGGGCGCCATCAAGCTGCGGCGTGACATCTTCGACCCCACCGACATCAACTACGTGGTGGGCCAGGAGCAGCGCGTTCACTTCTCCCGGCTGTTCCAGGCCTCCGAGGTGCTCGGTCTGTCCGAGCCCGATGAGCTGAACCTCAAGCACACCTACTTCGGTTTCTACGTCGACGCGCAGTCCGGCAAGAAACTGTCCAGCCGCGACAGCGTCGCCAGCGTCACCGAGCTGCTCGCCGAGTCCGTCAAGCACTTCCGTGCCAGGACCGAGGGAAGCGGCGGAATGACCGAAGAGGAGATCGACGAGGCCGCTCACCAGCTCGCCGTCGGCTCGGTGGTCTTCAATGACCTCAAGAAGGACATGAAGACGTCGGTCAGCATCGCCAAGGACGATCTGAACTCCACGATTTCCGAGTTCGAGAAGTCGGGCGGCGCCTACCTCGTCTACTCCGCCTGCCGGGCGCGGGCGATCCTGCGCAAGTACAACAGGCCGCTGCCGCAGGCCTCCGACATTGCCTCCTTCGACGTCAACGGCCAGGAAGCACTCCTGATCCTGCGCCTTCTGGAGTTTCCCGAGAAGGTGGCCAAGGCGGCTGAAGAGGACAACCCTGCCGTCCTTGTCCGGCACCTGCTCGACATCGCCGGCATCTACAACTCGTACTACGCGAGCGCGCCCGTTCTGCAGGGCGACCAGGCGAACGAGTTCCGACTGCTGATCACGAAGTCCGTGCAGTCGGTCCTGGTCAACGGTCTGCAACTCTGTCACGTCGAGTGCCCGCCCAAGATCTGAATCGAGAGACGGAATCCATCCCATGGGACGACTGACCGGGCAGTGCGCGATAGTCACCGGCGGTGCCAACGGTATCGGGCGGGGCATCGCCACCGCCTTCGCCCGCGAGGGCTGTGACGTGTTCTTCACGGCGTTGGCCGATGAGGCCGCAGCCCAGTCGACCCGCGAGGAGCTTCGCGGGCACGGCGTGCGGGCGGAGTACATGCTGTTGGACGCCGCCGATCCGGATTCCGTCACGCGCCTGATGGACAGGGCGTCGGAGACGCTGGGGATGGCCGACGTCCTGGTGAACAACGCCGCCACGGCCACCAGGACGGCTTTCCTCGACCTGACCCAGGACGAGTACGAAAAGGTCATGGCAGTCAACCTGCGCTTCCCGTTCTTCGCCACGCAGGCGTTCGCCGCACGGCTCCGTTCCGCCGGCAACTCGGGAAGCATCATCAACATCAGCTCACTCAGTGCGACCAGCGCCATCAGCGCCATGGCCCACTACCAGAGCAGCAAGGCCGGCCTCTCCATGCTCACCCGGGGAGCGGCCTACGAGCTGGCTCCCTTCGGTATCCGCGTCAACACGATCTCGCCGGGGCTGACCGCCACCAAGTCCAACGCCTCGCAGTGGCGTGACGACCCTGAGCTCTGGCGCGAGCGGGGCAAGGACATTCCCCTGGGGCGGCCCGGCCGGCCGGAAGACATCGCGGGCGCCGCGGTGTTCCTGGCGTCCGCCGAGTCGGGATGGATGACCGGCGGCGACATCGCCGTGGACGGAGGAGAGGTCACGCTGTGAGCGCCGACTGGGCGCCGCGGATGATCGACGGGCAGGTGCTCGAGCGGGACGACCTGCTCCTGCCCGTCATCGAGGCCTTGGGAGATGCCTTCCGCTCGCTACGCGCCGGCCAGGCACAGAGCGCACCCCGCACTCTGCTCCAAACAGGCTCCGAGCCACGCAATCAGCTCCTGATCAGCCCGGCGGCGTGGGAGCAGCGCGGAGTCGCCGGACTGAAGATCACCACGCTCACTCCGGACAACCCGAGCCGTGATCTGCCCCTGATCCACGGCATCGTCGCGCTAATCGACCTGAAGACGGGCAAGGTGACGGCACTCGTGGACGGTGCCGCCCTGACCGCCCTTCGTACGGGGGCCGTCGCCGGTCTGGCGACGCGGCTCTGCGCGCCGCAGGATGCCGGTGATCTGGCTGTGATCGGCGCGGGGGTCCAGGCCCGCGCGCTGCTTCGCACCATGACCGCGGTACGTCCCATCCGCTCCGTTCGCCTGTACTCCCGGACGAGGGCGAGGGCGGAGACGCTCGGAGACTGGGCCCGGGAGCTCCTTGGCCCCCTGGCGACCGTGACGGTGTGCGACGACCCCCGGTCAGCCGTTCGGGACGCCGAGATCATCTGCACGGCGACGTCCACCGACAGCACGACACCGTTGATCGAGGCCGACTGGGTGGCGACCGGGGCCCATCTCAACGTCATCGGCGGTACGCACGAGGATGCCCTCGAGATTGCCCCGCAGCTGCTGGCGACGGCGTTCGTGGCGGTCGAGCAGCAGGCCGACGCACTGGAGGACGCGGGCGAGATCCGGGCGGCGGTCGCCGACGGTCTGATCGGCTCTGCCCACCTCCACGAGCTGGGCGCACTGCTCGACGGAGAGGCCTCGCCCGAGCCGGGCCAGACCACCGTGTATCGAAGTGTGGGCCTGTCGATCGAGGACACGGCCGCCGCGGCAGCCGTCTACGACGCTGTGCGTGGGGCCCCGTAACCGGCGATGCGGCCGGTCACGGGGCCCCGTGTCCTTCAGCGGTTGGTCCGATCCGGTCGAGCCTCCCGCGACCAGGCCAGGAACGACCTCTCGAACACGATGACGGTCTCGCCCGTGGACTTGGTCCCCGTGGTCTCCACAGCCACGATGCCCTGGCCCGGGCGCGACTGTGACCACCGCTTGCTCAGGATCCGACTGGTCGCGTAGAGCGTGTCACCGACGAACACCGGCTCGTGCAACCGCACGCGATCCCAGCCCAGGTTGGCCACCGCGCGAGCCGACAGCGCCTGTACGGTCATCCCGCCCACCAGGGCCAGAGTGATCGAGCTGTTCACCAGAACCCGTCCGTACCCGGTGCCCGCCGCGTAGTGCTCGTCGAAGTGCAGCGGATGCTGGTTCATGAGCAGCAGCGTGAGCCACGTGTTGTCAGCCTCCGAGAGCGTCCGGCCCGGCCAGTGCTTGATGACCATGCCGGGCTCGAAGTCCTCGTAGTCGCCGCCGTGTTCTTCGACGTACTCGTTGTCACCGACGTGCCGCAGCGTCATGCGGATTCCTCCGTGTGCGAGACGGACGAGCCGGGGCCGGACGGGCGGTCAGGCCCGAAGCGTGCCGCCCATGCCTCGCCGCGGGCGAGGGTCTGCCGGGCCTTGCGCACGAACGGAGGACCCACCATGCGTCCGTCCACCAAGGTGACGCCGTCACCTGCCGTACGCACCGCGTCCATCACCCGCCGTGCTTCCTTCATCTCGACCTCGTCCGGGCGGAAGCCCCGGTTGATGGCCTCGAGCTCCTTCGGGTGGACCGTGCCCTTGCCGTGGAAGCCAAGGGCGCGTACCTGCTCTATCTCCTCGCGCAGGACCGACGCGTCGGCGAGCTGGAAGTTGCCGGTGTCGATGCAGGCGATTCCATGGCGGGCAGAGGCGAGTGCCATGGCCTGCCGGGCGGCCAGCAGTCCGGCCCAGTTGATCTCGATGCCCAAAGTGGCAGCCAGATCCGCCGAGCCCAGGATCAGTCCGTCACTGGCAGCCGCGATCCCGTCGAGCTCGTCGACCGCTTGAACGGTCTCCACTGTCACGAAGATCTCGGGATGCCATCCGGCCGAGGCGAACGTCTCCCGCAGCAACGTCGGTTCAGCCGGCGTCCTGACCATGGTCATGAACACGAACCCGGGCTTCGCCGCTCCCTCGGTGAGCCATGCGATGTCGTGGACCGCCTCCATCGAACCCAGGGGGTTGATACGGACGGCGACGTTCGTGGTGTCGGACGCCTGGTCCAGCGCCACTCGGCAGATCTCCCGTGCCTGCCGCTTGGCCGGGGCGGGCACCGAATCTTCCAGGTCCATCAGATGAACGTCGGCGTCGTACGATCGCGCGGCCAGCACCCGGTCCAAGGACAGCGCGGGGGTGTAGAGGATGCTGCGCGCCAGGGCGCGCGCCGTGGTGGTCATCCCTCTGCCCTCGCCTGCGCCAAGGGGGCCTGTCGGGCGCCCAACTCCACGAGCACCGCAGCCAGATCACGGATCTGCGCCTCGCTCTGACCGGCTCGCATCATGACCCGCAGTCCGGCTGTGCCGCGGGCGACGATGGGGAAGAAGACCGGTGACACGTAGAAGCCCGCCTCGAACACCCGGCGGCCTGCCTCGATCACCACGTCATCCGCCATCGGGACCAGCCTGATGGGAAAGGCCGAGCCCGACTGCTCGGTCTCGACCTGGGAGTCGAAGAGTGCGATGTTCTCCCGCAACCGGTCCTGAAGCTGGGTGAGTTCAGCGGTCCGATGGATCTCGGCCGACGCGAGTCCGGCGCCCACCGCAGCGGTGTTCAGCGGCTGCGAGTAGCTGAGCGCGCCGGCGAAGCGCTCGATGACACGCAGCGTCTCCTTGGGGTGCCCATCGAGCAGTACAGCCGCGCCACTGGTCCCGAAGGCCTTGTTCAGCGTGGCCACCACGATGGTCCTGTCGTCCAGGACAGGGCTGTTGGAGCGGACGTAACCGATGCCGCGCGTGCCGTACGCCGAGAGGGAGTGGGAGTCGTCGTAGAACACCCGCAGACCGTATCTGTCCTGCAGGGCGGCGAGTTCCTTGACCGGGGCGTAGCCGCCCAGGCTGTCACTGCCGTCGCAGATGTACCAGACCTGGGAATACTCCTTACACCGGTCCTCGATGAAGTCCAGGTCGTGATGTCGGCAGGTGACGACCTCCGTCTCATCCGCGCACATGGGCTTGGCCTGCGCCATCGAGACATGGCAGTTCTTGTCGAAGATCATCAAAGGGCGTGTGCCGTCGCCGACATGCCCGGAGGCGATCAACGGCAGCAGCCCGGCACTCGCGGCGCTGGCCGAGATGGCAGACACCACATCGGCCGAGAACAACTCCCCGAGCGAATTTTCCAGCTCCAGCAGAGCGGGGATCTGCACCCGGCTGCGCGGAATGCAGTGGTCGAGCACACCGTACTTGCGCAGTGCGGCGACTGCACCCTCGATCACCTGGGGATGGGAGTCCAGATCAAGGTAGGAGCAGCAACTGAAGTTGATGAACTCGTGGCCCGCTTCGGTACGGAGGACGCCATCTTCGAGGTCAGCGACGATGCCTGCCACGCCACTGCGTTCCGACATGTCCCAGAAGGAGTTTCCGATACCGACCGACTTATCATTGTTGCGGAATCGGTTGGTCGGCTGAATGGTTTTTGAGCCGGTCACTTCTTTCCACCCATCAGCGAATCCTCCGGCTGATAGTTGTACAGACCCTTCACCTTTCGGTGAACGTTCTTGTAGAGCGAGTCGGCCAGCACGAGAGGCCGACGGAATATCTTCTTGTTGTACAGCCAGAAGTTGAGGTTGATGTTCATCTCGTCAACGGCGTCGACCTGGTGCCACCAACCAATGGGAAGGTACAGCATCTGGCCCGGCTCCAGAACGATGTCCCGGCGCTGCGCAACCGCGGCCGCGATTCGCGGATAACGCGCGAGATCGACGTTGTCGACCCTGACGGTGTGCGAAGTGTTCGCAAAGCCTTGCAGAGCCGACCGAATGTAGTAGTTCTTGAATCCAGGCGGCATCACGACGAAACGCTTGCGCCCTTCGAGCTGAACGTTGAAGTTCTCGAGGTCGTCGAAGTGGTTGCGCGAGCGCATCCCACCGTAATTCGCCCAGAGATTGGCCGAGCTCAACGGAGCCCGATAGTCAAACATCTTCTCGGTGTCGAAACCGAGCAGATCACTGATGACCTTGGGGTGATTCTTGATGTTTGAAACGATGCGATACGTGCCGTCCGTATTCGACTTGTACGGTTCGAGCTCGAAGAAATCCCGAAGCGGGACCTTCTTGATCTCGGCGCGCGTTTCGTTCTCCCTGGCGCGATCCTTCTTGACCAGAGCGACCGTGATGTCGCCGAGTTTCTCGAGCACGGCGGTCCGGTAGAAGCCCGGCTCGGCCGGCGGAAGGACATCGATCACCGCGGGGACATCGGCCCTGATAATGGCGTCGGGGCCCCAGGACAGGAATTCATCAAGGCTGAGCCGGGGGTAGGGAACGCTCTCGATGCCGTAGAACGAGGAAAGTGTGTCGCTCATGTGGGTATCCTCTCTGCTTTGTTGGTGGGTGCGTGCGTGGCCGTTGTAGTCGAGCCCAGCCATGCCGCGTAGTCCTCGTGGACGAAAGCGGCCACACTGTCGAAGTCCGCCTGCTGATCACTGTCCAGGTCTTCCCTGGGGCAGGCACGCTGGTCGGTACAGAAGTCGAAGAGGTCTTCCGGCCGGACATTGAGTCGGGAGCGAGACCGGGCCGGACGGGACATCACTTCGGCCCGGGCTCGGGCGAGTTCGGTGCGCCATGCCTGGCGCACGGTGAGACTGTCGATCCGGTCCCTTGCCCGCAGACCGTACGCTCGGCGCAGTTCCTCCGAGCGCACAAGATCCAGACAGGCGTCGGCACATTCCTCCGGCGTCCGGACGAGCAAGGCGCTGTCGGGCGTGAGCAGGTCGCGTACACCGCCCACGGGAAGGGCGACACAGGGCAACCCGGCCAGCATCGCTTCCTGAAGGGCCTTTTCGCTGGTCGCGTAGGTGTACGGATTGAGCGGATAGCAGAAGATGTCCAGGCGGTTCAGGAACGCGGCCGGGTCCGCCTGGAAGCCCAGGAAGCGCACCCGGCCCTCCAGGCCCAGCCGACGGGCCTCCGCACGGTAGACGTCCAGCGGGCCGTCTCCGGCGAACTCGAAGTCGACCTCCGGCGCGGCATGAATGACGCGCGCGGCGATCTCCAGCATGGCCGAGTGCATCTTGATGGGTTCGACCGTGCCGAGGTAGCCGATGGTGATCCGACCGTCAGGGCTCTTTCCCGTTCCGGCGACGCCACCCGGGCCCACGCCAAGGCCGGCGGCGGAGAACACACAACGGGCCGGCGGAAGACCGGCAAGCAGCCGGTTCTTCTCGAAGCGCGGGTTCGCCGCGGCACTCGGAACCGTGACGGTGCAGCCGTCGACCCGGGAGAGCAACCCCTCGCTGGGACACATCAGAGGTGCGTCGAAATGCCCTCGGGAGTGCAACAGGACCCTGCCGGCCGGCAGGTCCGTGTTCACCAGGAAGTTATTCACGTACGGGTTGTTCCACCACTCGACCTGCACGACGTCCGCATCCGCCGCGGCAGCGAGCGCCTCTTCCACACCTCCGACGACCTCGACACCCGCGCTTTCGAATGCCGCCCTGTGTTCCGTGCGGGGAGGCACCAGTGAGGCAACCGTGGGAGTCACCTCGGCGGGCGTACCCGCACACATCCGCAGCAGACCCATGCTGGCGCCGCCGTCGGTCACTTCTTTGATGACATGGAGCACCTTCACCGACCAGGGCCTCCGAGACGCCAGCGGGCCAGCAGATCGGCTCGGGTGTGGGGAAAGCCCCCGAAAATCCTGTCGTTGGCTTCCAGGGCTTCCTCGTCGGCGAGCAGCACGAACTGGAACAGACGGTCCTCGAGCATCGTCTCCCATCGGTTCAGGACAGCCATGTCCTGCGCCCGGCCGGCGTGCTGCAGCCCGTCGAAAGAGCTTCCATCGCCGTAGGCGCTCACGCTGTTCAGCCCGCGGTCGGAGTGTTCCAGCCCCAGTGCGTTGGAGACCCTGCGCCGCTCATCGGCGTCACTGAACCAGGCGTTGAAGGTGAGGTAGGTGTAGCCGAAGGACCGGTTCTCGAGGTAGTGGGCGTACCGCTTCCAGAGGTCCAGGAGATCGCGGATGCGGTAGCGATAGGCGAAGGAAGGGTCGTCATGCGCCTGGCGGACAATGCTGGCAGCCGTATTGGGATAGTCGCGAAGGACTACCACCACGTCAGAGCGGCGTGCCACCCGCATATTGTGGTGGAGGGGGAACGCAGCGGGATCGACATTCTCGTATCCCACTATCAGGGTGCGCTCCTTCGGGGATATGGACATTCGACTGTATTTGTCGCGGTCCACCGTGAGGAATTCGCCATCCGTCTCGAAGAGGGAGAGTTCGGCACTATTGAGATACCGCACCTCCGACTCGTCGAAGTGTCCGCGGATCCATTCGGAAATCGCATGGTTCGCGCCACGGCGCAAGCCGAAGATGAAGATCGCCCGGTCGAACAGCGGCTGAGGTTCTGGGACAGCCTCCCGCGTCTGGCTGCGCGCCACAGCGGCCCCCAGCTCCCGTACGCGCTCACCGGTCAGCCCCTGAGACCTCGCCAGCTCCAGCGCCGCGTCCCGGAACGCCAGTGCCGCGCTGAGCGGGGGCAAATCAGCCAGACCTGCCTCGCGGCCACCCAGGGACCGCAGCACCTCGTCCAGCGCACTCGAGGAAAGCAACTGGGTCAGCGCGTGGATTGCACGCTCCCGCTCGTCCTCCATTCGGGCCTGCGCGAGTTCCGCCTCAGCGAATCGTTCGTTCGACTCAGTATGCATACTTTCCCTTACATGAAACAATTCAACCTGTTGCCGAGGGATGAATATCACCGCTGCGGATTCAGCGCCGGGCATTTAACCCGTCGGCGCACGCGTGAAGGAGGTGGCGCGCACCCGAAAGGGTGGGAGCAGGTCGATCGAGGGGTCGCCTGATCGCCTGTTCAGCCCTCACCGCCACCTGCGTCCGGGTGCCGTTCGGCGCGACGGCGACACAGCCCGCCCGAGCGGTTCGCGCGACGGGGGCTTTGCGCGGCTCCGGCGTAGACCGGCTCGCCCCGAGCCCCCTTGCCGCGACCATCTCCGCTCCTGCCACCGCTGCCCCCCTCACCTCAACTCCCCTACGCCCTGGGCCCCCATGAGATGCCACTGATCTGGATCATGCCGGTAGACCGTATGTCTGATCCACTGTTCGATGGACGCCGATTGAGAAAATCTGTGCGGCCCGGACCCCCGGTCACCGACGCGGCGCATGTACAAAGCACGCCATACTCGGACACCACGCATCATTCAGTCCGGTAGACGTGAGGCGACGGCCACACTCGGTTCGCCTCTGAGCTGGGCGAACAAGATTCTTGCGGGGTCGGGAGGCCGCATCCGCTACCCTTGTCCCCGGATCACAGATCCCCCCGCCTCCGTAGCTCAGGGGATAGAGCACCGCTCTCCTAAAGCGGGTGTCGCAGGTTCGAATCCTGCCGGGGGCACAGCAGAGCACCAGGTCAGGAGCCCTTCCGTCCAGCGGACGGGAGGGCTCCTGCGCTTGCAGCACACATATGGCACACATATGCGCGCGGACGGTGGGGAGCTGTGCAGGATGCCCGTCAAGGATGACCTGGCCCGGCGCCGGTACGAGAAGTTGGTCGACCGCCTTGAGTCGCTGATGCGGGCCGCCCTCAAGCCCGAGTACCAGGGCTACTGCGGGCAGCTGATCCTGAGTGTCGACGACCTTGCGGAGATGGGCGAGCTCAAGGACGTCCGGCATGCCGCCCGGCAACGCGGCGTCGGCGCGAGCGCCGGCAGCCGCTACTTCGCCACCGAGCCGCCGGCGGCTCACCTGCGTATCGGGTTCGCCGCGACCGCCGATCACGCCGAGCTGACCGAGGGGGCACGTCGGCTGGGAGCCGCGCTCTCGGACCTTGGCCCGAAGGAGGCGTGAGAGGCGCGGCGGCAAGTGGTGCGGATGCCGGGCCAGTACCTCGGCATCTCCTGGAGCGTGTCGAGGACTTGGCAGAGGGTGAGGCCGGCGCCGGGGCTTTCGGGTGCGGGCGCTGCTCAGTCATGAGACGCCAGTACGCCGGCAGAGACCGACCCCATAAGGTCCCACTCATGGTGTCTGCGACTGTCCGCGAGTGGCGCGACGAGGAAGGGTGGGGTGTCCTCGACTCCCCCGAGACTCCTGGCGGATGTTGGGGGCATTACTCCCACATCCAGATGGAAGGCTTCCGCATGCTGTCCCCGGGACAGCGGGTGGACCTCCAGTGGGAAGCCCCCGGCTTCGCACAGGACGGGTACGCCTATCGGGCCGTGAAGATCGTGCCGCGACCCGCCTGACGTCCACGCGGCCCATGCCGTCGTCCTCGAGACGCCCTCGGCCCGCACACACCAGCCCCCGGCTTACGGAGCGACCGCGCGGCACACCCGCACGGTCAGGCGCACCCCGTGCCGGTGGCCCTCCATCCGGCATCCCTCCTCGGAGACGTCACACGCCGGCGACCGTCTCGGCGAACCGTGACCAGTCGGTGAACTCCCAATCCCGGCGACGGCAGACACGCTCCTTGGGAAGGTCGTCCCGCGAGGGATCGAGCAGCATGAGCTGGGCCTGGCGGCCGTCGCCGACCACGATGGCGAGCAGATGGCCGCCCGGTTCCATCAGCATGAGAGACATCTCGTTGTTGGTCATGGCGAACCGCGCCACGCGGTCTGCGTCTCGGACCGAGCAGACGTCGATCCGGGCGATCGCACGTGTGCCGTGGCGTAAGGGAAGGATCTGCGCAAAGTGGATGAGCAGGTTCCTGATCGCCCACTAGAGTCGCCTCACTACTGTCGGTCATGGGGCCAGGACGGGCAGACGTGTGTCGAGTCCTTGGTGGGGGAGGGCCTGTAGAGCATGAGTCGTCGTTCCAATGGGTTGGTCGGTATCTGGGCCGAGGCACAACGCCAACAGCAGCGCCAGCGAGAGGCCGAGGCGCGATACCAGCGGGATCAGGAGCGACAACAACGGGTTCATCAACGGGAGTTGGCCCGAAGCCATCGGGAGCAGCGGGCGGCGTACCGGCAGCAGCGCGAGGCGGACGCACGACGGCGTACAGAGGAACTCGAGGCCCGTGTCGAGTCGCTGCGGGGCTTGTTGGCCGTGGGCTGCCGGGCTCCGGCGTTCAGGATCGGCACGCTCAACCGGCCTGAGCGGGTCGAGCCCTTCTCCCCCGGCCCGCTCGCTCGTCCGATCCGGATGCCGGACCCGAACCAGTACCAGCCGCAGGGCGGTTGGACAGCTGCCCGGAGAGCCCAGGCGCAAGCGGAGGCGCGGAGCCGCTTCGAGCACGACTGGCAGGCCGCGCAGGCCGCAGAAACCCAGCGTCAGCGGCAGTTGGCCGCCTACCAGCTTCAGTACGACCAGTGGGCCCTGGCTCAGCTGAGCGAGATCCGCCGGCACAACGCCGTCATCACCGAGATGACAGCGGGCCTTCGCGGCGGTCATCCCGAGGCCGCGGTGGAGTACTTCTCCGCTGCCCTCTTCGCCTCGACCGCGTGGCCGGAGGATCTGCCGCGTCAGGTGTCCGCCGCGTACGACTCCGGTGCACGCCAGTTGGTACTGAACTGGGAATTGCCGAAGTACGACGTCATCCCGGAGACGAAGTCGGTGCGCTACATGCCTTCCGCCGACCAGGACAAGGAGACAGCTCGGCCGGTGACCCAGCGCCGTGCGCTGTACCGGGACGTGCTCGCCCAGTGTCTCCTGCTGGTTCTGCACGATCTGTTCGCGGCGGATGAGTTCGGCGCGCTGGACTCGGTCGCGTTGAACGGATTCGTGGACGATCACGACCCGGTGACCGGCAGGCGCGGGCACATGTTCCTGGCCACCGTGATGGCTTCGCGCGCGACCTTCGCGGAGTTGCGTCTGGAGCAGGTGAACCCGGTCGACTGCCTGGTGGAAGGCCTGCGGGGCCAATTGTCGTCGCGCCCCGATCAGGGCGCGACGGTACGGCCCGGGCGGGTGCCCGCGGACATGGGCGATGGCGTCGTCACGCACGGAGGAGACGAGGAACCGGATCTGTACGAGATGGATCCCCTCGCCTTCGAGTCGCTGGTCGCGGAGCTGTTCCGGGCCATGGGCATGCAGGCCGTGACGACTCAGCGCTCCAACGACGGCGGTGTGGACGTCGACGCGCTGGACCCGACCCCGATTCGCGGCGGCAAGATCGTCGTACAGGTCAAGCGCTACCGTCACACCGTGCCACCGACAGCCGTTCGCGACTTGTACGGCACCGTCCAGGACGCCGGCGCCAACAAGGGCGTGCTGGTCACGACGTCCGGGTTCGGCCCCGGCTCGCACACCTTCGCCAACGGCAAGCCCCTGGAACTGGTGGCGGGCTCCGAACTGGTCGACCTGCTGCACCGACACGGGCTGCGTGGACGACTGGGCAACGGCGAAGGCACGGTGCCCGCCCAGCGGACCGCACCGGACGCCGGGGACAGCACGGACGACCACAACGTGCTGGGCATGTACTGGTCGGGCAGTGTCGCCCTGGACGTGTGCGCGCTCGTCTGCCAAGGCAACCGGGTCCTGGACGACAACCACTTCGTCTTCTTCAACAACCCCGGCACACCCGATGGCACGGTCCGCGCGCTCGCCCCCGCCGCTCCGGACAAGGCCGCCATCCAGGTCTCCTTTGACGCACTGCCCGCCCGGGCCGACCGCCTCGTCATCATCGCCGCGGTCGATCCGGTGGCGAATCCGGGGGCTGATCTTTCCGGGTTCACCAGGGCCGGCATCCGGCTGTTGGACTCCTCCGGGTCCCCACTCGACCGGCTGGAGGTGTCCGACGGCCGCGCCCGTGAGACCGCCCTGGTCCTCGGTTCCTTCCGCCGTCGGGCCAACGGCGACTGGGAATTCGTCATCGGAGGCAAGGGGTACGAAGGCGGCCTGGAGGAACTGGTCCAGGAGTACGGCATCGAGGTGGATTAGCGCGCCCCTCCTGTCCGGGTACGGAGCCGGAAGACCCCCGGTCGATCGCGGCCGGGGGTCTTTCGCGTGGGTGCGGGCGGGGCCGGGCTCGGGTGCCGGGGTTCGAGTGGGAGTCCAGGTGGGTTCCAGAGGGGGGCGGGAGCGTGGGGGGTGTGGTCGGGTTCGCCGGCTGCTCGAGTGACGGCGGTGAGAGACATGGCAGTGGGACCGACAGCGTTCCGTGACTTCTTCGGGTCCGTACCGACGCCCGTGGCGGTGGTGACCACGGTGGGGCCGGACGGGAGGCCCCTCGGGTTCACGTGCAACGCCTTCTCCGCGGTCTCCCTCGACCCTCCCCTGCTGCTGGTCTGCGCGGACGAGCGGTCCCGGACGCTTCCGGCACTGCTCGGGTCCGAGGTCTTCGCCGTGCATCTGCTCGCCGACGACGGGGCGGAGCTCGCGCGGGTCTTCGCGGGGCGGTCGGAGCGGAAGTTCGACCGGGTGCCGTGGCTGCCGGGGAGCGTCGTGCCGGGATGTCCCGTCCTGCGGGAGGGTGTGCTGGCGCACGCGGAGTGCACGCTGGAGCGGAGTGTGCCCGTGGGGGACCACCGGCTGCTGATCGGACGGATGGAGAGCGCCCAGGTCCGTGAGGGCGGCCGCCCGCTGCTCTATCAGCGGGGGGCCTTCACCTCGTGGGACCGGATGCCCGAAGAGATCGCCGTTCAGGCGTGACAGGCCGGCAGCCCGCCGTGGAACTCCACCATGCGGCCGAAGAGTTCGTTCATGTCCACCGGGGATCCGCCGGGCTCGCCCTGTTCCTCGGCGTACGCCCGGAACAGGTTGGGGACGAGCCGCTCGGAGTCCAGCCACCCGGCGTACGGGCCGAGGTCCGTCTCCCGCGCCAGAGCGACCGGGTCGAGACCAGCGGCGACGCCCTGCGCGGCCAGGCTCTGCAGCAGGCGCAGGTAGCCCTCGGTCTCGTCGAACACCTCGGGGCCCGCGACCGGGCCGTGTCCGGTGACGACCACCTCCGGGGCGAGCGCGCGCAGCTTGTCCAGGGCCTCCAGGGAGCCGGCGACCGAGCCCATGGGGCAGAAGGGCGTCACCCCGCTCATCACCAGGTCCCCGGTGAACAGAACCCGCCGGCCGGGCAGCCAGACCACCGTGTCGTTGGTCGTGTGCGCGGGCCCGAGGTGCAGCAGTTCGGCCGTCGTGTCACCGATGTGCAGCGTGAGCCGGTCCCGGAAGGTGAGGGAGGGCAGGGCGAGTTCGAGCTCGCCCCACTCCACGTCGGGCCACAGGCCTGTCAGATGCAGTCCCGCCCCGGCCATCTCCGTGCGGACGCGCTCGTGCCCCACGACGAGCGCCTCGGGGAAGACGAAGTTGCCGAACGTGTGGTCGCCGTGGAAGTGGGTGTTGACCAGGACCTGTGGGGCGGTCGGCGCGACGGAGAGCGCCGCGGCGCGCAGCGCGCGCGCCCGGGCCTCGGTCGCCGCGGTGTCCACGAGCGCGGCCCGGCCGTCCGAGACGATCAGCCCCGCGTTGTTCAGGCACCAGCCGCCGTCGGGCTGCACATACGCGAAGACGCCGTCGGCGACCTGCTCCAGCTCGGGCGTCCGGCCATCCGGGCTCCCCGTCCCATGGGTGGTCACCCGGGCGGACACTTGGCCAGTCATATGGGCCTCCTCGTCGACATCGTGGATCTGGCCCATCGTCGGCTCAGCGGCTGGAGCCCTGCTCGAACCCGCCCGGACCCGGGTCTCCGCCCGGGCCCGGAGCCGCTTCGCCCCGCCTCGCCGCCACGCTGATGACATAGGGGCGGGGCAGTCCCTCCCGTACGACGTGGGTGGAGAACGTCCAAGGGGC
This sequence comes from Streptomyces sp. NPDC038280, assembly GCF_055600045.1. Classification (NCBI taxonomy): domain Bacteria; kingdom Bacillati; phylum Actinomycetota; class Actinomycetes; order Kitasatosporales; family Streptomycetaceae; genus Streptomyces; species Streptomyces sp. NPDC038280. The sequence goes on from NZ_JBVJYZ010000010.1 coordinate 29,687, forward strand.
GGGATTCGGGAGGGCCTCGCCGTCGACCAGGACCGGCCCGTCCGGGGCCCCGGCCGTCAGGCCGTCGAAGCCGAAGGTGCGCGGGGAACGGCGCAGGCCGACCCCCAACGCCTTGGTGTACGCCTCCTTCAGCGTCCACAGCCGCAGCAAGGCGCCGTCCCGCTCACTGCCCCGCAGGCCCTCCACCGCCCGGCGTTCCGCGGGGGTGCACAGGCGGTGCTCCAGTACGGACACACGCCGGTCCGCCCGCTCGGCGTCCACCCCCACCGCACCGTCCCTGACCACCGCGACGCTCAGCAGCGGGCCCGTGTGGCTGAGGCTGAAGGCGACGCCGGGGAAGTCGGGGGCATAGGGGCGGCCCAGGGCGGTGCGGGCGAGCCGCAGCTCCGCGGGGCAGGGGCCGGGGCAGGGCTCGGTGCCGGGGGCGGTCGCGGTTCCGGGGGCGGTTTCGGTGGCCGGGCCGAGCAGGTTGCCGAGGAGGGTACGCAGCAGTCGGCGCGAGGCGAGGAATCGCCGGCGCACCGCCTCGCCACGCAGCGCCTGCCAGCGCTCCGCGTCCGCGGGGCCGAGAGGGTACGGCGGACCCGAGCGGGATGGCTCCCAGTCCGCCGTCGTCCCGTACACCACCACCGGGTCGCCCCCTCCGGACGCCGAACGGGCCGCGAAGGACTCCAGGACAGACGCCCAGGGACCCTCGGGCGTCAGCCGCAGGGGCGGCGGTGGGACCGGTGGCACGTGTTCCCGCCTCAGAGCATCTGGTCGTGCGTGACCATCCGGGAGCGGGCGAGCACGCCCGTTTCCCCCACCACCAGGACGTCATGCACGACACAGCTCGGCGCGATCTCCGGCTTGCCTCCGGGGCGTACGGTCACGACCAGCGCGTACACCGTCGAGCGCAGCGAACCGTCGGGCTGCGGTTCGAGTGCGATGTGGTTGAACCAGTGCCGCCGCTGCACCGGGTCGCCGTCGAACCTCTTGTGGAACTCGGTCAGTTCGGCGACGATCCCGTCCCTGCCGACGGCCGGCTCGGCCTGCGGGGAGTGCTGGAAGGTCCCGTCCTCGGTGAAGGTCGCGGCGTAGTCGGCGAACCGGCCGCCGTCGAGCGCCTGCATCTGATGGGCGTAGAAGTGCTGGACCAGGGCGTAGACATCGGTCCGTACGTCGGTGGCAGTCACCGGTTCCTCCAGTACGTGAAGCGGGTGAACGGCTGCCAGCCTTGTGCGGCGGACTCGAAGTGTCCTCCACTGCGGCTCGAGCGCCGCCGCAGAGCCTCGGGCCATGGCAGACGATGAGCGCCGAGGGCGTGTGGTGTTCGAGGACGGCTTCGAGGAGGACTGGGCGGCTCCGGGGCGGCGCTCGCGGTGGCGGGTGCGGCCGCTGCCGTGGCTGCCGGGGGGCGACGGCCGGGTCGAGACGACGGTCGGCGGGCTGAGCGTGGTGTCCGGTGCGGTGGCCCCGGAGAGCGGGCCTCCGGCCTTCGGCGAGGTTCCCGAGGGGCAGGAGGGCGCGGCCCATCTGCGGTGGGCGGCGTTCGCGCGTCCGGAGCCGGGCGCGCATGCCCCGACGGTGGGCGTGGACCCCGGCCGTGGCGCGAGCGACGCGGCGTCGGACACCGGAGTGCTGCGCGCCGAGACCGTCCTGTCGGCCGAGATCCTGGGCGCGGACCGCCACCCCGAGGGAGACGGTCCGCGCTGCGCCATGGCCGCCATGATCTGCGTGGATCTGGAGTCGGGCATGGCCTTCGACTTCGCGCTGACGAACAACGCGGTGTGGGTGCTGTACGAGCGACTGCCCCGCCCCGGCGCCCGGCACGGCACTTTCGCGTATGCCGTACCGGTCGCGGGACGCACCCCGGATGCCTGGCACCGGCTCACGGTCGAGGTGTCCGCGTCCACCGGGTGGGCCTGGTGGCTGCTCGACGGGGTCGAGGTGTTCGCCGTGCCGTCGATCGGCCTGCGGCTGCCGTCCCAGAGATATCTGGAGCGCTCGACGCCCGGCCCCGAGGAGCGGGTCGCCCCGCGCGGGCTCACCCTCGGCCTCGGTCTGCTCGCGGAGACGACATACGGCCAGGGCGCCCGACTGCGGGCCCGCAGCGCCACGCTGTCCGTCCACGAACTGCTCCAGGGCGCGCCCGCGGCCCCGGGAAGGTAACCACCAGGGGCCCGGGGGCAGGGGGGTGCCAGGGAAGGGGGCCGGGTGCCGGGCCGGGCCGGGTGCCGGGGATGCCGGGTGCCGGGGGATGCCGGGTGCCGGGGGATGCCGGGGCCCGAACGGCAGCCCGACCTCGCCGGTGTGCCCCGTCCGGCGATCGCGGGGCACGCGGCCGCCACCGCCCCCCACCCGCCGGGCCCGGGAGGCGGAACGGCGCCCCCGCCCCCGGCCCGGCCCGACCTCACCCCCGCGGCGTCGCCTCCGCCGCGTGCCGGAGCGTCGTCAGGCTGTTGCGGCCGAGCGCCTCGCGGACGTACGTACGGGCCTGTTCCAGCGTGGCCCCCGCGCCGAGCACCTCCGTCACTCCGGACGGGTCGATGGCGACGGTGTGCCGGGCCGTGGCCACCGCCCCTTCCGGGGTTTCGGTGAAGGTCCACTCGCCGCTGTGGCCGGAGAGCAGCCGGGGGGTGCGCTGCTGCTTGTACGCGATCCACTCCGGCGCCCGGCACACCCGCGCCGACCGTGTGGTGTGGGCCGAGCCGTCCGCCGTGACCGTGTCCATCTCCAACCACTGCAGGCCCGGTTCGGGCTCCGTCAGCTCCACTCTGGCGACGTGGGGCAGCAGGTCGGCCCAGCGGTCGGCGCGGTCCACGAAGGTGTACGCGGCCTCGGCGCCGCCCGCCAGGGTGAGGGTGTCGGTGAAGGAGAAGACCAGGTCGTCGACGGGGTGGCCGGTCTCCGCGAGGGCGGCGAGAGCGCCCAGTTCGCGGGCGCTGTTGCGGTCGAGTGCTTCCTCGATACGGGCCACCGCCTCCGGCGCGTCGTCGGCGACCGTGAAGCGGTGGCGCAGCACGATCTCCGTACGGCCGTCGGGCAGTTCACGGAAGAGCCAGCCGCCGGACATGGACGTGACCGGCGGGCGGCTGTGTTCCTGGCGGAAGGAGACATAGCGCCGGCGCGGGTCCAGGACGCGCCGGGACGTCCAGTGGGCGATCTCGCCGTTGACCTCGGCCCAGATCTCGAACCGCTCGCCGCGCTCGCCGCGCTCCAGGTGCCGGACGTGGACGGTCGGTTCGAAGACGGCGGGCCAGCGGGTGACGTCGGCGACGAGGTCGTACAGCGCCGATGCCGGGGCGGCGACGGTCAGGGTGTGCTCACTGCGGTGGAGGGTGGGACGGGCCATCGTGCGTTCTCCTTGTCCGGGTCGTACGGGAAGGGGCCCGCACGGCTCGGTGCGGGCCCCTGCGCGTGCGCTGCTCAGGCGGCCTGGGTGACGGACCCGTTCACCAGGTCCAGGAGCGCGCGGGGAGTGTTCGCCTCGCCGACCTCGTCGTCGGGAAGGGAGACTCCGAACTGCCGCTCGATGCGGGCGGCGCTCTCCATCAGGGCGAGCGAGTCGTATCCGAGGTCGTCGAAGGTGACGTCGAGGATGTCGCCGGTCAGGTCGACGGAGTCGTCCTCGCCGGCGCAGGCGACGAGGATGCGGCGGAGTTCGTCAAGGGTCAGCAGCTGGGCCATGGCAGTTGTCTCCTCAAGGTGGGGAAGGCCGGGGGTCGCGGCGCCGGGGCTCACGGCGCCGGCGCGGTCACGACGACCGCCGAGTTGAAACCGTGCCGGCCCCGCGCCAGTACCAGCGCGGCACGCAGGGGCACGTCGCGCGGATCGCCGACGACGAGGTCGAGGCCGTACTCCGCCGGCACGGAGGTGGTGTGGGCGGTGGCCGGGATCACCTGGTCGCGCAGGGCCAGCAGGGCCGTGGCGATGTCGGCGGGGCCACCGCCCGCGTACATCCGGCCCGTGAGGGCCTTCGGAGCGGTGACCGGGACTCCGCGCGGTCCGAAGACGCGGCGGATCGCCTCGGCCTCGGCGCGGTCGAGTTCCGGCACTCCGGCGCCGTCCGCGAAGACCACTCCGATGTCCGCGGGAGCCAGTCCCGCCTCGGCGAGGGCCAGTTCGGCGGCGCGGGCCAGCCCCGGCGGGCGCCCCGATCCGGGCGCCGGGTCGAAGGTCGCGGCGTACCCGGCGATGTCACCGTGGATCCGCTCCACGCCGCGCCGCCGGGCGGAGTCGGCGTCCTCCACGATCAGTACGGCTCCGCCCTCGCCCGGGACGTAGCCGGACGCGGCCGTGTCGAACGGCAGATAGGCGCGCTCCGGGTCGGTGGCCGTCGTCACCAGGCCGCCCGCGAGCTGGGACGACCAGCCCCACGGGTCGAGCGCGGAGTCGACGCCGCCGCTGAGCACCAGCCGGGTGCCGCGGCGCACGGTCCGGCGGGCGTGGCCCACCGCGTCGAGCCCGCCGGCCTGTTCGCCGACGAGGGCGGCGCTGGGCCCGCGCATGGCGTTGCGGATGGAGATCTGGCCGGTGTTGACCGCGTAGAACCAGGCGAAGGACTCATAGACGCTGACGTACTCGGGACCCTGGCTCCACAGCTTGTGGAACTCCCGGTGGGTGAAGTCGAAGCCGCCCTGGGCGGTGGAGGTGACCACACCCATGTCGTAGTCCGCGAGCCCGGCCCCGGGCTCCGACTCGGTGCCCGCGCCCGACGCCGGGCCCACTCCGGCGTCGGCCAGCGCCCAGTCGGCGGCGGCCAGCGCGAACCGCGTCGACACATCGGTCTGCGGCAGCAGCCGGCTCGGCAGGTGTTCCTTGGGGTCGAAGTCCGTGATCTGCCCGGCGAGCCTCGACGGATAGCGCGAGGCGTCGAAGCGGGTCAGCTCACGGATGCCGTTCTCTCCGGCCAGCAGCGCCTTCCAGAAGTTCTCGGTGCCGAGACCGCCGCCGGGGGCGACGACCCCGATGCCCGTCACGACCGTGCGTACGGGCCGCCCGGTCTCCCCGGTCCTCGTACCCCCGCTCATGCCGCCACCTCCGGACGGTGCAGGACCATGGCGCTCTGGAAGCCGCCGAATCCGCTGCCGACGCTCAGAACGGTGTCGACGCGCTGCTCCCGCGCGGTCAGCGGGACGTAGTCGAGATCGCATTCGGGGTCCGCCGTGTGCAGGTTCGCGGTCGGCGGGACCACATGGTGCTCGATGGCGAGCAGTGAGGCGGCGATCTCGATGGAGCCGATGGCGCCGAGGGAATGGCCGACCATCGACTTGATCGAGCTCACCGGGACGGCGTAGGCGTGCTCGCCGAGACTCCGCTTGAACGCGGCGGTCTCATGGCGGTCGTTCTGCTTGGTCCCCGATCCATGGGCGTTGACGTAGTCGACGGCGGTGCGGTCGAGGCGCGCCTCGTCCAGCGCGGCGCGGATCGACTCGGCCATCTCACGGCCGTCCTTCTTCAGACCGGTCATGTGGTACGCGTTAGAGCGGGTGGCGTAGCCGCCCACCTCGGCGTAGATGTGCGCCCCGCGTCGCTTGGCGGCCTCGTACTCCTCCAGGACGAACATGGCCGCGCCTTCGGCGAGTACGAACCCGTTGCGGGTGCCGTCGAAGGGACGGGACGCGTGCTCGGGGTCGTCGTTGCGCGGCGTGGTCGCCTTGATGGCGTCGAAGCAGGCGACGACGATCGGGGAGACGGGGGTGTCGGCCGCGCCCGCGATGACCGCGTCGGCGCTTCCCTCGCGGATGAGCTGGACGCCGTAACCGACGGCGTCGAGGCCGGACGTGCAGCCGTCGGAGACCATCGTCACCGGCCCCTCCGCGCCCGCCGCCCAGGCGACTTCCGCGGGCATCACGCCGGGGCTGTGGTAGTCGAACATGTACGGGGACAGGTGCGCGGGGTCCACCAGCCAGTCCCGGCCGGCGTCCGACATCACCAAGTACTCGTTCTCCAGGCTGGTCGCGGACGCCACGGCGCTGCCCAGGGCGACGCCGATCCGGTGGGGGTCGAGCGCCCCCGGCTCCAGTCCGCTGTCCGCCAGCGCGTCGCGGGTGCACGCCACCGCGAACTGGGTGGCGCGGTCCATGCGCCGGATCTCACGCGCGGAGAATCCCTCCGCCCTCGCGTCGAAGTCGACCTCGCCGGCGATCCGTGAGCGGAACGGCGAGGCGTCGAAGAACGTGATGGCCCGGGTCGCGGTGCGGCCCGCGGTGAGCAGGTCCCAGAACTCCTTCGTCCCCGACCCGCCCGGAGCGCGCACTCCGAGTCCGGTGATCACTACCCGCCGGGTCACAGCCGGCCTCCTGAACTGCTGGGCATCGCGTAGGGCTCCTTCCGCCCGCCGTACCTCACTGACACGACGGCAGACTCCGACCCCCGGCTCGAGAGCGGCTCGCGGACCGATGGGACGGCTCGCCGGGCCCGGGCCTGGCCCGGTGCGGCGCCCACTCCATCCGGCTTCCAGCCTCGCTCGAGCCGCCCTGGCGACGCTCCCTCACAGACCGGACCGCACGGGCAAGGGAGACAGACGCATGACGACGGAGAAGGCCACGGACAAGGCCACGGACAAGGCGGCGGAGACCGGGGCCCCGGCGGCGCCGGTGGTGAAGCCGGTGGCCCTCGTGACGGGAGCGACGAGCGGGATCGGCCTGGCGACGGCCCAGCGCCTGGCCGCCCTCGGGGCCCGTACGTACCTCTGCGCACGTGACGAGGCGAAGCTCCGGTCGACGGTGCGGGAGCTGCGGGACAAGGGCTACGACGTCGACGGCAGTGTGTGCGACGTCGCGGACCCGGCCCAGATCCGCGCGTTCGTCGCGGCCGCCGTCGAGCGGTACGGCAGCGTCGACATCCTGGTCAACAACGCGGGCCGCAGCGGCGGCGGGGCCACCGCCGAGATCCCGGACGAGCTGTGGTTGGACGTGATCAACACCAACCTCAACAGCGTCTTCCTGATGACGAAGGAAGTGCTCAACCAGGGCGGCATGCTGACCAAGCAGCGGGGCCGCATCATCAACATCGCGTCCACCGGCGGCAAGCAGGGCGTCGTCCACGCCGTCCCGTACTCCGCCTCCAAGCACGGCGTCGTCGGCCTCACCAAGGCCCTCGGGCTCGAACTGGCCCGGACCGGTATCACGGTCAACGCCGTCTGCCCCGGTTTCGTGGAGACGCCGATGGCCGAGCGGGTGCGCGAGCACTACGCGGGGATCTGGGGCGTCAGCGAGGAGGAGACCTTCGACCGCATCACCGCCCGGGTGCCGATGGGCCGTTACGTCGAGACCCGTGAGGTCGCTGCCATGGTCGAGTACCTGGTCAGCGACGACGCGGCCGCGGTCACCGCGCAGGCGCTCAATGTCTGCGGCGGGCTGGGGAACTACTGATGTCCGGGGCAGCGCACCGCACCACCGGCAGCGGGGCCGGCAGCGAGGTCAGCGGCGCCGGAGCCCGGGTCGCGCTCGTCACCGGCTCCTCGTCCGGGATCGGTCGCACCGTCGCCCAGCGCCTGGCGGCCGAGGGCTTCCGGGTCGTCGTCAACTCCGCACGTTCCGTCGAGGACGGACTCGAGACGGCGGCCGGCCTGCCGGACGCCCTCTACGTCCAGGCCGACGTCTCCGACGAGGCCGACGCCCGGCGTCTGGTGGACACCGCGGTCGAGCACTACGGACGGCTGGACATCCTCGTCAACAACGCCGGGAGGACCCGTGCCATCCCGCACGCCGACCTGGCGGCGGCCACCCCCGACGTCTGGCGCGAGATCCTCGGGCTGAACGTGATCGGCACCTGGCAGACGACCGTCGCCGCCATGCCCCACCTGGCCCGCACCGGCGCGGGCTCCGTCGTCAACATCTCCTCGATCGCGGGCAGCCGCCCGGCGGGCAGCTCCATCCCGTACGCGGTGAGCAAGGCGGCCATCGAGCACATGACCCGGCTGCTGGCGAAGACCGTCGGCCCCGAGGTCAGGGTCAACGCCGTCGCGCCAGGTCTGATCGAGACGCCCTGGACGCAGGGCAGCGACTTCTTCGCCCCGATCGCCGAGCATGTCCGCGCCACGACCCCGCTGCGCCGCGTCGGCAGGCCCGAGGACGTCGCCGAGGCCGTTCTGAGCCTGGTCGGCGCGATGTACACCACCGGCCAGGTCCTGCTGGCCGACGGCGGCGCTCATCTCATCTGACGCCACCGTTGTCCCGACCCCGCCCCGCCCCACCCCGTCCGCTCTCGCCCAAGGAAGTGCACCGTGCGGCTCGCCGCGAATCTCGTCCATCAAGGCGCCGGTGAACTGGCGTGCAGAGCAGAGGAGTTCGGCTACGCGGCGGTCCTCGCACCGGAGGGCTACCGCTCGGACGCCGCCAGCGTCCTCGGCCTCGCCGCCGGCGTCACCGAGCGGATCACCCTGGTCTCGGGCGTCATGCAGATCCCGGGCCGTCCCCCGGCGATGACCGCGCTGACCGCCGCCACGCTCGACTCGCTCAGCGGCGGCCGGTTCTCGCTCGGGCTCGGGGTGTCCAACCCCGATGTCTCGGTCGGCTGGTACGGCGTGCCGTTCGACCGTCCCCTGGCCAGGACGCGGGAGTACGTGCAGGTGGTGCGGCGGGCGCTCGACGGCGAGCCCGTCCAGTACGAGGGCAGCCACTTCCAGGTCGGCGGGCCCGCCCCGCTCCATCTGCTCACCGAACGGCCGCGCCGTGCGCTGCCGGTGCTGCTCGCCGCCGTCGGCCCGAGGAACCTGCGGCTGGCGGGCGAGATCGCGGACGGCTGGCTCGGGGTCTTCACCTCGCCCGAGGACGTCACCGGGGCGCTCGTCGAGATCGCTTCGGGGCGCGCCGCCGCCGGCCGGGACCTGAGCGGTTTCGAGGTGCTGCCGAGTCTGCCGACCGCCGTCGCCGACACCGCGGAGGAGGCCGCCGACGCGTTGCGGGGCCAGTACGTCTACCTCATGGGCATCGGTGAACCCGACCGCAACTTCTACTGCGCGATGGCCCGGCGCATGGGCTACGAGCACGAGGTCGCGCTCTTCCTCGAACGGCTCGGCTCCGGCGACCGGGCGGGGGCCGGCGCGGCCCTGCCGCTCGGCTTCATCGACCGTACGGCCCTGATCGGCCCCGTCGACCGGATCGCCGACCGGATGCGCGCCTACGACGACGCCGGGGTCACCACGCTCGGCGTGATGGTCTCCGCCGCCGCCACGTCCACGGAGGGGCGGGTGCGGATCCTGCGGGCGGCGGCCGAAGCCCTGGAGCGGTCCGGCACGGCCGACTGACGACCACTCCCCCGCCTCCCCGGCGGCCCACGTTTCCCCCGACCACGCACCGACCCCCGCAGGAGCCCGAGTTGACCGTCCTCTTCCATGACGCCTTCGCCGAGGGACTGCGCAGCAGCGGCCCCGGCGCCCCCTGGGCCGTGCGGCCCGCCGGCTCGCTGCCCACCGGGGACGGTGTGCCCCGGGCGACGCCCGACGGCCTCGTGGTGGAGCCCGGCGGCATCGACCCTGCCAGTGGCCTGCCCGCCTTCGTCCAGCCGCCCGCCGGGGAACCCGTCGACCATCTGCGCTGGTCCGCGTTCGCACCGGCCGTCCCCGCCGCGTCCGATGCGCCCCTTGGGCCGGTCGGCGGCGAACTGACCGTCTCCGCGACGCTGTCCGCCGAGCTGTTCCACACGGACCGACGCGACGTCCGGTCCGACACCGACAACGACACCGAACTGAGCCGTGGCTCGGCGGCGCTCATCGCCCTGGACCGTACGGCGGGGCTGATCCTGGACTTCGCACTCACCAACACGCGCGTGTGGGCGCTGTACGGACGGGTCCCGGGTCCGGACGGCGCGCGTGGCGGTTTCTCGTACGGCATTCCGGTCGCCGAGCGCGGTCCCGGGCTGTTCCACGACTGCGCCCTCGTGGTGGACACGGACGGGGGCCGGGCCCGCTGGGTGCTCGACGGCGAGGAGGTGTTCGCCGTGGACCGTCTCGGGCTCGCCCTGGCCGACTCCGTACGCCCCGACTGGCTGATCCCCGGTCCCCTCGACGTCGTACGGCCCAAGGCGCTGGCGCCGGGCCTCGCCCTGCTCGCGGACCGGGTCTTCGGGCAGGGCGTCCGGTTCACCGTCCGCGAACTGTCCGTGGTGTCCGCCACCGCGGGAGCGCCCGGGGAGGAAAACTGATGCCGATCACCGATCTCGCGGAATTCCACGCGTGGTTCGCGGACCGGCGCGCGGCCCATCGCTACTCCATCACGCCGGCGCGGCTGGACGCCCTCGACGGCTGGCGCGTCGTCCCGGAGACCGGCGACATCCGGCACAGCACCGGCCGCTTCTTCTCCGTGGAGGGGCTCGAGGTCGACCGCGAGGCGCCCGTACCGGAATCCTGGAGCCAGCCGATCATCCGCCAGCCGGAGACCGGCATCCTGGGCCTCCTCGTCAAGCGGTTCGGCGGCGTCCCGCATCTGTTGCTGCAGGCGAAGATGGAGCCCGGCAACATCAACACGATCCAGCTGTCGCCGACGGTCCAGGCCACGTTCAGCAACTACACCCGGGTGCACCGGGGCGGCTCGGTGCCGTACATCGAGCAGTTCCTCGCGCCTCGCCACGGTCAGGTCCGCCATGACGCGCTGCAGAGTGAACAGGGGTCGTGGTTCCTCGGCAAACGGAATCGGAACATCGTCGTCGAGACCAGCGACGAGATCCCCTTCCACGAGGACTTCTGCTGGATCCCGCAGGATCTGCTCCCGCGCCTCCTGCGCGTCGAGAACCTGATCAACATGGACACACGGACGGTACTTTCCGGTCTGCCGTCCGTCCCGCGGCCTCCCCACGGGGGCCCGGAGCGGCCGCTGCACGACACCACCCGGCTGCTGCACTGGTTCACCGAGGCCAAGGTGCGCCACCGGCTGCACCGCCGCCGCATACCGATGAACGAGGTGAAGGGGTGGCACCTCGATCCGGCGGAGATCTCCCACGAGGACGGCCGGTACTTCCGGATCATCGGGGTCGACGTCGAGGCCGACAACCGTGAGGTCACCTCCTGGTCGCAGCCGATGCTCGCGCCGCGCGGCCGGGGCGTCATCGCCTTCCTCGGCAAGGACATCGGCGGAGTGCGCCATCTCCTGGTGCGGGCGCGCTCCGAGGCCGGCACCCTCGACGCCGTCGAGCTCGGTCCCACCGTCCAGTGCGGGCCCGGGAACCTCCCGCAGGACGGCCCGCGCCCGGCGTTCCTGGACGCCGTCCTGTCCGCACCGGCCGAGCGGGTGCTGTTCGACACCGTGCACTCCGAGGAGGGCGGCCGCTTCTACCACGCGGAGAACCGCTATCTGCTGGTGGACGCGACCGGTACGGCGCCCGACGTCGGGGACGTACCGGAGGACTTCGTGTGGATGAGCGTGCGCCAGCTGACCCGGGCCGCCCGGCTCGGGGGCGTCGTCAATGTCGAGGCGCGCACCCTGCTCGCCTGTGTACGCTCCCTGGGCGAGGAGAGCGGCGCATGACCGCCGCCCCGGCCGCCGGACCCGTACGCCTGGGGGTCGTCGGCTGCGCGGACATCGCCGTGCGCCGGATGCTGCCCGCGATCGCCGCCGCTCCGGACGCCCGGCTGACCGCGGTCGCCAGCCGCACCCCGGCCAAGGCCCGTGCGACGGCGGCGTCGTTCGGCGGCGAGCCGGTCGTGGGGTACGAGCGTCTCCTCGACCGGGACGACGTCGACGCGGTGTACGTGCCGCTGCCCGTCGCCCTGCACGCCGAGTGGGCCGAACGCGCCCTTCTCGCCGGCAAGCACGTCCTCGCCGAGAAGCCTCTGACCGGCGGCTACAGGGAAACCCGTCGTCTGCTGACACTCGCCCGGTCGCGCGGCCTGGTCCTCGCCGAGAACTACATGTTCGTCCACCACACCGCGTACGGGACCGTACGGGACCTCGTCACACGCGGCTCGATCGGCGAACCCCGGGCACTGACCGCCTCGTTCACCGTCCCGCCGCGCCCGCCCGACGACATCCGCTACCGCGCCGACCTGGGCGGTGGCGCCCTGCTCGACATCGGCGTCTATCCGGTGCGGCTCGCCCAACTACTCCTCGGCCCCGGGCTGGACGTGCTCGGCGCCACGCTCCGGCACGACCGGGCGCGCGGTGTGGACCTGGGCGGCGCCGCCCTGCTGCACCGCCCGGACGACGGCGTCACGGCCCAGCTCGCCTTCGGCATGGACCACGCGTACACGGCCCGCTGGGAGCTGCTCGGCAGTGAGGGGAGCCTGGCGCTCGACCGCGCCTACTCGCCACCCGCCGATCACGAGCCGGTCCTTTCCGTCGGGCGGGGCGGCGCCCGGGAAGAACTGCGCCTGCCCGCCCACGACCAGGCGGCGGCCGGGGTCGCCGCGTTCCTCCGCGCGGTGCGCGCGGCGGGGGCGGCGCGGCCGGGGCCACGGGCGGGCGAAGAGGAGACCCGCGGGCAGGCCCGGCTGATCGAGGAGATCCGCCGCGCCGCCCGGGTCACGGAGATCTGAGCACTCGCACGGGACGGATGACACCGGCCCCACGGCCGCGAGCCACCGGCCCGTCACCACCGCCCCACCCCTACTCCCCTACACCACACATCACCAGCCAAGGAGCTGACCAGGATGCCGACCCGGACACCGGCGGACGCCGGCCCCGCACCCACCACCACGTCTCCCGACTCCGGCATCGTCGCCTCGGCCGCCGATGCCGCCAAGGTCGCCGCCGAGCGGGCCGACGCGGCCGAGCGCGAGCGCCGGCTCTCCCCCGAAGGGGTACGGGCGATCCTCGACGCCGGGTTCGCCCGGCACTTCGTACCCCGGCGCTGGGGCGGCGACGCCGGCACGTTCGAGGAGGTCACCCGCGCCGTCGCCGTCGTGGGTGAGGGCTGTACCTCGACCGCGTGGGCGGCCTCGCTGACCGCGGCTGTGGGACGGATGGCCGCGTACCTCCCGACGGAGGGGCAGGCCAGGATCTGGGAGGACGGCCCGGACACCCTCGTCGTCGGTGCCCTGATGCCGCTCGGCCGGGCCCGCCGGGAGGAGGGCGGCTGGCGGATCAGCGGCACCTGGCCCTACGTCAGCGTCGTCGACTTCGCCGACTGGGCGCTGGTCTGCGCGATGACGACGGACACCCTGCCGCAGGCCCGCTACTTCGCGCTGCCCCGGGGGAGTTACCGCACCGAGGACACATGGGCGTCGGTCGGAATGCGGGGCACGGGCAGCAACACGCTCGACGTGAACGATGTCCTCGTTCCCGAGGAGCTGTCGTTCACCCGCGACGCCCTGGCCACCGGTACTCCCGACGCCGCCCAGGCGTCCGGCGACACGGAGGACACCGCCGCCTGCCACCGCGTACCGCTCAAGGCCGTGAACGGCCTCTGCTTCGCGGCTCCCGTGCTGGGCGCGGCGCGCGGCGCGCTCGCCGCGTGGAGCGAGGGCATCGCGCCCCGCTTCACCTCCGCCTCCAGCGGGCTGGCCGCCCCCGCGGCGTCCGCCTTCAGCCGGGCCGCGGCCGAGGCGGACGCGGCGGCGCTGCTCCTCGACCGGGCCGCGCGGGTCGCCGACCACGGCCAGGTCGGCGCGCTCGACATCGCCCGCAGCGGCAGGGACTGCGCGGTGGCCGCGGAACTCGCGACCTCGGCCGTGGACCGGCTGTTCGCCTCGGCGGGCACCCGTGCCCACCAGGACTCCTCGCCGCTGCAACGGCACTGGCGGGACGCCCACTCGGCGGCCAGCCATGTGGTGCTGGGCTTCGAGAGCGCGGCGGAGGCGTACGCGCGCGAGGTGTTCCCGGTGGGCTGACGAGCCCGGAGGGACGCGGTACGGGGTGGGCCCCGGCGGCTGGGACCGCCGGGGCCCGCCCCGTACCGCGTCCGCGCCGCGCCTACGCCCCCGAAGCGGATCGCGAGGCGGCTCCGGACACCGTGCCCGCGCCCGCCTCGGCCACCGCCCCCGGCTCGCCTTCCGACGCCGTTCCCGGCGCCGGCATCAGCCCGGCCGCCGCCTCCGACGGCCGGCACCCCGCGCTCGTCCCTCCGCACGGCTCCGCCTCCACCGCCTCGCCGGCCCTCGGGCCGGCGAGGCGGGCCGGGTCGCGCGGGGCCCCGCGCAGCAGACGTCGGGGGCCGGGACCCTCCTCGCCGAGGACGTCGAAGGGATTGGTCAGCGGGCAGTCGCTCACCGACAGACAGCCGCAGCCGATGCACTCCGTCAGACCGTCCCGCAGGGCCGCCAGCTGCTCGATGCGGGCGTCCAGGTCGGCGCGCCAGCGCTCCGAGAGCCGGGCCCAGTCGGCACGGTTGGGTGTGCGTCCCTCGGGGAGTTCGGACAGTGCCTCGCGGACCGCGCCGAGCGGGATGCCCATACGCTGCGCGACGCGGATCACCGCGACGCGGCGCAGCGTGTCGCGCGCGTAGCGGCGCTGGTTCCCCGGCGTCCGGCGGCTCTGGATCAGCCCTTTGGACTCGTAGAAGTGGAGCGCGGTGACGGCGACTCCGCTGCGGGCCGAGAGCTGGCCGACGGTGAGTTCGGTGACGGAGTGCGCGGGCCGGGCGGTCGTCATGTCAGCTGGCCCGGACCAGCGAGCCGTAGAACTGCTCCACCGTGGGAACGCCCGTGGCCACGCGTTCGCCGTCCACGAAGACGGTCGGCACGCCACTGACGCCCCGGCGCATGGCCATCTCCTCGTCGGCCCGCACCTCGCGCGCGTAGGCGTCACTGTGCAGCACGGCCTCGGCCGCCACCGGGTCCACGCCGGCGTCCGTGGCCACACGGACCAGTACGGCGGGATCGGCCACGTTCTCCTGTTCACCGAGGTACGCGCGGAACAGCCGCTCCTTCATGGCGCCCGCCGAGCCGCTCTCCGCGGCCAGGTGGACGAGGCGCTGCGCGTCGAAGGAGTTGACCGGCCGGACGCCGGTGAGCCGGATGTCCAGGCCCTCGGCGCGGCCGAGTCCCTCGATCTTCTCGAAGAGTTCGACGGTGGCATCCGCTTCGAGACCCAGGCGCTCCCGCATCATCTCGCCGAGCGTCGCTCCCGGGGTCCGGGGCTGCTCCGGCCTGAGCTCGAAACTGCGCCAGACGATGTCCACCGCGTCACGGCTCCCCAGGCGGTCCAGCGCCTTCTCCAGGCGCGCCTTGCCGATGTAGCACCAGGGGCACATGATGTCGGACCAGATCTCGATCTTCACATTCTCTCCGATCGTGGATGCGTATCGCGATTCGTGGATCTTGTCCGTCCAGCATGAAACCTCGACCGAAGTAGAGGTCAAGGTGGAAATCAAGGCAGAAGTCACCACGACGAAGGCGCCGGCCTGCCCCCGGGGGGAGGGGCAGACCGGCGCGGAATGACGCTGGTTACTTGACGACCGTCTTGGTCAGCGCGATCGGCTGGTCGGGCCAGCAGGCGAGCGTGCCCTCGGTCGGCCAGTTGACCGGCGTGAAGTTCCAGGTGAAGCCCGGGTCGTCGTGCGAGGTGCCGCCGAAGGCGGTCTCCAGGGTGCCGCGGGTGTACGGCGCCTTCAGCTTGAAGGTGACCTTGGGCAGGTCGAAGGGCGTGTCGGAGGCGTACGGGCCGGAGGCGCGCAGCACGGCCTTGGTGCCCTCGACCTCGAGGGTCGGAGCGCCCGCCTCGTCTCCGCCGGCGACCTGGTAGGAGACGACGGTGGCGCCGGCCGGCAGCTTGAACTGCAGCGCGACGTTCTTGACCTCCTTGTTGTAGGCCGGGTTCGGGGTGATCGGCGCCGGGTCGAGCGTGACGTCGAAGGTCGCGCCGGGGCGGACCGTGGCGGGGGCGACGGCGTCCACGTAGGCGCTGTAGGCGAGGCCGGTCGTGGTGCCGACACGGCAGTCGAAGTAGGTCTTCACAGGCGCGGCGTGGGCGCCGGAGGCGCCGGCCATCAGGCCGGTGAGGGCCAGCGGCAGGGCGAGGAGGGCGGCACGAGTGCGCAGTGCGGGCATGTTCTGTTCCCTTGGTTCGGTGACGCGTGCGTCGCGTCAGCGTCGTGATGGAGATGCGGAGATGGATGGAGCCGGGTGGTGCTGCGGCGCCGCGTCCCGGTCAGGGGGCGCGCCAGAAGTCGGGGTGGTCGCGGTACCAGTCCACGACCGGCCCCAGCCCGCTCTCGAGCGACCAACGGGGCTCGTAGCCCAGCTCCTCGCGGATCTTGGAGTCGTCGATCGCGTAGCGGAGGTCATGTCCCTTGCGGTCCTCGACATGGCGCACCATGTCCCAGTCCGCGCCAAGGAGTTCGAGCAGCCGTCCGGTCATCTCGCGGTTGCTCAGGCCCGTGCCGCCGCCGACGTTGTAGATCTCGCCGGCCCGGCCCTTGGTGAGGACCAGGTGCAGCGCCCGGCAGTGGTCGTCGACGTGCAGCCACTCACGGACGTTGCGCCCGTCGCCGTACAGCGGCACCCGCTGCCCGGTCAGCAGCCTGGTGACGAAGTGCGGGATGAGCTTCTCGGGGTGCTGGTGGGGTCCGTAGTTGTTGGAGCAGCGGGTGATCCGGACGTCGAGGCCGTAGGTGCGCTGGTAGGCCCTGGCGAGCAGGTCGCTGGACGCCTTCGAGGCGGCGTACGGGGAGTTGGGGAGCAGCGGGGACTGCTCGGTCCAGGTGCCGGTGTCGATGGAGCCGTACACCTCGTCCGTGGACACGTGCACGAACGTCCCCACACCGGCGTGCAGCGCGGCGTCGAGGAGCTGTTGGGTGCCCGCCACATTGGTGCGGATGAACTCGTCGGGTCCGGTGAGCGAGCGGTCCACGTGCGACTCGGCCGCGAAGTGGACGATCGCGTCGTGGCCGGGCACGACCCGGTCCAGCAGGTCCCGGTCGCAGATGTCCCCGTGGACGAACCGCAGCCGTGGGTGGTCCGCCGGGAGGTTCTCGCGCCGTCCGGCGTAGGTGAGCCGGTCGACGACGGTGACGTCGACGCCCTCCGACTCCGGGTAGCTGCCCGCGAGGACTTCGCGTACGTAGTGCGAGCCGATGAAGCCGGCGCCGCCGGTGACGAGGATCCTCATGCGGCCACCTCGGCCTGGGTGTGGTCGCCGATGATCAGCCGCCGGTCGGCCGCCTCGCCGGTGCGGACCGCCGCGGACCGGCCGATGAGCGAGCCGGACAGCCCACGCACGCCGTGGATCGACACCCCGTCCAGGACGATCGAGTCGCGTATTCCGGCGTCCTCCAGCAGGCAGTCGCGGCCCAGCGCGGTGTACGGGCCGAGGGCGCTGTCGCGCACCACGCTGCCGGCGCCGATCACCAGCGGTCCGGTGAGCTGTGAGCGGACGACGACCGCGCCGGGTTCGATCACGACCGGCCCTTCGACGGTGCTCGCCGCGTCCACCTCGCCGGAGGTGCCGGGTGCCAGGTCACCGAGCAGCACCCGGTTGCACTCCAGCAGGTCGTCCGGGCTGCCGGTGTCCTTCCAGTAGCCGGTGTACTCGTCGGCGACGACGTCGTCGCCGCGCTCGACGAGGTACTGGATCGCGTCGGTGATCTCCAGTTCGCCGCGGACGCTCGGCACGATGGCCCGGACCGCCTCGTGCACGGCCGAGGTGAAGAAGTAGACGCCGATGACCGCGAGATCGCTCCGCGGCTGCTGCGGCTTCTCCACCAACCGGAGGACCCTGCCCGTGTCGTCGACCTCGGCGACGCCATAGGCACGCGGGTCGGCCACCTTGGTGAGCAGCAGCTGGGCCGCCGGGCGGGTCTCGCGGAAGCGGCGTGCGGCCTCGGTGATGCCCTGGGCCAGCACGTTGTCGCCCAGGTACATCACGAAGTCGTCGTCGCCGAGGAACTCGTCGGCGATGGCGACGCAGTGGGCGAGGCCGAGCGGGGCCTCCTGGCGCAGATAGGTGACGTCGAGGCCGAGGGCCGAGCCGTCGCCCACGACGGCCTGGATCTCGGCCGCGCGGTCGCCGACGATGATGCCCACGTCCCGGACGCCGGCGTCCCGGATGTTCTCCAGGCAGTGGATGAGGATCGGTTTGTTGGCGACGGGCACCAACTGTTTGGGCATGGAGTAGGTGAAGGGACGCAACCTGGTCCCCGTCCCTCCAGACAGAATCAGCGCCTTCATGGCAACCCTTCACTCGCCTTCGCCCGGGGGTTCTCCGTTACGGCTCGATTCTGCGAGCGGGCGCTCGAGAGCCGGTCCAATCCGGCTGGACCCCCGCCGAGGCCCTATCGCGGCCGCGGGGCGGTGAGTCGGGGCCGGAAACGCCGGCAGGGGGCCGGCTCGGAGCCGGCCCCCTGTCTCGGCAGGGAGCCTCGTGGACGCGTCGTACGGGAATGCGTACGAGAGCGGGTCGGGTGGGACGAGGGGCGGGATCAGGGGAGTGATCCCCCCGCTCGTCAGTCCTTGGCCTTCGCGCCCGTCGTCTCGGGCTGCTTGGCCGCTCCCCCCGGGCCGCCGGCGGGCGCCGCGCCGGGCCGCTTCTCCCGGGGGATGACGGCCAGGACCAGCGCGAGCAGCAGCAGCACACCGCTGACCACGAACACGGTCTGCATCGCCTCGGCCATGCCCTCGAGGAACGGCTTGGCCAGGCGCGGGTCGGCGTGCTCGAGGAACGAGCTGTTGTCCAGCGGGACCGATCCGTCGCGGCCGTCGAGCAGCACCTTGTTGGCCGCCTGGCCGGCCACCGCGGGGTCGGAGGCGGCCGCCGCGAAGGCGGGGTCGGAGGCGGCGGCCCGGTACGCGGCGGCCACCTTCTCGCCCACCGCCCCGAAGAACATCGACAGGAAGACCGCGATGCCCGCCGTGCCGCCGATCTGCCGGAAGAAGGTGAACGACCCCATGCCGGCGCCCATGTACTGCGGCGCGACGCCCTTCTGGATGGCGATCAGCATGACCTGCCAGCACAGTCCGATACCGAGGCCCATCACACCGGCGGCGATGCCGGTCTGCCACAGCGGGGTACTGGCCGCGAGCGTCCCGAACCAGAAGGTCCCGATCACCATCAGCAGGACACCGCCGACGAGAATCGCCTTGTAACGGCCGGTCTTGGTGACGAACGGGCCGCACAGCCGCCCGGCGGCGACGATGCCGAGCGTCTGCGGCAGCATCATCAGACCCGCCTGGGTGGGCGAGAGTCCCTTGACCATCTGCAGGTACAGCGGCAGGACGGACAGCGCTCCGAAGACGGCCGCGCCCACCAGGACGTTGACGCCGTTGTAGACGGAGAACAGCGGATTGCGGAACATCGGGGTGGGCAGCAGAGCGGCGCCGCCGGCCCGCCTCTGCGCCAGCAGGAACAGCACGAGGCCCACCGCGCCCAGGGCGAAGAGCCCGAGCGTTCCGCTGTCCGCCCAGCCCCACTTGGGGCCCTGCTCCACCGCGAAGAGCGCCGGCAGCAGGCAGGCGAGGAGCGCCAGCAGGCCGAGGACGTCGAACTTCTGCGGCGTACGGCTGGGCTGGACGCGGACCAGTGTGCCGATCAGCAGGGCCGCGGCGAGGCCGATCGGCACGTTGATGTAGAAGGCCCAGCGCCAGCCGGAGGCGCCCGCGAAGCTGTCGAGCCCGGCGAAGAAGCCGCCGGCGACGGGCCCGATGACGGCCGAGACGCCGAAGACGGCACCGAACCAGGCCTGGTAGCGGCTGCGTTCGGTGAGCGGCACCAGGTCGGTGAGGATCGCGAAGGCGAGGCTCATCAGACCGCCGGCGCCGAGACCCTGGATTCCCCGGAACACCGCGAGGGAGGTCATCGACTGCGCGAGGCCGCAGAGCACCGAGCCGAGGACGAAGACGGCCACGGCCGTGCAGTAGACGGGCCGCCGCCCGTAGATGTCGGAGAGCTTGCCGTACAGCGCGGTGGTCACCACCGACGTGATCATGTACGAGGTGTTGGCCCAGGCCTGTTCCGAGAGGCCGTTGAGGTCGTCCGCGATGGTGCGCAACGCCGCGGAGATGATGGTCTGGTCGAGTGCGGCCATGAAGAGGCCGAGCAGCAGACCCGTCATGATCAACCGGATTCTGCGCCGGTCGTCCGCGGAGAGGCCGGACCCGGGCGCGGACGCGTCCGGCTTCGCTGTGTCAGTCATCGGAGTTCTTCCCTTAAGTACGGCGGTGGAGGCTGTGCCATGACAGGTCCAGGCCACTGGGTCGGTTCAAGGATGAAACCTCGAGTGCGATAGAGGTCAAGCGGGATTGTGGGCGCCCCTCCTAGGGCTCGACTCGCGCTCGACTCGGACTCGCACCCCACCCGCGGCCGCACCCGCGCGTGGCACCACCCCCGAGCCCACCTCCTCCAGTACCTCTCCAGGGCGGCTCGACCCCGCCGCCCTAACGTCCGCGCCCATGAGATTCCTTTTCGTATCCGGAGGAAGCGCGGGAGCGGTCTTCCCGATCACCCCGCTCGCCCTGGCGGCTCGCAACGCCGGCCACGAAGTGATCGTGGGGGCGACGGAGAACGTCATGCCGCTGGTCGCGGCGACCGGACTGCCCGGCGCGCCGATCACCTCGCGGACCATGTTCGACTTCATGCAGCGGGACCGGCAGGGCAATCCGCTGGAGATCCCCAAGGACCCCCACGAGCGGAATCTGTTCAACGGGCGCGGCATGGCCCGGCTCGCCGTCGGCAGCATGGAGGGCCTGGTCCCGCTGGTGGAGCGGTGGCGGCCGGACGTACTGGTGGCCGGCGCGCTGTCCTACGCGGCGCCGCTGGTGGCGCACCGGTTCGGCATTCCGTGGGTCCGGCAGGCCCTCAACATGGGCGAGCCCGCCATCATCGACCTCTCCGCCACGGCCGAACTCGCCCCGGAACTGGCCGAGCTGGGCCTGGACGCCCTGCCGGCGCCCGACATGTTCGTGGACATCTGCCCGCCCGGCGCCCGGCGCCCGGACGCGGGTCCGGCGCAGTTCATGCGATACATCCCGTTCAACACCCAGCGCGCGCTGGAACCCTGGATGTACACCAAGGGCGATCGGCCGCGCGTCCTGGTCTCGGCGGGCAGCCGGATCACCGCCGACTACGAGTTCGACGCGCTCAAGGCGCTGGTGCGGAAGGTCGCCGGGCTCGACGTCGAGCTGCTGGTCGCGGCTCCGCAGGAGATGGCCGACGCCCTGGGCGAGCTGCCCGACAACGTACGCGCCGGCTGGCTGCCGCTGGACGTCGTGCTGCGCACCTGCGATCTGCTGGTCCACCGGGCCGGCGGCAACACCATGCTGCACGCCATCGTGTGCGGGGTCCCGCAGTTGGTCATCCCCGCCATGCCCAAGCAG
Organism: Streptomyces sp. NPDC038280; assembly: GCF_055600045.1. NCBI lineage: Bacteria > Bacillati > Actinomycetota > Actinomycetes > Kitasatosporales > Streptomycetaceae > Streptomyces > Streptomyces sp. NPDC038280. The sequence goes on from NZ_JBVJYZ010000010.1 coordinate 50,853, forward strand.
GTCGGCATGTCGGAGCGGCTGGCGGAGTACGGCGCGGCCATCATGCTCACGCAGAACGTCGACGACTCCCCCGAGAACGTCGTCAAGGCGTGCCAGGAGCTGCTGGAGAACGCGTCCTACCGGACCCGTACCGAGGAGCTGAGCCGGGAGATCGCCGCCCTGCCGAGCCCGCACGATGTGACCTTGGCCATTGAGGAGTTGGTACGGGCCAAGTCCTGACCGGGGGCATGAATCCCTCATGCCCAAGTCATGAAGAAATCACTGGTCACGGGCCGTCTCGCGTCCTGAGAATCCAGACAAGGCACTGGGTCGCAGAGCCTTGCCCCCACTCGTGGATCACTCATGGATCGCTTCAGGGAAGGAACCGACATGCAGCACGTCCGCACGGCGGACCCGTACACCGCGCTCGCCGAACTGGGCCTGGTGTCTTCCGAGGGCGGTGCCGCGACCGCCGCCCCGGCGGCCACCCTCACCATCGAGGACCTGGACGCGGCGCCCGCCGACGCCACGGCCCTGTTCACCGTCTGCATCCTGGCGCCGGAGCCCAGCGAGCTCTGCGCGGCGTGACCGAGCAGGGGGGCCGGACGCCTGCGCACTCCCCCGGTGACGAAGGCCCGCGCATCGGCTTCAAGAGCCATCTGCGCGGCGTCGTGGTCCCGGGCGAGGCCGTCTATCTGGTCTCCGCCCGGGGGGTGTCCGCCGTGCGCGGCGCGCCCGCCGAGGCGCTGGCCCCCCTCCTCGACGGCACCCGCACCCTCCCCGCCGTACTGCGGGAGGCCGCCGAGGCACCGGGCTGCGACCCGGACCTGCTCTGGCAGGCACTGCGCGACCTGTCCGGCGCCCAGCTGATCAGGACGTACGGCTCCGGGCCCGAGGCCACCGAGGACAGCTCCCACCCGGCCACCGACGCCTTCTGGGACCTGGCCGGCGTGCCCGGTGGGCGGATCGGCGACGAGCGCCCCGCCACCGTCCACCTCACCGTGCTCGACGACGGCCTCGTCACGCACGACGAGGCGCGCGCCGCCTGCGCCGCCTCAGGTCTGAACGTCGTGGAGGACGAGGCGGACAGCACGTTCACGCTGGTCCTCTGCGCGGACTACCTCGATCCCCGGCTGGCCGGGATCGACGCCCGGCAGCGCGCCGCCGGGCGGCCGTGGCTGCCGGCGAAGCCAGGTGGCCCGGACATCTGGACGGGACCCGTCTTCCGGCCCGGTGAGGGGCCCTGCTGGTCCTGTCTCGCCGACCGGCTGCGCCACCACCGCGGCAGTGAGGACCCCCTGCGGCGGGCCCTGGGGCTCGACGGCCCACTGCCGCGCCCCGAGGCGTCGCTCCCGGCCGGCCGGGCGATCGGGCTGAGCGCCGCCGTCCTGGAGACCGCCAAGTGGCTGGCCGGGGTGCGCCACCGGACCCAGGACGCCGTCCACGTCCTGGACACCCTCACCTTGTCCGGAGCACACCACCCGGTGACCCGCCGCCCCCAGTGCGCCGCCTGCGGCGACCCGGGTCTCGTCGCCGAGCTGGTCCGCTCGCCCTTCGTGCCGGTCTCCCGTCCCAAGGCGGCGGACGCGGGCAACGGCCACCGCGCCCTGACGCCCGCCCAGATGCTCCGGAAGTACGGCCACGTGGTGGGCGGCGTCACCGGTGTCGTCCGCGAGCTGCGGCGTGACCCGCGCAGCCCCGCCTTCACCGAGAGCTATCTCTCCGGCCACAACCTCGCCGTCCGCTCGCACACCTTGGCCGGGCACAGCGCCGGGCTGCGCGCGCTGAGCGGCGGCAAGGGCCTCACCCCGGACGAGGCCAGGGTGAGTGCCCTCTGCGAGGCCGTGGAGCGCTACAGCGGCTCCCGCCACGGCGACGAACCGGTGGTCCGGGACACCTTCCGGGCGCTTGGCGCCTCCGCCGTGCACCCCGACGCCTGCCGGCTGTACGACCCGCGCCAACTCCGGGACCGGCAGCGCTGGAACGCGTCCGGCTCGCCCTTCCAGTACGTCGGCCACCCCTTCGACGAGGACCGGGTCATCGACTGGACTCCGCTCTGGTCGATGACCGAGGGCGTCCACCGGCTCCTGCCGACCTCCCTCCTCTACTACGACGCCGATCCCGCCGCCCCGCTGCGCGCGGACTCCAACGGCAACGCCGCGGGCTCCAGCAAGGAGGACGCCTTCGTCCAGGGCTTCCTGGAGCTGGTGGAGCGCGACGCCGTCGCCATGTGGTGGTACAACCGCACCCGCGCGCCCGGCATCGACCTCGACTCCTTCGCCGAGGAGTGGATCGAACGCCTCCGCACCGGCTACCGCTCGGTCGGCCGGGAGATCTGGGCGCTCGACCTGACCTCCGACTTCGGCATCCCGGTGGTCGCGGCACTGTCCCGGCGGACCGACAAACCCGCCGAGGACATCGTGTTCGGCTTCGGCGCCCACCTGGATCCCCGGATCGCCCTGCGCCGGGCGCTCACCGAGATGGGGCAACTGCTCCCGGCGGTCGCCGCCGTCCGGTCCGACGGCTCGGGCTACGCCATCGACGACCCCGACGCACGGGCCTGGTGGGCCGGGGCCACCCTCGCCAACACGCCCTATCTCCCACCCGATCCGGCCCTTCCGCCGAGCACCCCCGGCACCTGGTCCTCCACTCCCCGCCCCGACCTCGCGGACGACGTCGCCGCTCTCACTGCCCTCGCGCGCGGGCGCGGTCTCGACGTGCTCGTACTGGATCAGACCCGGCCCGACATCGGGCTGCCGGTGGTGAAGGTCGTCATGCCGGGCATGCGCCACTTCTGGCCGCGGTTCGCCCCCGGCAGGCTCTTCGACGTGCCCGTCGAGCTGGGCCGGCTCCCCCGCCCCACACCGTATGAACAGCTCAATCCCGTACCGCTGTTCATCTGACCCGGGACCTCGCCGACCGTCCCTCGGGGCATCGCGCCGGTAAGGGACGCTCGGCATGAGTGCCGCTGACGTCGACACCTCTCGCTGAGGTATCGTCCCGGTATGCTCGATCAGTCTCCGCAGAGAGGCCATCACGCCCGATGAACGCACGTGATCGGTCCGGCGACGAGTCGGATTCACCGGCCCCGCCCGTCGTCCGCGAAGACTCGGACGTACCGGCTCCGCGACTGGCACGCATCGTCCTGCTGGCCGCCCTGGCCGGCTACTCCATGATCACCGTTCTCAACATCATCAACGAGGACCTGCCTCCGTCCGGTCTCGTCGTGGCGCTCGCCGGCCTGGCCGGTGTCCTCGCCCTCCAGGTCGCCCACTCGGCACCCGGCGCCCGCCACGCCCCGGCCCACCGGCGCGCGTTGACCCTGGCGCTCCAGGCCGCTCTCACCTACGGCCCGCTGGCGCTGTTCCACACGGCATGGGGAGCGATGGGCGGATTCCTCGCCGGCTCGGTCCTCCTGCTGCTGCCCGGCCGGGCCGCCTGGCCGCTGTACGGGATGATCGGCCTGTCCATGTTCTCGTACAGCCTCCTCGGGGACCGCTCGCTGCTCGACAGCGCCTACCTCGCGGAGTCGACGCTCGTCACCGGCCTCGTCGTGTTCGGTCTGAGCAGCCTCACCGGCCTGGTGAACCGGCTGCACGCCCACCGCGCCGAACTGGCCCGGCTGGCCGTCGCGGGCGAGCGGCTGCGCTTCTCCCGCGATCTGCACGACCTGCTGGGCTACAACCTCTCCGCGATCACGCTCAGGACCGAACTGATCCGGCGGCTCGCCCCCGACCTGCCCGAGCGGGCACGGGAGGAGGTGGAGTCCGTGCTGTGCCTGTCGCGACAGTCGCTCGCCGACGTCCGCAAAGTGGCCATCGGCTACCGGGACATGTCACTGCGCCAGGAGGCGGAGGTCACCCGCTCCATGCTGGAGGCGGCCGAGATAAAGGTCGAGACACACATAGCGGTCGGGCCGCTGGCCCCCGAGATCGACACGGTGCTCGCCACCGTGCTCCGCGAGGGTGTCACCAACGCGCTGCGGCACAGTCATGTACGGCACTGCCACATCCGTGCCACCGAGAAGGACGGGATGGTCACGCTCTCGCTCGGCAACGACGGAGTGACCACGGGGGACGACGCGCCGGGCCCGTACGGCGACCACACCGGCGACGGCGCGAGCGGCAGCGGACTGCACAACCTCGCCCACCGGCTCACCCGCATCGGCGGGAGCCTCACCACGGAGCTGGGCGACGACGGCTGGTTCCGGACAACCGCACGCGTCCCGGCCGGTCCTTGACCCGGACCTGACCCGATTCGGACCACCACCGATCCGGCCACGCGGTCTACGTCACGGCCGGGAACCGCCGGTTCGTGAAAGGATCAATCCGGGTTTGTTGTGATTCCGGGGGGAGCCTGAGAAGTGATACGCATACTGCTGGCCGAGGACATGCACATGGTCCGCGGAGCCCTGGTGGCCCTGCTGACCATGGAGGACGACCTCGAAGTCGTCGCCCAGGTCGAGCGCGGGGACGAGATCGTGCCGGCGGCGCTGGAGCACCGCCCCGATGTCGCCATCCTCGACATAGGGCTTCCCGGGCTCGACGGGTTGAGCGCCGCGGAACGCCTCGCCGAAGAACTCCCCAGCTGCCGCACCCTGATCCTCACCAGCCTCAGCCGTCCAGGGGTCCTGCGCCGGGCGCTGGCCTCGAAGGTCGCGGGCTATCTGCCCAAGGACGCCCCGCCGCAGGAACTGGCCGAGGCGGTACGCCGGATCGCGGCCGGCCACCGGGCCATCGACTCGCAGCTGGCGCTGGCGGCCTGGGACAGCCTCGAAAGTCCGCTCACCGAGCGCGAACACGAGGTGCTGCGGCTGACCGCCGAGGGCAACGAGGCGCCGGAGATCGCCGCCCGGCTGCATCTGTCGGTGGGGACCGTGCGCAACTACGTGACCTCGGTGGTCACCAAACTGAACGCCCGCAACCGGGTGGACGCGGTGCGCATCGCCCAGGAGTCCGGCTGGCTGCTGTGAGGGCGGGCGGCCCCGCCCGCCCACCACGCCTCACAGCCCGCGGACATGCCGGGGGCCACGCTCCCCGCGCCCCGCTACTTCCGGGGTGACCGCTCACGCGCTCCTGCCGAGGGGCCGCAACCCCCTGGGTTCCGCGTCCAGTTCACCCGCCAGGACCGCCTGGTGCAGCCGCTGCAGACGCTGGGAAGGCTCCACGCCCAGCTCGTCGATGAGCGTTCTGCGCAGCTGCTGGAAGACGTCCAGCGCCCGCCACGCGCCGCCCGAGCGGTACAGCGCGGTCATCAGCTGCGCCGCCAGGTTCTCGTTCATCGGATGCTGGGCGACCAGCATCCGCAGCTCGGCCAGGAGCGAGGAGTGCCTGCCCAGCAGCAGATCCGCTTCGATGCGCTGCTCCAGCGCGCGCATCCGCTGCTCGTCCATGCCGAGGATCTCCATCCCCAGCACCCGCCCCACCGGCACGTCCACCAGCGCGGGCCCGCGCCACAGGGCCAGCGCCCGGCCCAGTACGGCGGACGCCGCCCGCGCGTCACCCGCCTCCAGGGCCGCGGACCCCCGCGTGGCGAGGTGCTGGAACTCGCGCAGGTCGCTGGTGTCCGGCCGCAGGGCGAACTGGTAGCCGCCGAAGGAGGTGGTGAGGACGTCCTTGGCGGTGCCCCGCCTGCCCCCGCGCAGCCCGGCGGACATCATCCGGCGCAGATGCAGGATGTACGTCTGCAGCGTGGTCGCCGCGCTCTTCGGTATCGCGTCCCCCCAGATCTCCTCCATGAGCGTGGGAACCGTCACCACGCGCCCCGCGCGGATCGCGAGCAGGGCGAGCAGCTGACGGGGTTTCCCGGCGCTGGGAACTATCGACTCCCCGTGCAACCGGACTTCCAGCGGGCCCAGAATCCCAATGTCCACGACACATCCCCCAGAGACGTCTGACTGACCGTATCGATCTGACCGGTGTGGCCGTATCCGACGATCGCATCCCGTCCCTCTGGCACCCAGTGTCACGGTCATGGATTGGGGTGTGAGGATCTCACTCGAGGGGAATTCAAGCCGCCGTCCAGGCCGGTTCGACCGTTCAGCGTGCGGCGGAACGCAGCCCGGCGGGCGAGTCACCGCAGGTCAGCCGCATCTGGGCGGCCGCGTGGTGCGCACCGATCCGGGAGGCGTCCCCCCAGTCCCGGCCACGGTCCAGGAGGCGGACGGTGAAGGTGTCCGAGCGCGTGGGATAGCTCCCCACCGGGACCAGGCTGCCGCGGTGGACGGTCTGCCGAAGGCCGAAAATCGCGTATGGCGAGCCGTCCGACAGGACCTGATAGACCGTGGGATCACCGGCCGCGTCGCGGGCCCGCGGGGGATGTGGAACGTAGATCGCCAGCGCGCACGAGGTGTAGCCGTCGCCGATGCGCCAGGACCAGATGGCAGCGTTGTCACGGTCCGCCGTGGGACTGCCCGACATGGGGATCGCGGAGAAGCGGCCGTCGCATCCGGCGCCCCTGAAGCCACCGGACGTGACCGTGTACCAGCCCGCGTCACCGTTCGAGAAGCGGCCCTCTTCCCGGTAGTGGCCGCCCGAACAGCCCGGGCCGGCCCAGACGTCGTAGCCCGCGGGCGGAGATGTCGTCGACGCGCTGGGCGGGGGCGCGGGTGAGGAGGGAGCGGACGGGGAGGAGGAGACGGAGACCGACGGCGTCGGGAACGCCGTCGGCGCGATCCTCGTCGGCGCCCCGCCGCGCCCCGGATCGCCGCTTCCGGCGGCCTGGTCCGTCTTCTGCTCTTCGCCGCCCACCAGCGACACCGCCGCCACCAGACAGCCCGCCGCCGCCACGACTCCCGCTATGAGCAAGGTCTTTCGGGCGCGGCGCGGCGGTGGAGGGGGGTCCGGGCTCCAGGGGTCGTCTCCGCACACGGGACAGACCATCCCCGGCAGCGGACCCCTTCGGCCACGTCCGCAGCACCTTTCACATGCCATAGCAGGCCACTATGCAGGACGGGGGACAACCCTGGGGAGTATCAGCGCAGTTCTTCCGGACAGGCAGTGCCGCGCGGGAAGAGCTTGTACGGTGCCGCCAGCCGGTACACACCCGGCCTGGGCGCCAGCAGCTCCGTCCACTCGTCGCCCTGCGCGTCCTCCTCCGCCTTCAGCAGGCATCCGTCCTTGTTCACGAAGGTCTTCGGCACGTCGTCGTCGGCGCGCGCCTTCGACGCCTCGGTCTCCTGCGGCGGCTCGACCTTCTTGCCCTCGTCGTCGAGGAGTGCCAGCCAGGGCGAGTACGGAACGCGGATCAGGACCCGGCCCGCCGACTCCAGCCGGATCGTGACCTCGTTGGCGCCCGCCCGGTCCACCTTGGCGGGCGGCGCGGCCAGCGGCGTCGGGTCGGCGACCGCGAACAGCCGCCAGTTGGCGTCGGACCAGACCTGCTCCAGGTACGGCAGGCCGTCGGCGACGAGCTTCGCCTCCTGTTCGGCTCCCGAGTCCGGCGCGCCCGTCGGCAGCACCACGTAGTGGACGGCCCAGCGGGCCAGCCACTCCTGGTACGCGGTGGCGTTCAGCGTGTCGTCGTAGAAGACCGGGTTGCGTTCCATGTCCGCCTGCCGGTTCCAGCCCCGGGCGAGGTTGATGTACGGCGTGAGCGCGGACGCCTCGCGGTGACTGCGGGCGGGGACGACCTCGACCCGCGCCTTCTCCGCGCCGCGCACCTGGAGCTGGTTGATCAGCGGCGCCGCCTCGCGGGCCCAGGACGCGTCCGGCGCCGTGCGGACGACGTCGTCGACGCCCTTGAACCCGATCCAGAGGTTCAGTCCGGCGAAGGCCAGCACGAGCGCGTACCACCTGCGCGAGCGCGGGGCCGTGTACGGCAGCGCCGCCAGCAGCACCACCCCGGCGAAGAGCATCGGCAGCCGCGAGACGTTCGACCCGATCTGAGAGTCGATCAGCCAGGTGAGAAGCGTCCCGAGCGCGTACACGGCGGCGGCGGTGCGGACCGTGCGCCACTGCGCCGGCACGAGGACGAGGACGAGGACCCCGAAGAGGAACGGCAGCACCGTCGAGCCGAACGACATGGGCTGCGTACCGGAGAAGGGGAACAGCCAGGCGGAGAGCGCCACGACGGCGACCGGGGCGAGACCGAGGGCGTACGCGCCCGGGCGCCGCTTGTTGAGGAACAGCGCGGCGGCGACCACCCCGAGGAACAACCCGGCGACCGGGCTGGACGCGGTGGCCAGTCCCGCGAGCGGCGCGGCCGCGGCCGCCTTCGCCCACCGTTTCGTACGCCAGCGGTGCGGCCAGCAGAAGACGGCGGCCACGGCCCCGAGCGCGAACATCATCCCCAGGCCGAAGGTCACCCGGCCCGACAGCGCGTTGCACAGCAGCGCGAAGACCCCGGCCAGGGCGCATGCCAGAGGATTGCGGACGGCCCGGACCCGGACCAGGATCAGCGCGGTGAGCCCGGCGGAGACCGTGCCGACCGCCATCATCGTCGTGCGGACCCCGAGCAGGGACATCAGATACGGCGACACCACGCTGTACGAGACGGGGTGCATGCCGCCGTACCAGGCGAGGTTGTAGGCGGAGTCGGGGTGTCGGCCGACGAACTCCGCCCAGGCGTCCTGGGCGGCGAGGTCGCCGCCGCTGTTCGCGAAGACGAACACCCAGAGGACGTGCGTCAGCGCGGCGAGGGCCGTCGCGAGCGGAACCGGATGCCGCAGCCGCTCCCACCGGCCGGCGGGAGCGGCCGGGGCGGCCGCCGGCGGCCGCTGGCCCGGAAGCTGTATTCGCGGGGGAAGGCAGGCGGGGGGCGCGGGTGCGGCGACGGAGCCGTGGGTGGTGGATACGGCGCCGGGCCCGGCTTCCGTACCGTCCTCGGCGCGTGTCGGCTCAGTGGTCGTCACTGCGGCTCACTCCGTCTTGTCCCGGTACTCCTGAAGGGGACGCCGTCCCCGCGTGCGGAGTTGCCTGGGAACGCTAACAGTCGGGCGCCCCGGATACCGGGGCGCCCGGGGATGTCAGCCGACGCGGGTCAGCTTGGTCTCGAAGCCGGGCTCGACCAGCTCGCGCTGGAGGGCGACGGGCGCGGCGACCTTGCCCGCGCCCGTACCGATCGAGATCTCACCGACGACCGTGCCCTTCTTCGCGGCGTGGGGGACGCCCTTGCCACCGTCGGTCAGGGTCAGGTCGACCGTGAGGCCCGGCCAGCCGATCGCCTTGACCTCCTTCGTCGCGATGACCGGAGTCTGTCCGCCGAGGCCGTCGTCGATGTGACCGACGACCTGGCCCTTCTTGACGACCGTGGCGGAGGTGACGTCCCGCTGGGCGGTCTGGATGAGCTTCAGACTGTTCTTGATCGCCAGTTCCAGCTTCTTGCCGAGCTGGTCGGCGTTCTTGGCGCCCATGACCACACCGATGATGCGGCGCTTCTTGCCGTCGACCATCGTGTCGGCCGCCCACAGGAGGTTGCCGCCGGCCGGGGTGGACGAGCCCGTCTTGATGCCGCTCACGCCCGGCTCCAGCAGGATCGTGTTGTTGTTCTCGATCCGCTTGGGGATGCCGGGGATGGTGATGTTGGGCGTGTTCACGATCTCGCGGAAGACGTCGTACTTCATGACGGCCTTGCCCAGCTTGATCTGGTCCTGCGGCGTCGAGACGGTCGTCGCCTTGAGCCCGCTGGGGTCGGTGTACGTCGAGCCGGTCATGCCGAGGTCCTTGGCGGCGGCGTTCATCTTCTCGACGAACGCGGCCTCCGTGTCGGCGTCCCAGCGGGCGAGCAGCCGCGCCACGTTGTTCCCGGACGGGATCATCAGCAACTGGAGGAGCTGCTTCTCCGTGTACTTCTCGTCTTCCTTGATGGGGGCCGTCGACTCGGCCGGGCGCTTGGCCTCATCGCCGGCGATCTTGTCGACGGTGATCTCCGGACCGGGTGCGTCGCCCTTGATCGGGTGGTCGCGAAGGATCACGTAGGCCGTCATGGTCTTGGCGACACTCGCGATCGGGGCCGGCTTCTGGGCTCCGTACGTGCCCATGCTGCCGACGCCCTCGACCTCGACGGCGCCCTGGCCCTCGGTGGGCCACGGCATCTTCAGTTCGCCGCCCTCGAAGGTGTGACTGGGGGCGGCGGTGAGCGACAGCTTCGGCACGGGCAGCGGACGCACAGCCTGTGCGACCGCAAAGACGATCAGCAGCAGGACGACGAGCGGCGTCCAGATCTTGAGGCGACGCACGACCGTCCGCACCGGCGTCTGCGGCGGGGGCGGAGTGTTCGTCAGCTCGGCGAGCAGATCGAGCGGGGGCAGCGGCGGCATCGGCTGCTGCTTGGTCCGCTCGGCCTCGCTGAGGGAGGCGGGCGCGCCGGAGGGCGCGGGGGCGGAGATCCGGACGGGTGCGGGTGCCGGAGCGGGGGGCGGGGTGGCCCGGGTGGCCGGCGGCCGGGGCGTGTCCGGCTTCAGCGCGATGAACTTGCTGGTGCGCTCGGCCTCCGACTCGGGCGTGGGCTTGGGGCCGGCCTTCGGCTCGGGCTTGCCTTCCGGCTTGGCCTCGGGCTTGCCTTCCGGCTTGGCCTCGGGCTCGGCCTCGGGCTTGGCCTCCGGGTGCGGGGCGGGGACCTTGAGCATGGTGGTGGGCTGGTCCACGGCCGAGGGCCGCACGGCCTTGAAGACGGCGGTGGCCTGGTCGCCCCCGGCCTTGGGCGTGCCGGCCTCGGGCTTCGACTCGGGCTTCGGCGTCTCGGGCTTGGGCTTCTCGGGCTTGGGCTTCTCGGCAGCGGGCTTCTCGGGCTCGGCCTCGGGCTCGGCCTCGGGCTCGGCCTCGGGCTCGGCCTTGGGCTCAGCCTTCGGCTCGGGCGTCTCCGGGCGCTTGGCCGGGGCCGGGACGACCGGTGCGGCGTCGGCGGAGGGCGTGGCGGCACGATCCTGCACGGCCGTGTCGCCGGTTTCCTCACCCTTGTCGGAATCACCCGATGCGCCGGGATCAACCGATTGAGCCGACTGGCGGGACGCGACCGGCTCAGCCCCACCCTCGCCCTGACCGCCGGCCTTCGTGTCGGCCTTGGTGTCGGCCTCGGCGTCCGCGTCGCCGTCGCCCTCGGTGTCCGCCGCGTCGGCGCTCTGCACCCACGCCGCGACCGCCGCCCGCAGGCGCACGTCGCCCTCGGTGGTCCCCGACTCCGTCCCCGGCTCGGGCGTGCGCGGGGCGACTGCCTTGAAGACGGCCGTCGGCTGGTCCGTCTCATGTTCACGGAAGACGGAGAGCCGCGGGTCGCGTTCGCCCGGAGTCGTCTCCCCCGACGACTTCTGCTGCTCCGACTTGTCGGGGGACTCGCCCGCCACCGTGCCTCCTTCATGAGTCATACGTTTAGATTCGGCGCTGTCCGAACCATCTACCAGTGTCCTGTGTGAGCGCTTGGCCCCCGTGCTAGACGAGAACGACATACCTGCCGGTTCCCGCGCAAAGCACCCAGGCGCTCTCGACAGACCAATGTGAGAGGGGTCACCCTGTCATTCATCCACGCGGGGAGGCATGGATGGGCAGGAGCCGCAGAACAATTCCGGAGGAGCTTCTGCTGCTCGCTCTGGACCCGGCCACGGGTACCACAGCGCAGCCGCAGTCGCTCGACCTCGGCCTCGCCGGGGCTCAGCTAGTGGAGCTGGCTCTGGCAGGACGGATAGCCCCTGACGGGGATCGTATCGCCGTGGTGATGCCACGGCCGACCGGAGATCCGACTCTGGACTCCGCACTGGAACTGCTGCGCAGGCGCGGCAGCCCGGTACGGGCCGTCCACTGGATCGGCGGGCCCCGACTGGGGCTGCGCCAGATTTACCTCGCTCATCTGGAGCGGTGCGGCATGGTGCATGCCGTGGCGGGCCAGATGTGCGGAGTGCTGCCGACGACGCGCTACCAGGCGACGGAGACGGCGATCAGCCGGGACATCAGGGCCCGGCTGGACAGTGCGATCCGCACCGGCGTACCGCCGGACCCGCGGACCGCGGCGCTTGCCGCACTGGCCCACGCGGTCGGTCTCGGCAAGCACCTCTATCCCGGCAACGAGGGACGCTCATCGCGTTCCCGGCTCCGGGACCTGATCAGGCACGACCCGATGGGCGGTCTCGTCGCGCACGCCGTGATGGACGTCCAGAACGGTGTGGCGGCGCAGCCGCGCCGCAGCCCCGCCCCGGGCGGTGGCCGTCAGGCAGCCGTGCCGATGCAGGAGCGGCCACGCCACGGAACCATGGCACGGGTCGCCGCGCACTGAGCAGGGCAGTAGGCGTACACCGGCACCCCTGTGTACGCCGGCACGACGCACCTCGCACGATCCACCGCGCCGACGTCGTCCCCACGACCCGGTCCGGGAGCCGCACAGAGCGCGCGGGGCAGCCGTACAGGCCGCCCCGCGCGCCCGCGCGTGTGGCCATTTCCCAGCGCGCCCCCCACCTTTGGTGGCAGTCTGCTGAGACGTAGATACGCAGAGCTACGCGAGCAACAGCCAAGCAGCCGGAGGTGCAGTTTCCGTGGCGTCCAGTGTCAATCCCACCGTAAGGCGACGCCGATTGGGCCAGGAGTTGCGCCGGCTTCGCGAACTGAAGGGCATGACGGCGGAGGAGGTGGCCGAGCGCCTGCTGGTCTCCCAGTCGAAGATCAGCCGCCTGGAGAACGGCCGCCGCTCCATCAGTCAGCGCGACGTCCGGGACCTGTGCGGGGTGTACGAGGTCGAGGACCACCGCATCGTCGACTCCCTGATGCAGATGGCCAAGGACTCCCGCCAGCAGGGCTGGTGGCACGCCTTCGGCGACATCCCGTACAGCGTCTACATCGGCCTGGAGACGGACGCGGCCTCGCTGCGGGTGTACGAGTCGCTCATCGTTCCCGGTCTCCTGCAGACGCGTGAGTACGCCCAGTCGGTGATCGAGGGGATGTGGCCGGAGGCCACCCCCAGTGAGATCGACAAGCGCATCCAGATCCGGCTGAAGCGCCAGGACCGTCTCGCCGACCCGGTCAACCCGCTACGGTTCTGGGCCGTCATCGACGAGGCCCTGTTGCGTCGCGTCGTCGGGAATCCGCACATCATGGCCGATCAGCTCAGGCATCTCGCCCAGTTGAGCGAGAAGCCGCATGTCACGCTCCAGGTGCTGCCGTACGGCGTCGGCGCCCACCCCGGGATGTACGGCAAGTTCGCCATCCTGGAGTTCCAGGAGGCGATGGATGCCAGCGTCGTCTATCTGGAGGGCGTCACCAGTGACCTCTATCTGGAGAAGGCCAACGACGTTCAGAGCTATGCGGTGATGTACGAGCACCTGAGGGCGAAGGCGCTGAGTGCCGAGCAGTCACGGGAGTTCATCCACCAGGTGGCCGAGGAGCTCCAGGCGGACTAGCCGGATCCGGGGAAGCGGGCACCATACACTGCCGGAACCCGAGCGCAAAGATTTCAGTGGAATATGCCATCCAGATGGGTGAACGCGTCCCACCAGCGGTGATGTTGGAGCGTAGCGTCGAGAGCGAAGCCGCTGCCGCAGCAGCTGGTTTGCGCACCACCCACCCCACTGGCACAACCATCGGAGTCACGATGCTGTTTCAGCACGACGCGCTGGCGGAATGGACCAAGTCCTCGTACTCGGCCGTCAATGGAGACTGCGTAGAAGTCAAGGCGCAGGGGCACCTCGTGGTCCGCGTCCGGGACTCGAAGGACATCGCTCGCTCGAGTCTTGGATTCTCCGCGGAGACCTGGTCGGAGTTCATCCTCGACGTCAGCGAGCGCGGCCGCCCCGGCGCCTGACGCAGACGTCACACCGCACCCTCAGGAAAGCCCTCTCGACTGGATCGCCGTCCCGGCCGAGGGGGCTGGCTGCTGTCAGGCGGGACCCGCCCCGCTGAGCCGGGTGCGGCTCGCGGTCAGCGCAGTTCGTCGACGTACCGGTCGGTCCCCGGCACCGTCGGGATGAACGGCGCCACCAGTTCCACCCTCCCCAGCCCCGACGCGTCGACCTCCGCCCCCAGGTCCGTGAAGTGGTCCTCCCAGCAGGTGTGCGGGTCCTGTTCCAGGAACCAGAGGAGTGTCAGCCGGGTGTCGACACCCTCGACCTGTTTCACATAGGTCATCCGGTCGCCCGGCAGCGGTGTGGGGCGGAAGACGGTGACCATCGCCGCCGGGGAGCCGGCCAGGCGCCGCGGCAGATGGCGGCCGCGCAGCCACTCGACGAGTTCCGCCCGGTGTTCGGCGTTCTCGGCGTCGATGACCTGGAGGATCAGGCCCGCGTAGGGGTGGTCCAGGGCGTGGTGGTCGCGGGGTCCGGCGGCGCCGTCGCGGTAGAGGGTCGCCGCGTGGTCCTGGAAGGCGGTGAAGACGTGCGTACGGTCCTGGTAGACCCGGGCGTCGCGGTTCAGGCGCTTGTTGATGGCGACGGTCCACTTCATGTGGTCGTCGTAGCGGCCGTCGGTGATCCAGTACGTGGAGAGGTAGCAGCCGGCGGTCACCGGCTGGGCGACGGCCGACTTCTCGGGAAGGCGGAGTTCCTGGAGTGAGCGCGGCGCGACCCAGCGCCGCCCCGCGTAGATCCAGGGCATGGCCATGGCGCCCGCGTAGTAGTGGTCGTCCTCGTACCAGCGGTTGTACGCGTACTCATGGCCCGGGTGGGGTTCGACCATGGTGATCAGGGCGTGGCCGGGGCGCACTCCGTACGGGCCCACCGACGCCAGCTCCGCGTACACCTCGCTGCGGGTCTCCTCGCTCACACCGAACCCCTTCCCAAGTCGTCTGGAGCCACCTACTCTGACGGGCCGTCAGATGATTGGCCAGAGTCGGGAGGCGACCGGATGGTGCTCCAGGGGAAGACGGTCATCGTGTCGGGCGTCGGGGCCGGGCTCGGTCATCAGATCGCGGCGACGGTCGTGCGGGACGGGGGCAACGCCGTCCTCGGCGCGCGGACGACGGCGAATCTGGTGAAGTCGGCCGCGGAGATCGACCCGGAGGGACGGCGCACCGCCCATCTCGCCACCGACATCACCGACGCGGCGCAGTGCGAGGCCCTCGCCGCGCTGGCCGCCGAGCGGTTCGGCGGGATCGACGCGGTCATCCATGTCGCCGCGTGGGACAGCTACTTCGGCGGCATCGAGGACGCCGACTTCGCCACCTGGCAGGGGGTTCTCGACGTCAATCTGCTCGGGACGCTGCGGATGACCCGGGCCTGCCTGCCGGCGCTCAAGGAGCGCGGCGGTTCGGTCGTCATCATCGGTACGCAGTCATCGGTGGCCGCTCCCTCGCAGGTGAAGCAGGCGGCGTACGCGGCCTCCAAGGGCGCGCTGACCTCCGCGATGTACTCGATGGCGAGGGAGTTCGGTCCGCACCGGATCCGGGTCAACACGGTGCTTCCGGGCTGGATGTGGGGGCCGCCGGTCCAGGCGTACGTGCGGTTCACCGCGGACACCGAGGGCGTACCGGAGGCGGAGGTGCTGGAGCGGCTCGCGGAGCGGATGGCCCTGCCGGAGCTGGCGACCGACGGCGACGTGGCGGAGGCCGCGGCCTTCCTCGCCTCGGACCGGGCACGGGCGATCACCGGGCAGTCCCTCCTCGTCAACGCCGGTGAGCTGATGCGCTGAAGAGCCGTACCCAGACCCTCGGGCCGCACGGGCGGACATCGCCGTGCGGCCCTTTTTCCACCCATCTCAGTTCACGGATATGAATGTAGGTCAACAACTAGAACGATTTTACTCGCTCTTGACCTCTCCACGCGTTGTCGTGGCCGTTCAAATGACCACACCATGAACGGCGTTCACAAGACAGACCCCTGGAGGGGGCAGGCATGAACAGTCTCGACTGGGCCGTGCTCATCGGCTACTTCGGTGTGATGGTCGCGATCGGCGTCTGGTCCCACAAGCGCGTGGACGACGTCTCCGACTTCTTCACCGCCGGCGGCAAGATGCCGTGGTGGCTCTCGGGCATCTCGCACCACATGTCCGGGTACAGCGCGGTGATGTTCACCGGGTACGCGGGCATCGCGTACACCTACGGTGTCACCTCCTACGTCACCTGGTCCTTCCCGATCGCCGTGGGCATCGCCATCGGCGCGCATCTCTTCGCCCCACGGCTCAACCGGCTGCGCTCCCGGCTCCATGTGGCCTCCCCGCTCGAATACCTCAAGAACCGCTACGACCTGCCCACCCAGCAGGCCCTCGCCTGGTCCGGCGTCCTACTGAAGATCGTGGACGTCGGTGCCAAGTGGGCCGCCATCGCGACCCTGCTCTCCGTCTTCACCGGCATCTCGCTCAACCAGGGCATCCTGATCACCGGGATCATCACGGGCATCTACTGCACCGTCGGCGGCCTGTGGGCCGACGCGCTCACCGAACTGGGCCAGTTCGTCATCCAGTTCTTCGCCGGCATCGCGATGCTCGTCGCCGTCCTGTCCGAGCTCGGCGGCTTCAGCGCCCTGTGGAGCGTCTGGGACCGGCCGGAGCTCCAGGGGCACACCGCGCCGACGGCCGGCCCGTACACCCTGACCTTCCTGCTCGCGTACCTCTTCATCAAGACCTTCGAGTACAGCGGCGGCATGTGGAACCAGGCCCAGCGCTACATGGCGACGCCCAGCGCCCGGGAGGCCACCCGCTCCGGGCGGCTCTCCGCGGTCCTCTGGCTCGTGTGGCCGCTGGTCCTCTTCTTCCCGATGTGGGTCGCCCCGCTGCTCATCGAGCCGCACAAGGCGGACGCGTCCGACGCGTACGCCCTGATGACCCAACAGCTCCTGCCGCACGGCCTGCTCGGGCTGGTCATCGTCGGCTTCTTCTCGCACACCATGGCCATGTGCTCCTCGGACGCCAACGCCATCGCCGCCGTCTTCACCCGGGACATCGCGCCGGTGCTCTCCAAGGCGGCGCGGAGCTGGACCCACCGGGCCGGGCTGCTGGCCGCGCGGTGGTCGACGATCGCGTTCCTGGGTCTGTCGATGGCCGTCGCCACCCAGGTCAACTCCCCCACCTTCAAGGACATCATCACCGTCGTCATCAAGTGGGTCGCCGGGCTGATGGGGCCGATCGCGATCCCGTTCATGCTCGGACTGCTGCGTACGTTCCGCAAGTCCGGTCCGACGGCGGCGCTGACGTCGTGGGCGGCGGGGCTCTTCGTCTTCTGGCTCACCAACTACGGCCTGGACGGCATCGAGCTGCAGATCCAGATCGTCTCGCCGCTCGCCACCTCGCTGGTGCTGTACGTCCTGATCGGTCTCGTCAAGCCGGAGGACACCCCCGAGCGGGACGCGGTCCTCGACGTGCTCCACTCCGACGGCGGCGGCGCGGCGGCGGCCGTGCCCGGTCCGGCGGAGCCGGGCGACAGCAAGGTGCGGGAAGGCGCCGGCGGCTGAGGTACGGAAAGCGCTACCCGCGCGGGTAGCGCGCCAGCCAGCCCGGGGCCGAGACCGCCGGGCCGTGCAGCGCGGGTCCCTGGGTCATCTCCATGGCGAAGTCGTCGGCGAGTTCGAGGACGGTCGAGCGCCCCTCCAGATCGGCCAGCCACGCGGGAGGCAGCGCGGTCTCCCCGTGCAGGGCGCCGAGCAGCGCTCCCGTGAGGGCGCCGGTCGTCGAGGACGGCCCGTCGTGGTTGACCGCGAGGCGCAGACCGTGGCGCACGTCCTCGCCGACGAGCGCGCAGTAGACGGCGACGGCCAGGGCGCGCTCGGCGTGGTCCTCGCCGCCGGCGAGGGCGGCGATCCTGGCGGGTCCCGGAATGCCCTGGCGTACCGCTCCGAGTGCGTGCTGGAGGGCCTCGGTGACGGGCTGGTGGCCGGGGCGCGGCGCCAGCTGGCCCAGGGCGCGCTGGACGGAGCCGTCGACCGTCTCGCCCCGGGCGAGCCCGTGCACGACGACCGCGAAGGCGCCGGCGGAGAGGTACGCGGCGGGGTGGCCGTGGGTCTGCGCGGCGCACTCGACGGCGAGCTGGCAGACCAACTGCGGCTCCCACCCCACCAGCAGCCCGAAGGGCGCCGAGCGCACCAGCGCGCCGGCGTCGCGGGCGGTCGGGTTCTTGGGCGCGTCGAGGGTCCCGAGGACGTCGTCGCCGAGACCGGTCAGACAGGCCCGGGCGGGATCGCGCCGGGCGTAGAGCCACTCCTCCCGGGCGAGCCAGCCGTTGTCCTTACGGCGCTCGTCGGGCCCCCAGTCGCGCTGGGTGGCGGCCCACCGCAGATGGGCGCGGTGCACATCGGTGGGCGGGTGCCAGGCGCCGGTGTCCCGGCGGACCTGGGCGCGTATCAGCCCGTCGACGGTGAACAGCGTCAGCTGCGTGGCGGCGGTCACGGCCCCGCGCCGTCCGTAGGCGAGCGCGGGGTCGGCCATGCCCTGGGGCCCGTGGGCGGCTCTGATCTCCTCCAGGGACAGCGAGTCGACAGGGGCCCCGAGGGCGTCACCGAGAGCCCCGCCGAGGAGACAGCCGCGCACCCGTGCCCGGAAGTCCTGCTGCTCGACACGGCCCCAGACGGCTGTGGATGCTGTGGTCACCGCATGCCTCCCTCCGCGCGACGCCGGTCTGCCGCAGCACTGTAATCGACCGCGATCGGTCGGTTGAGGGTGCCTTTTCGGTCGGCAGGGGTATGGGACGGGACGCCCTTCAGATCGCCGTACGACCGCTTTCGACCGATCTGCCACCGGCGTCCACGGGTCGGTCGTGGTCGTCGACGGCCCGCCGACAGACGCGGCCCGCCTCAGTCCGGCAGCAGCGGCAGCAGCTCCGGCAGGTGCCCGTCCGACGCCCGCGCCGCCGCCACCCGCTCCTCGGGCACCTCGCCGTACAGCGTCGTGCGCGGCCGGGAGGGCCGGCCGGCCGCCTCCGCGATGCCGATCAGGTCCTTGACCGAGCGGTACGAGCCGTAACCGCTGCCCGCCATCCGGGAGATGGTCTCCTCCATCAGGGTGCCGCCGAGGTCGTTGGCGCCCGAGCGGAGCATCTCCGCCGCGCCCTCCGCGCCCAGCTTCACCCAGCTGGTCTGGATGTGGGGGATGTGGGGGTGCAGCAGCAGCCGGGCCATGGCGGTGACGGCGCGGTTGTCGCGGGTGGTCGGGCCGGGGCGGGAGATGCCCGCCAGGTAGACCGGGGCGTTGGTGTGGATGAAGGGGAGGGTCACGAACTCGGTGAACCCGCCGGTCTCCTGCTGGATGGCGGCCAGCGTGCGGAAGTGGCCCAGCCAGTGGCGCGGCTGGTCCACATGTCCGTACATCATCGTCGAGGAGGACCGGATACCCAGGTCGTGCGCGGTCTTGACGACCTCGATCCAGGTGGCGGCCGGAAGCTTGCCCTTGGTGAGGACCCAGCGGACCTCGTCGTCCAGGATCTCGGCGGCCGTGCCGGGGATGGAGTCGAGACCGGCCTCCTTGGCGGCCGTCAGCCACTCGCGGATGGACAGGCCGGTGCGGGTGGCGCCGTTGACCACCTCCATCGGGGAGAAGGCGTGGACGTGCATGCCGGGGACGCGTTCCTTCACGGCCCGGGCGATGTCGAAGTACGCCGTGCCCGGCAGGTCGGGGTGGATGCCGCCCTGCATGCACACCTCGACCGCGCCGACGTCCCACGCCTGCTGGGCCCGGTCGGCGACCTGGTCCAGGGAGAGGGTGTAGGCGTCGGCGTCGGTGCGGCGCTGGGCGAAGGCGCAGAAACGGCAGCCGGTGTAACAGACGTTGGTGAAGTTGATGTTGCGCGTGACGATGTAGGTGACGTCGTCACCGACGGCGGAGCGGCGCACGTCGTCCGCGATCCGGGTCAGCGCGTCGAGCGCCGGACCGTCGGCGTGCAGCAGCGCGAGCGCCTCGTCGTCGGTCAGCCGGGTCGGGTCGTCCGCGGCGGTGGCGAGGGCCGCCCGTACGTCCGTGTCGATGCGCGAGGGCACCATGCCGGGCGCGGCCTGCTCGCGCAGCGCCTCCCAGTCGCCGTACACCTCGTCGAAGTCGTCGCGCCGGTCGTGCGCGCGGCCGGTGGTGTCGATCGTGCGGTGCAGGTCCGTGCGCCCGGAGGCCGCGACGTACCCCTCGTCCGGCTCCTGCCAGGGCAGCCCCCGGACGGGGGCGTCGGGGCGGGCGAGGCCGGTGTCCGGGTCGGCGAGGGCGCGCACGTGCGGCAGGAGCCGGGGATCGAGCCAGGGCTCGCCGCGCTGGACGAACTCCGGGTAGACGCAGAGCCGTTCCTGGAGACGGAAGCCCGCGGCCGCCGACCGTTCGGCCAGGAGCTCGATCCGCGGCCAGGGCCGCTCCGGGTTCACATGGTCGATGGTGAGCGGCGAGACGCCGCCCCAGTCGTCGATACCGGCGCCGATGAGGCGTCCGTACTCGGCGTCGACGAGGTTCGGCGGGGCCTGCAGACAGGCCGAGGGGCCCATGATGTGCCGGGCGACGGCGACCGTGGCGACCAGGTCGTCGAGGTCCGCGTCGGGCATTCCGCGCATCGCCGTGTCCGGCTTGGCGCGGAAGTTCTGGATGATCAGTTCCTGGATGGAGTGGTACGAGCGGGCGACGCGCCGCAGCGCGAAGAGGGAGTCGGCCCGCTCCTCGTACGTCTCCCCGATCCCGATGAGCAGCCCACTGGTGAAGGGGACGGAGGACCGCCCGGCGTCCTCCAGGACCCGCAGCCGCACGGCGGGGTCCTTGTCCGGCGATCCGTAGTGCGGGCCGCCGGGCTCGGACCAGAGCCGGGTGGCGGTCGTCTCCAGCATCATCCCCATCGACGGGGCGACCGGCTTGAGCCGCTGGAAGTCGGTCCACGACAGCACACCGGGGTTGAGGTGGGGCAGCAGCCCGGTCTCCTCCAGGATGCGGATCGACATGGCCCGCACATAGGCGAGCGTGTCGTCGTAGCCGTGCGCGTCCAGCCACTCGCGCGCCTCGGGCCAGCGGTCCTCCGGCTTGTCCCCGAGGGTGATCAGGGCTTCCTTGCAGCCCAGTTCGGCGCCCTTGCGGGCGATGTCGAGGACTTCGTCCGGCGACATGTACATCCCGTGCCCCGCCCGGCGCAGCTTGCCGGGGACGGTCACGAAGGTGCAGTAGTGACACGTGTCCCGGCACAGCCGGGTGAGCGGAATGAAGACACTCTTCGAGTACGTGATGACACCGGGGCGCCCCGCCGCCGCCAGGCCCGCGTCCCGCACCCGCGCCGCCGAGGCCGTCAGGTCCTCCAGGTCCGCGCCGCGTGCCTGGAGCAGTACCGCCGCCTCGGTGACGTCGAGGGCGACACCGTCACGCGCGCGCTTGAGCGCGCGGCGCATCGCGTTCGCGGTCGGTCCGGTCTGGCCGGTTGCGGGAGTCGTCATCCTGCGAGCATACGATCGCGCGCCGACAGTCGATCCGCGGAGTCGGAGTGTGCCTCCGCACATGTGGGGCCTCGCCTCCCCACCTGCCGGCACCCGGGGCCCGATTCCGGCCAATCACCACAATGCCCCCTTGGTGACCGTCTGTTGCTGTGCCGATACTGACCGCGCTCAGGCCCGCACCACTCGACGATGAGGATGGGAACTGACGTGACTTCAGAGGGAATCCGGCCGGTGAGCCTCTACCCGGAGCTGGACGAGGCGGCGCTGAGGCAGATCGTCGCGGCGCTGGAGACCGGGGACACCGGCGCCCTTTCGCCCGCGCGGGCCGAGGAGGTGGCCGAGGTCCTGCTGATGGCGCCGCCCCGGCGGGAGCGGATCGCCGGCGAGGGCGGTGTCGAGCTGGACGCGATGCTGTGGACGCACATGGACGGCCGGCCCCGGCCGGCGATCGTGATGCCGTCGCCGTGGAGCGGCCTCGGCTGGCTCGTGTACGCGGTGCAGGCCACCCGGTTCGCGCTGAAGGGCTACCACGTCCTCGCCTACACCGCCCGGGGGTTCGGCGCGTCGGGTGGCGAGGTCGAGGTCGGCGGGCCACTCGACGTCGCGGACGGCTCCCGCGCGCTCGACCATCTCGTCCAGCGGGCGCCCGGCCAGATCACCAAGGTCGGCTTCCTCGGCGACTCGTACGGCTCCGGCATCAGCCAGCTCGTGGCCGCCCACGACCCGCGCGTGGACGCGGTCGTGGCGCTGAGCTCCTGGGGTGATCTGGGGGAGGCGTTCTACGAGAACTCCACCCGCCACATCGCGTCGGTCCAGGCGCTGTTGAAGGCCGCCGAGCAGGCGCGGCTGAGCGAGCGCACGCGGCAGACCTTCGACGACGTCCTCGCCAACCGGAACGTCTCGGACACCCTGAAGTGGGCGGAGGTCCGCTCCCCGTTCGCCTACTGCGAGGCGCTCAACAACCGCCAGGTCCCGGTCTTCTTCGCGCACGCCTGGCACGAGACGCTGTTCCCGTCCAACCAGACGCTGCGGATGTACCACGCGCTCACCGGTCCCAAGCGGATCGATCTGTCCATCGGCGACCACTCCTCCCCCGAGATGTCCGGCGTCTTCGGCCTGCCGAACCGGATCTGGGAGGACGCCCACCGCTGGTTCGACCACCACCTCCTGGGCGCCGACAACGGCGTCGACGCCGAGGGCGAGGTCGTCAGCGAGATCATGTGGAACCGGGCCCTGGAGTCCCGGCCCACCTGGGACACCGTCACCGGCCGCACCGAGCGGCTCTATCTGGCCGGGGCGAGCGAGCCCGGCGGCGACGGCACCCTCACCGACAAGCCGGCCGCCGACTGGCACCTCACCTTCCAGACGGGCGCCGACACCCCGGCCACTGTCGCCGGGGCCGTCATCAGGACCGGGTACGCGGAGATGGCGGGCCGGCCCCTGATCTACCCCACGGACGACATCAGCCGCGCCGACGCGGGCATCTGGGTCAGCGCGCCGATGGCCGTCGTCACGAAGCTGCGCGGAATCCCGAGGCTGCGACTGACGTACACGCCGAGCGCGGGCCGCTCGACGTTCGTCGCGCACCTCTTCGACGTCGACCCGCAGGGCGACGCGCACATCGTCACCCACGCCCCCTACACCGCGCTCGACGGCTTCCCCGGACGCCCGGTCACCGCCGACATCGAGCTGCAGGCCACCGGCTACGACCTGCGCGCCGGGCACCGCCTGATGCTCGTCCTGGACACCAAGGACCCGTTCTACGGCGACGCCAACGATCCGGGTGCCACGATCTCGGTGTTCGGTTCCGAGGACGACCCGTCCCATCTGGATCTGCCCATGGGCTGACGCCCGCGCGCGGGCGGGGCGTTCCGGCGCGGGCGGGGGTCCTAGAGGTACTGGGCGAAGTCGTCGAGGACCCGCAGGATCTCCGCCTCCCCGGCCGGCGGAAGCTGGAGCACGACCTCCTCCAGGCCCAGCTCCGCGTAGTGGGCGAGCTTCCCGGGGCTCGGCCGGACCGCGTACGGCACCACCTGGAGCGCCCCCGGGTCGCGCCCGGCCTTCTCCCACTCCGCCCGCAGCACGGGGACGGTCTCGCTCAGCCCGCGTCCGCCGATCGGCATCCAGCCGTCCCCGAACTCCGCGACCATCGCGAAGAGCTTCGGCCCGGCGGCTCCGCCGATCAGCGTGCGCGGGGCTCCTCCGGCCGGCTTCGGGTAGGCGTGCGAAGCCCGGACGGATCCGAACTTGCCGTCGTACGCGGTCGGTTCGGGTGCCCACAGCGCCCGCATCAGCGCCATCCGGTCCCGGCCGAGTTCGCGCCGGGTCGACCAGGTGACGCCGTGGTCGGCGGCCTCCTCCTGGTTCCAGCCGAAGCCGACGCCGAGGGTGAACCGCCCGCCCGAGACATGGTCGAGGGTGGCGATCTGCTTCGCCAGGGCGATCGGATCGTGCTGGGTGACGAGCGTGATCCCGGTGCCGAGCGTGAGGCGTTCGGTGACGGCGGCGGCCTGACCGAGGGCCACGAAGGGGTCGAGGGTCCGGCCGTACTCGCGCGGCAGCTCGCCGCCCGCCGGGTTGGGCGTGGTGCGCTCGAGCGGGATGTGGGTGTGCTCGGGAAGGTAGAGACCGGCGAATCCGCGCGACTCCAGTTCGCGGGCGAGCCGTACGGGCGTGATCGTTTCGTCGGTGAGGAAGATCGTCGTGGCGATGCGCATCCGGGCCCCTCCGTCGTATGGCTGTCGGCGGGCCAAAGGTATGCGGTACGGCGTGCGATGTCCCCCCTTCCGTTGCCACGTCGGGCGCGGCGGGCGGGAACGTCGGCCGGGTCGTGCGCGGCGCCCTCCCGCCCGGCTCGCCCGGCGAGGCCCGCCGCGCTGCCGCGACCGGTCCTCTGCCAGGTCTGGTGGCCCTCACCAACCCGGTTTTCCTGTCCGCAACGCTCTGACCTGCGAATCTTCGTCGCCCAAAAAAGAATTTCGCGGATCGGTCACATTCGCCCCTCCCGAGGAGTCAATGAGTCGGAAGCAGCGAAGAGCGCGACGAGACTCCAGGAGAAGCACCCATGCAGGCACGTATGAGCAACCCCGCGAACGTCCTCCCCGATGCCATGCCCGCCATCCTGAACCTGATCAAGGCGGCGAAGAAGGGCGGCGTCCCGGAGGAGACGATGGAGCTGGTCCATCTGCGGGCGAGCCAGATCAACGGGTGCGCGCCCTGCGTCGACGGAGGCGTGAAGTCCGCCAAGAAGGCGGGCATGAGCGACGAGCGGTTGTTCGCCGTCGCCGCCTGGCGGGACGCCCCGTACTTCACCGACGAGGAGCGCGCCGCGCTCGCCCTCACCGAGGCCGCCACGCGCCTGGCCGACCGGGCCGACGCCGTGCCGGACGCGATCTGGGACGAGGCCGCGGACCACTACGACGAGAAGCAGCTGGCGTCCCTGATCCTCTGGATCGGCGTGACGAACCTCTTCAACCGCCTCAACGCCACCACCCGTCAGGTCGCCGGCGCCGCCTGGTAGCCGCCGCGCGCCGCCCCGCCCTCGGCCCAGTCCCCGTACACCCCTGAGGAGATCCCATGCAGGCACGTATGAAGAACCCCGTCAGCGTCCTCCCCGAGGCCATGCCCCCCATCCTCGGCATTCTCCAGGCCGCCCAGTCCGGCGACGTCCCGGGCACCACGCTCGATCTCGTGCACCTGCGCGTCAGCCAGATCAACGGCTGCGGCTTCTGTGTCGTCGGCGGCGCGCTGAAGTCGCTGAAGGAGGGCGAGAGCGATGAGCGGCTGCACGCGGTCGCCGCCTGGCGGGAGGCCCCGTACTTCACGGACGCCGAGCGCGCCGCCCTGGCCCTCGCCGAGGCCTCCACCCGGCTCGCCGGCAGTCCGGACGCCGTGCCGGACGCGATATGGGACGAGGCGGCGAAGCACTACGACGAGAAGGGGCTCGCCTCGCTCGTCCTGATGATCGGCGTGACGAACCTCTTCAACCGCCTCAACGCCACCACCAGGCAGGTCGCCGGCGCCACGTGGTAGTCCCCGGTGTTCTCGCCGGCCCCCACAGAGAAGTGACCCGCGCCGGATTCCGGCGCGGGTCACTTCATGAGACTCAGGGGTGTGCGGAAGGTCAGTCGGCGACGACCAGCGAGGGGGTCTCCTTGGTGAGGATCTCGCCCCGGAAGAACGCCGGGCTGCGGCGCTGCATGACGAGCATGATCACCACACCGAGCAGCAGCAGACCGACGCCGATCACGAAGACCGAGCCGACACCGAAGACGGCCGAGCCGCTGCCGTAGGCCGGGTCCCACATGTCGTAGAGGGTCTTGCCGAAGACGGCGGTGAGCATGAGGCCGCCGAGCGCCGGGAGGACGCCCTTGAAGAACGCGTCCCGGGCGGAGTTCGTCAGCTCGCGGCGGAAGTACCACACGCAGGCGAAGGCGGTCAGCGCGTAGTAGAAGCAGATCATCAGGCCGAGGGCGTAGATCGTGTCGACCAGGACGTTCTCGCTGAGCAGGGTCATCGCCGTGTAGAAGACGCCGGTGGCGACACCCGCGATGACCGTGGCCTTGCCGGGGGTCTTGAACCGCGGGTGGACCTTGGTGAAGGAGTGCGGCAGGGCCTCGTACGTCGCCATGGACAGGACCGTGCGGGCGACCGGGATGAAGGTGGTCTGCAGGCTGGCGGCGGCGGACGCGAGGACCGCGATGAAGAGGGTGACGCCGAGGACGCTGCCCATGACCGGCCCGGCGAGGGCGGCGAAGACGTTGTCGGAGGTGTCGGGGTTACCGAGGCCCAGGCCGGTGTCGCCGGAACCGACGACCATCTGGGCGGCGATGCCGGTGGCCAGGTACGAGCCGACCAGGACGATCATGGTGATGAGCGCGGCGCGGCCGGGGGTCTTGGCGCTGCCGGTGGTCTCCTCGTTGGTCGCCATGCAGGCGTCCCAGCCCCAGTAGATGAAGATCGCGAGGGAGAGGCCGGCCGTGAAGGCGGAGAAGGACTCGACAGCGAACGGGTTCATCCAGGACCAGGAGAAGTCGACCCCGGTGGAGAACTCCGGCGTGCCCGCCTTCATGAAGGCCAGGACCACGAAGACGGCCAGGACGGCGAGCTGGAGGCCGACCAGCGCGTACTGGACGCCCTTGGTGGCCGTCATGCCGCGGTAGCTGATGGCGGTCGCGATGGCGATCAGGGTGAGGCAGGTGAGGATGTGGACGGCCTTGTTGTCGTCCAGGGCCGCGATCGACGGGTTGCTGGTGATCTCACCGGCCAGCAGCCAGAAGTAGGAGGTCGCGACGCCCGCCAGGTTGGACAGGACGATGATCGTCGCGATGACGAGGCCCCATCCGCACATCCAGCCGAGGCGGGGGCCGAAGGCCTTGACGGTCCAGGTGAAGGACGTGCCGCAGTCGGGCATGACCTTGTTGAGCTCGCGGTACGCGAAGGCGACCAGGAGCATCGGCAGGAAGCCGGCCAGGAAGACGGCGGGCATCTGCAGTCCGACCTCGCCGGCGGTGGCGCCGAGGGTCGAGGTCAGACAGTAGACCGGGGCGACGGTCGAGACGCCGATCACGGCACTGCCCATCAGCCCGACGGAGTTTCCGCCGAGTCCCTTGGTGCGAACGCCGTGGTCGCCGCCCGGGGCGTTGACGCCCCTTACCTTGTCTCCGGCCTGGGGCCGCATGTCCACCTGAGTCATGAACAGGACGTTAAGTGCTGCGGTTTCCTTATCCGGAGCCCTTGACTCCGGGATCATTGCCTTGCATTACGAGGACAGATCGCCCATCGATCAGTGATTGAAAGATCGACGATCCACATCACTGATCGATTGAGAGGCGAAATCGGGGACCGTTCGATATGCGGGAATCGCAGCTCTGCCCGTTTTGCCCGCTTTCAAATTTTCCAGTGGCCTGCGTCTCCTTACCCAAAGTCACTCACGGTCACCCCCCGGCAGGGCTTCAGCCGGGCCACACCACGGCCTGCGTCTCGCTGTACGCGTGCAGGGCGTACGAGCCCACGTCCCGGCCCACTCCGCTGTTCTTGAAGCCGCCGAAGGGGGCCTCCATATTGCGGCCGACGGTGTTCACCCCGACCCCTCCGGCCCGCAGCCGGCCCGCCACCCGGAAGGCCCGCGCCACATCGCCCGACCAGACGTAGTCGAGCAATCCGTAGTCACTGTCGTTCGCCAGCGCGATCCCCTCCTCCTCGTCGTCGAAGGGGACGACCACCACGACCGGCCCGAAGATCTCCTCCCGGACCACCCGCATGTCGTTGGTGCAGTCCGCGAAGAGGGTCGGGGCCACATAGAAGCCCCGGTCCATGGCCGGCCGCTCGCCGCCCGCCACCAGCCGTGCGCCCTCCTTCTTCCCCAGCTCGACGTACGACTCCACCCGGTCGCGGTGCGCCGCCGAGATCACCGGTCCCACCACCGTGCCCCGCTCCGCCGGGTCGCCGACCTTCAGATGGGCCACATAGCCGGACAGCTTCTCGACCAGCGCCTCATAGATCCCGCGCTGGGCCAGGACCCGCGTCGGAGCCGTACAGATCTGTCCGCTGTAGAAGGAGAACGTCGTCCCGATGCCCATGACCGCCGAGACCAGGCCCGCGTCGCCGACGTCGTCGAAGACGACCGCCGCGCCCTTGCCGCCCAGCTCCATCAGCTGCCGCTTCATCCCGCGCCCGCAGACCTCGCCGATGCGCTGCCCGACGGCGGTGGAGCCGGTGAAGCTGACCATGTCGACGTCCGGGGAGTCGACTGCGGCCTCCCCCGCCTCCGCGCGCGAGCCCGACACCACGTTGACGACCCCCGGCGGCGCGCCCGCCTCCTGAAGGGCCCGCGCCATCGCGTAGACCGAGAGCGGGTCCTGCGGGGCGGGCTTCACCACGACCGTGTTGCCCATGGCCAGGGCCGGGGCGACCTTGCCCGCCGGATTCGCCCAGGGGTTGTTGTACGAGGTGATGCAGGTGACGACGCCCACCGGGCGGCGCACGGCCACGGCGCCGAAGACACCCGCCGCGCCCATCGGGCCCGCCTCGTTGATCTGCGGGGGCAGCGCCTGCTCGACCGGCTCCAGGGCGCCGCGCGCGTACCGCCGGAAGCGGGACACCCCGACCGCCACCTGCATGCCGCGCGCCGTGCCGGTGGTGGCGCCCGTCTCGGCCTGCGCGAGGCGGGTGAACGGCTCCGCCTCCCGCTGGATGATGTCGGCGGCCCGGTCGAGGATCGCCGCCCGCTCTTCGGGCCTGGTCCGGGACCAGGCGTCGAAGGCCCCCCGGGCCGCCGCCGCGGCCGCGTGGACCTGCGCACGGCTCGCCTCGGGCGCGAGGCCGACGACCTCCTCGGTCGCCGGGTTGACCACTTCGTAGTGCCCACCGTCCGGCTCGGTCCACTCGCCGCCGATGAACAGCCGCTCCGTCGTCCCGCTCACCTGGTCGACACCGTCCTCGTGTCACGGCCCGAGCGCAGGACCTTCCCCGGGATCGCGCCCGTCACCCGGTCCTCCCGGATCGTCTCCACGCCGTTGACCCGCACCGACACGATGCCGATCGCCCGCGAGTCCAGCCGCGGGCTGTCGCCCGGCAGATCGTGGACGAGGGTCGCCGGACCCGCGTCGATCCGCTCGGGGTCGAAGAGGACGAGGTCCGCGTGGAAGCCCTCGGCGACCCTTCCGCGCTCGCGCAGCCCGAACAGCCGGGCCGGATCGTCGGTGAGCATCCTCACCGCCTGCTCCAGGCCGACGAGCTTGCGGCCGCGCAGACAGTCGCCGAGGAAGCGGGTCGTGTACGGGGCGCCGCACATGCGGTCCAGGTGCGCGCCGGCGTCGGAGCCACCGAGCATCACGTCCTCGTGCTCCCAGGTCTCACGGCGCAGTGCCCACGAGGCGGGGTCGTTGTCGGTGGGCATGGGCCACAGCACCGTACGGAGATCGTCGTTGGCGCAGATCTCGACGAGGCAGTGGAAGGGGTCCTGGCCGCGCTCGGCGGCGATGTCCCCGACGACCCGTCCGGTCAGGCCCTCGTTCGCGGGGCTGTAGGTGTCGCCGATGACGTACCGGCCGAAGTGCGCCAAGCGCCGGAAGACTCCCGCCTCCTTGGAGTCGGCGCGGCGCAGCATCTCCTCCCGTACGGCCGGATCGCGCAGCTTCGCGATCCGCTCGGGGACGGGCAGCCCGAGGACGTCACCCCAGCCGGGGATGAGGTTCAGGGCGCAGAAGGTGCCCAGCGACATGTTCATCGGCGTGAGGATCGGCATGGTGAGCGCGACGATCCGGCCGCCGGACTTGCGGGCGCGCTCGCTCGCGGTGAGCTGGCGCGGGACCCGCTCGGGGACGGAGGCGTCGATGGTGAGGACGTTCCAGTTCAGGGGCCGCCCGGCGGCCGCGCTCATCTCGACGAAGAGGTCGATCTCCTCGTCGGCGAACTGGTCGAGGCAGCCGGCGACGATCGCCTCCAGCTGGGTGCCCTCGTGGTCGGCGACGGCCTTCGCCAGAGCCAGCAGCTCCGCGGGCCGGGCGTGCCGGGAGGCGACGGGCCGGCCGTCGCCGTCGGAGTGCGTGGAGGACTGGGTGGTGGAGAGCCCCCAGGCACCGGCGTCCATGGCGTCGTGGAAGAGCGCCAGCATCCGGTCCATCTGCTCCTCGGTGGGCCGCCCGCCGACCGCGTCCGCTCCCATGACGTGGCGGCGCAGGGCGCAGTGGCCCACCATGAAGCCGGCGTTGACGGCGATACGGCCCTCAAGGGCGTCGAGGTACTCGCCGAAGGTGTGCCAGTTCCAGGGCGCGCCCTCTTCGAGCGCGACCAGCGACATGCCCTCCACCTTGGACATCATGCGGCGCGTGTAGTCCGCGTCCTCGGGGCGGTCGGGATTCAGCGGCGCGAGGGTGAAGCCGCAGTTGCCGCCCGCGACGGTCGTCACGCCGTGGTTCATGGAGGGCGTGGCGAAGGGGTCCCAGAAGAGCTGGGCGTCGTAGTGCGTGTGCGGGTCGACGAAGCCGGGGGTGAGCACCAGGCCGGTGGCGTCCTCGCTGGTGCGGGCGGACTCGGTGACGGTTCCGGGCTCGGCGATGACGGCGATCCGTCCGTCGCGGATGCCCACGTCGGCGGTGTACGCGGGCGCGCCGGTGCCGTCCACGACGGTGGCGCGCCTGATGAGGTGGTCGAGCATGGCGTCCCCTTTCCCTGTGTCTGGGCACGCGGTTCGCCTCCGCGGCCCTGAAGCGTGCGCCGACGGTCGATCGCGCTCGGTCCCCCGTGCCCCGGGACCCGGCGCGTTCTCCCCTTCGGCATCCGCGGGCCTCTTCGGCTCACTCGTGCTGTTGGCTCCGGCCGGGGGGCGTCGTGGCCGGCCGCGGCCACGACACCCTCCGGCCGGCCGGTACGGGGCAGCGGTCCGGGAAGACACCGCCCCGCGTCCCTGGAGGGTCGGCCCCTTACTCGCCGGCCGCCTGACGGAACCGGGTCGTCCGGTGCACCGGGTCGGTGTCGATCTTCGGGATCACGTGCTCACCGATCAGCTTGATCGTGTTCATCGTGTCCTCGTAGGAGATCCCGATCGGCAGCCCGAAGGAGAGCTGGTCGGCCCCGGCCTGGTCCCAGCGCTTGCACTGCTGGAGCACCTCGTCCGGGTCGCCGCAGATCATCAGCTCCTCGGCGATGAGCAGCTCGATGATCTCCTCGCTGTACTCCGGGAGCAGCTCGGGCCACTCCGGGATGCCCTCCGGCCGGGGGAAGGTGTCGTGGTAGCGGAAGAGCAGCGACTGGAGGTAGTTGAGCCCGCCGCCGACCGCGATCTCGACCGCCTTCGCGTGGGTCTCGGCGCAGATGGCCGTGGAGGTCACCATGACGTTGTCGTTGACGAAGTCGCCGACCGCCTGGGCCTCCTTGACGGCCGACTTGTAGGACTCGACGACCCACTCCATGTCGGAGACCTTCTGCACGCTGAAGCCGAGGACGCCGAGGCCCTTCTTTCCGGCCATGGCGTACGAGGAGGGGGAGCCGGCCGCGTACCACATGGCCGGGTGGGACTTCCCGTACGGCTTCGGAAGGATCTTGCGCGGCGGCAGCGACCAGTGCTTGCCCTGGAAGCCGACGTACTCCTCCTGGAGCCACATCTTGGGGAACTCGGCGATGGTCTCTTCCCAGATCTCCTTGGTGTGGTTCATGTCGGTGATGCCCGGCATGAACCCGAGGATCTCGTGGGAGCCGGCGCCGCGCCCGGAGCCGAACTCGAAGCGTCCGCCGGAGAGGTGGTCGAGCATCGCCACCTTCTCGGCGACCTTGACCGGGTGGTTGACGGGGGCGAGGGGGTTGAAGATGCCCGAGCCCAGGTGGATCCGTTCCGTGGCGTGTGCGAGGTACCCGAGGTACACGTCGTTGGCCGACAGGTGCGAGTACTCCTCCAGGAAGTGGTGCTCGGAGGCCCAGGCGTACTTGAAGTTCGACTTGTCCGCCTGGATGACGTACTCGGTCTCCTCCATCAGCGCCTTGTGCTCAGCCTCGGGATCGGTCTCGGCACGCTTTCCGACGTATCCCTGTACAAAGAGCCCGAATTCCAAGGTCTTCTCCTTCGGGTGTTTCTGACGAAGCGTCAGATACTTGGTGCCGTCGACTCTGGCACCGTGGGGAGGGAGCGTCAATACCTGACGAGCCGTCAGACACTGAGCTCGTCGGGCGGCTCCTCAGAACAGGCTCACGCCCGCCAGCCAGCCCCCGTCGATGACGAACGGCTGCCCGGTGATGTACGAGGATTCGTCGCCGGTGAGGAAGAGCGCGAGCGCCGCGACCTCCTCCGGGCGGCCTATCCGGCCCAGCGGGACGAGCTTCTCGTAGAGCTCGGCCACGGCCGCCGGGTCGACCCCCTCCGGATTGCTCATCGGAGTGTCCACCGCCCCCGGGCAGACGGCGTTGACCCGGATCTTCTTCGCGGCCAGCTCCACGGCGGCGACCCTCGTCAGGCCCAGCACCGCGTGCTTGGTCGCCGCGTAGGCGCCGACGCCCGCCATGCCCGTCAGCGCGGTGTACGAGGCGGTGTTGACGATGGTCCCGCCGCCGGCGGCCTCGATCTCGGGCGCGACCGTCCGTATGCCGAGGAAGCAGCCGACCTGATTGACCTGCACCACCTGCTGGAACTCCTCCAGCGGAGTGGACACCAGCTCGTTGAAGCGCAGGATGCCCGCGTTGTTGACCAGCGCGTCGATCTTCCCGAAGGCGGCCTTCGCGGCGGCGACGGCGGCACGCCAGTCCGCCTCCCTGGTCACATCCAGGTGCACATAGCGGGCGGTGTCCTCGCCGAGCTCCTTGGCGAGCGCCTCGCCCTGGTCGTCGAGTACGTCCCCGAGGACGACCCTGGCCCCCTCGGCGGCGAACAGCCGGGCCTCCTGCTCGCCCTGCCCGCGCGCGGCGCCGGTGATGACGACGACGCGCCCGTCCAACTTACCCATGGTCTTCTCCTCAGCTCAGGTTCGGGGCGACCTCGGCGGCGAAGGCCGACATCTGGTCGGTGAGTTCGGCACGGCTCCGGGAGCGGAACCGGACCTGGATCTGGTCGACGCCCATCGCGCCGTACGCCCGCAGCGACTCGGCGAGCGCCTCCGGCTTGCCGGTGAGCGTGCGACGCCCGGTGTCCCACCCCGGCTCGCCCACGTACAGCGGTTCGGCGATCGCGCCGATCACGAGGGGGCCGGTGATCCCCGCGTCGGCGCGCAGCCGGCGGATGCGGGCGATCTGGCCGGGCAGCCGGTCGCGGGGGTCGCCCTGCGGGAGCCAGCCGTCCCCCTTGAGGGCGGCGCGGCGGACGGCGGCGGGCGAGGACCCGCCGACCCAGAGCGGGACGTGCGACTGGGCGGGCCGGGGCCGCTGGCCGAGGTCCTTGAAGGAGAACCGCTCTCCGCCGAACTCGGGATACTCCTCGGGCCCGAGCGCGGCCCGCAGGGCGTCGATGGATTCGTCGAGGAGCGGTCCTCGGCGCTCGAAGTCGGCGCCGACCGCCTCGAACTCCTCCTGGACGTGGCCGGCGCCGACGCCGAGGATCAACCGACCGCCGGAGAGGTGGTCGAGCGTCGCGTAGGCCTTGGCGGAGACGAGGGGGTGGCGCAGGCCGACCACGGCGACATGGCTCATGAGCCGGACGCGCTCGGTGGCGGCCGCGAGGAAGGAGAGGGTGGCGACCGGGTCGTACCAGACGGTGCTCATGGGTCCCGCGAGCCTGCGAGGGATCGCCACATGGTCGCAGGAGGCGATGTACCCGAATCCGGCCCGGTCGGCGGTACGGGCGATCTCGACGAGGTCGTCGGGGCCGGCGCCCGCTTCCCAGGGCTCGGCGTACATGGTGCTCTGCGACTGGACCGGGAGCTGCATCCCGTACATGACCATGCGGGCCACCCTCATCTGACGGTTCGTCATAAACGATGAGCCCCATCGTCTTTGCTGACGCCCCATCAGACAAGGGTGTTGCCGGAACCTACCCCACGTCGTAGCCCAGAGCCGTGGCGATCACGGCGGCCTGCTCCAGGTCGATCCGCGCCCCGGCCGCGCGCACGGTGAGCGGATCGAGGGACGACAGATCGCTGCCGCGCAGGTCGGCCCGGTCCAGCCGGGCGCTGTGGAGCATCGCCCCGGAGAGATCACAGCGGACGAGCGTCGCGCCCTCCAGCCGGGCGGCGGTCAGGTCCGCCTCGCGCATCCGCACCCCGTCGAAGACGGTCTTGCGCAGATCCGCCCCCGGCAGCCCGGCGTACGACCAGTCGCCGCCGGTCACCTCCAGCAGGGCGTACGTCGACTCCTGGAACAGACTGCCCACGACCTTGCACTGCTCGAAGCGGCTGTCGAAGAAGGCGCACTTGCGGAAGGTGCAGTTGGTGAAAGCGGCGCCGGTGTGCCGCGACGCGTTGAACCGCACACCGGAGAAGGTGCACTCGTCGAAGACGGCGCCCTCATTGACCAGCTCGGTCCAGTCGGTGTCGAAGAAGGTGCACCGGGTGAACGTCTCACCGGCCCCCAGCTCCCGCCCGTACCAGTCCTCGCCGCGCACGACGCGTTCCTCGCCGGCCGCGGGAGCACGCCCGGAGAGGGGACGGACCTGATCATTTTCACCCTCGGAGGACATGCCCCGATTGAACCCCGGGGCACTGACAACGGGGGACTGACAACGCGCCGACCGACCGTGCCGCTCCGCCGCGCGGCCCTACCCCACCCACAGCCCCTCGTCCGACAGGCCCAGCAGGTCGATCGCGTTGCCCCGGACTATCCGGTCGATCACCGCCGGGTCCAGGTGCCCCATCTGGGCCTCTCCGACCTCCTTGGACTTGGGCCAGGTCGAGTCGGAGTGCGGGTAGTCCGTCTCGTAGAGCACATTGCCCACCCCGATCGCGTCGAGGTTCCTGAGCCCGAACGCGTCGTCGAAGAAGCAGCCGTACACATGCTCCGCGAACAGCTCCGACGGCGGCCGGTGGACCTTGTCGGCCACCCCGCCCCAGCCCCGGTTCTCCTCCCAGACCACGTCCGCCCGTTCCAGGATGTACGGGATCCACCCGATCTGGCCCTCCGCATACATGATCCGAAGGTTCGGGAAACGCTCGAACTTGCCGCTCATCAGCCAGTCGACCATCGAGAAGCAGCAGTTCGCGAAGGTGATCGTCGAGCCCACGGCCGGCGGCGCGTCCGGTGACGTCGAGGGCATCCGGCTCGATGAGCCGATGTGCATGGCGATGACGGTCCCGGTCTCGTCGCAGGCCCGAAGGAACGGGTCCCACGCGTCCGTGTGGATGGACGGCAGCCCCAGATGGGGCGGTATCTCGGAGAACGCGACGGCCCGTACGCCCCGGGCGGCGTTCCTGCGCACCTCCGCCGCCGCGAGCTCCGCGTCCCAGAGCGGGATCAGCGTGAGGGGGATGAGGCGGCCGCGCGCCTCGGGGCCGCACCACTCCTCGACCATCCAGTCGTTGTACGCCCGCACGCCGAGGAGCCCCAGCTCACGGTCGGCCGCCTCGGTGAACGTCTGCCCGCAGAAGCGGGGGAACGTGGGGAAGCACAGGGCGGACTGGACGTGGTTGACGTCCATGTCGGCGAGCCGGTCGGGGACGCTGTAGGAGCCCGGCCGCATCTGTTCGTAGGTGATGACCTCGAGCCTGATCTCGTCGCGGTCGTAGCCGACGGCCGTGTCGAGGCGGGTGAGCGGGCGGTGCAGATCCTCGTACACCCACCAGTCGCCGATCGGCCCGTCGTCCCCGGGCGCACCCATGACCGGCGCGAACTTGCCGCCGAGGAAGGTCATTTCCTTCAGGGGCGCCCGGACGATCCGCGGGCCGGTGTCCTGGTACTTCGACGGGAGCCGGTCCCGCCAGACGTTGGGGGGCTCCACCGTGTGGTCGTCCACCGAGATGATCTTCGGGAAGGTCTCCATGTCCTCCACCGTAGCGCTGATCTGACGACCCGTCAGCTCTCTCGTCGGCAGATCATGTCCAGACCTTGTGCAGAGAGTCACCCAGTGCTGACGCATACGCTCCGGACAAGGCAGACTGTCGGGGGCGAAGCCAGCGGCAGGACCAGGGGTGCGAGCAGGGGGAGCTATGGACCGTGACAACGGGCCACGAGTGCCGGAGCAGCGTGCTCCGCTGACAGGTCACAGCGATACGGGCAGCGACCTGCGGTTCGGCGTGCTCGGTCCGGTGCGCGCGTGGCGCGACGGCGAAGCGCTGCCCTCCGGCTCCCCGCAGCAGCGCGCCCTGCTGGCCGCGCTGCTGTTGCGCGACGGACGCACCGCGACCGCCTCCGAGCTGATCGACGCGATCTGGGGCGAGGAGCCGCCCTCCCAGGCGCTGGCGGCCGTGCGCACCTACGCGTCCCGGCTGCGCAAGATCCTGGACCCGGGCGTGCTGGTCAGCGAGTCCGGCGGGTACGCGATCCGCACCCGGGCCGACTCCCTGGACCTCAACGCCGCCCAGGAGCTGGCCGCCGAGGCGGAGAAGCTCCGGGCCGCCGGCGACCGCTCGGGCGCCCGCTCGCTGATCAACAAGTCGCTCGGCCTCTGGGACGGCGAGCCCCTCGCCTCGGTGCCCGGACCGTACGCCGAGACCCAGCGCGCCCGGCTGGAGGAGTGGCGCCTCCAGCTCCTGGAGACCCGCCTCGACCTGGACCTGGAGGTCGGCTGCCACGCGGAGGCCGTGTCCGAGCTGACCGCGCTCACCGCCGCCCACCCGCTGCGCGAGCGTCTCCGTGAGCTCCTCATGCTCGCCCTGTACCGCAGTGGCAGGCAGGCCGAGGCCCTCGCCGTCTACGCCGACACCCGCCGCCTCCTCGCCGACGAGCTGGGTGTCGACCCGCGCCCCGAGCTCTCCCGGCTGCAGCAGCGGATCCTCCAGGCGGACGCGGAGCTGGCCCGACCGGTCGAGGAGACCACCTCCGCCCCCGCGCCGGCCCGGCCCGCCCAGCTGCCGGCGACCGTCTCCGACTTCACCGGCCGCGCCGCGTTCGTGCGGGAGCTCGGCGACCGGCTCGCCACCGCCGAGGGCTCGGTCATGGCCGTCTCCGCGCTGGCCGGCATCGGCGGGGTCGGCAAGACGACGCTCGCCGTGCACGTCGCGCACGCCGCCCGCCCGCACTTCCCCGACGGCCAGCTCTACATCGACCTCCAGGGCGCCGGAGCGCGGTCCGCCGAGCCCGAGACGGTCCTCGGCTCCTTCCTGCGCGCCCTCGGCACCCCCGACACGGCCATCCCGGACGGCCTCGACGAACGGGCCGCGCTGTACCGCTCCACCCTCGACGGCCGGCGCATCCTCGTCCTGCTCGACAACGCGC
The DNA here is from genome assembly GCF_055600045.1 of Streptomyces sp. NPDC038280. NCBI lineage: Bacteria > Bacillati > Actinomycetota > Actinomycetes > Kitasatosporales > Streptomycetaceae > Streptomyces > Streptomyces sp. NPDC038280. Next base: position 87,847 of record NZ_JBVJYZ010000010.1, read on the forward strand.
GCGACGCCGCGCAGATCCGGCCGCTGCTCCCCGGCACGGCCGGCTGCGCCGCCCTGGTCACCAGCCGCACCCGCATGGTCGATCTGGCCGGCGCGCACCTCGTCGATCTGGACGTGATGTCGCCCGAGGAGGCCCTCCAGCTCTTCACGAAGATCGTCGGCAGGGAGCGGGTCCAGGCCGAGCGGGAAGCGGCCCTCGACGTGGTCGCCGCCTGCGGTTTCCTGCCCCTCGCCATCCGTATCGCCGCCTCCCGGCTGGCCGCGCGCCGCACCTGGACCGTCTCGGTCCTGGCCGCGAAGCTCGCGGACGAGCGCCGCCGACTCGACGAGCTGCAGGCCGGCGACCTGGCGGTCAAGGCCACCTTCGAGCTGGGCTACGGCCAGCTGGAGCCCCAGCAGGCCCGCGCCTTCCGCCTCCTCGGCCTCGCCGACGGACCCGACATCTCCCTGGCGGCCGCGGCCGCGGTCCTGGGCCTGCCCCTCCAGGAGGCGGAGGACCTTCTGGAGGCCCTGGTCGACACCTCCCTCCTGGAGTCCGCCGCCCCGGGCCGCTACCGCTACCACGACCTCGTCCGCCTCTACGCCCGCGCCTGCGCGGAGCGCGACGAACAGCCGCCGGTCGAGCGGGAACTGGCCCTCTCCCGGCTGCTGGACTTCTACCTGTCGACGGCCTCGCGCGGCTACGCGATCGAACGCCCCGGCGACCGCCTGGTGGACCACCTGGAGCCCACGCGGTACGACGGCCCGGTCTTCACCGACCGCCACGCGGCCCAGGACTGGCTGTACGCGGAGGCCAACTGCCTCCTGGCATGTGTCCGTCAGTCGACGGGCGAGACGACCCTGCGCCGGTCGGTGGACCTGCTGTGGGCGTCCCTGGACCTGGCGGAGTCGGGCGCGAACTCGAAGGAGTACGAAGCGGCGGCGGCCGGTCTGCGGGACGCGGCGAGGGAAGCGGGCGACACCCGGGCGGAGGGCCGGGCCGCGCTGACACTGGCGTACGTCCACCATGTGTCGGGCCGCTTCGACCAGGCGGACGAGGAGGCACGGGAGGCCATGGGCCTGGCCGAGACGGTCGGCGATCCGCTCCCGTACTGCTGGGCCGCCAACACGCTGGGAGTGATGGCGGTCTACCGCAATCGCTACGAGGAGGGCGAGGGCTATCTCAGCCGCGCCATCGACGCCTTCCGCGACTGCGAGGACCGCCCCGGCGAGGCCAGCGCGCTCTGCAACCTGTCCCGCATCCACCTCCTCACCGGGCGCACCGCCAGCGCGGTCACCCTCGCCCTCCAGGGCACGGAGATGTACGACGGGATGGGCCATGCCCTCAAGGGCGCGAACGGCCGGTACGCCATGGGCGTGGCCCTCACCCGCGCAGGGCAGCTGCCGGAGGCCGCGGACAGTCTGCAGGCGGCCCTCGCCGTCTTCCGTGACAGCCGTCAGCGGCTGTGGGAGGGCATGACGCTCTTCCGGCTCGCGGAGGTCGACGTCGCCACCCAGCGGTTCGCCCAGGCCGCGCTGAACGCCGAGATGGCGTTGACCGTACTCAGGGGCATCGGGGGCGAGTGGCGGCGCGGGAACGTCCTCACGGTCCTGGGCCGCGCTCTGCACGGCATCGGGCAGCTCGGCCGCGCGGAGGTCTGCTGGCGCGAGGCGCTCGGCATCTACGACGTGCTGGGCTCACCGGAGGCGTCCGACGTACGGGCGCTCCTCTCCCCGGCCGCGGCGGCCTGAGGCCCCGGCAGCGGGCGTTCATCGTTCGTTTATCGCCGCCCGGCATTCTCTTACTCATCGATCCGTCGCGTCGGGGGGCAGACGGGTCAACGGTAAGGCCGTCGCTCCGACGCAATAGGGTGAGCGGCCCTGCACTGAGGCCCGTCCGGCCGTCCACGGGGGAACAGCCGGGCGGGCCTCGCAGACCACCGCAGCGACTACTCATGGGAGTTGACCACCATGGCCGACGAGAACACCACCGACCCGATCGTCAAGCCGACCAACATCCACGTCACCGGCGGTGGCGAGGGCGGCATCGAGACGAAGAACATCCACGTCACCGGTGGCGAGGGTGGCGACGCGATCGCCGAGAAGATCGGTATCAAGAACATCCACGTCACGGGCGAGCCCGAGGGTGAGGTCGCGCCGGCCAACATCCACGTGACGACGGAACCCGCCAAGTAGACCTTCACGCACGGGGTGCGGCCGCGGCGGCGCGGAGGGGGAGCCGTCGCGGCCGCGGCGTGTAACGAGCCATAAGTTGTCCGGAAGCCAGGGCAACCATCGATCATCCGACCAACGAGCGCCTAGGGTCAGTCATGTCCGGAATCGATCCATCCCCGCGGAGGCCCGCATGACCCGCGCCAGGCAGCTGATCCTCGGTGCGCTCGTCGCCGCGGCCCTCGTCACGGGCTCCGCGGCCCCGGCGCTGGCGAACGTCCACGTCACCACGCCCACGGCCGGCCCCGCGAACGTGCACGTCACCGTGACCGGCTGACCGCCCTGAGTTCGCCCTTCAGTACCTTCCCGCTCGCGTTCCGCGGCAGCTCCGGTACGAACTCCACCTCCCTCGGGACCTTGTAGTTCGCCATCTCCCGCCGCGCCCACGCGATCAGGTCGTCCGCCGTCAGGGTCGAGCCCGGCCGCCGGACCGCGTACGCCTTGCCCACCTCGCCCAGCCGGGCGTCCGGGACGCCGATGACCGCGATGTCGGCGATGTCGGGGTGGAGGCCCAGGAGTTGTTCGATCTCCGCCGGGTACGCGTTGAAGCCGCCGACGATGAACATGTCCTTGATCCGGTCGGTGATCCGCAGGTTCCCCGCGTCGTCGAGCACGCCCACGTCTCCCGTGTGGAGCCAGCCGTCCGCGTCCAGGACCTTCGCCGTCTCCTCCGGGTCCTCGAAGTAGCCCCGCATCACGTGGTGGCCGCGGACGAGGACCTCTCCGTTCTCGACACGGATCTCGGTGTCCGGGATCGCGCGGCCCGACGTGGCGGCGATGACGTCCGCGGGGTCGCCCTGGCGGCACATCGTGACGATGCCGCTCGCCTCGGACAGGCCGTACGCCGTCAGGACGGTGGCGATGCCCAGCTCGGAGCGGAGGCGCTCGACGAGCTGGAGGGGCACGACCGCCGCGCCGGTGACCACCAGCCGCAGGGCCGAGAGGTCGTGCGCGGAGCGGGCCGGGTGGTCCAGGAGTGACTGGTGGAGCGTCGGGGGGCCGGGAAGGACCGAGATGCGCTCCGACGCGATGTTCGCGAGGACCGTGTCCACGTTGAAGACCGGCTGCGGCACCATCACCGCGCCCCGCATCAGGCAGGCGATGATCCCGGCCTTGTAGCCGAACGTGTGGAAGAACGGGTTCACGATGAGGTAGCGGTCGCCCTCCCGCAGGCCGGCCAGCTCCGACCAGACGTCGTAGCACCGCAGCGTCTGCGCGTGTGTGATCACGGCCCCCTTCGGGGCGCCCGTGGTACCCGACGTGAAGATGATGTCGGAGGGGGAGGAGGGCAGGACGGAATCGGCCCTCGTCCGGACCTCCTCCCCGCTCACCCCCTCTCCCCCGGCCAGGAAGTCCTTCCAGGTGCGGTAGTCCTCGGGGGCGGAGTCCGCGAGCACCACCACCTGTTCCAGGTGCGGGAGTTCCACGTCGGCCCGGCGCAGCGAGGCGACGTACGAGGTGCCGAGGAACGTGCCGGTGACGAAGAGCAGCTTCGCCCGGGAGCGCTGGAGGACGTACGCCGCCTCCGCCCCCTTGAAGCGGGTGTTCAGCGGGACGAGGACCGCGCCCGCCGACACCGCGCCCAGGGCGGAGACGATCCAGTCGAGGGTGTTGGGTGCCCAGATCGCGACCCGGTCCCCGGCCCGGACGCCCGACGCCATGCAGGCCGCCGCCGCCCGTTCGACGCGGTCGCCCAGCTCCTCGTACGACACCCGGATCCGGCCCTCGACGACCGCCTCCCGGCTTCCGTACCGCTCGGCCGCCGACCGCACCAACGTCGGTATCGAGCCCCACTCCAGGTCGCCGCGCATCCCCAGTCCTTCCACCCAGACGCAGTAGCTGACTATCCGTCAGATTAGCTGTAGCCTGACGCGCTGTCAGCAGCTCGCGATCGGGGAGGTTGCAGTGCTCAAGGACAGGACAGCCATCGTCGGCATCGGACAGACCGCCTTTGCCAAGCAACTCCCCGAACCCGAGAAGACCCTGGCCTGCCGCGCCATCCTCGCCGCCCTGGACGACGCCGGCATCGCACCGTCCGAGGTCGACGCCTTCGCCTCGTACACGATGGAGGAGACGGACGAGGTCGAGGTGGCCAAGTCCATCGGCGCCGGCGACGTCACCTTCTTCTCCAAGGTCGGCTACGGCGGCGGCGGTTCCTGCGCCACCCTCGCCCATCTCGCCGCCGCCGTCGCCGCCGGCCAGGCGAGCGTCGGCGTCGCCTGGCGCTCCCGCAAGCGCGGCAGCGGACCGAGACCCTGGAAGAACACCGCCGTCCAGCTTCCCACTCCCGGCCAGTGGACCCGGCCCTTCGGACTGCTGCGCCCCTCCGACGAGATCGGGATGCTCGCCCGGCGCTACATGCACGAGTACGGCGCCACCCGCGACCATCTCTTCAACGTCGCCCTCGCCTGCCGCAACCGTGCCAACCAGAATCCCGCCGCGATCATGTACGAGCGGCCCCTGACCCGCGAGATGTACATGACCGCCCGCTGGATCAGCGAGCCGCTCTGCCTCTTCGACAACTGCCTGGAGACCGACGGCGCGCTGGCCTGCGTCATCGTCTCCGCCGAGCGCGCACGCGACTGCCGCCAGAAGCCCGTCTACATCCACTCCGCCGCCCAGGGCCTGCCCGCCCAGCACCACGGCATGGTCAACTACTGGAACGACGACCCGCTCACCGGCCCCGCCTGGACCGCCGCGCGGCACCTGTGGAAGAACGCCGACCTCACCCCCGAGGACATCGACGTCGCCCAGATCTACGACGCCTTCACCCCCCTCATCCCGCTCTCCCTGGAGGGCTACGGCTTCTGCGGACGAGGAGAAGGCGCCGCCTTCACCGAGGGCGGGGCGCTGGAGATCGGCGGCCGGCTGCCCCTCAACACGGGTGGCGGCGGGCTCTCCGAGGCGTACGTCCACGGCTTCAACCTCATCAACGAGGGCGTGAAGCAGCTGCGCGGCACCAGCACCGCCCAGGTCCCGGACGCCGCGACCTGTCTGGTCACCGCCGGCGAGGGCGTGCCCACATCGGCCGTACTGCTGAGGAGTTGAGATGCTCACACCCGTCACCGACGAGGACGGCGCGCCCTTCTGGGAGTACGCCGCACAGGGCGAGCTGCGCGTTCAGGCGTGCGTGGCCTGCGACGAGCCGCGCTTCCCGCCCCGCCCCTGCTGCCCGCACTGCCAGTCCTTCGACAGCGAATGGCGCAGGATGAGCGGCCGGGGCCGCATCTGGTCGTACGTCCTGCCGCATCCGCCGCTGCTCCCCGACTACGCGGCGCAGGCCCCGTACAACGCGGTCGTCGTCGAGCTCGTCGAGGACCCCCGGATCCGGCTCGTCGGCAATGTCGTCGCCGCGCCCGACGCCCCGCTGAACTCGGTGGACCCGGACCGGCTGCGCATCGGCGCCGGCGTCAGGGTCGCCTTCACCGAGATCGACGGCATGGCGGTTCCGCGCTGGCTGCTGGAGCGCTCATGAGCATCCGCGTCGAGACGGACAAGGAGTCGGGGGTTGCGCTCGTCACTCTCGACCGCCCCGAGCGGCACAACGCCCTCACGCTCGACATGGCGGCCCGACTGGCCGATGTATGGCGGGAGTTCAGGTACGACGACACGGTACGGGCCGTCGTCCTCACGGGCGCCGGCGGGAAGGCCTTCTGCACCGGCATCGACCGGGGCGCCGAGGTCCCGCAGCCGTCCTCGCCGTACACGATCGACGACCCTTTGATCGCCATCGGCCCCAAGGCGAACGACCTGTGGAAGCCGGTCGTCGCGGCCGTGGAGGGGATGGCCTGCGGCGGCGCGTTCTATCTGCTGGGCGAGTCCGAGTTCGTCGTCGCCTCCCAGGAGGCGACCTTCTTCGACCCGCACACCACCTACGGCATGGTCAGCGCGTACGAGGCCATCTCCATGGCCCAGCGGATGCCGTTCGGCGAGGTCGCCCGTATGTCCCTGATGGGCACGGCCGAACGGGTCTCGGCGCGGCGGGCGTACGAGACCGGGCTGGTCTCCGAGCTGACCGACCCGGGTGAGGCGGCGCACGCGGCCCGCCGGGCCGCCGCCGTCATCGCCGCCTGCCCGACCGAGGCCGTGCAGGGCACGGTCCGGGCGGTGTGGTCGGCGAAGGAGGCGGCCAGGGCCCAGGCCCTCGCGCACGCCCCGCACCTGATCGCGCTCGGGAACCTGCCGCCGGAGCGGCAGGCGCAGCTGTTCTCAGGACGGGGCGGGGCGGGCTTCCGGCTGCGTTAGCTCGACACGACCCGGCTCGCGCTGACCACGAGGCACTTCTTGTACTCGGAGCCGTCGCCCTTGCCGGTGTACGGCGTGGAGGCCTCGGTCGACTGCGAGCCGTTGCCCGGCACGAGCAGGTCGTCCACCGTGGCGAACGCGACGTCGGCGCTGGGACCGCCGACCTCGCCCTTGAACTGGACGCTGACGTCGTACTTGTACGCCAGGGCGTCGCTGTTGGTGATGGTGACCTTCACCGTGAGCTTGTCGGCCGAGATGAGGCAGTCGTCGATCCGCACATCGCGCTCCGCCTTGCGGGCACTGCTGGAACCACCTGTCACGGAGCCGGTGGTGCCGCCGGTGGTGCTGTCGTTGTCGTCGCGGCTGTGGCTGCTGGAGCCGCCGGAGCTCGAACCGGAACAGCTTCCGCCGTGCGAGCCGCGGGCTCCGGTGAGCGCGAACACAGCGATACCGAAGACGGCGACCGCGCGGACATGACGAAGCTTCACTCTTCAACCCCCGTTGAAAGTGTCAAAAGTTCGGAGGCCCGTGTTGACGGGCGCACGTCACCCTAACAGCGCAACGGGACCGCTCAGTCCCTCAGCTCGACCCGGCCCAGCACGCACTTCTTGACCCGGCTCACGCTCTTGGGGTTCTTCATGCCCACCTCCACGGACGTGGTGACGCCCGGCTCGACGACCACCTCGGCCTGCCCGGAGTCGATGGAGGAGCCACTGAGACCGGTGAAGTTCACCGTGACCCGGTACGTGTGGCGGACCGAGTAGCGCGAGGTGAGCCGGACGGTCGCTGAGGTGTCGCCGGCGGCCGTCCTGGTCTTCTTGCCCTTGCGCCTGCGCTGCTTGGCGTCCACGCACTCGCTGATCACGACGTCGAGAAGGGAGGTCGAGGTGGGCGTGGGCGTCGGCTCACCGGTGGACGAGCCACTCGACGAACCGCCGGACGAGGAGCCGTAGTCGTCGTCGTTGTCGTTGTCGTAGTCGCGGTAGCCGCCGTTGCCCTTCTTCGAGCTGGAGCAACCGCCACCGCTGCTGCTGCTGCGACTGCTGCCGCTCTTGCTCTTGCCCCGGCCGCCGCTCTTGCCTCCGGTCGAGGTCTGGAACCCGGTCAGCGCGAGCACCACCACCACGAGCACCGCCGCGAACCTCGGACGCCGACCCACCATGCCACTCCCCCTGCCACTCCACCGCGGTTGTCGCGCGCCACCTTAACGAGCCGCCGCGTGGCGGGGCGTACCCACCCGGCGTAGCGTCGTGATCGAGAGCCGACCCCAAGGAGGCCGACGATGATACGCAACGTCCTCGGCTCCATCGCCGCTCTCGCCGGAGCGACGGCCGCCGTCTGGAGCCCCTTCCGAGCCTGGTACGACGGCCGTCACGGGCGGGACTACCGCATCGAGGACCTGTTCGGCGGTATCACGGACACCAAGTCGGACCTGTGGATCTCGGTCCTGCTGCCGTTCGTGGTGGCCGCTGTGATCACCCTGCTCGGGCTGGTCTTCCGCTCGCGTCTCCTGGTGGCGCTCGCCGGCGTCATCGTGCTCGGCTTCACCATCCTGTGGATGGTCCAGCAGGGCCAGGAGGCGGGCAGCCTCACGGCCGGCGGCGACGACAGCGACGGGCTGGGTTCGGGCGTCGGGCTCGCCCTCGGCGGCGGACTGCTCCTGCTTCTGGGCGCGGCGATCATGTCGGGCCGCCGGCGTACACGCCGTACGGAACCGGAGCCGGCGTACGCCGGGGACCGTGCGCACCCCGACGACCGCGCGTACCCGGACGAGCGCGCGTACCCCGATGACCGCGCCTACCCGGACGACCGCTACCCCGACGAGCGCGCCTACCCGGACGACCGTGCCGGGGAACGCCCCACCTCGGCCTACCCGACGCAGGGCGACCCCTCCCAGGAGACCAGGGCGTGGGACGGCCCGCCGCGGGACCAGGGGGACGACTGGCCGGACGACCGCCGCCACGGTGGGCCGCCGGGGCCCGGCCGGCCCGCGTGACCGCCTGAGCGACAGCGCGCCGTAGAGGTCAGGCGCGCGTCGCCGTCCCCTTCACCGCGTCCAGCGCGTACACGCACCGGTCCTTGCTGCACGCGTACACCACGCCGCCCCTGGCCACCGGCGACCCCGTGATCTCGCCGCCCGTCGCCAGCTTCCACCGCAGCTGTCCGCCACTCGCGTCCAGCGTGTACAGCACATGGTCCGCCGAGCCGAAGTGCACCCGGCCGTCCGCGACCACCGGTGTGCCGATGAGGTCTCCGCCGGCCGCGAAGCGCCACTTGGGCGTGCCGGTGACCGCGTCGAGCGTGTACAGCGCGCTGCCGCTGCCGACGTGGACGTTGCCGTTGACGACAAGGACGGGTTCGACGGACTGCCGGCCCTCGGTGGCGATGCGCCACCGGTCCTTGCCTGTGGTCGCGTCGAGCGCGTAGACGGTGCCCAGGTAGTCGGCGAGGTAGACCCCGCCGCCGGTGACGGCGGGCCCGGGAGCGAACGCCGGGGCACACAGGAACACCGCGGGCGCCTCGAAGCGCCAGCGGACGAGCCCGCTCACGATGTCGATGGACAGCACGCGCGTACCGGCCGAGACGTACACGCAGCCGTCCTCCGCCGGGGCCACCCGGACCGGGACGTTGCCGCAGGACGCCGCGTCACCGACGGGGTACGACCAGCGCTCGGTGCCCGTACGGGCGTCCAGCGCCTGGAGGCGTGCGTCGCGCCAGACGTAGACGGTGTCGCCGTGGACGGCCGGTCCGGCCTCGGGGGTCTCGAAGTCGGTCTGCGCGCCGCTGATCTCCCAGAGCTTGGCGCCGTTGGAGGCCTCCCAGCCCTGGACGCCGCCGCCGCGCGTGCCGGTGACGACGGTGCCCCGGTCGACCTTGAGCGAGTACACCCAGGCGTCGGTCCGCAGACGCCAGCGTTCGCTGCCGTCGGTGGCGTCGAGGGCGTACAGCGTGGGCCCGTCGGAGGCGTGGACGCGGCCGCCCGCGACCGCCATCGACCAGGCGACGTCCCGGGTCTTGAACTGGCGCCGGCCGCTCGCCACGTCCAGGGCGTGCACCTCGAAGGAGGTGACGTAGAGGAGGTCGCCGTCGACGACGGGCGTGCCCCACACGTCGTTCGACATACGGAACCGCCAGGGGCGCCAGTGCCCCGGCTCGGCCTGGGCGGGCGGCTGTCCCTCCGCCGTGGGCGCGGACGCGGGCGACGGGAGGGGCCGGGTGCCGGCCGTCGGCCCCGGCTCCGCGCCGTTCGGGCCACCACCCGGACGGCGGATCCAGCCGGTCGCGGGGCCGGTGTCGGCGACGATCGCGGCGCGGGTGTCGGCGACCCGGGGGCCGGGGCCGATGGGCACGGCCGCGCCCGGCAGCCGGACGGGCCCGGCCTCCGAGGGCGATCCGGGCCCCGCGTGCCGCCCGGGGCCCCGGGCGGGGCCGGGGGACGCCTGGCCGGTACGGGGGTCCTCACCGCCGCGCCAGGCCGCGTCCCAGTCCGGCGCGCGCCGGGGAGGGCGCGGCGGCGCGGGCGGCGGAGTCGGCGGCGCGGCGGGTGCGGGCGCCGGGACCCGGCCACCGCCCCGGCGCTGCTCGATCATCGCCGTGGCCCGCGACGGCAGCCACGCGGACGCGGTGCCGCTGTCGTCGTTGCCCGAACCGAACAGGTGCGGGGCGAGCTGCGCCTGGAGGTCGGCGGGGGTCGGCCGCAGGGAGACGTCCATCTGCATACAGGCGTCGATGAGCGGCCTGAGCTCGTCCGGGAGCCCCTCCAGGTCGGGGCCCTCGCGCAGCAGCATGAAGACGGTCTCGACGGGGTTCGCGCCGTGGAAGGGGGCGTGCCCGGTCGCGGCGAACACCAGCATGGAGCCGAGCGAGAAGACATCGCTGGCGCCGGTGACGCTGCGCGAGTCGCGCGCCTGCTCCGGGGACATGTACGCGGGAGTGCCGACGGCGACGTTGGTCATGGTCAGCCGGGTGTTGGAGACACCGGAGGCGATACCGAAGTCGATGACGCGCGGCCCGTCCTCGACCACGAGCACGTTCGACGGCTTGAGGTCGCGGTGGACGAGGCCCGCGCCGTGAATGGACTGGAGGGCCTCGGCGACACCGGCCGCGAGCCAGCGGACGGCCTGGGCGGGCATGGGCCCGCACTCATTCACTATTTCTTCGAGGGAGGGAGCCGGGACGTAGGCGGTCGCGAGCCACGGAACCGCCGCGCGCGGATCGGCGTCGACCACGGCCGCCGTGTAGAAGCCGGAGACCGCCCGCGCGGCCTCGACCTCACGCGTGAAGCGGACGCGGAACAGCTGGTCCTCGGCGAGCTCGGTCCGTACGGTCTTGATCGCCACACGCCGGCCGGACGCCGACCGCGCGAGATAGACCAGACCCATGCCGCCGGCACCGAGCCGGCCCAGCACCTCGAACGGTCCGATCCGCCTCGGGTCGTGCTGCGTCAGCTGCTCCACTTGCCTGCCACCTCCCCGTAGGGCCATGAGGGTACGGCCCCGCGCCCCTGATTGTTCCTGCCGGAGGCGGCGGTGGCGAACCCGGGGGCGGATCGGGGTGTCTCAGCTCATATCACTCGTCGGACCCCTTACCGCCCTGAGCCTCCAGGGACCGGGCGGGGTCGGCGGTCACGGCGGCCTCCGCGCCCCCGGCCGGCGGGGCTTTGGCGACCGGGGCCTCGGCGGCGGGGGCCTTGGCATCCGGGGTCTTGGGCGGCTGGGCGCCGAGAGCGGCGGCCGGCCGGAACGGCTGGGCGGGTGTCACCGGCTCGGCGAGGACCGCGAAGGCCGCGCCCTGGTTGTCCATGAGCGCCGCGATCCGCCCGTACGGCGTGTCGAAGGGCGGCTCGGTGACCCGGCCGCCGAGCCGGACGGCCGTTTCCGCCGTGGCATCGCAGTTCTCGACGGCGAAGTAGACGAGGAAGTGGCTGGGCATCTCGGCCGGGAACGCCGAGTTGATCACGCTCCGGCCGCCGATCGCCTGGTCGTCGCCGTTGGCGCTGCCCGCCGGGGACCAGACGCGGAAGTCGATGGGTTCGCTCTCCCCCTCGGCCGCGATGTCCCTCACCTCATAGCCGAAGACCGATTCGTAGAAGGCGTCGACGGCTTCCTTCTCCCGTGTGTAGACCTCGGCCCAGCAGAAGGAGCCGGGCTTGTTCTGCAGCTCGAAGCCGCTGTGGGTGCCGGGCTGCCAGAGCCCGAAGACCGCTCCGCCCGGGTCCGCGGCGAGTGCCATGAGGCCGAGGGGGCCGACTGGGAAGGGGGTCAGCACCACCCGGCCTCCGGCTTCCTCGATGCGGTCGCCGAGCGTGGCCGCGTCAGGGGTGGCGAGGTAGACGTTCCAGGTGGTGGGAAGGCGGCCGTCCCGTTTGGGGACCAGGGCGGCGACACGCTTCCCCTCGCGGAGGGCGGTGGTGTAGTGCCCGTGGTCCGCGTCGGGGTCGTCACCGAACGTCCATCCGAAGAGCTCACCGTAGAAGCGCTTGCCCGCCTCGAGGTCGGGGAGCTGCGCGTCCACCCAGCACGGTGTGCCCTCTGCGAATGCGGCCATGGGCGGTTCCTTCCCTGGTACGGCCCGTGTGGTGCCCGTCACGGTCAAGCTAGCGGCGCCACACGACCCACACAGAGAACAGAATCGAACAAACAGGCACTTTTCGGTCTGGGGCCCGGGATTCCCATGGCTTGTCCACCGAAGTTGTCCACAGGCTGTTAATAATCCTATTGAGTGGCACCCCCGCGACGCCGACGGTTGACGCCGGCGCCCGGAGGGCCGTCGCCGGGGCCGCCCGGGGGTGGGAGGAGGACCACACCCCATTTGCAGTCGGCCGAATCGCGCGCCGATCACCCCTCGGTAAGCTGACGGCATGACAGGACAAGTACGCACCGTCGACGGCCGCGTGGCAGGCCGACGCGGCCAGGCGACGCGGCAGAAGCTGCTCGACTGCCTCAGCGAGATGCTCAGCTCCTCGCCGTACCGGGACGTCAAAGTCATCGACGTGGCCCGGAAGGCGGGGACTTCACCCGCGACCTTCTACCAGTACTTCCCCGACGTCGAGGGCGCTGTCCTCGAAGTGGCCGAGGAAATGGCCAAGGAGGGCGCCGGGTTGACCGAACTGGTCTCCGGCCGCTCCTGGGTCGGCAAGGCCGGCTGGCAGACCGCGGAGGAGCTGGTCGAAGGATTCCTGGACTTCTGGCGCCGCAACGACGCCATCCTCCGGGTGGTGGATCTGGGGGCCGCTGAGGGCGACAAGCGGTTCTACAAGATCCGCATGAAGATCCTGAACTCCGTCACCAACTCCCTTACGGACGCGGTGAAGGAGCTCCAGGCCAAGGGCAAGGTCGACAAGGACGTCAGCCCCGCGGCGATGGCCGGCTCGCTGGTCGCGATGCTGGCCGCGGTCGCCTCGCATCAGAAGGGCTTCCAGGCCTGGGGCGTCAAGCAGACCGAACTCAAGCCCAATCTCTCCCTGCTGGTCCATCTGGGAATCACGGGCAAGAAGCCGACGAAGTAACGTTCTTCGTCCCCTCCGCACGTCCTGTCACGCCGACGGCGGTCCCGCGCGATGCCGACCGCCGTCGGCTTTCCCATGTCCAAAGACCGGCACGCTCCGAGGAACAGGCTCTATCGCCGGGTCAGCCGGAACAGCCGGATCTCCCGCTCCACCCGCGCCTGATACGTGGCGTACGGCGGCCAGAACCTCAGCACCTCCCGCCATGCGGTCGCCCGCTCCTGCCCCGTGAGCAGCCGCGCCCTCACGGGTATGTCCTCACCCCGCCAGCTCACCTCGGCGTCCGGGTGCTTGAGCAGGTTCCCGGTCCACGCCGGATGCCCCTCGCGCCCGAAGTTGGAGCCGATCAGGATCCAGCTCCCGTCCTTCTCCGGCATGCAGGCCAGGGGCGTACGGCGGGGCTGCCCCGACTTCGCACCGCGTGCCGTGAGCACCACACCCGGCAGCATCCGCGCGCTGAGCATCACCTTGCCCCGCGTCAGCCGGTGCACCGTGCGGTCCATCGCCGGGATGAAGTAGGGAGCGATCCTGGCGAACGTGCGCGTCGAGGACACCTTCTGCATGAGGCGGACTCCGGGAGGCATCAGGCGGCCGCCTTTCGCGGGGTGAACAGTCCGGCTTCCTCGGCCGCGCGGGCGCGCAGCCGGTGGACGGGACCGAACAGCAGCTCGTCGGCGGCCGCCCGTTTGAAGTAGAGGTGCGCCTCGTGTTCCCAGGTGAAGCCGATGCCGCCGTGGAGCTGGATCGCCTCCCCGGCGACGGTGCGCAGCGCCTCCAGGCCCTGGGCGAGCGCGAGGCCGCCCGCGGACGGGTCCCAGGCCGCGTAGTACGCCGCCGAGCGGGCCGCCTGGACGTGGACGTACAGATCTGCCAGCCGGTGCTTGACCGCCTGGAAGGAGCCGATGGGCCGGCCGAACTGCTCGCGGGACCGGACGTAGTCGACGGTCCGCTCCAGGGCCGCCGCTGCCGCGCCGACGGCCTCGGCGGCGAGGACGGCGGCGGCTCCCCGGCCGGTGGCGGCGAGCGCCCGGGTCACGTCCACGCCGTCCAGCCCGAGCAACTCGGCCGCACAGTCGCGCAGTTCGAGGCGGGCGAGCGAGCGGGTCTCGTCCAGCGAGGTGAGCCGTACGCGGGACAGGCCCGGCGCCCCGGCCCGTACGAGGAAGAGCAGGGTCCGGGCACGGGCGAAGCCACCCGTGTGCGCGGCGACCAGCAGCAGCCCGGCGCTGTGCCCGTCGATGACCTGCGCGGCCTCCCCGTACAGCTGCCAGCCGTCCCCGGACGGCCGCGCCTGTACGCCTCCGGCCCTGCCGCCACCGGCCCACTGGCCGTCCGTGGTGTCGTCGGTGAGGCCGAGGGCGGTGGCGAGGTACCCCCCGGGCACCGCGAGCGTGGCGGTGAGCGAGCCGGCCGCGATCCGGGGGAGCAGCGTGGTGCGCTGGCTGTCCGTGCCGAGCCGGTCGATCAGGGGCGCGGCCAGCGCGGCGGTGGCGAGCAGGGGTGAGGGCAGCAGGACCCGGCCGGTCTCCTCGCACGCGAGGGCGAGTTCGGCGAGGGAGCAGCCGACTCCGCCGTGGGTCTCGGGCAGGGCGAGTCCGGGCAGGCCGAGCTGCGCGGAGAGCTGGGCCCACAGCTCGGGGTCGTAACCGTCGGCGGTGGCGACCGCCGCGCGGACCTCGGCGGGCCCGGACCGTTTGGCGAGCAGTTCGCGCAGGGTGCGGCGGATCTCGTCCTGCTCTGCGGTGAAGGCGGCGTCCATGGAGCTCCCCTCCGTATCTGACGGGCCGTCATGTTAGAGCGGGCCGGGTCGGATGCCCAGGGGTCGGGGGGTGCGAGCCTCAGCAGACCTGGCCGGGGCCGGCCGCCGTCGCCCGCAGCAGATCCCGCACGAGAGCGAAGTCGACGGTCTCCGTACGGCGGAACCGCAGGCAGCCCTTGCCCATGTCCTGGTCCGAGAGCCGGTCCTCGAAGCCTTCGCGCACGTCGGGGCGCATCAGATAGAAGGAGAGGTAGTGCTTCTGGTTGGCGAAGGCGATCTCGGGCTCGCCGCCGGGGAGACGGTAGGCGGGCATGCCGTAGGCCATCACCTCCTCGTAGCCGTGCAGTTCCGTGCGGCACAGCTCGCGCAGCCGCACGAGGACCGTGAGCCGGTCGGGCTCGACGACCTCGGCGAGGTACTCGTCGACATCTTCAGCGGCACTTCTCGGCATACGCGCGACCCTATCTGATGTACCGTCAGATTCATGCCTGCCACCCCGCGCAACCGGCGCAGAGTCGCCGTCGTCGGCATATCGCTCTCGGACTGTGGCCGCGTCGACGAGGCCACCCCGCACGCCCTGCACGCCCAGGCCGCCCGCCGCGCCCTCGCCGACAGCGGGCTCGACCGCTCGGTGATCGACGGTCTCGGCTCGGCGGGCCTGGGCACCCTCGCCCCCGTCGAGGTCGCCGAGTATCTGGGGCTCCGGCCCCGCTGGGTCGACTCGACCGCCGTGGGCGGCGCCACCTGGGAGGTGCTGGCCGCCCATGCCGCCGACGCCATCGCCGCGGGCCACGCCAACGCCGTCCTCCTCGTCTACGGCTCGACGGCCCGCGCGGACATCCGGGCCGGGCGCCGCACGTCGAACCTCTCCTTCGGCGGACGCGGACCGCTGCAGTTCGAGGTGCCCTACGGCCACACCCTCGTCTCCAAGTACGCGATGGCCGCGCGCCGCCACATGCACGAGTACGGCACGACCCTGGAGCAGCTCGCCGAGGTCGCCGTCCAGGCGCGGGCGAACGCCGCCCTCAACCCGGACGCGATGTTCCGCGACCCGATCACCGTGGACGACGTCCTGGACGGACCGGTGATCGCCGATCCGTTCACCAAGCTGCACTGCTGCATCCGCAGCGACGGCGGCTGCGCGGTGCTGCTGGCGGCGGAGGAGTACGTGCCGGACACGGCGAAGGACCCGGTGTGGATCCTCGGGACCGGTGAGTACGTCTCGCACACCACGATGTCGGAGTGGGACGACTTCACGGTCTCCCCGGCGGCGGTGAGCGGCCGGCTCGCCTTCGAGCGGGCCGGGGTGCGCCCCGAGGACATCGACCTCGCCGAGATCTACGACGCCTTCACCTACATGACCCTGGTGACCCTGGAGGACCTGGGCTTCTGCGCGAAGGGCGAGGGCGGGCCGTTCGTCGAGAAGGGCCGGCTGACGCTGACCGGCGGGCTGCCGGTGAACACCGACGGGGGCGGCCTGTCGGCCTGCCATCCCGGGATGCGGGGGCTGTTCCTGCTGGTCGAGGCGGTGCGCCAGCTGCGCGGTGAGGCGACGGGACGGCAGGTGCGCAAGGCCGGGGGCGGATTGCCGGAGCTGGCCGTCGCCTCGGGCACGGGCGGCTGGTTCTGCTCCTCGGGGACGGTGGTCCTGGGGCGCGACTGAGCCCTTCCCAAGGATCTATACATCCGTCATAGACAAGCGTGTAGGACATCCGTATAGTCGTGTGCACGGCGCCGGAAGCGGCGCCGGACACCACCGACAAGGAGTCCCGCCATGACGCGCACGCCCGCTTCCAAGACCGTCCTGATCTCCGGCGCCTCGATCGCCGGTCCCGCCCTCGCCCTGTGGCTGCACCGCTACGGGTTCGTGCCGACGGTGGTCGAGAGGGCCCCCGAACTGCGGCCCGGCGGCTACAAGGTCGACCTTCGCGGCACGGCCATCGAGGTCTGCGAGCGGATGGGCATCATGGACGCTGTGCGGGCCAAGTCCACCGACATGGACGGCGGTTCGTACGTCGACTCCGAGGGCCGGACCATCGGCGAGCTGCCCGCCGAGATCTTCGGCGGCCGGGTCGAGGGCGACGACGAGATCATGCGCGGCGACCTCGCCCGCATCCTGTACGACCGCACCCGCGACGACGTCGAGTACCTCTTCGGGGACTCGATCGCGGCCCTCGACGAGGACGCGGACGGCGTCGAGGTCACCTTCGAGAGCGGCACGCGCCGCCGGTTCGACCTGGTCGTCGGCGCCGACGGAATGCACTCGAACACCCGGCGGCTCGTCTTCGGCGACGAGAAGCAGTTCACGCGCCACCTCGGCGCGTACATCTCCATCTTCTCCGGCCCCAACCGCCTGGGTCTCACCCAGTGGGAGACCTACCACGCGGTCCCGAACAAGCTGGTGTTCGCCTACCGTTCCGCCCGCGAGACCACCGCGAAGACCGGCTTCGTCTTCTCCACCCCGCAGGAACTGGTCTACGACCACCGGGACTCCACCCAGCAGAAGCGGCTGCTCGCCGACAATTTCACCGGCGTCGGCTGGGAGATCCCCCGCTTCCTTCAGGACGCCGCGGCGGCCGACGACTTCTACTTCGACTCCCTCAGCCTCATCGAGATGGACCGCTGGTCGAAGGGCAGGGTCGTGCTCCTGGGCGACGCCGCCCACTGCGCCTCCCCCGCCTCCGGGCAGGGCACCGGCCTCGCGCTCATCGGCGCATACGTCCTGGCGGGCGAGCTCGCGGCGGCCGGCGGCGACCACACGGCCGCCTTCGCCGCCTATGAGCGGGAGATGCGGCCCGGCGTCGAGCTGAACCAGAAGGTCGCCGCGGGCTTCGCCAAGGAGATGACCGTCTCCTCGCGCCGCAAGATCGCCCTGCGGATGTTCATGGTGCGGATACTCCCCCGCACCCCCTGGAAGAACCTGATCGCCAAGAAGATCCGCGACGAGATCCAGAAGGCGGCCCGCGCGATCCCGCTCAAGTCCTACGCGGTCGCCCGCCTGGCCGCGTGAGGGGGCGGTCGACCGGTCGGCCCCCGGCCGGCCGGCTCCGCGCGATCTCCTCCCACCACACGGCCGCCGGATGGCGGCTGGTCACCGGGTCGAAGCCGGGTGACACGTGTGACATGCCGGAATCATCGCCTCCAGGCGGACCTGCCGCGAGCGGCTGTCGGACGGCGCGAAAGGATGGGCCCCATGACCGAGCCGACCGCGTCACGCTTCCACGCCACCCTCCGCTCGCTGCGGGTCTGGGACATCGACCTGCCGGACTTCGACCCCACGGCCGCACCCTCCGAGCCGCTGCCGCTCTTCCAGGAGTGGCTCGTCGAGGCGGCCGAGGCGGGCCAGCCCGAGCCGCACACCATGTCACTGGCCACCGTCGACGACGACGGGCGGCCGGACGTACGGACCCTGATGCTGCACGACGCCGACGCACGCGGCTGGCACTTCGCCTCGCACGCCACCAGCGCCAAGGGCCGCCAGCTGGCGGGCCGCCCGGACGCGGCGCTGGGCTTCTACTGGCCGTCCCGCGGCCGCCAGATCCGCGTCCGCGGCCAGGTCGTGACCGGCACCCCCGAGGAGGCCGCCGCCGACCTCCACGCCCGCTCGACGGGCGCGCTGGCCTCCGCCCTGGTCGGCCGGCAGAGCGAGGTCCTCGACGCGACGGACACGCTGGCCGAGGCGAGCCGGGCGGCCTGGGAGCGCGCGCGGGCCGAGCCGGACGCCGAGTCGGAGACCTGGACGGTGTACGTACTCGAACCCCGCGAGGTCGAGTTCTTCCAGGGCGACGAGCGCCGGCGGCACGTCCGGCTGCGGTACCGCCGGGAAGGGGCGGAGTGGGTACGGGAGCTGCTCTGGCCGTGAGGGTGGTGGGTCAGTTCGTTCCTGATGCCGCGATGATCTCGGGCCATACGGTCGCCTGCGCCTCGACACCGGTGGTGAAGTCGTTCACCGCCTTGGTGACCTTCAGTGCCGCGATGCGCCCTTCCTTGGTCCTCACACAGAGCACCGTCCCCTGCTTCACCTCGACCTGCCGGATGCCCTGCGCAGAGACCGTCTCCAGGCACTGCTGACGGTTGGGCGTGCCCTCTCCCGACCAGATCGCGATGTTGCTCTTGTTGGTCATGGCGTCCGAGTCATGGACCGTCGTCGGATAAATCAGCACGAGGTAGAGATCGCGTTCGTACGCGTCGAGCGTGGGAGGGTTCCGGTCGAGCTGCGGCCCCATCTCTGTGAGCCGCACGGGCCCCGTCCAGGGTTTGCCGCTCGACGGCGTGCTCTCGGACGGCAGCGACGCCGGCGGCGCCGGATCGCCCGCGTGGTCCGTCCCTCCGCCGGATGACGACGTCACCGCCCCCGGGTCCTTGCCCGCGTCTGAGGTGTCCGGGTTACCGAAGAGCTGGAACCAGGCCAGTACGGCGCCGCAGATCACGACCAGCGCGGCCGTCCCCGTGACCGACATCCATACCTTGCTGCGCGGCTCCGCGTAGTGGTTGTACTGGGTGCTGTACGGGCCCGTCTGCGCCGCGTTGGAGCCGTGGAAGGTGTTCGGCGGGTTCGAGGGTCTCGGGGGTCCCGGCGGTCTCGGGGGTACGGAGTCGTTCACGCACCCCGCCCGAAGTGGTTGACCTGGTGGCTGTGACTGCCGGTCTGGACGGCGGTGGGGCCGTGGAAGACATTGCCCGAGAGCTGTCCGCCGGCCGCCCCCGACGGGCCGTCCTGCTCCGCGATCACGGCACGCAACTCCGCGACGGCACGCGCCCGCTCGTCCTCGGGCAGCCGTTCCAGCAGTTCCTCGAAGCGGCCCTGCCAGAAGCCCTCCTGGCGCGTCCTGGTCCGGTCGGCCTCCTCGGGCGCCGACGCCTCCAGCGTGGCGGCCGTCCGGTCGAGCCGCTCCAGCTCGGCCCGCTCGACCTCTCCGTCACCCCGGCCGAAGACTCCGGCCACCCGGTCACGGACAGCGGTCCAGGCATCCGTACCGGCTGCCTGGACCACGGCGGCACTGAGCGCTGCCGCCAGGGCGGTCATTCCCTCTGCGAACATCATTCCCCCTCGTTCCACACGCTTCGTGGGCCCGAGGGCATCGTACGACCGAACTCGCCCCTGCCGGGGGGTGGTTGACCACACGCCTAGCGCGTTGCGTGCCCCTCCAGGAAGGCGCTCCAGGCGGCGGGTGTGACGGTGAAGACGGGGCCGTCGGGGACCTTGGAGTCACGGACGTGGACGGCGCGGGGGTGGGCGGCGACCTCGACGCAGTTGCCACCCTCGTTGTCGCTGTAGCTGGACTTGCGCCAGTCGTAGGCCACCTCGACGCAGGCGCCGCCCTCGTTGCCGCTGTAACTGGACTTGAACCACGCGAGCTCGGTGCTCATAGCTGCCCCGCCATCCTCTCGATCAGGTCCACGGACTCCCAGGGGGTGAGCGCCTGGGCCCGCAAGGCGCCGAAGCGGTCGATCCACTGGTTGACGTCCTGCGGATTCGAGATCAACGTACCGCCGCCCTGCCAGCTCGCGTACCCGAAATTCCGCCCCTCCGGTGTACTCAGCAGAGCCATCGGCCCGCTCATTGCCGCATGCACCGCCAGCCTCATCGGCATTACCTGCACCGTCAGATGCTGCATCCCCTGCGCGCACTCCGCCACGTGCCAGAGCTGCGCCTTCAGCACCTCCGGGCCTCCGATGGGCCGTTGCAGCACCGACTCGTCGATCACATACGCCACCACGGGCAACGGATCGCGCCGCAGCACCGCCTGCCGCTCCAACCGGGCCTGCACGTTCCGCTCGATCTCACCCTCGCTCAGCGACGGCACCCGCACCCCGTACAGCGCCCGTACGTACGCCTCCGTCTGGAGCAGGCCCGGGAACAGCATGTTCTCGTACGCGCCGATGCTGCGCGCGTCCCGTTCCAGCCGCACCCAGCCGATGAACGTCCGCGGGTACTTCTCCTCCTCCATCAGCCGGACGCATGACATCAGCGCGCCCTCCGCGCCGAGCACCTTGTCCGCGTCCCGCAGGAAGTCGGACGTCGGAATCCGCTCCGCGCGCTCGTACGCCCCGGCCAGCGACTCCGAGATCAACAGGCGTTCCGCCGCGTCCTTCTGCGTCAGGTTCGCCCGCTTGCGGAAGCCCTTGATCAGCTCCCCCACGTGCACGCGCGCCGCCGACGGCTGCTGGCTCGTGACCACAACGACCACCACCCTCCCCACATCGGTCCGATGTGCATCGAGTCCCTCTGGTCACGCTACGCAACCATCGGAATGCTCGTAGCCATGACGAGCAACAAACTCCCCGATTGGGTACCGGCGTCGGGCCACCAGCTGCGTCTCGCCGGTGTCCACTTCGACGCCATCCGCGTGCGCGGGGTGCGCGGCGAGGCCGTGCTCCACCACCTGGCCGACCTCACGGACGGGCAGCCGGGGCCCGTGGTGCGGGAGGTGGCGGGCGGGCGGTGGACGTATTTCCTGATCCCTCCGGGGACGAGCAAGGAATACGCGTGGCCGCCGGGCGCCACCTGTTTCGGCCCCTCGGCCCGCGACCAGTACGTCGGGGTCCCGGCCGCCCACGGGAACACGTACCCCTTGTCGTGGCGCTGCGCCCCACCGGCCGAGGGCGAGTTCGTCGACCCGGAGCTGCTGAACCTGGTGGTGACGGCCCAGCTCTGCGTGGCCCCGGGCGAGTGAGCGGCGCACCATGGAAGGAAGGAAACGGGGGCGCGACGCGACCAGCGGAGGTGTGGGAGCCATGCCGACCTACATGGACGTCCACCACGGAATGGTGGGCATAACGGCGGAGCAGCTGAAGGAAGCGCACCAGGCGGACCTGTCCATCGAGAAGGACGAGGGCGTCCACTTCGAGAAGGCGTGGGCCGACCCTGAGTCCGGGACGGTGTACTGCCTGTCCGAGGCGCCGTCGGCCGAGGCGGTGCAGCGCATCCACGAGCGCACGGGGCACGCCGCCGACGAGATCCACCCCGTACCGCTCAAGGTGTGAGCGCCCTCGAGCGCTGAGTGCCCTCAAGGGTCGGTCGCGCTCAGCCCGAGCGTGCGCAAGGGCCGGGCGTTGGCCCGAGCGTGCGCAAGGGCCGGGCGTTGGCCCGAGCGTGCGCAAGGGCCGGGCGTTGGCCCGAGCGTGCGCAAGGGCCGGGCGTTGGCCCGGGCGTGCTCATGGGCCGGGCGCGCCGGCCGGCCGGAACACCGGGATGGTGACGCCGTCCGTGTCGTCCGTCCGGAAGGCCACCTCCAGCTCCATGCCGATCCGGAGGTCCGCCTCCGCACACTCCACGATCCCGGTCATCAGCCGCGGGCCCTCGACGAGGTCCACGACGGCGGCCGTGTAGGGCGTGCGCGTGCCGAAGGGCGGCAGGTCGTTGCGGTGCACGACGGACCACGTGTAGAGCGTGGCCCGTCCGCTCACCTGCTCCCAGGCGACGTCCTCGCTCCAGCAGGACGGGCAGAACTCGCGCGGGTAGTGCGGGGCCTTCCCGCAGGCGCCGCAGCGGATGATCAGCAGCCGGCCGTCGGCGGCGGCGTCCCAGTAGGGCCGGGTGAAGGCGTCGATCCCGGGCGTGGCGGCGGTGATCGCGGCCGGCTTCGCGGTGGTCATCAGAACAGTCCGATCGCGTGGTCGAGGGACCAGGTCTGCCAGGACATCGCGAAGAGCGCGACGAAGGAGATCAGCGCCATCATCGCGTTCTGCCCCTGCTCGGCCCAGTCGTGGATCATCAGGACCAGATAGAGAAGGTTGAGGAGCAGGCCGCCGACGAGGGCGATCGGCGTGAGGAAGCCGAGGACGAGGCCGAGGCCCAGGGCGAGTTCGGCGTAGACGACGACGTAGGCGATCGCTCTGGGGCGGGGCGCGACCACCCGGTCGAAGCCTCCTTTGACCATGGCCCATTTGTGCTTCGCGGCGACGTCCTGCGCCCAGGCGATGCCCGTGCCGCGCTCGAACCAGCCCTTCTTGTCCTTGTGGCGCCAGCTCTCCAGCCACCACAGCCCGAGCCCGATCCGCAGGACGGCGAGCCACTCGCCGCCGGTGAGCCAGATGGTCCGCATGGGGGCTCCCCTCCCGTTTGATCTGACGGTACGTCAGTTCAGCGGATGCAACCGTTGTACGCAAGGGGCGTGCGGGCGTGATCGATTCGCAACCGAAACCCCTCTTCACCGAGACCCATCATGTGAGCACGCCGTTACGCTCAGCATTCATGGACATGACCACCCATGACAGACCCGTCTACGTCGTCGGCGGCGGCCCCGGGGGACTCGCCGTCGCGGCCTCACTGCGCGAGCGCGGCGTCCGGGCCGTCGTGCTGGAGAAGTCCGACTCCGTCGGCGCCTCCTGGCGGGGCCACTACGACCGGCTGCGCCTGCACACGACCCGGCGGCTCTCCGCGCTGCCCGGACTGCCGATCCCCCGCTCCTTCGGACGGTGGGTCTCACGGGACGACGTCGTGCGCTATCTGGAGAAGTACGCCGAGGTGCACGAGCTGGAGATCGTGACGGGGGTCGCGGTCTCCAGGATCGAGCCGGCCGACGGGGACTGGGTGCTGCACGCCACCGGCGGGCGCCGGCTCACCGGGCGCGCGGTCGTGGTGGCCACCGGCTACAACCACACCCCGCGGCTGCCCGACTGGCCCGGTCTCGACGCGTACGGGGGTGAGCTGCTGCACGCGGGCACCTACCGCAACCCGGCCCCCTACGCGGGCAAGGACGTCCTCGTCGTCGGCGCCGGCAACACCGGCGCCGAGATCGCCGCCGACCTGGCCGAGGGCGGCGCGGCCCGGGTGCGTCTCGCGGTCCGTACGGTGCCCCACATCGTGCGCCGCTCCACGGCCGGGTGGCCGGCCCAGCGCACCGGGATCCTGGTGCGGCGGCTTCCCGTCCGCCTCGTGGACCGGCTGGGCGGCCTGATGTCCCGGCTCGCGATCCCCGACCTGTCGGCCCACGGCCTCCCCCGCCCGGACACGGGCCTGTACTCCCGGGTCCGCCAGGGCGCGATCCCGGTCCAGGACGTCGGTCTGATCGACGCGGTGAGGGCTGGGAAGGTCGAGGTGGTCGCCGCGGTCGAGTCCTTCGACGACGGCAAGGTGGTCCTGGCGGACGGCACCCGCCTCACCCCGGACACGGTCATCGCCGCGACCGGCTACACCCGCGCCCTCGAGGACCTCGTCGGCCACCTCGACGTCCTCGACGGCCGCGGCCGCCCGGTGGTCCACGGCGGCCGTACCCCGCCCCAGGCGCCCGGCCTGTACTTCACCGGCTTCACGAACCCGATCAGCGGCATGTTCCGCGAGATGGCGATCGACGCCCGCCGGATCGCCAAGGCACTGGCGAGGTAGCCGCGGACGACCGGGTGCGGCGGGCGGTCGGGGTGTCCAGAACTCGACTGTTCTGAAACGCAGTTGGGCCCACCGATGGGTCCTCAGGCCCACGACAAAGCCGGTCCGCCCGTTCTAGGGTCGGGCTCATGTCGCCTGAGACTATTGCGCGTTGGGCCCGTCGGCGGTGGCGCACGAGCGGTTACCGCACCGATGCCCGGTTGTTGGGGTTGCGGAAGTCGCAGCGGGGTCAGGGTGCGTTGGAGTACCTGGGCCTTGTCATGGTCGTGGTGGCCATCGTCGGCGCTCTTGTGGCGACGGGGATCGGTGCGGAGCTGACGGAGAAGATCAGCGCGCAGGTGTGCCGGATCAGTGGCGGTGGTGACTGCGGCGGCGGTGGTGGGGACGGGACGACGCAGGCGGACGGTCCGGGTTCGGGCAAGCCGGCGTCGGACAACAACGGGCAGCCCAAGACGCAGGCGCAGCTTGATTACGAGAAGGCCGTCAAGGAGCTCGAGGACGCGCAGAAGGCCGAGAAGTCGGACTCGGACAAGGCGAAGGAAGCGGCCAAGGAGCTGGCGAAGATCCTGGCCGAGGAGCTCGGGATCAAGGATGCCTTCGACTGCATCACCAAGGGCGACATGGGCGCCTGCACCGAGACTTTGATCAACATTTTGACCAGTCTGATCGGCGGTGCGGTTGGGAAGCTCGCGGCGAAGTACGGGGCGCCGTGGAAGTGGAAGAAGGCCGCCGAGCTGATCGGGAAGCTCAAGAAGCACGGCGGGAAGCTCTATGACGGTCTGACGGGTCTGATCAAGAACCGTAAGAAGGTCAAGGACGCCGAGAAGAAACTCGAGGACGCGAAGAAGAAACTCGACGCGGAGAAGCCGAAGAAGCCGGACGAGAAGAAGCCCGACGACAAGCCGACCACCTGCCCGGTCAGCCACAGCTTCCCGCCGGGCACCCGGGTGCTCGTCGCCGGCGGGCTGAGCGTGCCGATCGAGTCGGTACGCCTGGGCGACCAGGTCGTCGCCACCGACCCGGCGAGCGGGCTCACCACGCTCCGTACCGTGACCCGCACCTTCACCACCCACGACGACAAGGACTTCACCCGGCTGACGGTCCTCACCCCCGAAGGCCCCGCCGTCGTCACGGCGACCGACACCCACCCGTTCTGGGCGGTGGACCTGGGGCGCTGGGTGGACGCGGGTGACATCCGGCCCGGCGCGCTGCTGCGCACGTCCGCCGGCACGTCGGTACAGGTCGGCGTCGTCCAGCGGTTCGCCAAGCGCCTGACGACCCACGACCTGACCGTCGACGGGATCCACACGTACTACGTGGGCGTCGGGGCCGGCTCGGCCCTCGTCCACAACAACGACTGCATTACCAAGTACAAGCTCAAGCTGAAGACGCGTGGCGCCAACTACGGAAATCCCAAGCAGCGCGCCTATCAGCGGAAGCATGCCGGCGACACCGAATACCAGGTGGAAGGCGGCGGCGAGAAGGTCTGGGCGGACGGCTTCGACTCGAACACCGGCGATCTGATCGACGCCAAGCTGGTGGACAACCCGGACAGGAGCCCCTTCATCAAGGGTTCCAAAGCGCCCGACTTCATCCGGCAGAAGGTCGACGCCGATGTCGACGACGAGTTCCGTCGGTACGCTGCCGTGCTCAAGGACACGAACACGCCGGTGAAGAAGTTGCGGATCGTCACCAATGACCCACGGGCCGTGGCCTACTTCCAGGAGAAGATGCGCAAGTACGGCATCCCGGGGCAGGTTGACGTCAAGCCGTGAAGAAGTGGATCCGCGAGGGAGTGGCGAGATGAACTATCTGGTCGTATTCGACAGCGAGGAGTGGAGCGTCAGCCAGGACGCCCTCATCGCCTCACTGTCGGCCACATGGCCGGACGCGTCCGTGCGGCGGAGGGAGCTGCCCGAGGACGTGCGGGTGCGCGACGTCGAATGGGAGCTGGAGCGCGACGGCGAGACCGTCGAGGGTCACACGCACGTCGACGGCCGGTGCGTCTACCTGGACGGTCACATCGGCCTGGTCGCCGAGTTCGCCCTCTGGTACCGCACGCTCGTCCCGAAGGACATCGAGCTCATCTTCTGCGACGAGGGGTACAGCTTCGACGTGCCGGTGGACGGGGCGACTACGAAGGAAGAGCTGGTGACCGCCGCCGAAGGCTGAGCCGGTCCCGCGGCACGGAAGCGGGCACCCCCGGCCGAACGGTCGGCGCGCCCGCGACCGAGCGGGCGGTCGGGCCCCTGCCGGACGGTCGGCGCGCCCACGACCGAGGGGGCGGTCGGGGCGCCCCGACCCACTGGAGGACGCCCGCCGGCAGAGAAGTGCCCCCGCACCTGTTCCTGACATGCCGTCAGGTCTGTAATCTGACTATGCGTCAGTTCAGTTGACCGAACGAGCAGGAGCGGGGCGGAACGATGCTTGGATCAACCCACGGCACCTTCACCACCGATCTCCGCGCGCGCGTCGTGGCCTGCGGGGAGCAGACCGGCACCGCTGTCCACGGCACCGCCGCGACCGAGGGCGACCTGGATGTCAGCGGGCGCCCGCTCTACGCCTCCGTTCCCGATCTCGACCGGTTCTTCCGGCCCGAGTCCGTCGCCGTCGTCGGGGCCTCCGACACCGAGGGGCGGCCCAACACCGGCATCACCCGGCAGCTCATCGCCTGGGCCGACCGCGTCGGCGCGCGGGTGCATCCGGTGCACCCGACCCGGACGTCCGTCTTCGGCATCGACTGCGTGCCCTCCGTCGCCGAGCTGCCCGAGCCCGTCGATCTGGCCGTGCTCCTCGTCGCCGATCCCCTCCCCCTCATCGGCGAACTGGCCGAGGCCAAGGTCAAGTTCGCCGTCGCCTTCGCCTCGGGCTTCGCCGAGACCGGCGACGCCGGAGCCCTCGCGCAGGCCCACCTGGCCACCGCGGTCCAGCGCTCGGGCCTGCGCCTGCTCGGCCCGAACACCAACCTCAACGCCTTCGAGCGGTTCCGCGACGACCTGGAGGGCCCGGCGATCGCCCTGATCACCCAGTCCGGCCACCAGGGGCGCCCGGTCTTCACCATGCAGGAGCTGGGCGTACGGCTCTCCCACTGGGCGCCGACCGGCAACGAAGCCGATCTGGAGACCGCCGACTTCATCTCGTACTTCGCCGAGCGCCCCGAGGTCGGGGCCATCGCCTGCTACGTCGAGGGACTCAAGGACGGCCGGTCCTTCCTGCTCGCCGCCGACCGCGCCGCGCGCCGGGGGGTGCCGGTCGTCGCCGTGAAGGTCGGCCGCACCGAGACCGGCGCCCGCATGGCCGCCTCACACACCGGCAAGCTCACCGGCGCGGACCAGGTCGTCGACGCCGCGATGCGGCAGTTCGGCGTGATCCGCGTGGACGGCCTCGACGAACTCCAGGACACCGCCGCCCTGCTGGCCCGGGCCCGCAGGCCCGCCGCCGAGGGCGTCGTGGTGTATTCGATCTCGGGCGGCACGGGCGCGCACTTCTCGGACCTGGCGACGGCCGCCGGACTGCGCCTGCCGACCCTGAGCACGGCCAAGCAGACAGAACTCCACCAGTGGATACCCGAGTACCTGAACGTGGCCAACCCGGTGGACAACGGCGGCCACCCCGTCGGCGACTGGCGCGGCCGGAAGATCATCGACGCGATCCTCGCCGATCCGGAGGTCGGCGTACTGATCTGCCCGATCACCGGCCCCTTCCCGCCGATGAGCGACAAGCTGGCACAGGACCTGGTGGACGCGGCGGAGACCACGGACAAGCTGGTGTGCGTGGTGTGGGGCTCGCCCGTGGGCACCGAGGAGGCTTACCGGACGACACTGCTGGGCTCGTCCCGGGTCGCCACCTTCCGCACCTTCGGCAACTGCGTCACCGCCGTCAAGGCCTACCTCGACCACAGCCGGTTCACCACCGCCTACCGCTCGCCCTTCGACGAGGCGCCGCGCACCCTCTCGCCGTCCTTCCGCAAGGCGCAGGCGCTGATGCGCCCGGGCCACCGTCTGAGCGAACACGCGGCGAAGCAGCTCCTGCGGGCGTACGGCATTCGCGTACCGCGCGAGCAGCTGGTGACCAGCGCGGCCGCGGCGGTCCGGGCGGCCGGCCTCGTCGGCTACCCGGTGGTGATGAAGGCGTCGGGCGCGCGGCTGGCCCACAAGACCGAGCTGGGCCTCGTCAAGATCGGCCTGACGTCGGCGAGCCAGGTCCGCGACGCCTACCGCGAACTGGCCGACATCGCCCGCTACGAGAACATCGATCTCGACGGCATCCTGGTCTGCCAGATGGTGGAGCGGGGCGTCGAGATGGTCGTCGGCGTCACCCAGGACGCGCTCTTCGGACCGACGGTGACGGTGGGCCTCGGCGGAGTCCTGGTGGAGGTCCTGAACGACGCCGCGGTACGGGTGCCTCCCTTCGGCGAGGGTCAGGCGCGCGCGATGCTCGGCGAACTGCGCGGGCGGGCCCTGCTGGACGGCGTCCGGGGAGCGCCCCCCGCGGACGTGGACGCGCTGGTGGAAGTGGTGCTGCGGGTGCAGCGGATGGCGCTGGAACTGGGCGACGAGCTGTCGGAGCTGGACATCAACCCGCTGATGGTGCTGCCGCGCGGCCAGGGCGCGGTGGCCCTGGACGCCCTGGCGGTCTGCCGCTGACGCCGCTGCCTCAGCCACCCCCGCCGGCCCTGCCGACCGCGCTGATCCCGGCGATCCCGCTGCCCGTACGCACCACAGGAAGTGGAGCTGCTCCCCCATGACGTCCTCCCCCGAAGAGTCCCTGGAATTCGCTGAGTCATTGGTACTGCACACCACTGACAACGGCGTCTCGTGGATCACGCTCAACCGCCCCGAGGCCATGAACGCCGTCACCTGGGACCAGCGGGAAAGGATCATCTCGCTGCTCGCGGAGGCCTCCGCGGACCCGGACGTACGCGCCGTCGTCCTGACCGCCACCGGCAAGGGCTTCTGCGCCGGCGCCGATCTGCGGGGCGGCGGCGCGCCGTCCGCCGGGGGCGAGCGGGTCGCGGGCGATGTGGCGCGGACGATCCGGCTCGGCGCGCAGCGGCTCGTCGCCGCGGTCCTCGACTGTGAGAAGCCGGTGATCGCGGCGGTGAACGGGACCGCGGCCGGTATCGGCGCGCATCTGGCCTTCGCCTGCGATCTCGTCCTCGCCGCGGAGGGCGCGCGGTTCATCGAGGTGTTCGCGCGGCGCGGTCTTGTGCCGGACGGGGGCGGGGCGTATCTGCTGCCGCGGCTCGTCGGCCCCCAGCGCGCCAAGGAGCTGATGTTCTTCGGCGACGCGCTGCCGGCGGCGGAGGCGCAGCGGATGGGGCTGGTCAACCGGGTGGTCCCGGCGCCGGAGCTGGAGAAGACCGCGCGGGAGTGGGCCGAGCGGCTGGCGCAGGGACCGACACGGGCGCTCGCGCTGACCAAGCAGCTGGTGAACGCGTCGCTGGACACGGACCGGGCCACCGCTTTCGCGGCGGAGGCCGCCGCGCAGGAGATCAATATGACGACGCGGGACGCGAACGAGGGCGTGGCGAGCTTCGTGGAGCGCCGCGCGCCGAGGTACCAGGGGCGATGACCCGGACCGGGTGGGCCGCACACCTTCCCATCTGACGAACCGTCAGCTTCAATGGGTGATGTGATGGGACACGCCGGGATGGCGGCCACCGCCGTCCGATACCTCAGCTCCGTCGGGGCACGTACCGCCGTCGAGCCGCTCCCCCGCCCGGATCTCCGGGCGGTCCGTGACGACGAGCGGCTGCCCGTCGATCCGGCCGAATTCCGTCGGGTACTCGGACACTTCGCGAGCGGCGTCACCGTGATCACCGCCCTCGACGAGAACGGCGACCCGGCCGGCTTCGCCTGCCAGTCCTTCGCCTCGCTCTCCCTGGACCCACCCCTGGTCGCCTTCATGGTGGCCCGCACCTCGACGACCTGGCCGAGGATCGCCCGCGCCGGGGCGTTCTGCGTGAACATCCTCGGGGCGGACCAGGGCGAGCTGTGCCGGGGCTTCGCGGTGAGCGGCGCGGACAAGTTCGCGGGGGTCCCCTACGGGCCGGCGCCCGTGACCGGCTCCCCCCGCCTGGACTCCGTCCCGGCCTGGATCGACTGCGCGATCCGCACGGTCCACACGGGCGGGGACCACCTGATCGTGGTGGGCAGGGTGGAGGCCCTGGGCGCCGGGGATGAAGGCGCGCCCCTGCTCTTCCACCGGGGTCGCTTCGGCCGCTTCACCGCGTAGGCCGGCGCCGGAGAATCGGCGCACGGCCCGGCGCTGGGGAATCGGCGCACGGCCCGGCGACGGAGGCTCGGCGCACGGGCCCTGCGACGGAGACTCGGGGAGGTCAGACGGCCATCGCCACGGGCGCCGGGCGCCTGCGGATCACCAGGGCCATCAGGGCCGCCGCCGCGCACAGGGCCCCCGAGGCGTACCAGACCACGTCGTACGAGCCGAAGAGGTCCCGCGCCAGGCCGCCCGCGAAGGCCACCACCGCCGCGCCCACCTGGTGGGAGGCGAGGACCCAGCCGAAGACGATCGCCGAGTCGTCACCGTAGTGCTCGCGGCACAGGGCGATCGTCGGCGGGACCGTGGCCACCCAGTCCAGGCCGTAGAAGACGATGAAGAAGACCATCGGCGGGTGCACGGACGGGGCGAGGAGCATCGGCAGGAAGAGCAGCGAGATGCCGCGCAGCGCGTAGTAGACGGCGAGGAGGCGGCGCGCCTCGAAGCGGTCGGTGAACCAGCCCGACGCGATCGTGCCGACGACGTCGAAGACGCCGATCACCGCGAGCAGCGACGCCGCCGCCGTGATGGGCATGCCGTGGTCGTGCGCCGCGGGGACGAAGTGGGTCTGCACCAGGCCGTTCGTCGAGGCGCCGCAGATCGCGAAGGTGCCGGCCAGCAGCCAGAAGGGGCCGGTGCGGGCCGCGGAGAACAGCACCGTCAGCGTGCGTCGCGCCGCTCCCGTGACCGGCGCGGGCTTCTCGACGAACTCCGTTGCCCCGTAAGCCGCCTGTCCCACGTCCGCCGGGTGGTCCCGCAGCAGCAGCCAGACGAACGGGACGACCGCGAGCGCCGACAGCGCGACGGTGATCGACGCGGGGCGCCAGCCGTGGTGCTCCACCAGCCAGGACAGCAGCGGCAGGAAGATCAGCTGCCCGGACGCGGACGCGGCCGTCAGGATGCCGGTGACGAGCCCCCGGCGCTCGGTGAACCAGCGGTTGGTGACGGTGGCCGCGAAGGCCAGCGCCATCGAGCCGCTGCCGAGACCGACCAGCAGGCCCCAATAGAGGATGAGCTGCCAGCTGGAGGACATGAACACGGTCAGTCCGGAGCCGACCGCGATGACCGTGAGCGCGACCGCGACGACCTTGCGGATGCCGAAGCGGTCCATGAGCGCCGCGGCGAACGGCGCCGTCAGGCCGTACAGCGCGAGGTTCACGGAGACCGCGAGGCCGATCGTGCCGCGCGACCAGCCGAACTCGCCGTGCAGCGGGTCGATCAGCAGGCCCGGCAGCGAGCGGAAGGCCGCGGCGCCGATGATCGTGACGAAGGCGACGGCCGCCACGAACCACGCGCGGTGGATGCGGCGCGGCGTCTGCAGGGGCCGCTGGGACGACTCGGGGCGAGAGGTTGTCTGGGTCACGTCACACAGAATCGTCGAAGATCAGCACGCCGGACCACTGGCCCGAATGACAGCTTTCGATACGATCGGGCCATGGCCGGTTTCCGGAAGCACCGCATCGTCGTCCTCGCGCTCCCCGGGCTGCTCCCCTTCGAGCTCGGGATCCCGCACCGCATCTTCGGCCGCGCCAAGGACGCCGACGGCCGGACCCTGTACGAGATCATCACGTGCGCGACCGCCGTCGGCCCGGTCCGTACCGACGCCGACTTCGCCATCCAGGTCGAGCACGGGCCCGAGGCGCTCGCCTCGGCCGACACCGTCATCGTCCCGGCCTCCTACGAACTGGGACCGGTCTACGACGAGGGCCGTCTCACCCCCGAACTGGCCGCCGCCCTCGCCCACATCCGGCCCGGCACCCGGCTCGTCTCCATCTGCACCGGCGGATACGTCCTCGCCGCCGCCGGGTTCCTCGACGGCCGGCCCGCCACCACGCACTGGTCGGCGGCCGAGCACTTCCAGCGGCTGTTCCCCAGGATCCAGGTCGACGCGGGCGTCCTCTTCGTCGACGACGGCGACGTCCTCACCTCGGCGGGCGTCGCCGCGGGCATCGACCTCTGCCTCCACCTCGTGCGCCGCGACCACGGCTCGGCCGTCGCCAACGAGGTCGCCCGCCGGACCGTCGTCCCCCCGCACCGGGACGGCGGACAGGCCCAGTACATCGAGCGCCCCTTCCCCGAGCCCGGCAACGCCACCACGACCACGGCCCGGGCCTGGGCCCTCGCGCATCTTCACGAGCCGATCCAGCTGCGCGACCTGGCCGACCAGGAGGCGATGAGCGTCCGCACCTTCACCCGCCGGTTCCGCGAGGAGGTGGGAATCAGCCCGGGACAGTGGCTCACCCAGCAGCGCGTCGAACGGGCCCGCCATCTGCTGGAGTCCACCGACCTCGGCATCGACCAGGTGGCCCAGGACGCCGGCTTCGGCACAGCCCAGTCGATGCGGCAGCACCTACAGGCCGCGCTCGGCGTCCCGCCGACCGTCTACCGCCGCACCTTCCGCGCCGGCACCGGCACCCACGCCGCCCCCAGCGGTCACGGCAGCCCCGATGCTCAGGGCGCGGCGCGCTGAGCGCATCCGGCGCTCGCCCACCGCCCCCGTCACGGTCAGCAGCAGCGTGAGTCCCACGCCCGCCAGGATCGCCGTCGACGGCGCCACCCAGCGCAGCAGCGCCCCCGCGAGGCTCCCGCTCGCCGCGTAACCGGCGCCGACCGCCGCGTACATCACCGAATACCCGGCGGCCAGGGCACTGGGCGGCAGCACCTCGCGCAGCGTCAGGTTCCGGGCGAGCATCGCGGGAGACTGGAGCAGCCCGGCCGCCAGCAGCCCGGCGGCGATCAGCCCGGTCCACGGCAGTACGGCGACCAGCGCGATGCCCGCCGCGACCCCGAGCAGCAGCACCAGGCTCTGGGTGGGGAGCCGGCCCGGCCAGCTCCGCAGGCCGTACACGAACGCTCCCACCGCCGAGCCGATCGAGAACCCGGCGAGCAGCGGCCCCGCCCACCCGATCCCGATGGACCGCTGCTCCAGGAGTGCGGGGAGGATCAGTTCGGCGAGCGCGAGCAGCGTGAGGCTCGCCGCGCCCGTGACGTACACCGGCCAGGCGCGGGCCAGGATCCGCGCCGTCGACGTGCCGCTCCCGTCCGGCTCCTCGGTCTTCCAGCCGGCGGGCAGCGCCCACAGTCCGGCGACGGACACCGCCATCAGCGCGCCCGCGAGCACCAGCGGTACGGAAGCGTCGACGCCGAGCGCCAAGCCGGTGGCGAGCGCGGGCGCGGCGGCCCAGATACCGAAGGTGAGGACGGACTCCAGGCTCATCGCCTGGGTGACGGCCTTCTCCGGGACCATGCCGGTGAGGAGCGCCCGCAGGCCCCCGGGCGCCGCGGACGGCGCGCACCCCGCCACGAAGGCGAGCACGCCCAGCACCACCGGGTGGGCGCCCTGCGCCAGTCCGAGCCCGGCGAAGGCCAGCGCTCCGCCGGTGAGCCCGGCCGCGAGCTGCGGGCGGGCCCGCTCCGCCCGCATCCGCGTACCGAGGACCGGAGCGCCGAGGATCTCGCCGACGACATAGACGGCGGCGAGGACGGCGCCGAGGGTGTATCCACCGGGCCGTTCGCGCACCAGGAAGACAAGGGCCAGGGGCGCCATAGCGACGGGCATCCGCGCCCCGACGCCGACGGCGGCCCAGACGAGAACGGGCCGGGTGACGACTTCTCGGTAGGACATGGCCATGAACGTAACGGGACGACGGTGCCGGCGCCCAACCCCTTTTTCCCGGCCGGGAGCGCCCTGGAGTGCTCCGGAGCGCCTCAGAAGGTCAGCACCCCGCGGGCCACCCGCCCGTGGTGCGCGTCGTCCGCCGCCTTCGCGAAGTCCTCGACCGGATAGGTCTCGGTGACCAGTTCGTCGAGGAGCAGCCGGCCGTCCCGGTACAGCTGCGCGTACAGCCTGATGTCGTGCTGGGGACGGGAACTGCCGTACCGGCAGCCCAGGATGGACTTGTCCAGGAACATCGCGGCGGGCAGGAAGACCGCCTCCGCCGTCGGCGCGGCCATGCCCAGCAGGATCGCCTGGCCCCGCCGGTCGAGCAGGTCGATCGCCTGCCGGATCAGGCCGGTGTGGCCCACGCACTCGAAGACGTGGTCGGCGCCGGTCGGCAGGACCCCGCGCACGTCGTCCGCGGACGCCAGGAAGTGCGTGGCGCCGAACTGCCTGGCCACCGCCTCCTTCCCCGGGTTCGTGTCGACGGCGACGATCACGGAGGCGCCGGCGATCCGGGCGCCCTGCAGGACGTTGAGCCCGATGCCGCCCGTGCCGATGACGACGACGGTGTCGCCGCGGTCGACCCTGGCCCGGTTGAGTACGGCCCCGACGCCCGTGAGCACCCCGCAGCCGATCAGCGCGGCGGAGGTGAGCGGGATGTCGTCGGGGATCTTCACCGCCTGGACGGCCTTCACGACGGTCCGCTCCGCGAAGGCCGAGTTGGACGCGAACTGGAACAGCGGGCTTCCGGCCCTGGAGAACGGCTGCCCCGGCATCCCGATCGCCTTGCGGCACATCGTGGGCCGCCCCCGGTCGCAGTCCGCGCAGGCGCCGCAGTTGGCGAGCGTGGACAGCGCCACGTGGTCACCCGCCACGACATGGGTGACACCCGCGCCGACGGCCTCGACGACACCCGCGCCCTCGTGCCCCAGCACGACCGGCGGCGGGAAGGGGATCGTGCCGTCGATCACCGACAGATCGCTGTGGCACAGCCCCGCCGCGGCGATCGCGACGAGGACTTCGCCGGGCCCCGGGTCGCGGACCTCCAGATCGTCGACGACCTGGGCCTGCTTCCCGTCGAACACCACGCCTCTCATCCTCGCTCCTTCGGTTCCCTCGGCAGACCGAGCACCCGCTCGGCGATGATGGTGCGCTGGATCTCGTCCGAGCCGCCGTAGATGGTGTCGGCGCGGGTGAAGAGGAACAGCCTTTGCGACGCGTCGAGTTCGTACGCCCTCGACCACGGGCCGGGGCCGGTGGCGGCGGTGGCGCCCCGCACCTGGACGGCGAGCTCGCCGAGCCGCTGGTGCCAGCGGCCCCACAGCAGCTTGGCCACACTGGGCGCGCCGGGGTCGTCCGTGCTCCCCAGCGTCCGCAGCGCGTTCCACCGCATGGTGCGCAGCTCCGCCCACTGCCGTACGAGACGGTCCTTGAGTACGGGGTCGTGGACGGCGCCGGACTCCACGGCGGCGCGCGCCACTTCCGCGAGCTCCGCCTGGAAACCGATCTGCTGGGCGAGGGTCGACACCCCGCGCTCCAGGGCGAGCAACCCCATCGCTACGTGCCAGCCGTTGCCCTCGCCCCCGACGACGTCATGGGCGGCCGCCCCGTCGAAGAACACCTCGTTGAACTCGCTCGTTCCGGACATCTGGCGGATGGGCCGCACGTCGACGTGGCCGGGCTGGTCCATGGGGACGAGGAGGAACGACAGGCCGTCGTGCCTGCGGGACCCCTCCGTGGTCCTCGCGAGGACGAAGCACCAGTCGGCGTCCTGGGCGAGGGAGGTCCAGATCTTCTGACCGGTGACGCGGTACGTGGTCCCCTCGCGGACGGCCTTGGTCCGCAGGGAGGCCAGGTCGGACCCGGCGCCGGGCTCGCTGTACCCCTGGCACCAGAGCTCCTCGCCCCGTGCGATGCCGGGCAGGAAGCGGTCCTGCTGCTCCTTCGTGCCGTACGCCAGCAGCGTCGGCGCGAGCAGGTTCTCGCCGATGTGGCCGACGCGGGCGGGAGCGTCGGCGCGGGCGTACTCCTCGGCCCACACGACCTGCTGGGTCAGCGTGGCCCGCCGGCTTCCGTACGCCCCCGACGCCCATCCGATCCCGACCCACCCATGCGCCCCGAGCTCCCGCTCCCACTCCCGCGGCTCCCACCCTCCGGCCGGGCGCGCCCGCAGCCAGTCGCGGGCTTCCCCCCGAAAGACCTCGTCCTCGACCCCGAACTCAAAGTCCACGAATGCCTCCTGTGGTGGGGGCGGGGTTCTTTCCCCCACCCCGGCCCTTCCCGAAACCCTGCGGGGCCGGGTGGTGCCGCCGCGCCCCCTACCCGTTCGGCCTTTCGCCCGACGCCGCCGCCCTCGCCATTTCCTCCAGGCGCGTCAGCAGCGGCATCGGGTCCGTGCCCACCGTTCCCGGGAGGAAGTCCGCGATGCGCTCCGGGGTCCAAGCGCCGGACTCCGCGTAGCCGGCCCGGAGTTCTCTCGGCTGGGCCCAGACCGCGATCTTGGGGCCCGCGATCGTGTAGACCTGGCCGGTGATCCGTTCCTCGCGGGCACGATCGGAGAGGAGGTAGACCACCAGCGCCGCCACGTCCTCCGGCTCGCCGATCTCCTTCAGTTCCATCGGGACGTTCGCGGACATCCGGGTCCGGGCGACCGGCGCGACCGCGTTCGCGGTGACGCCGTACTTGTGGAGGCCGAGCGCCGCGCTGCGGACCAGCGAGATGATCCCGCCCTTGGCCGCCGAGTAGTTGGCCTGCGCCACGGACCCCTGGTGGTTGCCGCTGGTGAAGCCGATCAGCGTCCCCGTGCCCTGCTTCCGCATCACCGCCGACGCCGCCCGGAAGACCGTGAACGTCCCCTTCAGATGCGTCGCGACGACCGGGTCCCACTCCTCCTCGGACATGTTGAAGAGCATGCGTTCGCGCAGGATGCCCGCCACGCACACGACCCCGTCGATCCGCCCGTACTCCGCGAGCGCGACGTCCACGATCCGCTGGCCGCCCGCCATCGTGGAGATGTCGTCGGCGACGGCCACGGCCGATCCACCGGCCGCCTCGATCTCCTTGACGACGGACACCGCGACGTCCGACGTCGGCTCACCTCCCTCGATCGAGACGCCGTAGTCGTTGACGACGACCCTGGCTCCCTCGGCCGCGCAGGCGAGGGCGACCGCCCGGCCGATGCCGCGCCCCGCTCCCGTCACGGCGACGACCTTGCCTGCCAAGAAGTTCCCCACGTCCGGCCCCTTCCCGCGGTTTCTGACGACCCGTTAGATTCTATGCCCCGTCAGATACTGGAAGACAAGCCCCTCGGAGGACCGATGTCACTTCCCGCCGAGTTCCACGACATCGCCAAACGGCTGAACAACTGGGGCCGTTGGGGCGCCGACGACGAGATCGGCACGCTCAACCTGATCACCGACGAGGTCGTCCGCGCGGCCGCCGCCACCGTCCGCAGCGGTCTGCGCGTGCCGCTCGCGCTCGACCTCAAGCAGGACGGCGTCCAGACGGGAATGATCCCCGGCCGGGTGAATCCGCTCCATGTGATGGTCCAGGTCAATCAGGAGATCTTCGGCCCGGGCACGGTCGCCACCAGCGACGACGCCGTGACCTTGGGTCTCCAGGCCGGCACCCACTGGGACGCGCTGACCCATGTCTCCCACTCGGGGAAGATCTACAACGGACGCCCCGCCACCTCCATCACCCCCCACGGCCGCAGCGAGTTCAGCGGCATCGAGAAGGCGCGCCACATCGTGAGCCGGGGTGTCCTGCTCGACGTCGCGCGCGCGAAGGGGGTCGACCGGCTGCCGGGGGATCACGCCGTGACCCCCGAAGACCTGGACGAGGCGGCCGACTTCGGCGGGGTGACGGTCCGGTCCGGGGACATCGTCCTCGTACGCACGGGCCAGATCCAGCAGTATCTGTCGGGGGACAAGCACGCGTACGCCTATCCGTCGCCCGGGCTCTCCGTGCGCACCCCGGAGTGGTTCCATGCCCGCGATGTCGCCGCCGTCGCGAACGACACCCTCACGTTCGAGATCTTCCCGCCGGAGATCGAGAACCTCTGGCTGCCGGTCCACGCCCTCGATCTCGTCGAGATGGGGATGCTCCAGGGCCAGAACTGGAATCTGGAGGGCCTGTCCACAGCCTGTGCACAGGAGAAGCGGTACACCTTCCTGCTCTCCGCCATGCCCGAGCCGTTCGTGGGCGGTACGGGAACCCCGGTCGCGCCGGT
Source organism: Streptomyces sp. NPDC038280 (assembly GCF_055600045.1). Lineage (NCBI taxonomy): Bacteria > Bacillati > Actinomycetota > Actinomycetes > Kitasatosporales > Streptomycetaceae > Streptomyces > Streptomyces sp. NPDC038280. The sequence goes on from NZ_JBVJYZ010000010.1 coordinate 126,068, forward strand.
CGCGGTGCTGTAGGCGCGGGCGGAGCGTCGGCGGGTGGCGGCGCGCTCATGCGCACCCCGAGCACGGCACGGCGGCCGCCACCCGGCTCCGGCGTACTAGCCCTTGATCCGACGCCGGGCCACGACCCGCACTCGTCGAGGGCAGAACCCTCGGCGTCCCCTCGCAACGAATCGCTCACTCAAGGGTGATCAGAGAGCAACGGCCCGTCAACAGTACGGCGGAGATTTAACCGTTAAGCGCTATGTGTGACGGCGTGCGCCGGTTCGTCCACGGGGTAGTGGCGCAGTCCGCACGCTCCGGGCTCACGCACCACGGCTGTCACGGGCGGCGCACACCGGTCCACTTCGCACCAGATGCTCTTTCCGGCGCCTTCGGCCTGCCATCCCCACCGGTCGGCGAGGCCGTCGACCAGCTCCAGACCCCGGCCGTTGGTGTCGTCACCGTCGGCGTGGCGCGGCATCGGCGGGCGGGCGCTGGCGTCGGCGACTTCCACCCGCACGGTCCCGGCCTCGGCCGCCCCCGCACCGAAGAGCATCCTCAGGACGGCCGGACAGCCCGTGTGCACGACCGCGTTGGTGACGAGCTCGGAGATGATCAGGACCAGCGTCTCGGCCAGCGGCTCGTCATCCCCTATTCCCGAACCGGCGAGCCGTGAACGGGCCCATCTCCGCGCCCGCCCGACCTCCGCGGGATCGGGCCCGACCTCCAACTGAACCTGAAGCACCTGCACCGCTCACACCATCCGAACCGGCGGACACATCGCCTCGCGCCTCACAGCCATCACGGAATGTGATTCCCTTGTGAGACAGCATGGTTGACGTACAGTCACCGCAACAAGCGCTTCGGGCATATTCCAGCGCGAAGGAGTACGTGTAGTCCATACTGTGCGACGCGCGCTGCGGGTAGTCGAACAGGTGGGCGCACAGCGCCCACCGCGCCTGTGGGGGCTGCGAACGGCGGACATTCCCGGGTCCGGGGCCGCCGCAGGGGCAACACCGGGACGACCCAGCCTCAGAACCACTCGCATCCCACGGAGCGTACCGGAGGCGGGCCCCGACTCCGGCCCGTGACGACCCCTCGAAGGACACAACCCGATATCGACGCTCTGTTACTCCCTACAACGCTTCGGCCAAGGCTGCGGCCATGATCTCCTCGGCTGCCGTCGCGGGGAGCCACCGCTCGGCCCTCACCCAGGCGCGCTTGAGGTGGAGATGGACGTCTGCCTCCCAGGTGAAGCCCATGCCTCCGTACACCTGGAGGCAGTCGCGGGCGCCGCGCACGGCCGCCTCGTCGGCCAGCAGCTTGGCTCCGGCGATGTCCGCGGTGTCGCCGGTGACGGCCGCCGCGTAGACCGCGGCGCGGGCCACCTCCACCCGTACCAGCATCTGCGCGCACAGGTGTTTGACCGCCTGGAAGGCGCCGATGGGCTGCCCGAACTGCTCCCGTTCACGGGCGTACGCCACGGCCATCCCGGTGGTGCGGCCGGCGCTGCCCAGTTGCTCGGCGGCGGTCAGGAGACCAGTCATCGGGTCCGCCGGGGTCCCTCCTGGGGCGGGCAGCCGGTGCAGGGGCGTGAGTGGGTCCACCGAGCGGATGGGTACGGCGTCGCGCACGCCACCCACGATCGCGTCCGCCTCGTCGAGCCATTCCACGAGGCACTGGTCGGCGGCGGTCACCACCGTCTCGCCCTCCGCGGCTCCCGGCACGGTCCCCGCCGCCAGGTGCGTGGCGATCAGCGGACCCGGCAGCAGCGCCCGTCCGGCCTCCTCGAAGACCAGGACCGCCTCGACCGGTCCGAGCCCGACGCCGCCCTCCTCCTCCGGCAGCCGCAGCGCGAAGAACCCGGCCTCACCGAGCTCCCGCCACAAAACCCGGTCCAGGGTTCCCGAGTCGACCGCCGCCCGGAGCGCCTCGCGGTCGAAGCGCCGGTCGAGCAGTTCCCGTACCCCCGCGCGCAGGGCCCGCTGGTCGTCCGTCGGCTGGAAGCGCACCGGGTGCTCACCGCCCCTTCGGCAGGCCGAGGATCCGCTCGGCGACGATGTTCCGCTGGATCTGGGAGGTGCCCGCGGCGATGGTGTACGAGAGCGAGGACAGCCGGTCCAGGGTCCAGTCGCGCGACAGATCGAGCGCGTCGGCGCCGAGCACCCGGGCCGCCGTGTCGTACAGCTCCTGGCGGGCGTGCGAGTAGCGGAGCTTGAAGACGGAGCCGCCGACGCCGGGGACGCCTCCGGTGGCCTCGGCCTCGCTGACGTTCCACTGGATGAGCCGCCAGAGCGCGCGGAACTCGGCGTTCAGCCTGCCGAGGACGCGCCGCAGCGCCGGGTCGTCCCAGCGGCCGTTCTTCAGGGCGGCGCGCGCGAGGTCGCCGAGGACGCGGCGGCAGGCGACGACCTCGCCGACGAAGGCGGTGCCCCGCTCGTACGACAGGGTCACCATGGTGACGCGCCAGCCGTCGTTCTCCTGACCGACCCTGTTCTCCACGGGCACCCGGACCTCGTCGAGGAAGACCTCGGCGAACTCCGTCGATCCGGCGAGGGTCCGCAGCGGCCGTACGGTGATCCCCGGCGCGTCCATGGGCATCGCCAGCCAGGTGATGCCGCGGTGCTTGGAAGCCGACGGGTCGGTGCGGACGAGCAGTTCGCACCAGTCGGCGACCTCGGCGTGCGAGGTCCAGATCTTGGAGCCGCTGACCACGTAGTGATCGCCGTCCCGTACGGCCCTCGTCCGCAAGGAGGCCAGGTCGGAGCCGGCGTCCGGTTCGCTGAAGCCCTGGCACCAGACCTCGTCGCCGCGCAGGACGGGAGTGAGCCAGCGCTCCCTCTGCGCCTCGGTGCCCTCGGCGGCGATGGTGGGGCCCGCGTGGAGCAGTCCGACGAAGTTGGCGCCGACGTAGGGCGCTCCGGCCTGCTCAGTCTCCTCCAGGAAGATCAGCCGCTGGGTGGGGGGCGCGTCCCAGTGGACGTCGCCGTAGCCCGCGTCGTACAGCATTCGCTGCCAGGCGGTGTCGTACGCGCGCCGGCCGGGCCAGTCGAGCGGGTCGGGCCGGGGTGGCAACGTGGGCAGCACGTCCGCGAGCCACGCCCTCAGACGCGCCCGGAAGGCGTCCTCCTCCTCCGTGTACGAGAGGTCCATCAGACGAGGTCCAGGCCCAGCATCCGGATGGCGTTGCCGCGCATGAGCTTGTGGACGGTCTCGTCGTCGAGGCCCTTGACGTGGTCGAGGGCGACTTCCTTGGTGTGCGGGAAGGTGGAGTCGACGTGGGGGTAGTCGGTCTCGAAGGTGGCGTTGTCGCGGCCGACGACGTCGAGCGACGCGATGCCGTGCTTGTCGCGGAAGAAGCAGCAGAACATCTGCCGGTAGTAGTACGTGGACGGCGGCTCGGGGATCAGATCGCGCACGCCGCCCCAGGCGCGGTGTTCCTGCCACACGTCGTCGGCGCGTTCGAGGGCGTACGGGATCCAGCCCATCTGGCCCTCGCTGTAGGCGAGCTTGAGCCGGGGGAACTTCACCAGGACCCCGCTGAAGAGGAAGTCCATCATCGAGGCCATGGCGTTGTTGAAGCTGAGGCTGGCCTGGACGGCAGGCGGCGCGTCGGGCGAGGCGGCCGGCATCTGGGAGCTGGAGCCGATGTGCATGTTGACGACCGTGCCGGTCTCCTGGCAGATGGCGAAGAAGGGGTCCCAGTAGCCGGAGTGGATCGACGGCAGTCCCAGGTAGGTGGGGATCTCGGAGAACGTCACGGCCCTGACGCCGCGGGCGGCGTTGCGCCGGATCTCGGCCACGGCGAGGTCGATGTCCCACAGCGGGATGATGCAGAGCGGGATGAGCCGGCCGCCGCTGTCACCGCACCATTCCTCGACCATCCAGTCGTTGTAGGCGCGGACGCAGGCGAGGGCCACCTCCTTGTCGTGGGCCTCGGCGAAGGTCTGGCCGCAGAAGCGGGGGAAGGTGGGGAAGCAGAGGGACGCCTCGACGTGGTTGAGGTCCATGTCCTTGAGGCGGGCGACCGGGTCCCAGCAGCCCCGGCGCATCTCGTCGCGGGTGATGCCTTCGAGGGTCATGTCATCGCGGTCGAAGCCGACGGCGGCGATGTTGCGCTTGTACGGGAACTTCAGGTCCTCGTAGATCCACCAGTCCGTCGGCGGTCCGTCGGGGTCCATGGTGATCTGGTACTTCCCGCCGACGTAGGCGAGCTCGCCGATGCCCGCCGTGAGGGGCTTGGGCCCCCGGTCCCGGTACTTGGCGGGCAGCCAGGTCTCGAAGAGGTGGGCCGGCTCGATCACATGGTCGTCGACGCTGATGATCCGCGGCAGTTCTGTCATGATCCCCTCCGCATATCTGATGACCCGTCAGATAGCAGGCTAGCCCCGCACCCCTGGACCGACAAGGAGCGGGGCCCTACGCTCTCCGCACCATCTGACTAACCGTCAGCTCGCATCGGCTACGAGGGGATCGTCGTGACCGACACCGCACACGCCCTGGGCGCCTCCCGCACGCTCTGGGAGCTCGTCGAACGCCGCGCCGCGCTCACCCCCGACCGGCCCCTCCTCCTCCAGGACGACCGCGTCCTCACCTTCGGCGAGCTCCGCGACCGGAGCGAGCGGGTGGCCGCCGGCCTGTACGCCATGGGAGTGCGACCCGGCACCGTCGTCGCCTGGCAGCTGCCCACCCGGATCGAGACGGCCCTGCTGTCCTTCGCCCTCGCCCGCCTCGGAGCGGTCCAGTCACCCGTCATCCCCTTCTACCGGGACCGGGAAGTGGGCTTCGCCCTGCGGGAGTCCCACGCCGAGTTCTTCGCCGTACCGGGCCGGTGGCGCGGCTTCGACCACACGGCGATGGCCCACCGGCTCGGCGCCCGGGGCGTCTTCGAGGCGTACGACTCGCTCCCCGACGGCGACCCGGCCGTCCTGCCGCCGCCGCCCGCCGAGGGCACCGACGTGCGCTGGATCTACTGGACCTCGGGCACCACATCGGACCCCAAGGGCGTTCTGCACACCGACCGCTCACTGATCGCGGGCGGCTCCTGCCTCGCGCACGCGCTGCGCCTGACCCCCGACGACATCGGCTCGATGGCCTTTCCGTACGCCCACATCGCCGGCCCCGACTACACGGTGATGCTGCTCCTCTACGGCTTCCCCGCGGTGATGTTCGAACAGTTCGCGCTGCCCGACGCCCTGGAGACGTACCGCAAGCACGGGGTGACGGTGGCCGGCGGCTCCACGGCCTTCTACTCGATGTTCCTGGCCGAGCAGCGCAAGCAGCCCGGCGAGAAGATCATCCCGACGCTGCGGCTGCTGGCCGGCGGTGGGGCGCCCAAACCGCCGGAGCTCTACCACGCGGTCGTACGGGAGATGGGCTGCCAACTCACCCACGGCTACGGCATGACCGAGGTCCCGATGATCACCATGGGAGATCCCGACGACACCGTGGAGAACCTGGCGACCACGGAGGGGCGGCCCCCCGAGGGGATGGAGATCCGGATCGTCGACGGCGAGGTCCGGCTGCGCGGCGAGGCCGTCTGCCGGGGCTATCTCGACCCCGTCCAGAGCGCCGAGGCCTTCGACGCGGACGGCTTCCTGATCACCGGAGACGTGGGACATCTGACCGGCAGCGGTCATCTCGTCCTCACCGGACGGATCAAGGACATCATCATCCGCAAGGGCGAGAACATCTCGGCCAAGGAGATAGAGGACATGCTCCACCGCCACCCGGGCGTGGGGGACGTCGCGGTGATCGGACTGCCCGACGCCGAGCGGGGGGAGAGGGTGTGCGCCGTGGTCGAACAGCCCCCGGACGCCGCGCCGCTGACGCTGGAGTCCCTCACCGCACATCTGCGCGACGAGGGACTCTCCGTGCACAAGCTCCCCGAACAGCTCGAGGTCGTCGACGCGCTGCCGCGCAACGAGACCCTGCGCAAGGTGCTCAAGTACAAACTGCGCGAGCGGTTCGGGAGGTGAGGGGCCCTTACGGACCGGGTTCTACGCGTCGGGCAGGGGCGTCACGTAGTACGCCGCGAACGCGGACAGGACCTCGCCCTCGGTGATCCGGCCGTCGCCGTCCGCGTCGAGGGCGGTCACCACCCGGGGCGCGACGGCGGGTTCCACGCCCAGGGCCTCCAGCACCCGCCGCGCCGCGTCGAGGCTCATCCCGTCGCCCCGCTCGTCGGCGACGGCGATCACCGCGTGGAGGAACGGACGGGCGATCTCCGCGAACCGCTCGGGGTTGTCCCGCAGTCGCTTGACCGCGCCCGTGATGAACTCCGGGCGGGTGACCTTCTGGTCCCCGTCGACATCGGCGATCCCCGCCATGCCCTGCCAGAACGCCTCCGCGCCACTGTGCAGCGCCTGCCCCCTGTCGCTGCGGGCGGGCGTCCCGAACGCGGCGAGGACGGCGGCGGCCGCCGCGCTGAAGTCCTGGCGGTCGATCCAGCCGTTGCCGTCCTGGTCGAAGGTCGCGAACCGATGGGCGATCCTGCGCTCGTACTCTGCGCTGTCCATGCGGGGAGGGTAAGGCCTCGGGCGCGGATCGCGCCCCTGTTACGCGGACAGGGCCTGCAGCTCGTCGCCGTCCTCGTCGGTGGCCGCGTCCAGGTCCGGGTACACGTCGAAGAGGCGGCGCACACCGAGGGCGGACAGCACCCGGTTCACGTGCGAGCCCTCGATCGCGCCTCGGGCCGGGAGGATGAGTCGCAGGCGGCCCTGGCAGGAGCGCATCAGGCGGCGGCTGGCGATCAGCATGCCGATACCGCTCGAGTCGCAGAACACCACGCCCGACAGATCGAGCACCACGTCGTGGCGTCCGACGGCCACCGCGTCGTGCACATGCTTGCGGACCATGGGGGAGGTCACGAGATCCAGCTCACCCCGCATACGCACGACGGTCCATGCGCCCTGCTCGGATTCGACGACGTTGAGCGTCACGCGTCCGGCCTTTCCTGGGAAACGGAGGGAGTTGTTCCCACCCCGCTGCCCCGTCCCGCCTGGATGAAACCAACTCGGCCCGGAGTGACGCGTTCCTTACCATCGAGGAAGGGCCGCGGGGCGTACTTGCCGCAAAGAGCGGGCCTTGGGCGGTACCGCCCACTACATTCGAAGGGACTCGGGCCGGGAGGACGTCGTATGGCGAAGGACACACCGCCGCGCTGGGACCGCAGGATGCAGCAGCGGTTGGCGCGCGGTGAGGCGGCCGCGCTCGGCGAGCTCTACGACCGGTACGCCTCCCTGGTCCACAGCCTGGCCCACCGGGTCCTCGAGGACGACGCGGCGGCGGACCAGGTGACCCGTGAGGTGTTCGGCCACATCTGGGAACACCCCGACACCTACGACCCCAAGCAGGGCAACCTGCGCTCCTGGGTGGCCAAGCTCACTCACCGGCACGCGGTGCAGCGCCTGCGGGAGACCGAGGCGGCGGCGTACGAGCAGACCGGCGAGGGCTCGGCCGAGGAGCTCGAGCAGAAGGTGCGCCGGGCGTCCGTCGCGGCCCGCGCCGACTACATCGTGACCTCCATGCCGGCGCCGCTGCGGGCCGCTCTGGAACTGGCGTACTTCCAGCGCCGCGACTACCGCCAGACAGCGGCCGACCTGGGCGTCACCGAGGACGAGGCCCGCCGGCGTCTGCGGCTGGGTCTCCAGCTGCTGTCCACCGCGAACACCCGCCCCCTGGAGGGCTCCTCGCCGCCCGGTTACGGACGCAACCTATGACCGGCCCGCTGAACGGCGGCCATGGCGGCCCGGACGACGACCAGGGACCCGACGAGTTCCGCGGCGCCCCGCGCATACCGGCGCCCCGGCACGCGGCCGACGACCACGCGGACCTGTCGGGTCCGCCGGCCGCCGCGCCCCCGCGTCCGGCGGAACCGCAGAAGCCCCATGACCTCCAGGAGCCCTCGTCGGAGGTCCCGCACGTGTCGCACGGTGTCCTGAAATCGCTGCTCGGGGCCTGGGCGCTGTCCGCCTGTTCCCCCGAGGAGACCCGCGCCGTCGAGGAGCACCTCACCGAGTGCGCCCCGTGCGCCGACGAAGCCCTGCGGCTGCGCGACGCCGTCGGACTGCTGCACTCCGAGCGGGATCTGGACCTCGATCCGCTGCTGCGCTCCCGTGTCCTGGAGAACTGCCTGGTCCGCCGTCCCGCCCGGATCCCCGTGCCCGACTGGGCCACGCCGTACGACGCGGAGACCGCGCGGCTCGACGCGCTGCTCCGGGACATCGGCGACTCCGAGTGGCACGCCCCGGTCCGGCTGAAGTGGTTCGAGGGCGAGCGGCAGGTGAGCCGCCGCACCACGGTCGCCGGCGTCATAGGGCATCTGATGACCGTGGACGGCCTGGTCGCCACGTCGCTCGGCCTGGACGACCCCCTGAGCTCGGGGCCGGGCTCGACATCGCCCTCGGCCCACGCGACGCACTCGCCGACCGAGCGCACCGAGGCGTACTGGCGCGACGCCCACTTCCCGCCCACCAGAACCGTCCGCGGACCCTGGCGGGACCAGAGCCACACCCTGATCCGCACGGTCTCCTTCGCGGGCCGCGGGGTCGCCGAACTGTCGGTGTCCTACGGGGACTTCGCCCTGCCGCTGCGGGACTCGCTGCTCGACCGGGCCTTCGAGTGCTGGCTGCACGCGGACGACATCGCGGCCGCGGTGGACTATCCGTACGACCCGCCGAGCGGCGCGCATCTGCACGGCATGATCGACCTGGCCGCGCGGCTGCTTCCCGCCGCGCTCGCCGACCGCCGCCGCAGCGGACTCGCGGCTCCCGCCCGGCACCTGGTGGCCGCGGGCGCCCCGGGCCGCTCGCTCCATCTGGAGGTCGAGGGCTCGGGCGGCGGCCACTGGTACATCGCTCTGGACTCGCCGGCCGCGCTGGGCTCACCGGACCGGGCGGTGGCCCAGGTGGCGATGGACGGCGTGGAGTTCTGTCAGCTCGTGGCCGGCCATGTCTCCCCGGAGGAGGCGGCCGCCGGCCAGGACGGCGACCGGGAGGCGATCAGGGACGTCCTGTTCGCGGCCGCGTCCCTCAGCAGGCTGTAGGCCACCGGTTCGCCGGAGGGGCTTAGGTCGTGTCCGGAAAGTCTTGCCTGGCGTGCGACGCCCTTCGGGCGGACGGCCATACCTTCCGGACACGACCTAGGTGAAGACGACCGTGCGGCGGCCGTTGAGCAGGATGCGGCGCTCCGCGTGCCACTTCACCGCGCGCGCGAGCGCCTGGCACTCCACGTCCCGGCCGATCGCGACCAGCTGGTCCGGGGTGACGTCATGGCCCACCCGCTCGACCTCCTGCTCGATGATCGGGCCCTCGTCGAGGTCGGCCGTCACATAGTGCGCGGTCGCGCCGATCAGCTTCACGCCGCGGGCGTGCGCCTGGTGGTAGGGCTTGGCGCCCTTGAAGCTCGGCAGGAAGGAGTGGTGGATGTTGATGATCCGGCCGCTGAGCTGCTTGCACAGATCGTCCGAGAGCACCTGCATGTAGCGGGCCAGGACGACCAGTTCCACGTTCTCCGCCCGGACCAGGTCGAGCAGCTCGGCCTCGGCCTGCGCCTTGGTGTCCTTGGTGACCGGGATGTGGTGGAAGGGCACGTCGTACGAGGCGACGAGCTCGGCGAAGTCGGTGTGGTTGGACACCACGGCCACGATCTCGACCGGCAGCGCGCCGATCCGGTGGCGGAAGAGAAGATCGTTCAGGCAGTGCCCGAACTTCGACACCATCAGCACGACGCGCATCCGCTCGTCGGCCCGGTGGATCTGCCAGTCCATCTGGAAGGAGTCGCCGACGGCGGCGAAGCTGGCGCGCAGCTTCTCCACGGTCACCGGCGCCTCGGCCGAGAAGTGGACGCGCATGAAGAACAGACCGGTGTCCCGGTCTCCGAACTGCTGACTGTCCTCGATGTTGCATCCCGTGATGAACAGATAGCTCGACACGGCGTGCACAATGCCCTGTTTGTCAGGGCTGGAAAGCGTGAGGACGTACTGGTCGGTCATCCTCGCAGGATGCCATATCCGGCCGGGCCCGGCGGACGTCGGTCCGTCAGGCGGACCTCGTCATGATCCGCAGGACGTCCAGGGAACGCGGGGGCGCGTCCGGGTCGTCCCCGTCGCTCGCGGCCAGCCGCACATGCGCCTCGCGGGCCGCCCGTACCGCCTCCGGCCAGCCGTGGTGCTCCATGTACGCGGAGACCGGGGCGTCCGGGCCGACCTGGTGCATGATCCGGAGCACTCGCAGCACGGCGACGTCGACGAGCGCGGCCTCGCCGGAGTCGCGGAAGATCGTCCCGACGTACTTCTCGGCCGACCAGTTGTCGAGCCAGGTGTCCTCCACCAGGCGGTAGACGGCGTCGGTCACGTCGCCGTACCCCTCGTGGCCCGCCAGCCAGGTGTCCTGGTGGAAGACGGGATCGGAAAGCATGTGCAGCGCCGAGCGCACGTTGCTGCGCCAGCGCCACCACGGCATGTCGTTGAGCGGCATGCCGCCCATGGTGGAGGAGCGACGGCCGCGACGGGAAGAGTTCACCGAACTGGACACGTTTCGATCGTACGTTCCCCCCTCGCACCTGCTGACCAGCCCCCGCAATTCACCTTCCTGTCACCCACCGTTGAACCGCGCTCACCGCTGCGTTACCCGTGGGGCGGAATTGTGCATGCCCATGACCGGTAGGCGACGCCCCTCCAGCCCTCATACCTCCAAGGCCGTGACCTCACTGCTCGCGTGTACGGCGGCGATGGCGGCCGGCGCGGCTCTCCTCACCGGCTGCGGCGCACTCCCTGGGGCCACGGGGGGCTCCAGGGAGTCCGTGACCGTGATGACCTGGGCCCCCGATGGCACGAAAGCAACCAATATGCCGGGTATGCCCGCGATGGCCCAGGCATACGCGCGCTGGGTGAACGCCAACGGCGGCATCGACGGCCATGAGCTGCGCATCCTCACCTGCAACGAGGGAAACACCTCCGTCGGCGCGGCCGCCTGCGCCCGGCGGGCGGTGAGGGAGAAGGTCGCCGCAGTCGTCGGCTCGTACAGCCAGAACGGCCGCGCCTTCATGGCACCCCTGGAGGTCGCCGGCATCCCCTACATCGGCGGTTACGGCACCACCGACGAGGAGTTCACCAGCTACCTCTCCTACCCCGTCAACGGCGGCCAGGCCGCCCTGATCGCCGGGCACGGCATGCAGCTGGCCGACCAGTGCCGCCGGGTCTCGCTCGTCCGGCCCGACACCGTCACCGGCGACAAGATGCCCGACCTCCTCAACTCGGGCCTGCGCCAGGGCAGTCACCGCACCGCCGTCGACATCCCGGCCGTCGAGGACGCCGACGAGTACATCGAGCAGGCACGCCGGGCCCGCAGCCGGGCCGGTGACGAGGACGGCTGCGTCACCGCCGTCCTGGGCGAGCGCACCCAGAACTTCTTCGACTCCTTCCGCCGGCTGCCCTCGGACGGTCGCAAGGTCCGGGTCTCCTCGGTCCTCGGCAGCGTCGGCCAGCAGCTCGTGGACCGCACGGGCGGGGCGAACAGCCTCTACGAGGGGGCGTACGTCACCGGTTGGTACCCCGACGCGGGGGACGTGCGCTGGGAGCCGATGCGCAAGGTGATCCGCAAGCACGCCTTCGGCGACAACCGGATCGACCCGGCCGACGCCGGGGTGCAGACCACATGGATCGCGTACACGGTGTTCAAGCGGGTCGTCGAGTCGCTCGACACCGAGACCGTCACCCCCGCCAAGGTCTCCCGCGCCCTCGACAAGGGCGTCCGGGTCGACACCGGCGGCCTCACCCCACCGCTGCGCTGGCGCTACGAGGACATGCTCGGCGCCGCCGGGATGCCGCGGCTCGTCAACCACGAGGTGACGTTCCAAGTCGTGCGCCAGGGCCAACTGGTGGCGCAGAAGCCGGGCTTCGTCGACGTCGCCGAGACGATGGGCGGAACGCCGTAGCGGCGGCGTCCCGCAGCCGCGTCCTACGGCCCCGCCTTACAACCCCGCCGCTACAGCTGCGTGGAGCCGCGCTTGGTCAGGCCGTACTGCTCGGCGATCGCGTTCCACCGCGTCGACGCGTCCTTCTTCGCCGCAGTCGCCTCACCACTCGCCTTGGTGGCCAGACCCGTCTGCGGCGTGATGCGCGCCTTGCCGTCCTTGCAGCCCTTCTTGCCCTTCACCTGGCCCGCCCAGGCGGCGTAGTGGTCGTCGGCGGAGGCCGACGCCTGCCAGGCCTTGGTGAGCGCGGCCGTCAGCTCCGCGTTCTGCGGGAGCTTGTCGACCGTGATGCCTTCGAGCCGGGTGACCAGGCTGCGGCGCTGCGCGGCCGCGCCCCGCAGATCGTCGGCCGCCTGGTCGAGGTTGTCGCACTTCTTGATGTTCTCCACCGAACGGATCACCGCCGCACGGCTGTTGTTGCTGTCGGCGAGGAGCTTGTCGAGCTCCTTCGCCTGCTGCTCGGCCGGGTCGACGGCCTTCTTCGTGGGGTCGTCGGACGGCGCCTGGGAGCTGGACGCCACGGTCTGGCCGGCGTCCTTGTCCTTGTCGTCGCCGCCGCTGAGCAGGGCGCCGGCGCCGAGGCCCACGACCGTGCAGCCGATGACGACGGCGGCGATCAGGGCTACGGGCGACCTGCGGCGGCCCTCGTCGGGCTCGGAGTCGTAGGGCGGCTCGTAGGGCGCGCGCTGGTACTGCTGCTGCGGCGACTGCTGCTGGTACGCGGGCGGCGGCTGCCGGAACTGCGGCTGCTGCGGCGCCGGTTGCGGCATCTGCTGGGTCGAGTCGCTGCGGAAGAGGCTGTCGAACTCGGCCGGGGGCTGACGCTCGTCGGGCGTGCCGGGCCGGATGCCGTACGGCGCTCCGGGCGGCGGAGTGGGGATGCCCTGTGCCGGTATGGGCGCTATGTACTGGGTGGCTTCGGAGTCGGCGCTCGAGGCGGCGGGCGGCACGAGCGGACCCGTGCCCAGGAACTGGGTGGATTCCGTGGGCCGTTCCTCCGGGATGCCGCCCGGCATCGGACCCGGCATCGGGCCCGCGGCCGGCGGCATCGCGCCGGGGCCGACCGGCGGCAGGTACTGGGTCGCCTCCGCGCCCGACGGCGCCGGCAGGAACGGGGGTGCCTGCGGAGGCAGCGGCGACGCGCCCGCCCCGTACGGACCGGACGGCACCGGCGGGAGGTACTGCGTCGCCTCGGCCCCCGTCACGCCGGGAACGGTCTCCGGCGGCAGCGGCTGCGCTCCGTAGGGCTGGGCCGGGGGCTGTGCGGGCTGCTGAGCCGGGGGCTGCGCCGCGGGCGGTCCCTGCTGCTCTCCCGGGCCCCACGCGCCGCCCCAGGGCAGGCCGCCGGCCGGCGCGGCCCGGTCACCCGCGCCACCGGCCACCCAGGGCTCGCTGCCGTCGGACGGCAGCACGACACCTTCGCGCGCGGGCCGCACCGCCGGAAGCTGCGGCTCCTGGCCCTGTCCGCTTTGCGTCACCGGGACTCCTACCCATCAACCTACGGAATCGTCGGCTCACGCTACCGGGTGCGTCCAGGGCTCCGCACACGCGTGTGACCCCGGTAACAAGAACCCCCGGAAGGACGCAGTTATCACTCCTGCCGGTGCCCCGCGCTCGCGAGCCGGCGCACGCCGCCGGATCCGTGCAGCCACTCCACCGCGTCGTGGAGATCGTCGTCGGACATCGCCGACAGCATCGCGTTGCGCGCCACCGCCTCCGCGCCGGCCGGGTGGTAGAGCTGACGCCCCAGCTCACGGGCGAGGTGCTGGGTGCGGGCCGTCCGCTCGCGCCGCTCGGCGACGTACTTCTCCAGGCGCTGCGGCACCGTGTGATCGCAGTCGAGGATCTCGCCGAGGACGACGGCGTCCTCCAGCGCCATGCAGGCGCCCTGGGCGGCGTATTGGAGCATCGGGTGCGCGGCGTCGCCGAGCAGCGCGACCCTGCCGTCGGACCAGTCCTCAATGGGGTCCCGGTCGCACAGCACCCACGAACGCCACGACTCGCCGAGCTCCAGGAGCGCCCGGGCCCGCTCGCTCATCCCCGCGAACTCGCCGAGGACGTGGTCGCGGGCGGCCGGCCGGGCCACGACCGCCTCGGTGGCGCCGTCGTCGCGGGTCGCCGCGAGGTTGAGGGAGCGGCCGCCGTCGATGGCGTAGTGGACGAAGTGCCACTTGGGCCCGGCCCAGAGGGTGACCGCGTTGGTCCGCAGCTCCGTGGGGACCTTCTCCATGGGGATCACCGACCGGTAGATGGTGTGTCCCGAGACGCGCGGCTCGCCGTCGCCGGTCATCCGGCGGCGGACCGCCGAGCGGATGCCGTCGGCGCCGATGACGGCGGCTCCGCCGTGGCGGGCGCCGTCGTCGGTGACCGCCCAGGCGCGCTCGCGGTCCTGTTCGTAGCCGACGACACCGCTGCCGGTGCGCAGCTCGATCCGGTCGCAGGCCCGGGCGGCGTCCAGCAGCGGCTGGTAGAGGTCGCCCCGGTGCACGACCGCGTACGGATTGCCGAACCGCTCCCGGTACGCCGCGGTCAGCGGGAGCCGGACCACGCGTTCGCCCGTGGTGCCGTCCATGAGCTGGAGCGCGTCGATGAAGACGGCTCGGGCGCGGACGGCGTCGCCGACGCCGAGGCGGTCGAGGGCGTGGAAGGCGTTGGGGCCCAGTTGAATGCCGGCGCCGTATTCGGAGAACTCCTCGCGGCGTTCGAGGACGGTCACCCGGTGGCCGCGTCCGGCGAGGCCCACCGCCGCTGCCAGTCCGCCGATCCCTCCGCCGGCGACGATTATCTTCGACATGTTCTGCTGCGTCCCTTCGAACCTGGTGGGCGACGGCATGGCGCGCCGTCGCACGGGAAGCCGGCCCGAGCAGCGGGCCGGCGGTGGGCGGGGGCGCCGGGACGGCAGCGCCTCCGCTCATGTGCGGTGCGGTCGGGCTCAGTCGGCCCGGACCGCGCGCGGGGTACCGATGCGGCTGACCACGACGGCGATCAGGCCGACGACTCCGCAGCCGGCCAGCAGCCACGGGAAGGAGAAGGCGCTGATCACGGCCCCGCCGATGCCCGCGGCGACCGAAATGCCGAGGAACAGCGCGGCGCTGTTCCACGCCAGTACGGCACTGACCTGCTGCGGGAAGAGCTGGACGAGGCGGCTCTGCTGGGCCGGAAAGGCGGCGAACGCGGCGAAGGCGAAGACGAGCAGCGCCAGGCCGACGCCGACCGAGGTCTCGGCGCCGAACGCCAGCGCGACGACGAACTCCAGCAGGGAGAGCCCGAGAAGCGCGGCGGTCAGGGTGCGCCCGGCGCCCTTGGTGTCGGCCCAGCGGCCGCCGAGGAAGATGCCGGCGATGGCGCCGACGCCGTAGCAGCCGAGCAGCCACGGGGTGGCGCCGTCCATCGGGGACGTGTCGAGTGCGACACCGAGGAAGGTGTAGAGGCCGTAGACGGCGGCGGCCCACAGCCCGCACACGGAGACGGCGACGATCGCGAAGCCCTTGGAGAAGGCGCCCTCCTCGGCGCCCTCGGGTGCGGGGACGACGGCGGGCCAGGCCTTCAGGTTCACCGCGACCAGGACGACGGCGATGACACCCATCGCGCCGAAGATGGCCCGCCAGCCGACGTGGTCGACGAGCGCGGCGCCGATCGGGGCGCCGGCCCAGAGCGCGGAGAGCAGCCCGGAGACGGTCACGGCCATCCAGCGGGCGCGCCGCTCCGGCGGGGCCATCAGGCTGGTGAGGGCGTACAGCGTGGGGCTGGCCGCGCCGGCCGCCGCGCCGGAGACGACCCGGGTGATGACGACCCAGGTGTAGTCGGGGGCCAGGGCGGTGCCCAGGTTGGCGAGAGCGAAGACGGCCATGGCGAGGACCAGCATGCGGCGCTGTCCGATGCGGCCGGCGAGGCTGCCGAGGAGCAGCGCGGCGAGGAAGTAGGCGACGGAGAAGCTGGTGGCCATGAGGCCCATGCCGTTGGGGGTCAGGCCGTAGTCGTCGCCGATGCTCGGCATCAGCGGCGTGACCATGTAGAGCGCCAGCCCGATCATGAAGTTGGTCGCCCATGCGACGGCCAGGCGTACGCCGCCTCTGGGCGTACCGCCCGTTCCCGCCACGGCGCTGCCGTTCTTCGTACCGGTGGATGCTGTGTTGCCGGTCATGCCGGATTGCCTTTCTTCGGTGAGGTGGGGGGCGCCGCGCCCCGGGGGCGTCCCGCGGTGGGGCGGGGTGGACGCGGCGACCCGGTCAGGCGACGGCCGCGGGGGACGGCTCGCCCTCGCCGGAGGCGAGCCGTGCGGCCAGCTCCAGGCGCCGGATCTTCGAGGTCGCCGTACGGGGCAGGTCCGCGAGCCGCAGCTGTACGGGCGGGGCCAGGTCCGCGGGCAGGCCGTCGACGGCGGCGCGCCACCGGTCGAGGTCCAGCGGAAGGTCGTCGCGGGTGCAGAGCACCGGCACCGGCTCCTTCCTGGCGCCGGGGACGAAGACCAGCTCGGTCAGTTCGGGCAGCCGGGCGAGGACGGCGTCCTCGGCCTCCAGCGTCGAGCGCAGGGACGGGATCAGATCGACTTCGCGGTCCAGGAGATGCACGCAGCCCCTGGGGCTGAGGTAGCCGACGTCGCCCATCCGCCACCACTCGCCGTCGACCTGCCGCCGGTAGCGCTCGTCCTCGCCGTGGTAGGTCAGGGCCCGGCCGGGGGTGCGTACCTCGATGTGGCCCGGGGTGTCCGGTCCCGGCTCGACGCCGTCGCGGGCGACCACGCGGATCCGCGAGGTCCCCGGCAGCGGCCGGCCCAGGCAGCGGCCGTCGATGTCCGCGGCGCCGTGACGGGTGTAGGGGCGCCCGGCGACGGGCCCGCACTCGCTCTGCCCGTACAGCTGGTAGAAGAGCGGGAAGCGCCGCTCGGAGGCGGCGAGGAGCCGCTGGATCGTGCCGGGGTGGATGGCGTCGAAGGTGGAGCTGAAGTACTTGACCGTCGCGAAGGGTTTGCGCGGATCGTCGGCCAGGTGCTCCCACTCCATGAAGCTGTTGGGGTGGGTCTCCAGGAGGCCGGGCTCGGTCCTGGCGCAGAGCGCGGCGACGTGCTCCGGGTCGCCCTCGCGCAGCACGATGGCGGGGTTGCCGCGCGGCAGCAGGACGGCGAGCGCCAGGAACAGCCTCGAGTGCACGAACGAGACGTGGATCAGGGCGCGTTCGTCCTCGCGGATGGCGGAGGCGAGGCGTTCCTGCGGGCGCAGCCGGCCGAGCAGGGAGCGGGCCGTGTGCACCACGAGCTTGGGGATGCCGGTGGTGCCCGACGTGTGGGTCATCAGCGCCGGGCTCTCGGGCCCGGTGCGCACGGCGTCGACGGCGGGCGCGCCGGCGAGGCCCGCCAGGGACACGGCGCCGGGGTGCCGTCCGGCCGGGACGATCACCGTGCCGGCGAGGTCCGCGAGGTCGAGTCCGGTCAGGTCGCCGGTGAGCTTGGCCGTGTCGGTCAGCAGGTGCGGGCGGCCGAGGCGGCGCAGCAGTACGGCGACGGTGTCGCGGTCGAGCGCGGGCGACAGCATCGCGGGTACGGCACCGAGGCGGGCGGCCGCGCAGGCCAGGATGTAGAGGTCGAAGTTGGCCGACTTGTGCAGCGCGACGTGGTCACCGGGGCGCACGCCCGCCGCCCACAGCCGGGCGGACATGTCGGCGACGTACCCGGCGAGTTCGGCCACGGACATCTTGCGGCGCGCGTCGGGCAGGGCGTCGAGCCGGTGGTCGATCACGACGATCCCGTCGGGACGCCGGACCGCGGCCTCGTCGAGGAGGCTGCCCAGCCACAGACCGGTGCGCTCGTCGCCGCTCACGCGCCGGCCCTCTCGGACAGCCGCTGGGCGAGGGCGGGGAAGAGCCGCAGCGCGTTCCCGCGCTCGACCAGCGCGCGCTGGTCGCCGGTCCAGCCGGTGTGCGCCTCGATGCCCGCCCGGGACTCGGCCACCTCGGGCTGCTTCATGAAGGGGAAGTCGGTGCCGAAGAGGATGCGGCTCGGGTCGACGAGCCGGTCCAGGGTCGGCAGCGCGAACTCGTTCGCCGACATCGCCGTGTCGTAGTACAGCCGGCGCAGCGATCCGATGAGGTCGGCGGGCTGGCGGTCCTTGAGGTGGGCGCCGATGGTGGGCCCGTAGGTGAGGCGCTTGGCCAGGAAGGGCACGGTGCCGCCGGCGTGGGACAGGATCAGCTTCAGGTCCGGGAGCCGGTCGAGGACGCCGTTGAAGAGCAGGCTGGCGACAGTACGGGTGGTCTCGAAGACGAAGTCGTAGAGCGAGGGCGGCAGGTCGAAGGAGCGGACGTCCTTGGCGGGCGGGCTCATCGGGTGGACGTGCACGGGGACCCCGCGCTCGGCGAGCTCGGCGAGGACCGGCTCGAACTCGGGGTCGCCGAGGTAGCGGTCGCCGTAGCTGGAGAAAAGGCCGACGCCGTCGAGCTTCAGCTCGTCGAGGGCGTAGGCGAGTTCTTCCTTCGACGCGGCGGCGTCGGGCAGCGGCAGGACGGCGAACGCGCCGAAGCGGGTGGGCCGTTCGCGGACGATCTCGGCGAACGACTCGTTGACCTCGCGCGCGACGCGCCGCGTGGCTTCGGCGTCGCCGAAGTGGATGCCGGGCGCGGTGATGGACAGGACGGACGCCTCGATGGCGTTGTCGTCCATGATTTCGAGGCTGCGCTCGGCGGTCCAGGCCGGGTAGTCGACACCGGGCAGCGGCACACCGCTCGGCAGCGCCCGCGCGAAGGCCTCGGGCATGGCGTGGTGGTGGATGTCGATCAACCAGGGGCGAGCGCTCATTGTGTGTCCTATCAGCCAAGCCGGTACGGATTTCGGAAACGAACTTCCATTTCCGAGGCGCGCCCAGGTTGCTGATAGTTGTAAGCGACAGCAATGATCGATTCAACAATTTGTCAAGTATGGGGGGCCGTTGACGGCCCCCCACCCCTACGCCGCCTGGATCTCCAGACGCGCCGAGAACTCGCGCACCGACGGCTCCCTCCCGTACGGCTCCAACCGCGACTGGAGATCCTCCAGATACTCCGCACCCCGCATCGACCGCAGCGTGCCGAGCAGCTCCAGCGCCCTCGTGCCGGTGTGGCACGCCTGCTCCACCTCCCGCTGCTGCACCTGCGCCGAAGCCAGCAGGATCAGACCGATCGCCCTCCGCCTGGCCCGCGTCTCGGGATGCCCGTCGAGCGAGTCCGCGGCCGCCCGGGCCGCCGCGTCGGGCTGCCCCAGATCCCGGTGGCAGTGCGCCAGTTCGTCCGAGAGGTACGCGTGGTCGAAGTGGGCGATCCACACCGGGTCGTCCCCCGCGTCCGGATCGGCCCGGTCCAGCGTCGCCAGCGCCCGCCCCGCCACCTCCTGACAGGTCCGCGCGTCACCCAGCAGCGCGTGCCCCCGCGCCTCCGCCGCCAGGAACATCGCCTCCGCACGCGGCGTCACCTGCCCCCGGGCCCCCTCCTGCGCCGCCCTCGCCAACTGCGCGATCTCCCGCGGGTTCCCGAGCTGCGCCGCGAGATGACTCATCGACGCCGCCAGCACGTATCCGCCGTACCCCCGGTCCCCCGCCGCCTGCGCGAGCCGCAGCGCCTGGATGTAGTACCGCTGGGCGAGACCCGGCTGACCGGTGTCCACCGCCATGTATCCGGCCAGCTCCGTCAGCCGCGCCACCGCCGCGAACAGCCGCCGCCCCACCGACTCCCGGTAGGACCCCGAAAGCAGCCCCGACACCACACTGTTGAGGTAGTGCACGACCACCGGACGCACATGCCCGCTGCCGAAGCGATGGTCGAGATCGACCAGCGCCTGCGTCATCGCGAGCACCGCCTCCACGTCCGAGACGCCCACCCGCGCCCCGGCCGACCCGGCCGAGCGCGCCACCTGCGCGTCCGCGCCCGTGATCAGCCAGTCCCGGCTCGGCTCCACGAGCGCCGACGCGGCGACCGTCGAACCCGACAGGAAGTCCCGCCGGCCCACGTCACTGCGCCACAACTCGCAGACCTGCTCGATCGCGCCCAGCACGGTCGGCGAGAACTGCAGTCCCACACCCGACGCGAGGTTCTTGCCGTTGGCCATCCCGATCTCGTCGATCGTGACCGTACGCCCCAGCTTCCGCCCGAGCGCCTCCGCGATGATGCCCGGCGCCCGGCCGCGCGGCTGCTGTCCGCGCAGCCAACGGGCCACCGATGTCTTGTCGTACCGCAGATCGAGGCCGCGCTCCGCGCCGACCATGTTGACCCGCCGGGCGAGCCCGGCGTTGGAGCACCCGGCTTCCTGAATGAGCGCCTGCAGCCGTTCATTGGGCTGACGGGCGACGAGAGGCCTGGCTGCCATGACTACCCCCTGAGGCCGGTGAGCGATCACTGGCGTGATCACTGCCCGGCGAATATGCGGTCAATGCAGATGTGTACGCACCAATGCCGAAAGTTCGCCCGATCCAGAAACTTCATAAGACATCGGGCACTACGGGTGGTTCCGGTGGTTCCGGTGGTTCCGGTCGTTCTGGCGGTACGGATGATCAACGACGCGGCGGCCGCATCGACGCCTCACCGGTTCTGGCTACCCGCCCACCGCTCCCCACCCGCACGCGCGCCCCCGCCCGTGCACCCATGCGCCCCACATGCAGGATCGATGCACCGACCCCCGGCGCGCCGCGCCCGTAACCCGGGGTGGTGGCGGGAGTTGTGTTGTTCGTGGAAGAGACCATCGGAGTCACGGAAGCCGCACAGATCCCCAAGCAGCGAGGTGAACAGCTGCTGGACAGCGCCGTGCGGTACGCGGAAGAGCGGCACTGGGACGTGTTCCCCGGCACCTGGCTGGAGGCGGTGGACGGGGCGGAGAAGTGCTCGTGCGGCGCGGACGCCTGCCCCGCCCCCGGCGCCCACCCGGCCAGGCCGGACTGGGCGACGCAGGCCACCGGCAGCGCCGTGGCGGCCCGCCGGCTGTGGGGCAAGACCCCCAAGGCGTCGATCCTGCTGCCGACCGGACGGACCTTCGACGCGCTCGACGTGCCCGAGTCGGCCGGGTTCCTGGCGCTCGCCAGGATGGAGCGGATGGACCTCACCCTGGGCCCGGTCACCTGCACCCCTGACCGCCGGATGCTGTTCTTCGTGCTGCCGGGCGCGGCCGCCAAGGTCCCCGACCTGGTCCGCAAGCTCGGCTGGAGCGCCAGCGCCATCGATCTGGTCGGTCGCGGCGAAGGACACTACGTCGCGGCGCCGCCGACCCGGGTCGGCGGCCACGGCGCCGTGCAGTGGGCCCGCCGCCCGACCCCCGCCAACCGGTGGCTGCCGGACGCGGAGGAGCTGATCAGCCCCCTGGCCTACGCCTGCGGACGCGAGGCAGCGGCGGCGCGCGCTCGCCGACCGTAAGGTTGCCCCCGGGCGAACGGGGACGATCGAAGGGCTGAGCGCATGCCTGACGGGACAGTTGGCAAAGCAGCGGAAGAGGCTACGGAACAGGCGGGCGAAGCGTCGGGAACGACGCCGCCCGCCGTTCGCGTCGAAGGGCTCTGGAAGCGGTTCGGGCCACAGATCGCCGTGGCGGGTATCGATCTCGTCCTGCCCTCGGGCAAGTTCATCGGCCTCGTCGGGCCGAACGGCGCGGGCAAGACCACCACCCTGTCGATGGTGACCGGTCTGCTCCGGCCGGACCAGGGCACGGTGGAGGTCGGCGGACACGACGTCTGGCGCGACCCCGTCGCCGTGAAGTCCAGGATCGGCGTCCTCCCCGAGGGGCTGCGGCTCTTCGACCGGCTGTCGGGCCGCGAACTCCTCGCGTACACCGGGCGGCTGCGGGGGCTGCCCGGCGCCGAGGTCGACAAGCGGGCCGCCCAGCTCCTGGACGTACTCGACCTGTCCGGGGCGCAGCACAAGCTCGTCGTGGACTACTCCACCGGCATGCGCAAGAAGATCGGCCTCGCGGCGGCTCTGCTGCACAACCCCCAGGTGCTCTTCCTCGACGAGCCGTTCGAAGGGGTCGACCCGGTCTCCGCACAGACCATCCGGGGCGTCCTGGAGCGCTACACCGCCTCCGGCGCGACCGTCGTCTTCTCGAGCCATGTGATGGAGCTGGTGGAGTCGCTGTGCGACTGGGTCGCGGTCATGGCCGCCGGGCAGATCCGCGCACAGGGCTCGCTGGAACACGTACGCGGATCGGCCCCGTCCCTGCAGAGCGCGTTCCTCGAACTCGTCGGCGCGCAGGGCCGCGACGCGGGCGAGTCCCTCGACTGGCTGGGAGGTCCGGCGCGATGAGTCTCCGGACCGCCTCCCACCAGACTCCCGCCTCCTCCACCACGGCCTCCCTCACCCCCGTCTTCGTCCGGCTGAAGCTGTCGCTGCTGCGCAACGGTCTGCGCCAGTCCTCCAGCCGCACCGCCGCGTACGTCACGTCCGTCGTCCTCACCCTGCTCGCCGCCGCCGGGCTGCTCCTCGGACTGGTCCTGCTGCGCGGCAACGCGCACGCCGGCGCGCTCGCCGTGCTGCTGGCCGCAGTGCTCGCGGTCGGCTGGGCGGTGATGCCGCTGTTCTTCCCCAGCGGCGACGAGACGCTGGACCCCACACGCCTGGTGATGCTGCCGTTGCGGCCGGGACAGCTGGTACGCGCGTTGCTGGTGTCGTCCCTGGTCGGCGTCGGCCCGCTGTTCACCCTGGGCGCGGCGGTGGGCGCGGCGGTCGCCCTGGCACACGGCGCTCTCGCCGTGGCGGTCGCGGTCCTGGCCGTACCGCTGGTCCTGCTGGTCTGCGTGGCGTTGGCGAGGGCCGTCGCGGCGGCCAACATCCGGCTGCTCACCTCCCGCAAGGGCCGCGACCTCGCCGTTCTGAGCGGCCTGATCGTCGCGGTGGGGATCCAGGTCGTCAACTTCGGCGCACAGCGGCTCGGCCGGGGTGACGGGGCCGGCCTGGCGGCCCTGGACCCGGTGGCGGACGTCGTGCAATGGATCCCGCCGGCGTCCGCCGTCGGCGCGGTGCGCGCGGCGAACGAGGGCGCGTACATCACCGCTGCCACCCAGCTCCTGCTCACCGTCGCCGCGTTGGGACTGTCGCTGTACGTATGGCAGCGCAGCCTCGTCAAGCTCATGACCGCGCCGGACGGCTCGACCCTCCAGGCCACCGGGCCGGCGCGCGAGGAGTCGGCGTCCGGCTTCGGTCGGCTGCTGCCCGAGGGCCGTACGGGCACGGTGATGCACCGAAGTCTGCGCTACGCGTGGCGCGATCCGAAGACCAAGGCGGCCTGGGTCGCCTCGCTCGCGATCGGGTTGATCGTCCCGCTCTTCAACGCCCTTCAGGGCTCCGGCTCCGTCTACCTCGGCTGCTTCGCCTCCGGAATGCTCGGCATCCTGATGTACAACCAGTTCGGCCAGGACACTTCGGCCTTCTGGATGGTGGCGCAGACGATCTCCACACCGCGGGACGCGTACGTCGAGCTGCGGGCGCGGGCTCTCGCGCTGCTGGTGATCACCCTGCCCTTCACGGCACTGGTCATGGTCACCACGGCCGCGGTCCTCGGCGACTGGCGGTCCCTGCCGGACGCGCTCGGCGTCGCCCTGGCGCTGCTCGGCGCGACGCTGGCCACGGGGGCGGTGGCATCGGCGCGCTTCCCGTACTCGATCCCGCAGGACAGCGGCTACAAGAACGTGGCACCGGGACAGGCCGGACTGGCCTGGATCTCCATCATGGGCGGGTTGGTCGCGGCGGGGTTGCTGTGCGCGCCGGTGATCGCCGTGACGGTCTGGCTGCACGCGGCGGACCTGGAGGCGTGGCTCTGGGTGCTCCTGCCGACGGGCACGGCGTACGGCACCGTCATCGCCTGGGCGGGACTGCGGTTCGCGGCGCCGCAGGTGTCGGCGAGGTTGCCGGAAATCCTGACTGCGGTGAGCAAGGGTTGAGCCCGACAGACGGCTGAGGGGCGTGGGTTTCCGGTCGTCCGGAGCCCATCTTCACTTTTCCAACACACAATCAGTTCTGAATACCCGCAGGTCAGCAGCTCGTACGAGATTGAACCAAGGCGGAGAGTCCACATACTGGACGCCCCTCCCTGGCACCTGAGGCCGCCTCCCAACTGCCCGAACGACCAGTCGGTCGGGCATCCGGAACGTATGCGGCCGGAAACCGGCGCCCGATGTGCGATCACCCTCCGCTCCAGCAAGACTCCTGTCCGCAATCGCACCCACACTCGAAAGGGAAAAACTCGTGCGTTACCTCCGCAACACAATCGGCGCCACTACTGCCGCCACCGTGACCGGCCTCGCGCTCCTCAGCACGGCCACCGCGGGCATCGCACACGCCGAGCCCGTGCAGCGGCCGGCCTCCCTCTACGCCCCCTCGGCGCTCGTCCTCACCATCGCCAAGGGCGAGAAGGCCTCGACGGCCACGGTCGAGCGAGCGGTGACTCTGAACTGCGCCCCCACCCCGAGCGGCACCCACCCGTCGCCCGAGTCGGCCTGCGCGGAACTGGCCGCGGTGGACGGCAGCTTCACCCAGCTGACCGCGGGACCGAGCAACGTCCGCTGCACGCGCATCTGGGACCCGGTCACGGTCACCAGCGACGGCGTGTGGCAGGGCAAGCGGGTCCGCTGGACGGCCACGTACGGCAACCCGTGCGAGATGGTGGGCACCATGGCGGGTGGCACGGTCTTCTCGTTCTGACGCCCCGAGTGGTCCCCCCGGCGCCCTAAGTGGTCACCGCGGCTTCCGCCACGAGTGACCGCCAGGACGCCCTGGCCAGGCGCTCGGCCGGACGGCCGGCCTCACGACCGGCAGCCTGCGAACGGCAGCGAGGGCAGTACGTCTCGTCGCCGACAGGCCGGAAGACGTGATCGTCACCGGGTCCCTCGCAGGCGACCAGAGCTCCCGGAGCGGGCCCCGCCGGACGCGGCGGGGCGACGGGCAGCTTCTGGATCAGGCGGTGCCGCAGGAAGCCCACCGCCGAACGGACCCCGTCGCGTGGCAGCGAGGAGGTCAGGGCGTGCCGCAGATCGGCGGCACTGACCCCCGCTCTCAGCCACTCGGCAGCCAGCTCGGCAAGACCCCGGACCTCGCGGAAACCCAGCAGGAGCTCCCGGTGGCTGTGCCGCAGCGTCAGCAACACCCTCTCGGCCTCGGCCACTTCCGGTTCCACGGGAGCGGCCGGGGCCGTGACCGGTTCCGGGGCCGGTTCTTCGGGAGGTGGGTGGGGAGTGTTCTTCTCACCGTCTTCATCTTCCGGAGGGGAACCGCCGACTTTCCGGCCCGCCGTTTTGCCGACCGCCCGTTTGCCGACAGTCGGAGACTCGGGTGGTGACGGATCGAGGGGTACTCCGCTCCTCAGCCGGTTCGCCTCTTCACTCGTGAGGGGGACGTTCGCGAGCAGCTGGCCGGTGAGCCAACGCCCCCGCGCGGTCTGCCACTTCCATTCGTGAAGGAATCCGCACGCCACCAGCGCTTCCTTCGCCCGCTGGTACGCCCGGGGCTTCACGCCCAGGTCGGCGGCGTGCTCGCCGAGCGGCTTGGTGTCGGCGCCTTCGGGGAGCCCCTGGACGTGGACGATCAAGATCTTCGCGTCGCTGTTCAGACGCGGATGCCGTACGACATCACCGGGGATCCGTACGGCGTCGAAGTGAACGCCCGCATGACGGAGCGAATGTCCGGAGGCGGGAACCCAGGACGGCACCCTGCCAAGTGAGTTGCGCTCCCTCACCCTCACCCCCGCCGCCTGGGCCGGCTTCCTCCGTACCGTCGACGCCCAGTGACCGTGATCAGGGCGTCAGGACGCCGTCCAGGAACGGCTCGATCGCCGTGCGCCAGGCGTCCGGGCGGTCGTAGTGGACGAGGTGGCCGGCGTCCGGCACCTCCGCGTACTGGCCGTGGGGCAGGACCCGGACCATTTCCTGGGCCTCAGCCCTGCCCAGCTCGCCGTCCAGACCGCGCACCACCAGGGTCGGACAGGGGACTTGGGCCAGTGACTCCCAGTGGGCGTCGTGCACCCAGGTCTCGCGGGACTTCAGCATCTGGGCGCGGGAGAAGACCGGGCGCCAGCCGTCCGAGCGCTCGGCCATGACCTCGGCGAAGAAGGCGCCACGCGCCGGATTGGGCCGCTCCACCCAGGGGTCGTCCTCGCCGAACCACTTGCGGACGTCGGAGAGCGTGGCGAACGGGAGCGGCCATGACCGGAACCAGTCCTCCCACTCCCGCTGGGACGCGGCGCCCAGCGCCGAGGCCCGCATGTCGCAGATGATCAGGGCGCGGACGAGGTCCGGACGCTCGGCGGCGAGCTGCCAGGCCGTGAGGGCGCCCATCGAGTGGCCGATGAGCGTCACCGGGCCGAGGCCGAGCTGCTCGACGGCGGCCGCCGCGTCGGCCACGTACGCCTCGCGGGTGTAGGGGCCTTCGACCGGCTTGTCGCTGCGGCCGTGGCCCCGCTGGTCGAGGGCGACCGCGCGATGGCGCTCGGCCAGCCAGCGGGCGGTGGGCGCCCAGTGGGAGGCGCGGCCCATGAGCCCGTGGAGCAGTAAGACGCCGGAGGGCCCGTCCCCCTCGCCGTACCCCTTGGGCGGCTCGGCGAACTCCCAGGCAGCCAGGCGTACGCCATCGGTTCCGGTCACGTCGATACGTCGCACCATGTGCCCCTGGCACCCCCTCTTCCGTCCGCGTCGTACAGCGTCGTCAGACTATCGAACTCCCATTCGAAAATAGGGTCTCGACGCATAACACCGCTCGTTCGAGTGACCGCGCTCAAGGATTGACGCCCATCGCCGAGGGGAGATCTTCAGCGGGAGGCGGACCGCTCGGGGAAAACGGTCCGAAGGAGCCGACCCTGGGAGCTCGGGGCTCCGGGTCGGCGCGGGGGAGGACAGGCCCCGGCGCCCATGGGCGCCGGGGCCCTCCACATCTGCGTACCTGCGCGTGGACCGCTGTCCGTACGACGGGCGCATCGCACCGCTCCCTCCCCGCAGGCGGACCCGGCTGGCAAGTCTTGGACCAGCGTGGCACGCGATACGCCCGGCCGCTGCCATTACGGCCGAAACCGCGACTTCTGCGGTACCAGGCCTCCGCCCTGTGCGGGTGCGGCCCGCACCGGGGCGGCGACGTGGGAGCCAGTACCCACCTACCGCCGTCAGCGCTTGGCGACGAAGACGTGGGAAGCCACATCGGCCCCCAGCTCCGCGGCCTCGCCGCTGCTGCCGACCAGGACACCGCCGGGCGACTCCGTCACGCTCACCACGGAACCGGGCTGCACGCCCGCGCGCCGCAGCGTGTACATCAGCTGGGCGTCCGTCTGGATCGGCTCGCCGATCCGGCGGACCACCACGGTCTTGCCCTCCGGGCCCGCGTCCAGGTCCGCCAGGCTCACCATGTTGTCGTCCAGGAACGACTGGGCCTCCGCCTTCTCGCCCAGCTCCTCCAGGCCCGGGATCGGATTGCCGTACGGCGACTCCGTCGGGTGGCGCAGCAGCTCCAGCACGCGCCGCTCCACCGCCTCGCTCATCACGTGCTCCCAGCGGCACGCCTCGGCGTGGACCTGCTCCCACTCCAGGCCGATCACATCGACCAGCAGGCACTCGGCCAGCCGGTGCTTGCGCATCACGCGGGTGGCCAGCCTGCGGCCCTCGTCGGTGAACTCCAGGTGGCGGTCCCCCGCGACCGTCACCAGACCGTCGCGTTCCATCCGCGCCACCGTCTGGCTCACCGTCGGGCCGCTCTGGTCGAGCCGCTCGGCGATCCGGGCGCGCATGGGGACCACACCTTCTTCTTCGAGCTCGAGGATGGTGCGGAGATACATCTCCGTGGTGTCGATCAGTCCGGACATACGTGCCCCTCGATGCTGTGACATGAAAATCGTCGTGCGATGGCCCTGCCTCAATTCTGACGCATGGCGCTGACAACCGTGCCTCGCCGTGTGCTCGCCGATGGGCCCGGGCGCCGTGAGGGCCCGTGAAGACGCCCCCGGACCGGGTCAGCCGGTATTGACAGAGCAATGGTCCAGACCGCAACGTGATCCGCGACACTGGAGAGACCGAGGAGAAGGAGCTCCAGGCCATGAGCGAGAGCAAGCTGGCCGATCAGTTCTTCGACGCCGCGATCGGCCTGCTCCAGCGCGTGCGGGACGAGGAGTCCGACGGGATCGCCGCCGCGGGGGCCGCCATCGCCGACGCCGTCGCCTCGGGGGGCCGTCTCTTCGCCTTCGGCGCCGGGCACTCCTCGCTGGCCGCCCAGGACGTCGTCTACCGGGCGGGCGGTCTCGCCCTGATGAACCTGCTCGCCGTGCCCGGGGTGGTCGGCGTCGACGTCATGCCCGCGACCCTCGGCTCCGCGCTGGAGCGGGTCGACGGCCTGGCGGGCGCGGTCCTCGACTCGTCGCCGGCCACCGCCGGCGACGTCCTGATCATCATCTCCCTCTCCGGGCGCAACGCCCTGCCCGTCGAGATGGCGATGAACGCGCGGGCGCTGGGTCTGACCGTCATCGGCGTCACCTCGGTGGCGTACGCGACGGAGACCCGGTCCCGGCACGTCTCGGGGACGTACCTCAAGGACCACTGCGACATCGTGCTCGACTCCAAGATCGCGATCGGCGACGCGGAGCTCACCCATGAGGGCATCGAGGCGCCGTTCGCGCCGGCGTCCACCGTGGTCACCAGCGCCCTGATGCAGGCGACGATGGCGGCCGCGGCCGAGGAGATGGTGGCGCGCGGGATCGAGCCGCCGCTGCTCAGGTCGGGGAACGTGGACGGCGGGCACGAGTGGAACGGCCGCGTGATGACCGAGTACCGGGACCGGATCTTCTTCCGCCACTGAGCGCTCCCCCCTCACCGAGCGCCCCTCCGTCGGCCAGCGAGCGCCGGTCCCTCGCCGAACGCCCGTCGGGCCCCTGCCGGCCCGTCCCTCACTGAGCTCCGGGGCCGTACGGGAAGCGCACCCGGATCGTCAGGCC
This sequence comes from Streptomyces sp. NPDC038280, assembly GCF_055600045.1. Classification (NCBI taxonomy): domain Bacteria; kingdom Bacillati; phylum Actinomycetota; class Actinomycetes; order Kitasatosporales; family Streptomycetaceae; genus Streptomyces; species Streptomyces sp. NPDC038280. Next base: position 154,927 of record NZ_JBVJYZ010000010.1, read on the forward strand.
GCCGCCGTCCCCATTGGGCATCGCCGTCGTCGTCGCGTCGTGCGCGCGGGCGATCGAGTCGACGATCGACAGGCCCAGACCGGCCCCCTCGCCGGGGCCGTGCGTGCGGGCCGTCAGGCGCCGGAACGGCTCGAAGAGCAGCGGAACCGTGTCCGGCGGAATCACCGGACCGGTGTTCGTGACCTCGATGCCGCCCGGGCCCGTACGGATCTCGACACGGCCGTCCGGGACGTTGTGTCGGATCGCGTTCGCGACGAGATTGTGGACGAGCCGGTCCAGAAGGACCGCGTCCCCGGCGACCGTCAGGGGCCCCACGTGGACCGAGACGCTCACGCCGCGTTCCTCCGCCTCGCCCTCCAGGGCTTCGGCGGCCGCCCTCGCGACCTCGTGCACCGCCACCGGCCGCCTCTCCCGCAGCCCCTGATCGGACGCGGCCAGCAGCAGCAGCCCGTCGATGATCCGTTCGCTGTCGTCGGCGACGTCGATCAGCTTGTTCCGGATCCGGGCCACCCGCTCCTGGTCGGGTGTGCCCGCGAGGCCGATCTCGGCGGCCGCCCGCTGCACGGCCACCGGCGTGCGCAGCTCGTGGGCGGCGTTGGCGGCGAACCGCTGCTGTGCGGAGACCAGCTGTTCCATCCGGCCCAGCATCCCGTCGAAGGTGTCCGCGAGCCGCTTCAGCTCGCCGGGCGGTCCGTCGAGCGCGATCCTCTCGTGGAGGTTCTCGCCGGAGAGCCTGCGGGCCGTCTCGGTGATCACGGCGACGGGGCGGAGCACCCGGCCCGCCATCCACCAGGCGAGCGCGACGGACACCACCGCGTAGACGGCGAGGCCGATCACCGAGACCATCAGCAGCCGGTCCAGCGCGGCGCTCTCCACCGCGTCGCTCACCGTCCTGCTCACCGCGAGCGCGTCGCGCCTGACCACCCCGGGCGGCAGCGGCCCGGGGCTCGCGGGAGTGGCGTACTGCCAGCCGGGGGTGGCGGAGGGCAGGTCCTCCAGTCGCTTGGCCGGCACCGCCGTGGTCACGGCCAGGCTGATCGTCGAGTACAGCCCCTGCTTCACCAGCAGATACACCAGCCCCATCAGCAGCCCGCCCGCCAGGACCAGCAGCCCGCCGTACAGCGCCGTCAGCCGCCCCCGTTCGCTCGTCATCACCCGGCGCACAGCGCCACCACCTCTGCCGCGCTATTTGCCGGCTCGGCTCGCCTCATGACGCGATCCGGTAACCCTCGCCGGGCACCGTCTCCACCACCGGCGGCTCCCCGAGCTTGCCGCGCAGCTTGCTCAGCGCCACCCGCACCGCGTTGGTGCGGTAGCTGGTGTGCTCCTCCCACACCTGCTCGATCAGGTCCTCACCGCTGACCACCGCCCCCTCGGCCCGCAGCAGCGCCTCCAGCACGGCGAACTCCTTGCGGGAAAGATGCAGGTGCCGGCCGTCGCGGCTGGCCTGGCGGCGGGCGGTGTCCAGCACGATCCCGGCCCGCTCCAGCACGGGCGGCAGCGCGGGCCGGGCGCGCCGGCCCAGGGCCAGGACCCGGGCGAGCAGCTCGTCGTACGCGAACGGCTTGGCCAGATAGTCGTCGGCGCCGAGGCCGAGGCCCTCCACCCGGTCCCGTACCGTCCCGGCCGCCGTCAGCATCAGCACCCGGGTCATCAGCCGCTGCTCGACCACCCGGCGGCACACGTCGTCGCCGTGCATCCCGGGCAGGTCACGGTCCAGGACGAGGACGTCGTACGCCCCGAACTGCATCTTCCGCAACGCCTCGAGGCCGTCGGCCGCGACATCCACGGCGAGCGCGTCGCGGCGCAGCCCCTCGGCGATCATCTCGGCGAGAAACGCCTCGTCCTCCACCACCAGTACGCGCATGGGCCCTGTGTATACGAAGGGGGGCTTTCGCCGGTGTAAGCGAATCCGCTGAGAGAAGCGAAACACCCCCTGGCGGCACGCTCCCGCTCATGACGACTCGACAGCGACACCTCAGGATCGTGGCCGCGACCGCCGTGGCGGCCCTCTCCCTCCTCACCACCGCCTGCGGCGGCGAGAAGACCGCCGGAGGCAAGGAGACCCTGAGCGACGAGGGCAAGCAGGCCGACCAGGCCTTCGAACACCGCAAGTGCCTGCGGGAGCAGGGGCTCGACGTGCCCGAGCCCAAGCCCGGCGAGAAGGGCGTCGGGCTCACCATCGGCGGTGACGGCATGTCCAAGGAGAAGATGGAGAAGGCCTTCAAGGCCTGCCAGAGCAAGGCCGGCCCGGGCGCCGGAAAGGGCCTGACGCAGGCCGACAAGGACAAGATGATCAAGTACGCGCAGTGCATGCGCAAGAACGGCTTCAACATGCCCGACCCGAAGTTCGAGGGCGGCGGCATGACGGCGGCCCAGCCGATACCCGAGGGGGCCGCGAAGCAGAAGTTCGACCAGGCCAACAAGGCGTGCGAGAGCGTGTCGCGATGACCCGGCGCAGGCTCGTGGTCGCCCTGGTGGCGATCGTCGCGGTCGCGGGCGGCGGGGCCGCCGTCACCGCGCTCACCGCCCCCGGGGAACAGCGGGTCGAGGAGGACTCGGGGCTCCCCCGCGCGACCGCGCCCGTGACCCGCGGCGACCTCAGCAACAGCACCCAGCAGGACGGCACCCTCGGCCACCTCGGCGAGCGGAAGATCAACGCGGGCCCCGCGGGGACGCTCAACTGGATCGCGGGCGGCGGGTCGGTCGTCGAGCGGGACGAGCGGCTGTACGAGGTGGACGGCAGGCCCGTCCGGCTCATGTACGGCGCCGAGCCCATGTACCGGACCCTCAAGACCGGCGACAAGGGCAAGGACGTCCGCCAGGTCGAGGAGAACCTGGCCGCCCTCGGCTTCACCGGCTTCACCGTCGACGACGAGTACAGCGCGAAGACGGCCGCCGCCGTCAAGCGCTGGCAGAAGTCCCACGACCTCAAGCAGACCGGGACGATCGGCCCCGACCAGATCGCCTTCGCGGGCAGCGCCGTACGGATCAAGGAGGCGGGCGCCGCGACGGGTGATCCGGTGGCACCGGGCAGGCCGGTGCTCACCGTCACCGGTTCGGAGCGGATCGTGCGCTTCAAGATCCCTGTCGCCGACGGGGCGTTGGCCAAAGTCGGCACCCGTGTCTCCGTACAGCTGCCGGAAGGCACCGACGTGCCGGGGAAGGTGTCCTCGGTGGGGAAGACCGCGTCGGCGGGCAGCGACCCGCAGGACAAGACCCCCAAGATCGACATCACCGTCGCCTTCGACGATCCCGACAAGGTCGAGGGGTTCGACCAGTCCCCCGTCACCGTGAACCTCACCGGCGAGATCCGGAAGAACGTCCTGTCCGTGCCGGTCAACGCACTGCTCGCCCTGCCCGGCGGCGGCTTCGGCGTCCAGGTCGTGGAGAACGGCACGGCGCGTGACGTGAAGGTGGAGCTCGGCATGTTCGGGCAGGGCCGGGTCGAGATCAGCGGCTCCGGACTGCGCGAGGGCATGAAGGTCGGGGTGCCGTCCGCATGAGTACCCCCAGCACTACGGTCGTACGGCTCCGCGGGGTCACCAAGGAGTACGCGGGCGGCGTCCGCGCCCTCGACGGCGTCGATCTCACCGTCGGAGAAGGCGAGTTGCTCGGCATCGTGGGTCCGTCCGGCTCCGGCAAGTCCACTCTGCTGCACATCGTCGGCACCCTCGACCGGCCCAGCGCCGGGACGGTGGAGATCGCGGGCCACGACGTGGCCTCTCTGACGGACCGCAGGCTCTCCGCGCTGCGCTCCCGTCACATCGGCTTCGTCTTCCAGGCGTTCCATCTGGTGCCCGGCGTCGGCGCGTTGGAGAACGTCGCCGAGGGGCTGCTGTACTCGGGTCTGCCGAGGGCGCGGCGGCGGGCGATGGCCGCGGAGGCACTCGCCCGGGTCGGTCTCGCGGACCGGATGAAGCACCGCCCGCACGAACTGTCCGGCGGGCAGAAACAGCGCGTCGCCATCGCCCGGGCGGTGGTCGGCAGCCCCGACCTGCTGCTGGCGGACGAGCCGACCGGGGCGCTGGACTCGGCGTCCGGGGAGGCGGTGATGGGGCTGCTGCACGATCTCCACGCGGAAGGCGCGACGATCGCGGTCATCACGCACGACACGGAGATCGCGGGGAGCCTGCCGCGGCAGGTGAGGATCCGCGACGGGCAGGTGGTGGCGGACCTCCGGAGCGGGGGCGGCGGGTCTTCGGAAGGGGGCGCGGGGGCCTCCGGGGCGGGGCCCGGGGCCGCGGGGCTCAGGACGGACGTCGCGGGGCTCGGGCCAGGGACTACGGGGGTCGCGGTCTGATGGCTCGTACGCGTACGCGACGTACCCGACGCACTCACCTGAGGGCGGCCCGGCTCGGGCCGCGCGACATCGTCCATGTCGGCTCGGCCGGGCTGCGCAGCCGGCCCGTGCGGGTCGTCCTGTCCGCGCTGGGGATCGCCATCGGTATCGCCACGATGATCGCGGTCGTGGGCATCTCGGCCTCCAGCCAGGCGCAGTTGCTGCGTCAGCTCGACGCGCTCGGGACGAACATGCTGGTGGCGAAGCCGGGTGAGGGGATGTTCAGCGGCCAGGAGGTCAAGCTCCCCAAGGACGCCCCCGGCATGGTGGGCCGGATCAAGGGGGTCGAGGAGGTCGGCGCGACCGGCGACCTCAAGCACTCCGTACGGCGCTCCGAGAAGATCCCCGAGGGGGAGACCGGCGGGATCGCCGTGAAGGCGGCCACGGAGGACCTGTTGAAGGTCCTGCGGGGCGAGGCGGCGGCGGGCACCTGGCTGAACGGCGCGAACGGCCGCTACCCGGCGGTGGTCCTCGGTGACGTGGCGGCCGAGCGGCTCGGCATCACCAGGCCGGGACAGCAGGTGTGGATCGGCGGCCGGTACTTCACCGTTGTCGGCATCCTGGCCCCGCTGCCACTGGCACCGGACATCGAGCGCTCGGCGCTGGTGGGCTGGGAGGGGGCGCAGAAACTGCTGGGCTTCGACGGGCACCCCACGACGGTGTACGAGCGGTCCACGGACGCGTCCGTACGCACCGTCCAGAAGCTCCTCGCCCCGACGATCGACCCGCAGAACCCGCAGAACGTGGCGGTCGGCGACCCGTCGTCGGCGCTCAAGGCGAAGGCGGCGACGGAGGGGGCGTTCTCGTCGCTGCTGCTGGGGCTGGGCGGGATCGCGCTGCTGGTGGGCGGGGTCGGCGTGGCCAACACCATGATCATCTCGGTCCTGGAGCGGCGCCATGAGATCGGGCTGCGCAGGTCGTTGGGGGCGACACGGGGTCAGATCCGGATCCAGTTCGTCACCGAATCCCTGATGCTGTCGGGCCTCGGTGGCCTGGCGGGCGTGGCCCTCGGCGGCGCGGCGACGGGCGTGTACGCGTCCACGGGCGGGCTGCCGTGGGTGGTCCCGCCGTGGGCGGTGGGCGGCGGCTTCGGGGCGACACTCCTGATCGGCACGGTGGCGGGCCTTTACCCGGCGGTCCGCGCGTCCCGCCTGTCCCCCACGCTGGCGCTCCAGGCGGCATGACCTCCGGAGAAGGGGCGGGGGCCGCCGGCGAGCCGGCCCCCGCTCCCCTCGTCGCGTCCCCGCTTCCCTACTTCCCCGCCAGGTCCAGGCTCGCCGCCACCCTGACCGCCACCGTTTCCGCGTAGGACGCGTCCGGGCGTTCGAAAGGGGGGCGGGAGGCGGAGCGGAGGAAGGTCAGCACCCCCAGGGTCCGGGCGCGGCTGCGGAGCACCACGCAGAGGGCGTGGACCGCGTCGCGGGGCCATTGACGGGCGGCCGCCCAGTCCTCCGCCGCCTGGGCGGACGAGGCGCCCGCGCTCGCGCGGACCGGGCCGACACGGTCCACGGCCTGCACGGCCGGGTGGCCCGACCGGTAGCGGGCCGGGATCCCGCCACCGGACACCAGCGTCACCGGCCCCGGCGCGCCCGTCGGCGTCGCCGCGGCACGGACCAGCCGCTCACCCGCGCACAGGTCCACCAGCACATGGTCCGCGAATCCCGCCAGGGCGAAGTCCAGGTACGACGTCGCCGCCTCCATCGGATCCTCGCACTCCGCCGCCGCGACCCCCGCCCGGTGCAGCTGGCTGGAGCGGAACCGCAACCGGTCCGCCTCCTGCTGGGCCAGCTTCGCCTCGGTCACGTCCTGGAACATCCAGCCCACACCGAGCGGCACGGGCTCCTCCGCCAGCGGCGACGCCAGCCGCAGAAACCCGCTGCGCCAGCACCGGCGCCGCTCACCGTCGCCCGTCCGCAGCGTCACCCACACCTCGGCCGGGTCACGCGGCGCGCCTTCGGCCAGTACGTACTGCAGGGCGCACTCAAGCTCCTCCACGCCCTGGACGAGGAACTCCCCGAGGGGCCGGCCGAGCAGCGAGGTCCGGCCGGCGCCGAGTGCGCGGGCGGCGTGCCCGTTCACCACGGTGGGGCGCAGGTCCACGTCGACGAGGACGACCCCCCAGGACGCGTCCGCGAACAGCGCCTCGCTCAGCGCGATGGACCGCTCCAGGTCGATCTGGGCGTGCACCTCGCTGAACGCGCAGTACACCCCGGCGGGCTTCCCGTCCGCCGCCCGCACCCCCGCCGACTGCGTCCGTACGAGCACCCGCCCGCCGTCCTTGCGCAGCAGCGCGAACTCGTGCACCTGCCGTCCGGGCGCGTGCATCGCCCCCATCAGCCGTCCCTGCACGTCCTCGGCGTCCGCGCTGCGCACGGCCCACCCGGCGAATCCGCTCCGCCCGACGGCCTCCGCGGCGCTCCAGCCGAGGATCCGCTCGGCCTCGCGGTTCCAGTGGGTGACGGTCCCGTCGGCGTCGAACGCGCAGAGCGCCGCGTCCATCCCGTCGAGCAGCGCGGCCAGCAGATCGGACCCCGGCGCCTCCCGCTCGGGCCCCTCCCGCTCGGAGCCCTCCCCGTCCGGCTCGCCCGGCCCGACGGCATGGGCCGTTCCACGCCACGAAGCACTCATCCCGGCACCCCCTGCAGGACGTGTGTCACGCGTGCTACTGCACGCGGGGTCATTCAACTGGAACGTGACCCAGGACACATCTGGTTCGCCGAAATCTTTGCACCACGGAAACAGGGTTCGGTTCTTTAAATCACTTGAGCCTGGCGCCGGGCCTTCCTAGTCTGTGGGTACACGCGAAGGGAGGTGATCCGGAAAAATGATGGTTTTTCGGACTCGTGAGGTGACTGCGGGCTGACGCCTGCCGTCGCACTCTGTGCACCCCGGCAGGCCAATCTGCCGAACATCCACGCAGTCACCCGACCCGTGGGCCGCCGGTAAGTCCGGCCGGCTTCCCGCCGTCTCGTACGGCAGGAACCAAAGGCCCACGGGTCGTCTGCGTGTCCGGGCCCGGCGCCGGCGCGGGCGGGTCAGACCGCGACGATTTCGACGCCCTGCTCAAGGCCCTTGAAGTCGTCCGGATTGCGCGTGTAGAGCGGCAGGCCCTCCGCCGCCGCAGTGGCCGCGATCATGAGGTCGATGCGGCGCGGTCGCGGGTCCCGGCGCGCCCGGAGCGTGAGGGCGACCAGCACGCCGTATCGCCGCGCGGCCTCGCGGGTGAACGGAATGGCGTCGAAGTCCGCCTCGGCGTCGGCGAGCCGCTGGGCCCGCGCCAGGGAGTCCACGGGGTCCTTCGCCATCGCCACCCCCTGCGCCAGCTCGGCGAGGACGACCGACGGGATCGCGATCTCCCTCGGCAGCCGTGCGGGATCGATGTCCGGCAGGTCGATGACGGCGCACGTGTCGAGCAGGCCGCGGTCACGCCTCTCAGCCACGGTTGCGCTCCCACGGATCCGCCTCGGGGCCGACGCGGTCGTCGTCGCCGAAGAAGTCGTCCGCTTCCTCGCGCATGGCGGCATGGTCGACGCGTGGCGCGGCGCGCCACTTGCGCTGCAGTTCTTCGGCCGGAATGAAGCGCCGTCGCGTGCTGAGGGGGCGGACCTCGGCGATCTCTATTCCATTGCGGGTGACGTGGAACGTCTCGCCCGCCTCCACCTCGTCGAGGACCGCTTTGGAGCGGGCGGCGAGCTCCCGTTGAGTGATGGTCTTCATAGCGTGAGCGTAATACGCCGTACCACACCGCGCTACGCGGAACAGGGCGCCCCGGCGCCCTTCACGCGAAGCCCAGCCTGCCCGTCCGCTGGACCCGCGCCTCGCCCAGCCGAAGGATCACGGCGGACGCCGCGAGCAGCAGGGCACTCAGCGCGCCCAGGCCGGTGAGCGGCAGGGCCATGTCGGCGAGGGTGCGGCCCTCCAGGAGGGCGCCCCTCACCGCCAGCAGGCTGCCGGTGAGGGGGAAGGCCGCTCCGACGATCTGGACGGCCGTGGGAAGCGCGAAGGTGGGGAGGCGGACGCCCGAGACGAACCAGAGGGGCTCGTCGAGGATCGTGTAGAGGAACGCCGAGTCGCGGGAGAAGACCAGCACGCTGTTGAGGAACGCGCCCCAGGCGACCGCCGGGACCAGCAGGGCGAGGAAGACGACGGCGAGCATCCACCAGGAGGCGACGGACAGGGAGCCGAAGCCGGTGAGCGCGGCGGCGGTGAAGCAGGTCAGGAGCCAGGCGTTCTGGAGGAGTGCGCCCGCGCCGTTGGCGATCATCAGGGTGAGCCGGCCGGCCGGGGAGAGGAAGAGCAGCTCCAGGGTGCCGGTGGCCCGTTCGAAGGAGAAGTGCCAGGCGGACTGGACGAGGGAGAAGAAGAAGGCGTACGCGAGGGTGCCGGTGGCGAGGAAGGCCAGGAGGCGCTCGGGGTCGGCGGCCGGCGGCCAGTTCGCGGCGGCCGGGGACGCGGTGGCGACCGGACGCAACGTGTAGTAGGTGGTGGCCAGTTGGAGAACGGGCCAGACCAGCATCGAGAAGACGACGAGCGGCTGGCCGAAGAGGCGGCGGTGCTGTTTGAGGGCCTCGGCCCTGAAGACGCGCAGGGCGTGGCTCATACGGACACCGCCTCGGGGGTGTCCGTGAGGGTGAGGATCGCGTCCTCGAGGCTGGCTTCGGCGATCTCCAGGCCGCCGATCTGGCCGCCCGCCTCGATGATCGCCGCGGCCAGCGGGCCCGCGATGTTGTCCGGGTGGCGCAGGGTGATCAACTCGCCGCCGTCGGCGAGGGGGTGGGTGGTCGCGCCGAAGCGGGCGACGGTGCCGGTGACGGCCGCGCTGGGGTTCGTCACCGTGATGCGTACGGTCCGGTGGCTTCCCGTGGCGGCCTTCAGCTCCGCGGGGCTGCCCTCCGCGAGGTGCCGGCCCCCGGAGATCACGTAGACATGACCGCAGAGTTCCTCGACTTCCGCCAGGTAGTGGGAGGTGAGCAGGACGCCGGTGCCGGCGGCCGCGAGGTCGGCGACGACGCGGCGCAGATCACGGGCGATGGGGGCGTCGAGGCCGAGGGTGGGCTCGTCGAGGAGGAGATAGGCGGGCCGGTTGATGAGGCCGCGGGCGATGGCGAGGCGCTGGGTCATGCCGCGCGAGTACCGCTCGACCATGGTGTCGGCGGCGTCGGACAGGCCCACCAGCGCGAGGAGTTCCTCGGTGCGGGCGCGCAGCTCGGGCTTGGGGACGTCGTAGAGCTGGCCGAAGTACCAGAGGTTCTCGCGTCCGGTCATCCGGGTGTAGACCATGCGCTCGCCGCCGGCGATGAGGTTGATGCGGCGGCGTACGGCGCGGGCGTCGGCGACGGTGTCGAGGCCGTCGACGCGGATCGTCCCGGAGGTGGGGCGCAGGAGGGTGGCCAGCATCTTGATGGTGGTGGTCTTGCCGGCGCCGTTGAGGCCGAGGAGTCCGGTGACGCGGCCGGGCGGGATGTCGAGATCAAGGCCGTCGACGGCCCGCTTGAGCGTGCGGGGTCCGAGGATTCCCTTGTCGCGTACGGGGAACTCCTTGCGCAGCGCGCGGACGGCGATGCCGGGTGTGCTCATGGTCAGTACGTCCTTTCGACGGCGCGGGCCTCGGCGCGGGGCAGCAGCTTCAGGCCGGCCAGCAGGTATACGGCGGTCAGGGCGGCGCAGACACCGAGCCTCGGCAGCAGCTGCGGCAGGCTCTGGCCGCCGGTGAGCGATCCGTGCAGTACGTCGACGGCGGAGGTCACCGGGAAGAGCTCGGCGAGCCACTGGGCGGGCTCGGGCAGATAGGCGCGGGGGAAGGTGAAGCCGCAGAGCAGCCCGAGGAGCATGAAGACGGTGTTCTGGGAGATGTGGGCCTCGCCCGCCGCGATCATGAGGGCCCCGAGGCCGACGGAGAGCGCGAAGACGGCGCAGATGAGGGCGGTGGCTCCGGCCAGCGCGCCGAGGGGCGAGGAGACGGGGACGGAGATGCCCAGCAGCGCGATCACCACGCCCAGGCCGAGGAATTCGACGAGGCTGCTGACGACGGCGAAGGCCGTGAAGCCGAGGAGGTAGGGGAAGCGGCCGGCGGGGGCGATGAGCAGCGCGCCGAGGGTGCCCTGGCGCTGTTCGGTGATGAGTGCCTTGGCCGACCAGAGGATGAGGCGGACGGTGAACTGGAAGGCGGTCGCGCCCACGGCGATGTAGGCGAGATAGGCGCTGGTGCCGCTGCTCGCGGCGAAGTCGTCGCCGACCCTGCCGCCGCCGATGGCGCGGTGGGCGAGGCCGGCGAGGGCGATGGCGAGCGCGGCGGGCAGAACGGTGCCGACGGCGTAGGTCCATGGGTAGGCGCGGCGGGTCATCTGCCAGGTGCGCCAGGCGGTTGCCCGGGCTGTGGGCACGGATCTCCCCCGGAGTCAGTGAGTTTCCTTTAGGAACTTACACTGAGTTTCTATCGGGAACTCACCCCGTGGCGCAAGATGGACCGACCGCACCGAGGGAAAGGAACGCCGATGGGCCGAGCAGTACCCGAGCGCGACGCCGCCTGTGCCATCGCCCAGGCCGCAGCCGTCATCGGCGACTGGTGGAGCCTGCTGCTGGTACGCGAGACCGCCCGCGGCCGGCACCGCTTCGACGAGCTCCAGCGCGAGCTCGACATCTCCCGCAAGGTGCTCACCGAACGGCTGAACCACCTGGTCGACAGCGGGGTCCTGGACAAGGTCCCGTACCAACGGGGGCCCGTCCGGTACGAGTACCGGCTCAGCGACATCGGCCGCGCCCTGCTGCCCGTCCTCGTGTCCATGCAGGACTGGGCCGACCGCTGGCTGCTCGGGGACGGCACCCTCACCGGCACAGCCGGGGAGGAGAGCGCCGAGGCGCACCGCCTCCACGACCTGCCCGGCACCCGGCTGCCGCGGCTCACGCTGCCCGCGCACACCGGCGCCGACCTCGATCCCGTGGACCCGGAGGCGGCCGCCACGGTCCTCTTCTGCTACCCGGCCACCGGGCGGCCGAGCCCCCTGCCGGAGAACTGGTCCGACATCCCCGGCACGGTCGGCTGCACCCTGGAGAACCGGCTCTTCCGCGACGCGTACGCCACCTTCACCGCGGCCGGGATCGCCGTGCGCGGCCTCAGCACCCAGCGCCCGGACGAGCAGCGCGCGTTCGCGAAGGCGGAGGACATCCCCTTCCCGCTGCTCTCCGACATGGACAGCAGGCTGTCGGCGGCACTGCGGCTGCCGACGTTCCGGGCCGGTCAGGCGCTGCGGCTGAAGCGGGCGGTGCTGGTACTGGACCGGGAGCGCGCCGTGCGCCATGTGCAGTTCCCGGTCACGGACATCCCGCACGCGGTGGAGACGGCCCTCGTCGAGGGCCGGAAACTCTCCGAGTGACCGCGGGGGTCACGGGGACAGACGCTCGACCGTCCAGCCCGAGTCCGTCGCGGCGTCCCGCACGTACCGCAGCCGGTCGTGCAGCCGGTTCTCGTGCCCCTGCCAGAACTCCACCGTCTCCGGCACCACCCGGAAGCCGCCCCACTCCGGCGGCACCGGCACCTGCTCGCTCTCCGGGTAGCGGGCGGCCAGCTCCTCGTACCGGCTCAGCAGCTCCTCCCGGGAACCGATCGCCGACGACTGGTGGCTCGCCCACGCGCCCAGCTGCGAGCCGTGCGGGCGGGTGCGGAAGTACGCGGCCGTCTCGTCGCGGCCGGTGCGGGAGGCCGTACCGGTGATGATCACCTGGCGGGCCAGCGGGTGCCACGGGAAGAGCAGCGAGACGTACGGGTTGGCGGCCAGCTCATGGCCCTTGCGGGAGGTGTAGTTCGTGTAGAAGACGAGGCCCGCCTCGTCGTAGTGCTTCATCAGCACCGTGCGCGACGACGGCCTGCCGTCGGGCGTCGAGGTCGACACGACCATGGCGTTCGGTTCGTGGATGGCGGCGGTCGCGGCCGCCGCGTCCTTGAACCAGCGGGCGAACTGTTCGATCGGTTCGGGCGCGAGGTCCTCCACGTGCAGCTCCGTGGTCCGGTACTGCTCACGCATGTCAGCGGGATCGAGGGCGTCTGTCACACCCCCCATCCTGCCGCAGGGCGCAGTCTGCCCGGCACCGAGTGCCGCTAATCCTTGTTGGGCGGAATGGCGCAGTGTGCCGGTTGTCACGCTTCCCCGCATCAGCAGAACCCGCCAAACTCTCCGCTGGGCCACTGTGGCCCCCCTACGACGCGGTGGGGGTGACCGCTCGCCGCACGGGGCATCACCCCCCAACGAGTTTGTTCGTCCGTCGTACCCATTTCTGAGGAGCCGCCTGATGTCCGACTTCGTACCCGGACTCGAAGGAGTCGTCGCGTTCGAAACGGAGATCGCCGAACCCGACAAGGAGGGCGGTGCCCTCCGTTACCGGGGCGTCGACATCGAAGACCTGGTGGGCCATGTGTCCTTCGGGAACGTCTGGGGCCTGCTGGTCGACGGGGCGTTCAACCCCGGGCTGCCGGCCGCCGAGCCCTTCCCCATTCCGGTGCACTCCGGGGACATCCGGGTCGACGTCCAGTCCGCGCTGGCGATGCTCGCCCCCGTATGGGGTCTGAAACCGCTCCTGGACATCTCTGCCGAGCAGGCCCGTGACGACCTGGCGCGCGCCGCCGTCATGGCACTGTCGTACGTCGCCCAGTCCGCGCGCGGACAGGGCCTGCCGATGGTCCCGCAGAGCGAGATCGACAAGGCGGAGTCCGTCGTCGAGCGCTTCATGATCCGCTGGCGCGGCGAGCCCGACCCCAAGCACGTCAAGGCCGTCGACGCCTACTGGACGTCCGCCGCCGAACACGGCATGAACGCCTCCACCTTCACCGCCCGCGTCATCGCCTCCACCGGCGCCGACGTGGCCGCGGCACTGTCCGGCGCCGTCGGCGCCATGTCCGGCCCGCTGCACGGCGGGGCGCCCTCCCGGGTCCTCGGCATGATCGAGGAGATCGAGCGGACCGGCGACGCCACCGCGTACGTCAAGCAGGCCCTGGACAAGGGCGAGCGGCTCATGGGCTTCGGCCACCGGGTCTACCGCGCCGAGGACCCGCGCGCCCGCGTGCTGCGCCGCACGGCCAAGGAGCTCGGCGCGCCGCGCTTCGAGATCGCCGAGGCCCTGGAGAAGGCCGCGCTGGAGGAGCTGCACAACCGCCGCCCCGACCGCGTCCTCGCCACGAACGTCGAGTTCTGGGCGGCGATCATGCTGGACTTCGCGGAGGTCCCGGCGCACATGTTCACCTCGATGTTCACCTGCGCCCGCACGGCGGGCTGGTCGGCGCACATCCTGGAGCAGAAGCGCACGGGCCGCCTGGTGCGACCCTCCGCGCGCTACGTCGGCCCCGGCACCCGCAACCCCCGCGAGATCGAGGGCTACGGGGACATCGCGGGCTGACGCTCCTGGAGCAGCAGGTCCGCGTGATGCCGGGCGGCGACCAGGGGATGAGCGCGCAGCTTGCCCTTGAGTTCGTTGCGGCCGTACTCGGCGAACAGCGGGTTCGCCGGGTCGGTCGTGACCCCGGGCGCGTTCCGCGCGTACGGGAACGGCACGCGCTCGATCCTGGCGTCCAGGCGCGGGTTGTAGAAGAACGGCACCGAGAAGCGCTCGGTGGCCCCGGGCGGGCTGACCACCCGGTGGTTGGTGGCGAGCAGATAGCCGTCGGTGGCGACTTCGAGGAGCTCGCCGAGGTTGACGACGAAGGCGCCGGGCAGCGGCGGAACGTCGTGGAAGAGCCCGTCCTCGCGCTGCACCTGGAGCCCGCCGACCTGGTCCTGCAGCAGCAGGGTCAGGAAGCCGTAGTCCTTGTGCGCGCCGACGCCCTGGTCGGCGCCGTCGTCCGCGCTGCCGGGGTAGCGGACCATCTTGAGGTGCGGGTGGGCGCGCGGGCCGAAGGCGTCGTCGTAGAAGCCGGCCGGGGCGCCGATGGCCACGAGGAGCTCGCGCAGGAGCCGCTCGGCGACACCACTGAGCCGCTCGACCCAGTTCAGGGCGGCGGTGCGCAGCTCCGGCAGGGCGTCGGGCCACTGGTTGGGGCCCTGGAGCCACCAGTAGGGGGCCTCGCCCGGGCCGGGGACGCGCGCGGGGCGCTCGGCGCCGATGTCGAGCTGGTCGCGCCAGTCGCGCGAGCCGCCGGTGCGCTCGTCGCCGATGCGGGTGTAGCCGCGGAAGTGCGGCGAGTTGATGTTGTCGATCGCCAGCCGGTCGGCCTCGGGAAGCGCGAAGAAGGCCCGCATCGCCCGCATCAGGGCGTCGGTCTCGGCGTCCGTGACGCCATGCCCGACGAGCTGGAAGAAGCCGACGTCATGGGCCGCGCTGTGCAGCTGGGCGTGGAGCAGCCGGCGCGCCTGGGGGCCCTGGTCGACGGCCGAGAGATCGATGATCGGAAGCTGGGAGTACGACTGCGAGTCCGTCATGGTTGCATCCGCGGGGTGTACGGGTCCCGGGGCGGCGCCATGGGGTGGGGCGGGGCTCCGGGTGCCTGATGGAGAGGGGGGCTTCGAAGATCAGGTCGAGCGTCGACAGCCCATGCTCGTGACGCGGACGAAGTCCACGTGGCGGCGGCGTACGAGCGAAAGCATGACCTCAGATTACTGCGCGGCTCACGGATGGCCAGTGACCCGTATCACACTTCGCTCCGGCCCTGGGCGGTTCAGTCCAGCGCCTCGTCGAGGAGCGCCGCCCACTGCGCCACCACCCGCTCCCGGCGGGCCGTGTCGTCGGTCAGGAGAGTGGCCAGGCCCAGCCCCCGGGCCATGTCCAGAAGCCCCTGGACCGTCTCGCGCACGCCCGGGCGGGACTCGTCCGCGCCGAGGAGTTCGACGGCGATCCGGTGCGACTCACGGCCGACACGGGCCTCCAGCTCGGTGACCCGCGGGCGCAGCTGCTCCTCGTTCGAGGCGGCGACCCACAGGTGCAGGGCCGCGCGGAACAGCGGTCCCGTGTACAGGTCGACCAGAGCGCCCACGACGGCCGCGCGGTTCTTGGCCGGAAGGGTGCGCAGGGCGTGCGAGCGCTCCTCGGCGACGTATTCGACGGCCGCCGTGAAGAGGTCCTCCCGGGTGGGGAAGTGGTGCTGGGCCGCGCCCCGCGAGACGCCGGCCCGTTCGGCGACCACCGAGACGGTCGAGCCCGCCCAGCCGTGTTCGGCCAGGCAGGACACGGCCGCCTCCAGGAGCCGCTGCCGGGTCGCCCGGCTGCGGTCCTGTTTGGGGCTGGTCACCACACCCATGCGGGGTCCCGTCGTTCGAGGAAGGCCGTCATCCCCTCACGCGCCTCCGCCGAGGCGAAGAGCGTCGCGGAGCGCTGGACCAGGTCCTCCGCGTCCCGCTCGAAGGCTGCCAGCACCCTAGCCGTGACCAGGCGCTTGGACTCCGCCAGCCCCTGCGGGGACGCCTTGCGCAGCCCGTCCAGGATGCCGTCGAACGCGTCGTCGGTGGCCGTCACCAGGCCCATCCGTACCGCCTCCGCCGTGTCGAAGCGCTCCCCGGTGAGGTAGTAGCGGGCGGCGGCCCGCGGCTCGAGCTTCGGCAGCAGCGTGAGCGAGATGACGGCCGGCGCCACCCCGATCCGAACCTCCGTGAGCGCGAAGTCCGCGTCCGGCGACGCCACCGCGAGGTCGCAGGCGCCGACCAGGCCCATGCCTCCGGCCCTGACGTGCCCGGCGACCCGGGCCACCACCGGCTTCGGCAGCTCGACGATCCGCCGCAGCAGCGCCACGAAGGCGTACGGACTGGGCGGCGCCTTCAGATCCGCGCCGGCGCTGAACGTCGAGCCGGTGTGCGTGAGCACCACGGCCCGCACCTCCGGATCGCCGCCACACGCCTCCATCGCCTCGGCGAGCTCGCCGACGAGCCGCGCGGACAACGCGTTGCGGTTCGCCGGCGAGTTCAGGGTCAGGGTGGTGATGCCGCGCTCGTGCGCGCTGTCGACCAACGTCATGCGCCCTCTCACTCCCCTCATCGGTCACTCGGTCACTCGGTCACTCGGTCACTCGGTTCGCTTCCCGGTCCCTCAGCTCCCGACGGAGGATCTTCCCCGAAGCGGCCCGGGGTACCGCCCCGATGAACTCCACACGCCGGATCTTCTTGTACGGGGCGACCTTTCCGGCGACGAAACCGACCAGGTCGTCCGGGGACAGCTCGCTCGCGGTCGGCTGGCGGACCACGAAGGCCTTCGGGATCTCGTTGCCGTCCTCGTCCAGGACCCCGATCACCGCCGCGTCGGCCACCTGCTCATGGGTGAGAAGCAGCGCCTCCAGCTCGGCGGGCGCCACCTGGAAGCCCTTGTACTTGATGAGTTCCTTGACCCGGTCGACGACGAACAGCCAGCCGTCCTCGTCGACCCGCCCGATGTCCCCGGTGTGCACCCACCCCTCGGCGTCGATCATCGCCGCGGTGGCCTCGGGCCGCCCCAGATAACCCTTCATGACCTGGGGGCCGCGGATCGCGATCTCACCCTCCTCGCCCACCCCGGCGTCCCTGCCGGGATCGTCGATGGACAGCAGCCGCATCTCGGTACCCGGGAGCAGTTTTCCGACGGTGCCCGGCGGCGGGGCGTCGGCGTCCAGCGGGACGACGTGCGTGCCGGGTGACAGCTCGGTCATCCCGTACGCCTGGCGCACCGGCGGCAAACCGAGCCGCTCCGAACAGGCTTGCGCGAGCGCGGCGTCCAGCGGGGCGGCGGAGCAGACGATGTACTCCAGCGACGACAGGTCGTACCGCGCCACCGACGGATGCTTGGCGAGGGCCAGGATGATCGGAGGAGCCACGTACAGACCGTTGATGCGGTGCCTCTCGATCGCGGCGAGGAACTGGTCGAGGTCGAAGCGGGGCAGGACGACGACGGTGGCGCCCTGCCGCAGCGGGGCGTTCATCAGCGCGGTGAGGCCGTAGATGTGGAAGAACGGAAGCACGGCGAGGATCCGGTCGCCCGGACCCATGGGCATCAGCGGGGAGAGCTGCGCCAGGTTCGTGGCGATCGAACGGTGGGTGAGCATCACGCCCTTGGGGATGCCGGTCGTCCCGGAGGAGTACGGCAGGGCGGCGACGTCCTCGGCCGGGTCGATGGGGACGGACGGCTCGGGGGCGGTGGAGCCGAACGCCCCGGGCGCGTCACAGACGAAGATCTCCTCGATCCCGCCGACCAGTTCCGAGGCTCGCCGCGCCACGTCCAGCAGCGGTGAGACGGTGACGATCCAGCGGGCCGCGGAGTCCCGCAGCTGCTTGGCGAACTCCTCCGCCGTGGACAGCGGATGGACGGTGGTCACCGAGGCTCCGGCTCGGGTGGAGCCGTAGAACACCGCCGGGTAGAGCACCGAGTTGGGGCTGTGCAGCGCGACCACGTCGCCCTTGCGGACGCCCGCCCCGGCGAGCGAGGCGGCGATCCGCCGGTGGTGCGCGTCGAGCCGGGCGTAGGTGACGGCAGTGCCGGTGACGCCGTCGATCAGCGCGACCGCGTCGCCGTACTCGGTGGCCGCCCGGCCGAGTACGGCGTCGTGGATGGGAAGGGAAACGGCCGGCACATCCGCGTACTCACTGGAGAACACCGCTGAAGACATGAACAGCCCCCTCGGAGAAGGATCGGACGGCCAGAATCGTGCCTCTCAGTACGACTTGGGGAGACCCAGGGACTGATGGGACACGTAATTGAGGATCATTTCGCGGCTGACCGGTGCGATCCGGGCGACGCGGGACGCCGTGATGAGCGAGGCGAGGCCGAACTCCCGGGTGAGGCCATTGCCGCCGAGGGTGTGGACGGACTGGTCGACCGCCTTCACACAGGCCTCCGCGGCGGCGTACTTGGCCATGTTCGCGGCCTCTCCCGCGCCGATGTCGTCGCCCGCGTCGTAGAGGGCGGCGGCCTTCTGCATCATCAGCCGGGCGAGCTCCAGCTCGATGTGGGCCTGGGCGAGCGGATGCGCGATGGCCTGGTGGGCGCCGATGGGGGACTTCCAGACCTGGCGGTCCTTGGCATAGCCGATCGCCTTGCCGAGGGCGTGGCGGCCCATGCCGATGGCGAACGCGGCGGTCATGATCCGCTCGGGGTTGAGACCCGCGAAGAGCTGCAGCAGACCGGCGTCCTCTCCGCCACCGCCTTCGGCGTGGGAGGTGCCCCCACCCACCAGCGCGTCGGCGGGCAGGTGGACGTCGTCGAGGGTGAGCTCGAACTGCTTCTCGTGGGCGGCCAGTTCCATGTCGATCTGGCGACGCTGGAAGCCCTCGGCGTCCCGGGGGACGACGAAGAGACAGGGCTTGAGGGAGCCGGTGCGGGCGTCCGAGGTGCGGCCGACGATGAGGGTGGCGTCGGCGATGTCGACGCCGGAGACGAAGACCTTGCGGCCGCTCAGGACCCAGCCGTCCTCCGTCCTGCGGGCGGTGGTGGTGATCCGGTGCGAGTTCGAGCCCGCGTCGGGCTCGGTGATGCCGAAGGCCATGGTGCGGGTGCCGTCGGCGAGGCCGGGGAGCCAGGCGCGCTTCTGCGCCTCGGTGCCGAAGCGGGCGATGACGGTGCCGCAGATGGCGGGCGAGACGACCATCATGAGCAGCGGGGCCCCTGACGCGCCCAATTCTTCGAGCACGATGGAGAGTTCGGCCATGCCGCCGCCTCCGCCTCCGTACTCCTCCGGCAGGTTCACGCCCAGATAGCCGAGCTTGCCCGCCTCCGCCCACAGCTCCTCCCGGTCGAAGCCCCTGCCGTGGCGCTGCCCGAGGGCGGAGACGGCGGCGCGCAGCGCGGTGTGTTCGCGGCTCTCGATGACATGGCTCATGAGGTCTGCTCCTCCTGTGCTTCGTTCTGTACGACGGCGAGAAGGGCACCGACCTCGACCTGGCGGCCGGGGGCGGCGTGGAGCGCGGTGAGCGTGCCGGAGGCGGGAGCGGTGATGCGGTGCTCCATCTTCATGGCCTCCAGCCAGAGGAGCGGCTGTCCGGCGTCGACCCGGTCGCCGACCGCGAGCTCGGCGACCCGGACGACGGTGCCGGGCATGGGCGCGAGCAGGGATCCGGGCTCGGTACGGTCCCGGGGATCGGCGAAGCGGGGGCGGACGGTGAGCCGGTGGGCGCCGACGTGCACGACGTCGCCGTGGCGGGCCACATCGAAGCGCCGGACGACCCCGTCGAGCTCCAGCCGGACGCGCTCCGGCGCGACCTCGACGGCCCGGATCCCCTCGGGAGCCGTGACCACATACCCGTCCCTGGTCCGGCGGTACCGGACCTCGTGGTCCCCGTACACCTTCACCTGATCCTGCGACGCCACGTTCCGCCACGCCCCGAGGCCCCCGCCGGCGGCCGCGTCCGCGTCCGCGAGAGCCGCGGCGACGGCGGCGTGCGCCTCACCGGCGGGGTCCGGGCGGGTGAGCGCGTCGAGGTTCCGCTCGTAGAACCCGGTGTCGAGGCGCCCCTCGGCGAACTCGGGGTGCCGCAGCGACCGCACGAGCAGCTCCCGGTTGGTGACGGGCCCCTCGACCCGGGCCTGCTCCAGGGCGTGCGCCAGCTTCCGTACGGCCTGCGCCCGGGTCGGCGCCCAGACGATGACCTTGGCGAGCATGGGGTCGTAGTGGACTCCGATGACGTCCCCGGAGGCGTAACCGGTGTCCAGGCGCACGCCGGGTACGGACAGCCGGTGCAGGGTGCCGGTCTGCGGCGCCCAGTCCCGTGCCGGGTCCTCCGCGTACAGCCGGGCCTCCACCGCGTGGCCCTGGACCGGGGGCGGCTCTCCGGGGAGCTCGCCACCCTCCGCGACGCTGATCTGGAGCGCCACCAGGTCGACGTCGAACACGGCCTCGGTGACGGGGTGTTCGACCTGGAGACGGGTGTTCATCTCCAGGAAGTGCGCGCGGTCACCCGCGACGAGGAACTCGACCGTCCCCGCGCCCACGTATCCGACCGCCCGCGCCGCCCGTACCGCCGTCGCGTGCAGCCGCTCCACCAGCGCGTCCGACAGGCCCGGGGCCGGGGCCTCCTCGATCACCTTCTGGTGGCGGCGCTGCAGCGAGCAGTCGCGGGTGCCGAGCGCCCAGACCGTGCCGTGCCCGTCCGCGAGTACCTGCACCTCCACATGGCGGCCGCCCTCCACGTACGGCTCGACGAAGACCTCACCGTCCCCGAACGCGCTCAGCGCCTCCGCCCGAGCCGCCTCCAATTCAGCGTCGAGCGACGAGAGTTCACGCACCACGCGCATACCGCGGCCGCCGCCCCCCGCCGCCGCCTTCACGAGGACCGGCAAGTCCGCCGCCGTGACCTCCGTCAGCGGGGCGAGGCCCATCAGCTCCTTGGCCCGCGTCTTCGACGCCATCGCCTCGATCGCGGCCGGCGGCGGCCCGATCCACACCAGCCCCGCGTCGGCCACCGCCGCCGCGAACTCCGCGTTCTCGGACAGGAAGCCGTAGCCCGGGTGCACCGCGTCCGCTCCCGCCGCGAGCGCCGCCTTCACGATGAGGTCGCCGCGCAGATACGTCTCGGCCGGGGTCACCCCCGGCAGCCGCACGGACGCGTCGGCCTCCCGGACGTGCAGCGCCGAAGCGTCGGCGTCCGAGTACACCGCCACCGTCCCGATGCCCAGCTCACGGCAGGTGCGGAAGACCCGGCAGGCGATCTCCCCCCGGTTCGCGACCAGGACGGACCGGATCAACGACTGAGTCGACTGAGTCATCAGGGGCCTCACATTCGGAAGACGCCGTAGCCGCCGCGCGCGCCTTCGACGGGGGCCGTGTGGATCGCGGACAGGCACAGCCCGAGGACCGTGCGGGTGTCACGGGGATCGATGACCCCGTCGTCGTACAGTCGCCCCGACAGGAACATCGGCAGGGACTCGGATTCGATCTGCTGCTCCACCATCGCGCGCAGCCCCGCGTCCGCCTCGTCGTCGTACGGCTGCCCCTTCGCGGCGGCCGACGCGCGCGCGACGATCGACAGGACACCGGCGAGCTGCTGCGGTCCCATGACCGCCGACTTGGCACTGGGCCAGGCGAAGAGGAAGCGCGGGTCGTACGCCCGCCCGCACATGCCGTAGTGCCCGGCGCCGTACGACGCCCCCATCAGCACGGACAGATGCGGGACCTTCGAGTTCGACACCGCGTTGATCATCATCGCGCCGTGCTTGATGATGCCGCCCTGCTCGTACTCCCTGCCGACCATGTAGCCGGTGGTGTTGTGCAGGAACACCAGCGGGATGTCCCGCTGGTTGGCCAGCTGGATGAACTGCGCCGCCTTCTGGGACTCGGCGCTGAAGAGCACGCCCTGCGCGTTGGCGAGGATGCCGACCGGGTACCCGTGCAGCGACGCCCACCCGGTCACCAGGCTCGTGCCGTACAGCGGCTTGAACTCGTCGAAGTCCGAGCCGTCCACGATCCGCGCCACGACCTCTCGCGGATCGAAGGGCGTCTTCAGGTCCCCCGGGACGATCCCGAGCAGTTCGTCCTCGTCGTGCTCGGGCGACATGAACGGCCCGGGTGCGGGCCGCGCCTTGCGGTGGTTCAGGCGGGCGACGATCCGGCGGGCCTGGCGCAGCGCGTCCGGCTCGTCGACGGCGTAGTGGTCGGCGAGCCCGGAGGTCCGGGCGTGCATCTCGGCGCCGCCGAGGGACTCGTCGTCGCTCTCCTCACCGGTCGCCATCTTGACCAGCGGCGGCCCGCCGAGGAAGACCTTCGACCGCTCCTTGATCATCACGGTGTGGTCGGACATGCCGGGGACGTACGCCCCGCCCGCCGTCGAGTTCCCGAAGACGACCGCGATCGTGGGTATCCCGGCCGCCGACAGGCGCGTGATGTCCCGGAACAGCGCCCCGCCGGGGATGAAGATCTCCTTCTGCGACGGCAGGTCGGCGCCGCCGGACTCCACGAGGGCGATGCACGGAAGCCGGTTGGCGTACGCGATCTCGTTCGCGCGCAGGGCCTTCTTCAGCGTCCAGGGGTTGGAGGCGCCGCCCCGGACGGTCGGGTCGTTGGCGGTGATCAGGCACTCCACGCCCTCGACGATCCCGATGCCGGTGACGATCGACGCGCCGACCGGGTACTCGCTGCCCCAGGCGGCGAGCGGCGACAGTTCGAGGAAGGGGGTGTCGGGGTCGACGAGCAGCTCGATGCGTTCGCGGGCGAGGAGCTTGCCACGCGCCCGGTGCCGGGCGACGTACTTCTCACCGCCGCCCGCGAGCGACTTCGCGTGCTCCGCGTCGAGCGCGGCGAGCTTGTCGAGCATGGCCGCGCGGTGAGCGGCGTAGTCGGGTCCGCCGGTGTCGAGGGCGGAGGCGAGCACGGTCACAGGAGTTCCTCCGGGATGTCGATGTGCCGCGAGCGGAGCCATTCGCCGAGGCCCTTGGCCTGCGGGTCGAAACGGGCCTGGGCGGCGACCCCCTCCCCGAGCAGACCGGTGACGACGAAGTTCAACGCCCGCAGCTCCGGCAGCACATGGCGTACGACGTCCAGTCCTGCGGTCTCCGGGAGGAGCGCGCGGAACCGGTCGACGGTCAGGGCGTGGGCCAGCCAGCGCCAGCTCGTGTCGGTCCCGGCCCAGACGCCGACATTCGCGTCACCGCCCTTGTCGCCGCTCCTGGCTCCCACGACCAGACCCAGCGGCGCCCGGCGGGTCGGCCCGCCGGGGAGCGGCGCGGGCAGCGGGGGATCCGGGACGGGCTCCAACGCGGCGGTGCGTACGGGGGCGGCGATCACCCGGCGCGACCCGTCCGGCAGCACCGCCGTGTGCGTGACCTCCCCCGCCGGGACGTACGCGGCCTCGAAGACGCCGTACGGCGAGCCCTTCCCCGGCGGCGCGGTGACATGGAAGCCGGGGTAACTGCCGAGCGCCAGCTCGATCGCCGCGCCACTCAGCGCGCGTCCGACCGCCTGCGGGTCGGAGTCGCGCACTACGAGCCGCAGCAGCGCGCTCGCGGTCTCCTCCGTGGCGGCGTCCGCCCGGTCGGTGCGGGCCAGCTCCCACCGCACATGGCCCGGGCGGGCCTTGGCGCGCGCGAAGGCGTCCTCGATCTGGTCCTTCACCAGCCCGGCCTTGGCCTCGATGTCGAGGCCGGTCAGGACGAACACGACCTCGTTGCGCCAGCCGCCGAGCCGGGTCAGCCCGGCCTTGAGGGTCGGGGGCGGGGCCTCACCGCGTACGCCGCTGATCGCGACCCGGTCGGGGCCCTCCTGGGTGA
The DNA here is from genome assembly GCF_055600045.1 of Streptomyces sp. NPDC038280. NCBI lineage: Bacteria > Bacillati > Actinomycetota > Actinomycetes > Kitasatosporales > Streptomycetaceae > Streptomyces > Streptomyces sp. NPDC038280. The sequence continues at coordinate 178,406 of NZ_JBVJYZ010000010.1, forward strand.
GCCGTACGGTGTCGAGGCGGGCGGTGACGTCCGGCCCGGCGTACCGGGCGCCCGCCGTCTCGTACAACAGCTGCGCGGTGACCGTGCCGAGGTCGACGACCCCGCCCGTACCGTCCTGCTTGGTGATCACCGAGGTGCCGTCGGGGTGGATCTCGGCGACGGGGAAGCCGGGCCGGCGCACGTCGTGGCCGGAGAAGAAGGCGTAGTTGCCGCCGGTGGCCTGGGTCCCGCACTCCAGGACGTGCCCGGCGACGACCGCGCCCGCGAGCCGGTCGTACTCCTCCGGGCCCCAGCCGAAGTGCCACTGCGCCGGGCCGGTGACCAGGGCGGCGTCCGTGACGCGGCCGGTGACCACGACATCGGCGCCGGCGCGCAGACAGGCCGCGATCCCGCCGCCGCCGAGGTAGGCGTTGGCGGTGAGCACGCCGTCGGGCGCGGGGAGCTGATCGCCCTCGACATGGGCGATCCGGACGGGAAGACCCAGGCGGTCGGCGAGGTCGCGCAGGGCGGCGGCCAGCCCGGCCGGGTTGAGCCCGCCCGCGTTGGTCACCAGCTTCACGCCCCGCTCCCGGGCGAGACCGAGGCCCTCCTCCATCTGCCGCAGGAACGTCCGCGCATACCCCGCGCCGGGGTCCTTGAGGCGGTCGCGGCCGAGGATGAGCAGGGTGAGCTCGGCGAGATAGTCACCGGTGAGGACGTCGAGCGCGCCCCCGGTGAGCATCTCGCGCACGGCGTCGAACCGGTCACCGTAGAAGCCGGATGCGTTCCCGATGCGGAGGGGGGCCGGTGCGCGCGGCGGGGCCCAGTCGTCGGGGAGCGCTCCTTCCACGGGCCGGCCCGGCATCGGGTCGTCGCCGTGAGGGCCGCCGGTCACCGGCCGCTCCGGGGTGCGCGGCCGGGGCCCGCCGGACCCGCGAAGGCCTGGGCGATCTCCAGCCACTGCGCCGCGTCGGCGCCCTCGGCGCGCAGGGCCAGGTCGTCGCGGTGCGCGCGCTGGGTGACGAGGAGACAGAAGTCGAGGGCCGGACCGGTGACGCGCTGGGCCGCGTCGGGGGGTCCGAACAGCCACTCCTCGCCGTCGGGGGCGACCAGCTCCACGCGGAACGGCTCGGCCGGCGGCTTGACGCCCCGTACGACATAGGCGTAGTCCCGGGCCCGAACCCCGATCCACGCCACATGCCGCAGACGGTCGGTCGGTTCGCGCACGGCTCCGAGCGCGTCGGCGACGTCCTGGCCGTGGGCCCAGGTCTCCATGAGGCGGGCCGTGCCCATGGAGGTCGCGCTCATGGGCGGGCCGTACCAGGGAAAACGGGCACCGGCGGGCGCGGCACGCAGGGCGTCCTGGAGCTGCTCGCGGCCGGCGCGCCAGTGGGCGAGCAACTCGGCGGGCGGCAGGGCGGCGCCTGTCTCCGCGCCCTCGTCGACGAACGAGTCGGGGGCGGCGGCGGCCTTCCGCGCCTCGGCGGCGAAGGCGTCGGGATCGGTGACGGCGAGGAGCGCGGCGCCGTCGGTCCAGGCGAGGTGGGCGATCTGGTGGGCGACGCTCCACCCGGCGGCGGGAGTGGGCGTGGCCCACCGCTCCGGACTCACACCCGCTACCAGGGCGTCGAGTTCCTGGCTTTCGCTGCGCAGATCGTCGAGGACGACGGCAGGGTCGGACACGGTGCGCTCCCCTCGGGACACGGCTGTGTGCCGAGGAGCATGGCAGCGCCCGGAGAAACAATCAAGCGTGCTTGCTTTACTTTTTGGCCGCTCCTGGCGGACCCGTGGGCTCCTCCGCCCGCTTGCGGCGCGCCGCCCTCGCGGGCATCTGGGAGCGGACCGCGCCCATGCTCGCCGCGATGACCAGGGCGATCGCCAGAGCGTCGGTGGCACTCAGCGCCTGATGGAGGACGAGGAACCCGGCGGTCGCCGCGATGGCCGGTTCCAGACTCATCAGAACGGCGAAGGTGGGGGCGGGGAGGCGGCGCAGCGCGAGCAGTTCGAGGGTGTAGGGCAGGACGGACGACATGAGGGCGACGGCCAGGCCGAGCCCGATGGTGGACGGCACCAGCATCTTGGAGCCGGACTCGGCGAGGCCGACCGGCAGGGTGAGCACGGCACCGACGGCCATCGCGAGAGCGAGCCCGTCGGCCTGCGGGAAGCGCCTGCCGGTACGGGCACTGAAGACGATGTACGCGGCCCACGCGGCGCCGGCGGCCAGTGCGAAGACGGCGCCGAGCGGATCGAGCCGGCCGAAGCCGCCCCCTCCCAGGAGGACCACGCCGGCGAGGGCCAGGCCGGCCCAGACCACATTGATCAGGCGGCGCGAGGCGACGACGGAGAGGGCGAGCGGGCCGAGGACCTCCAGGGTGACGGCCACGCCGAGCGGGATCCGGGCGGTGGACTGATAGAAGAGCAGGTTCATCGCGGCCATCACGGCGCCGAAGACGAGGACGGTCGTCCAGTCGGAGCGGGCGTATCCGCGCACCTTGGGGCGGCAGACGACCAGCAGGACGATCGCGGCGAGGACGAGCCGCAGGGTCACGACACCGAGAGCGCCCGCCCGGGGCATGAGCAGTACGGCGACGGCGGACCCGAACTGCACGGAGAGGCCACCGGCGACGACGAGGGCGACGGAGCCGAGGGTTCCGCCGCGGGGGGCGGGCGGCACGTCGGGCTGAGCGGCGGCGGCCTCGGGCAGGGCGACGGCGGATGCGGCGGGGGGCGTGGGCGCCGTGGGGGCGGGGGCCGGGGCCGGGGCCGTGCGGGGGTTGTTCGCCGTCACCGGAACGCTTCCTTCAAGATCGGTTCATCGGGGTGGACCTTTTAGTCCAAGATACTGCACTGGGGCGAGGGTGGTCTGTCGAGGCGGACCGGGGTCGGATGGTTCGGGTGGGTCCGCCCCGACGAACCCCTCCAACCCCCGTCGAACCTTCGCCCCGACGAACCCCACGAACCCGACGCCCTCGCCGCCCCCGACGCCCTCGCCCCCTACTCCCCCAGCTGCCACGGCAACCTCGTCGCGTGGAGCACCGTCAGCCCCGAGACCGCCCTCGTCAGGGCCACGTACAGGCGCCGAAGGCCCGTTCGTTCATCCGGCTCCGCGTCGACGACCGCCGTCGGCTCGTCCAGGACCACGTAGTCGTACTCCAGGCCCTTCGCCAGGGACGCCGGGACCAGCGTCAGCCGGGATTCCTGGGTCGTCTCCTCGCCCGGGGACAAGGCAGAGAGGCCCGCGGCCTCCAGGGCCGCCGCCAGGGACGGGATGCGCGGATCCGCGGCGATCAGGCCGATCGAGCCCTCATGGCGCAGGGACGCCACACAGGCCGCGACGACCGCCGCGTCCAGGTCCTCGACCCGCTCGACCGCGCGGATCTCCAGGGACCCCGGCGCCTCGCGGACCGAGGAGACCGGCGCCAGGCCCGGGGACATGTGGGGCAGCAGGCGTGACGCGTACGCGATCACCTCGCGCGGCACACGGAAGCCCGCCGTCAGCTCCTCGACCACCGCATCCGCCTTGCCCAGGTGCCGCAGCGCCTCCGCCCAGCTCTCCGTCGCCCAGGGCGTCGTGCCCTGCGCCAGGTCGCCGAGGACGGTCGCCGAGCCGGTCGTGCAGCGGCGGCCGACCGCGCGGTACTGCATCGGGGAGAGGTCCTGGGCCTCGTCGAGGACGACATGGCCGAGGGAATGCGTCCGTGCCACCAGGTCCGCCGCCTCGTCGATCAGGACCGCGTCCGCCGCCGACCACGTCGCCGACTTCACCGACCGGGCCGGCTTCTGCCACAGCAGGAGCTTCTGCTCGTCGTCGGTGAGAACGCCGTCGGCGTGCGCGGCCAGGAAGTCGGGCTCGGAGAGGAGACGCAGGACGAGCTTCGCCGGGTCCACCGGTGGCCAGAGCGTCTTGACGACCGCCTTCACCGCCGCGTTGCGCGCCACCGCGTCCTGGACCCGGTCGTCGGGCGCCTCGCCGGCCTGTTCCATACGGACCAGCACCGCGTGCGCGACGCGCTGCGGGAGGGCCTCGCGAGCGGCCCCGTAGCGGATGTCCCTTTTCAGCAACTCCTTGACGATCTCCTCGAGTTCGTGGGCGGGGATGCGCCAGCGGCGCGATCCCCGCACGACCATCAGCGGTTCCGTGGGCAGGGTGACGTGGGAGCGCAGCGCCCGCCGCAGCACCTCCGCCATCCGGGCGTCGCCCTTGACGACCGCCGTCGCGGCCTCGTCCGTCCCCCGCACCTCGACATGGGCGACCAGGTCGGCGACCGTCGCCTGCTGGACCTCCAACTCGCCCAGTGCGGGCAGCACTTGCTCGATGTAGTGGAGGAAGGAGTCGTTCGGTCCGACGACGAGTGTGCCGGTTCTGGCCAGCCGCTCCCGGTGCGCGTACAGCAGGTACGCCACCCGGTGCAGCCCGACGGCGGTCTTGCCGGTGCCGGGCCCGCCCTGCACGCAGACCGTGCCGGACAGACCCGAGCGGACGATCTCGTCCTGCTCGGGCTGGATCGTCGCGACGATGTCCCGCATCGGGCCGACGCGCGGCCGTTCGATCTCCGTCTGGAGCAGCTTGCTGGTCCGCGCGGCCTCCGACGGGTCGGTGAGGTGCTCGTCCTCGTACGCCGTGAGCTCGCCCCCGGTGTAACCGAACCGCCGCCGCAGCGCCACGTCCTGCGGGTCCTGCTTCGAAGCCCGGTAGAACGGCTGCGAGACCGGCGCGCGCCAGTCGATCACCATCGGGTCGCCCCCGGCGTCGTGGACGTGACGGCGGCCGATGTAGAAGCGCTGACCCTCCTGTGTCGTGTGGAGGTAGTCGAGGCGGCCGAAGAACAGCGGGGTGTGCGCCAGGTCGGCGAGCGCCTTGATCCTCTCCTCGATCTGGGCCTCCAGGACGACGGCGTTGACCCAGTTCGCCGTGACATCGCGGATGTCGAGGGCCTGGACGTCCTCCCGCATGGCGCGCAGCGCGGCACGGGAGGAGGTGAGGTGGGCGCGCTCGTGCGCCAGGGGATCCTGCGGATCCAGGGGGCGCTCGGGGTCGTGCGCGGGCACGGCTCAGCCTCCGGCTCGGGTTGCGTGGGTGCACGTCGTGGCTGCCGCCGGTTTCCGTCCGGACGGCGGCGCTCCGCGAAGGAGGCGGGGGAAGCTGGCGATTCTAGCCCCCGGCCACGGCCGGGTCGAACCGTTTTGTCTGCCGTCCGGGGGCCGCCCGTACGACCCGTAGGGGACGCCGTATGCCTGGAGTCGTACGCGGGCGGCGCCGGGGTTCAGTCCCCAGACCGACGCCGTTCGGGGTCCCGAGGACCACCATGGAGTCATGAGCACAGCAACCTTCACCCACGCCCCCGGCGCCACGGCCACAGGCGCCGGCCCGCGCCCCGCCCACCGGGTCGGCAACGCTCTGCGCGCCGCCAAGGTCTTCGTCCGCGCCGCCTTCAGTGTCGCCGTCCTCGGGGAGTACGCCGAAGAGGCCGGGGTCAGGCACCGCCACTGAGGCAGCCGCCCGCCGCCCCCGAACCGGGCCCGCCCGCAGGGCCACCACCGAACCGGCCCGCCCGCAGGACCGCCACCGAGCCGGCCCGCCCGCCGAGGCCACCACCGAGCCGGCGCACGCCGAGCCGGACACCGCCCGCGGGGCCGCCACCGAACCAGGCACCTCGCCGAGCCGGACGCCGCCGCCCGAGGCCGCCGCCCGCCGATGTGAGTACCCGCACTCCCCCGGCTGAGTACGCCCGCCGACGCCCGCGTCCTCCTCGCCCTGATGTGATCAGCACATGACGACGACGCCCGGCCCCGCTGCTCCCCAAGCCCCGGCCACCGCCACCACCCCCGCACCCGCGTCTCAGACCGCGCTGCGGTTGACCGCCCTCGGTGGCCTCGCCCTGCTCCTGCTCTCCTTCATCGCCACCTGCGTGATCACTCTGGAGGACTCCATCGGCGGCGATGGAGTCGCCGGTTCCGCCGTCACCGCCGCCATGTGGGCCCTGGGCCTCGGCAGCGTCCTCGGCGTGCTCGCCGCCGCCGTCCCCCGCGACGCGCTCGGCAGCGGACCGCGCTCCAAGGTCGTCCTCGTCCAGTACGTCCTGGCCGCCGCCGCCCCGGTCGTAGCGCTGCTGGACTGAGCCCGGGCCCCGGGCCCCGGGCCGTCCGCGCCGTCCGGCGCCTCAGCCCAGCAGCTCGTCCGCGTCCACGATCCGGTACGCGTACCCCTGCTCCGCCAGGAACCGCTGCCGGTGCGCCGCGAAGTCCTGGTCGATCGTGTCCCGGGCGACGACCGAGTAGAAGTGGGCCTGGTGCCCGTCCGCCTTCGGCCGCAGCACCCGCCCCAGCCGCTGGGCCTCCTCCTGGCGCGAGCCGAAGGTGCCCGACACCTGGATCGCGACCGTCGCCTCCGGCAGGTCGATCGAGAAGTTCGCGACCTTGGACACGACCAGGACCGAGATCTCGCCGTTGCGGAAGGCGTCGAAGAGCTTCTCGCGCTGAGCGTTGGAGGTCTCGCCCTTGATGACCGGAGCGTTCAGGTGCTCGCCGAGCTCGTCGAGCTGGTCGATGTACTGGCCGATGACGAGGGTCTGCTGGCCCGCGAACTTCCGTACCAGCGCCTCCGTCACCTTCCGCTTCGTCGCCGTCGTCGCGCAGAAGCGGTACTTCTCCTCCGTCTCGGCGGTCGCGTAGGCCAGCCGCTCCGTCTCGGTGAGGTTGACCCGCACCTCCACGCAGTCGGCCGGGGCGATGTAGCCCTGTGCCTCGATCTCCTTCCAGGGCGCGTCGAAGCGCTTGGGGCCGATGAGCGAGAAGACGTCGGACTCGCGGCCGTCCTCGCGCACGAGGGTCGCCGTCAGGCCGAGCCGACGGCGCGCCTGGAGGTCGGCGGTGAACTTGAAGACGGGCGCGGGCAGCAGATGCACCTCGTCGTAGACGATCAGGCCCCAGTCCCGGGAGTCGAAGAGCTCCAGGTGCGGATAGATGCCCTTCCGGCGGGTGGTCAGCACCTGGTACGTGGCGATGGTGACCGGCCGGATCTCCTTCTTCGTACCGCTGTACTCGCCGATCTCGTCCTCGGTGAGCGAGGTCCGCTTCACCAGCTCGTGCTTCCACTGCCGGGCCGAGACGGTGTTGGTGACGAGGATGAGGGTCGTCGCCTTGGCCTGGGCCATGGCACCGGCTCCGACCAGCGTCTTTCCGGCGCCGCAGGGAAGGACGACGACACCGGAGCCGCCGTGCCAGAAGCCCTCGACGGCCTGCTTCTGGTACGGGCGCAGGGCCCAGCCGTTCTCGGCCAGGTCGATCCGGTGCGCCTCGCCGTCCACGTAACCGGCGAGGTCCTCGGCGGGCCAGCCGAGCTTCAGCAGGGTCTGCTTGATCTGGCCGCGCTCGGAGGGGTGCACGGCGACCGTGTCGGGGTCGAGACGCTCGCCGACGAGCGGCTGGATCTTCTTCGAGCGGAGGATCTCCTCCAGGACCGGACGGTCGGTGCTGGTGAGGACGAGGCCGTGGGTGGGGTGCTTGGAGAGCGTGAGGCGGCCGTAGCGGGCCATCGTCTCGGCGACGTCGACGAGCAGCGCGTGGGGCACGGGGTACCGGGAGAACTCCACGAGCGCGTCCACGACCTGCTCGGCGTCATGGCCGGCGGCCCGGGCGTTCCACAGGCCGAGCGGGGTGACGCGGTAGGTGTGGATGTGCTCCGGCGCGCGCTCCAGCTCCGCGAAGGGAGCGATGGCGCGGCGGCAGGCGTCCGCCTGCTCGTGGTCCACCTCGAGCAGGAGTGTCTTGTCGCTCTGGACGATCAGTGGTCCGTTCACGCCTCACCCTTTCCGTACGGCCGCCTCGTCCGGTCGCCGGTCGGCCAAACATCCAGTGTCGCTCATCGCGTACGCGGAGGGGTACGGGTGCGTGCGCGATCAGCGGTACGAGCGGGTACGGGAGGAGGGGGTGCGGGCTTCCGTGCGGCGCCGGGGAGGGGTACGGAATCCGGCCACCCCCGGGCCCGCGGGGGCCCATGCCCGGGCTCTGACGGCGGCCGCCGGGGCCGCGCGCGGAGGCAGTTCCCGCGCAGGTCAGCCCGGGTGCTAGGTTCCCTCAGCACTTCCCACGCGGCATGTCCGCATCATTGGAGGGGGAACCTCATGTCTCAGCCACTCGCCAGCCGCAGAACCATCCTGACCGGCCTCGTCGCCGCCGCCGGGGCCCCGCTCCTCGCCGGCTTCAGCGCCTCCCCGGCCGCCGCCGCGGACGACCTCTACCCGTCGAACACCGAGCTCTACAAGGCGACCGTCGAGGGGACGGACTTCGGGCGCCGCTTCAAGCGCCACGAGCTGTTCGACAACGACAAGACCAGCACGCCCCGCCCGATGCTCACGACGATCCTGGCCATTCACGGCGGCGGCATCGAGATGGGTACGTCCGAGCTGTGCCTCGGGATCGCGGGCTACAAGCCCAGCGATCTGTCGGTGCTCGCGCCCGGGGCGCCGGTGTACGACTACTGGATGCTGGAGGGGCTGCGGTCGTCCAACAACGCTCCTCTGCACGTCACCGCCTCGCACAACGACGACCCCATGGCCCGGTCCATGGTCGCGGCGAGCGCGAACGCGCTGAGCCTGCACGGCTGTACGGCCACCCAGGCGGGCGCCCCGGCCAACGCGCCCGAGGCGGTCGTCGTCGGCGGGCTCAACGCCGCCTTCCGTTCCCTGCTCACCACCAACCTGCGGCAGGCGGGCTTCCAGGTGCTGACGGGCGACCCGGAGGACCTCAACGGGGATCTGCCGAACAACATCTGCAACCGCACCCTGCTCGGCGAGGGCGGCGGACAGCTGGAGCTGACCACGGAGCTGCGCCAGAGCCTGTTCGCCCCGGACAAGTTCAGCGGCGCCACCAACCGCGCCAACAACACCAACGCGCGGTTCGACGCGTTCGTGGCCGCCTGCCGGGCCGCCATCGCCTCGCACGAGGCGACGCTGCTGGCCCGCCCCAGCCTCTTCACCGCCTAGGTGCAGTGAGGGCGGGGCTCAGGCCGGGTCCTCGGCGAGCTCCGCCACGCCGGTGATCCGGTGCAGCGGGTAGGTGCGGACTTCGTCCGCCGTGTGGTCGTACGCCGTGACGAACCCGCCCTCCACGCGGACCGGCGCGATCACCCGCTGGCTGGCTGCGCCTTCGGCGTTGACGTAGCCGATCCAGAGGGCCGAACCGGTCATCGCCGCAGCCTGGACGGTGGCGAGGGTGTCGGCGGGGGACGTGCGCGGCAGCTCTCCCGGGATGTGGCCGGGGGTCTGCGGGGCTTCCTTCCGCACGACCGTCGAGGCCAGGTCACCGGCGCGGATCGCCCTCACGGCGGCGCCGAGGAGCGTGGCGTCGGGGGCGGGCGGGCCGTCCGGCACGGGGGCCGGGGCGGTCCGCGGCGGAGTGCGGTAGGCGTGGGCGCGGGTGATCAGTACGTCGCCCTCGGCGGACTCCGCGGCCGGCGCGTAGCCCATCGAGCGCAGTCCTTCCAGGAGGGCCCGGGGGTCCGTCTGGGCGGCGAGCACGGTCGGCGCGAGGCGGCGCAGCCGCAGGGGCGCGGACCGCTTGTCGGCGAGGATCTCGCCGAGCAGCGCGTCGTCGTCGCAGCGGACGTACGCGGAGGCGGCGCCGATCCGCAGGTGGCCGTGTCTGCGGGCCACGTCGTCGATGAGGTACGCGAGGGGCTGCGGCACGGGCGTGCGCGAATGCGCCGTCAGGAAGTCGTGCAGGTCGGACGCGGCCTGACCCGCGTCGAGGGCCCGGCGTACGGAACCGGGCGTGAAGCGGTAGACGGTCGCCCCGCCCTTGGACTCGACGTCCGCGAGCACGGCCAGCATCTCGGCGAGCGGCCGCTGCAGCGGGCCCGGGGCGACGGCGGTGAGGTCCGCCTGCAGCAGGACGTGGTCGACGGGCTCGGGCAGCAGGGGTGCGAGGGCTTCGGCGGCGAGGCGGGCCCGGAGGGCGAACTCGGCCTGCGACGCGGGGATGCCCGGGTCGGCGAAGGCCCGCGCGTCCGCCGCGGGGACCTCGTCCGGAGCGAGTCCCAGCAGCGCCCGCGCGGGGGTCGCCAGCGCGCCGCGGCCGGTGATGCCGAGGTGTTCCGCCTCCATCAGGGTCCAGGAGGCGATCCTCGCCCGCAGGTCCGAGCCGGATCCGGGGCCGGAGGCGCTGCGCAGGGGCCGGTCCCAGCGCAGGCGGGCGAGGAGGGACTCGGGGTCCGCGGCCGTGCCCGGGGGGAGGGCGGCCTGGAGGGTGAGCACGCGATGGCGGACTTCCGGGGCCGCGCCGCGGTCGAGATCCGGGCCGAGGACGGAAAGGGTGCGGCCCTTGGCGTCCTGGCCGCCGACCAGGCCCGCCGTGCGGGTCGCGGTCAGCCAGGCCGTGACGAGGCGGGCCCAGCGCTCGGCCGCCGGGAGCGCGAGCCAGTCGTCGGCCTCGGGCGTCGGCGCGTACCGCTCGTCCGCCTCGCCGTCCGACGCCAGCAGCCCGGCGCCGTAGGCGAGTTCCAACCAGAACGCGGCCATCTGCTCGCTGACGTCCAGCGCGACCGCGGTGCGCTTGAGGTCCCGTACGGACAGGCCACCGGCCCGCAGCACTGCCGGGCCGCCTTCGTTCCACTCCTTCAGCAGCTCCTCGACCGTCGCGAGTGCCGTGTACGCCTGGCCCGCCGCCGCGCCGTCCACAACCTGTGGACGGTATTCCCGCAGCGCCGCCACGACCGGCGGCAGCGGCTCGGGCACGCGGTGCGCGCGTCCGGCGCGCAGATGCAGAGCGGCTTCGCGCGGCAGCACCACCGTGCGGGGCGAGGTGGGCAGCAGCAGCCCCCGGTCCCGGAGCCAGCGCACCGGGGGCGCGGGGTTGGCCGTGACCTCGCCGTACGGCGGCCCCCACACCAGCCGGTCCAGCACGGTCAGCGCCTCCGTCGGCGCGGTGTCGAGCAGTTCGCCCATGCGCTGCCGGTCGGTGAAGAGGTCCGTCAACGCGGCGACCGCCGACACCGGGTCGTGGGTGGACGTCAGGCCGGCCGCCGCGATGATCTCCTGGAGGCGGCCGGGCGACATCCCGGCCGTGGCCTCGGCGACCGTCGGACCGAGCCCGGTGGGCGACGGGTGCTGGGGCGAGGGCGCGAGCAGTTCACGGGCCGTGCGCACCAGGCGCAGTCGATCGTCGTCCCCCCACACCAGGGCCTGCTCGCGCAGCAGTTCCACCGTGCGGGGCAGCGCCCCCTCGGTGTCGGCGTCGCCGTCGTCGCCGGCGAGCAGCGCGAGAAGCACGGAGTACGGAGCCGGGTCCGGCGCGACCGCCAGAGCCTCCGCCGTCTGGAGCGCGAACCGGTCCAGCCGCTCCAGGGCCCGTACGACCGACGCGCGCGTCCCGGCGCGGGTGGCGAGCTGGGTGAGGTCGGTGGGTACGGGGGACAGCAGATCGGGGCGGGCCCGCAACAGCGCGGCCAACCCTTCGTCGCCCCGCGCCCGCAGCGCTTCCGCGAGGGTGCGCGGTGCCGTACCGCCTGATCCTTCGGGCACGTGCGCCTCCCGATTGCGCCGACGGGTCCCCATCCGGACCACGTTAGCCCCTGCGCAGGCGCTAACGTCGGGCACAGGCGGCTGTGGACGCGCGCGGAGGGGCACTGTGGGGATCGAGAGCGACCAGTTGGTCTTCGACTATCTGAGCCGGGTCGGCGATCTGGCACAGCAGCGGCAGCTGCCCTCGAGCACCCGGATGCGGCTGGTGTCGGCGCTGCGCGGCGAGATCGAGCAGAGGCGGTCGTCGTCCGGCGGCGACAGCCCGGCCGCCGTGCGCCGCATCCTCGGAGGTCTCGGCACGCCGGACGAGGTCGTGGACGGGGTCGTGCACGCGGGGTCCGGTGAAGCGGGGGCGGCCGTACGGGAGTTGCGGAAGCCGGCGGCGCCGAAGCGGCCGGTGCCGGAGCAGCGGAGGCGGGGGCGGCGGGTCATTCCGCAGCCCCGGGGAACGACGGAGCCGCCGCCCGCGCCGACGGGCCCTCATCTGGCGGGAATGGACGAGGTCGGTTCGTCCGGGGGCGAGGAACCGGACTGGTGGCGGCTGGACGCGGACGGGCCGGATGTGCCGATGGTGCCGGGCTTCGTGGGTGGGGTGGAGATCCCGGACATTCTCAAGCCGCCGCCGGTGGACGGCGACGAGGCCGAGAGCGAGGCCGGGGAAGGCGTGGGGGCCGAGGCCGAGGGCGCACCGCGGGGGCGATGGCGCCTGCGGCTCCGCCGCAAGACGGTGGCCGCCGCGCCCGAAGAAGTCGTCGAAGCCGCGACACCGCCCGGGCGCGTCGCGCTCGCGCACCCCTTCCTCCTGCTCGCCGCACTTCTGCTGATCGGCGGAGCGGCCTTCGGCAACCTCCTCGCCCTGGCCGCCGGCTGGGCCCTCGCCTACATCTCCCGCCGCATCAGCCGTGCCGAGGCGAAGTGGGTGGTCCTCGGCCTGCCGGGCCTGGTGGCCGCGGGCGGGGCGGTGTGGCTGTGGGGCAGGTTCGACGGCCGCTGGGGCACCCCGATCGCCCCCGGCGGTGAAGCCCTGGGCGAGGCCCTGTCGACCACCTGGCCCTGGCTCCTCCGCGCAGCGGCACTCACCTCGGCCCTCTACCTGCTCTGGCGCTCCCGAAGGCCTTAGGTCGTGTCCGGAAGGGCGACGACGGCGCGGGAGCCGGGTGCCCCGTCCCGCCCCTCGGAGCCCTCCCCCGCCGACCACGGTGCTCCCGGGATCACCAGGGGTGAGCCCGTCACCGGGTCCGGGATCACGAGGGAGTCGAGGCCGAAGACCTCCCGGACGAGTTCCTCGGTGACGACGTCGGCCGGCGGGCCCTCCGCCACGACGCGGCCCGACTTCATCGCCACCAGGTGGTCCGCGTAGCGGGACGCCTGGTTGAGGTCGTGGAGGACGAGGACCACCGTCCGGCCGCGCGCGTGGTTCAGGCGGCGGACCAGGTCGAGGACCTCCACCTGGTGGGAGATGTCCAGGTAGGTGGTCGGCTCGTCCAGGAGCAGCAGGTCCGTCTCCTGGGCCAGGGCCATCGCGATCCACACGCGCTGCCGCTGTCCGCCCGACAGCTCGTCCACCGGACGGTCGGCGAGCGCGGCGACGTCCGTGCGTTCCATCGCCTCCACGACGGCCCGCTCGTCCTCGTCGGACCACTGCTTCCACCACGCCTGGTGCGGCTGTCGGCCCCGGGAGACGAGGTCGGCGACCGTGATGGCCTCCGGGGCGACCGGGGTCTGCGGCAGCAGGCCGATCGACTGGGCGATCTTCTTCGTGGGGATCCTCGCCAGCTCCAGGCCGTCGAGCAGGACCGCCCCGCCCTTCGGCCTGAGCAGTCGCCCGAGCGCCCGCAGCGTCGTCGACTTGCCGCACGCGTTGGGGCCGACGATGACCGTGACCTTGCCGTCGGGGACCGCCAGGTCCAGTTCGTGGACGACCGTGCGGTCCTCGTACGCGAGTGTCAGCCCGCGCGCCGTCAGCCTGCTCATGCGGTCTTCCCTCCAGGGCGTCCGGTACGGCCGCGGACGATCAGCCAGATCAGATAGGGCGCGCCCACCGCGGCCGTCAGTACCCCCACCGGCAGCTGCTCCGGCGACAGGATCCGCCGCCCCAGCAGGTCGGCGAGGACCACGATCACCGCGCCCATCAGCGCCGAGGACAGGAGCGGGATCTGGGCAGTACGGGTGAGGCGGCGGGCGGTCTGCGGGGCGAGCAGCGCCACGAAGTCGACCGGGCCCGCCACCCCGGTCGCCACCGACGCGAGGACCACGCCGACCAGGACGAGCCCGAGCCGGACCCGGCCGAGCCGTACGCCGAGCGCGGTCGCCGTGTCGTCGTCCAGGGACACGGTCCGCTGCGCGCGGGCCGCCCACAGGACGGCGGGCACCAGCACGAGCAGCGTCCAGCCGAGTGGCGCCGCCTCGTCCCAGCCGCGGCCGCCCAGCGATCCGGTCATCCAGATCTGGGCCTGCTGGGCGACCAGATAATCGCCCTTCGCCATGAACAGCGTCGTCACCGACCGGAGCGCGATGGCGAAGCCGATGCCGATCAGGACGAACCGGGTCGCGTGCAGCCCGCCGCGCCACGCGAACACGTACACCAGCGCCGCCGCGGCGATCCCGCCGGCGACCGACAGATACGGCAGCACCGTGAACGAGGTGACGCCGAACGTCATCGCCCCGACGGTGAGCGCGCCCGCGCCCTGGCTGATGCCGATGATGTCGGGGCTGGCGAGCGGGTTGCGGGCCACCGTCTGGATCAGCGCGCCCGCGACGCCGAAGGCGGCGCCGACCATCAGGGCGACGGCGAGACGCGGCAGCCGCAGGGTCCCGACGACCAGCTCGGCGGAGGACGGCCGCCCGAAGACCACCGCCAGTACGTCTCCGGGCGGTACGAAGCGCTCGCCGACGCAGAGGTACGCCACCGAGGCCGCCGCCAGCAGAACGCCCAGGGCAAGCGCGACGAGCCCGGCCCGGCGGTGGACCAGGAAGGATCCGCGGCCGCGCCGTACCAGGACGTATCCGGCGGGCCGGACCCGCCCGGGCGAGGGGTTCGCGGGAGCGTCGTCCCGGCTGTCGACCGAGGCGCTCATGCCGGTACCGCCTTCCTGCGTACCAGCGTCACCAGGAACGGCACTCCGATCAGCGCCGTCATCACCCCGGCCGGTACCTCGCTCGGGGGGAACAGGACCCGTCCGATCACATCGGAGACCAGGAGCATCACCGGGCCGACCAGTGCCGCCATCGGCAGCACCCAGCGGTGGTCGCCGCCCACGATCGCGCGGGCGATGTGCGGCACCGCGAGCCCGATGAACGCGATCGGACCCGCCGCCGCGACACCCGCCCCGGTCAGGACCGTCGCGCCGATCCCGCCCACGATCCGTACCGTCGCGACCCGCTGACCGAGGCCCCTCGCCATGTCCTCGCCGAGTGCCAGGGCGTCCAGGCCACGCGCGACCGAGAGCACCAGCAGGGCGCCGACCAGCAGGAACGGCCAGATCTGGCCGACCACCTCGGCGTCCCGGCCGGCCACCGAGCCGATCTGCCAGAACCGGAACTCGTCGAGCGCCGACGCCTTCGTCGTGAGGATCGCGGTGGTCGCGGACAGCAGCAGCGCGTTGATCGCGGCGCCGCCGAGCGCCAGTTTCACGGGGGTCGCTCCGTCGCGCCCGCCGGACGCGATCGCGTAGACGGCGACCGAGGCGGCGGCCGCGCCGGCGAACGCGAACCACACGTATCCGGTGAGGGTGTGGACCCCCGCGAACGCGATCGCCGCGACCACGCCGACCGATGCGCCCTGGCTGATGCCGAGGATCCCGGGGTCGGCGATCGGGTTGCGGGTGATGCCCTGCAGGGCCGTGCCGGCCAGGGCCAGCGCCGCGCCGACCATGAGCCCGATCAGGGTCCGGGGCACCCGGAGCTGCCGTACGACCTCGGCGTTGTCGCTGTGCCCGCCGTGCAGCAGGGCGTCCAAGACCTCGGAGGGCGCGATGGCGCGGCCCCCGACCGCGAGGCTCAGCAGGACGGCGAGAAGCAGGGCGAGGGCTGCCGCCGCGGTCGCGAGGACACGCCGCGAGACACGCGGGGAAGGGCCAGCGGCGGTCGGCATCGACACCCATCGGAACGGCTGAGCAGAGGCTGAGAAGAGAAGGCAGGACGGACGGAGGTTGGTAAGGCTTGGCTAAGTCTAGGGGTCCGGTCCACGCCCCCTCCGGGCGCGTCCTGAGCGCCTGGGCACAATGGCCCCTATGGCTTCGCACACGACACTCCCGCGCACCGTCGGCTTCGATCTGGACATGACCCTGATCGACTCGCGTCCGGGCATCAAGGCCGCGTACGAGGCGCTGCGCGCCGAGACCGGCACCTGGATCGACGCCGACCTCGCGGTCACCCGGCTGGGTCCGCCGCTGGAACAGGAGCTGGCGTACTGGTTCCCGGCGGCGCGGGTCCCGGAGATGGTGATCCAGTACCGGGCCCTCTACCCGGCGTACGCGATCGCCCCGACGCTCGCCATGCGCGGCGCGAGGGATGCGATTCAAGCCGTTCGCGACGCGGGCGGCCGGGCCGTCGTGGTCACCGCCAAGAACGAGCCGCACGCCAAGCACCACCTCGCCCACCTGGGTATCGAGCCCGACGCGGTGATCGGCGGACTGTGGGCCGAGGCGAAGGCCGAGGCGCTGCGCGAGCACGGCGCGCGCGTGTACGTGGGCGACCACACGGGCGACGTACGTGGAGCGCGTACGGCCGGGGCCCTGTCCGTCGCCGTGCCGACCGGGCCCTGCGACGAGGAGGAGCTGCGCGCCGCGGGCGCGGATGTGATCCTGCCCGATCTGACGGCGTTTCCGGCGTGGTGGGAGAGCTACCGGGGCTGAAGCGCGGACCTCGCCTCGCGGCGCTGGGCCGCGATCGAGCGCAGAACGCCCGCGGCGGCGATCAGGAACCCCACGCCCATCAGCATGCAGATGCCGTAGGCGACCGGCGGGAAGGGCTCCGTGCCCAGGAACAGGGGTGCCACAGTGACCAGAGTGGCGACCGCGCCGATGATGAAGACCATCGCACCGGCACGGACGAGGCCGTCACCGGGAGCGCCGCTGTTCGAAGGGGTTTCACTACGCATTCAGCCAGGGTAGTTCCCAGGCCGGAGGAACAAACCAGCGACGTCTTGTCACCAGCCCCTGGACCATTAGCCTTGGTGCAACGCGGGTCCGGGCGACCCGCCGCAGTGCTATCCAGAGCCGATTTTTGCGGCGTCACCCATCGAGTACGAGGACGAGGACAGACGTGCCTACCGGCAAGGTCAAGTGGTTCAACAGTGAGAAGGGCTTCGGCTTTCTCTCCCGCGACGACGGCGGCGACGTCTTCGTCCACTCGTCGGTGCTCCCTGCCGGAGTCGAGGCCCTGAAGCCGGGCCAGCGCGTGGAGTTCGGTGTCGTCGCGGGGCAGCGCGGTGACCAGGCGCTCTCGGTGACGGTTCTCGACCCGACGCCCTCGGTCGCGGCGGCGCAGCGCCGCAAGCCGGACGAGCTGGCGTCGATCGTGCAGGATCTGACCACCCTCCTCGAGAACATCACGCCGATGCTGGAGCGGGGCCGCTACCCCGACAAGGTGCAGGGCAAGAAGATCGCGGGCCTGCTGCGGGCCGTCGCCGACCAGCTGGACGTGTAGCCCGTACGGCTCACGCTCACACGAACGCCAGCGCATCGCGGCCGAGGGGAGGTACGAGCCCCTCGGCCGCGGCGCGCGTCAGCAGACCGCGCACCGCCGCGTAGCCGTTCTCCCCGAGGTCGGCCGTGAACTCGTTCACGTACAGGCCGATGTGCTGGTCGGCCACCGCCGGATCCATCTCCTGGGCGTGTTCGAGGACGTACGGGCGGGACGCCTCCGGGTCGTCCCATGCCATCCGTACCGATGTGCGAGCCGCGTCCGCGAGCTGCCGCAGCGTCTCCTCTCCCAGCGACCGCTTGGCGATGATCGCGCCGAGCGGGATCGGCAGGCGGGTGGTCTGCTCCCAGTGCTCGCCCATGTCGGCGAGGCAGTGCAGGCCGAACTTCCCGTAGGTGAACCGTGCCTCGTGGATCACGAGCCCCGCGTCGACCTTTCCGTCCCGGACGGCGGGCATGATCTCGTGGAACGGCATGACGACGACGTTCCCGACGCCCTCGGGCACCATGTCCGCCGCCCAGAGCCGGAACAGCAGATAGGCCGTCGACCGTTCGCTCGGCACGGCGACCGTCCTGCCGGTGAGGTCCATGCTCTTGTCGCGGGAGAGCACGAGCGGGCCGCAGCCCCGGCCGAGCGCGCCGCCGCAGGGCAGCAGGGCGTACTCGTCGAGCACCCAGGGCAGCACGGCGTACGACACCTTCAGCACGTCGTAGTCGGCCGTGCCGTTCTCCGCCCAGGCGTTGGTGACGTCGATGTCGGCGAAGGTGACGTCGAGCGCGGGCGCGCCGGGGACGCGGCCGTGCGCCCAGGCGTCGAAGACGAAGGTGTCGTTGGGGCAGGGCGAGTACGCGATGCGCAGGGTCACGGGGCCTCCGTTGCCAGGAAGACGGTGGGGCTGATCAGCTGGAAGGCGTACCTCAACGATTCCATGGCCTGCCCGATCCGCCAGGCGGCGCGGTCGCGGGGGCCGACGGCGTTGGAGACGGCGCGGATCTCGACGACGGGCACGCCGTACGCGGTGGCGGCCTCGGCGACGCCGAAGCCCTCCATCGCCTCGGCCGCGGCACGCGGATGCCGCCGGGCCAGCTCGGCGGCCTGGGCGGCGGTGCCGGTGACGGTGGAGAGGGTGAGGACGGGCGCGACGACGTGCCGCTGCCCGCCGGCTGCCAGGGCCTGGGCCAGCCGCTCGGGCAGGCCGTCCGGCGGCAGATGGGTGGACCGCCCGAAGCCGAGTTCCTCGACGGCCAGATAGCCGTCGGGCGTCTGGGCCCCCAGGTCGGCGGCGACGATCGCGTCGGAGACGACGACGGACCCGAGGGGCGCGTGCGCCGTGAATCCGCCGCCGATCCCCGCGGAGACGACGAGGTCGTACGGGTAGGGGGCGCCGGCCAGCGCGGCGGTGGTGCCGACCGCGGCGGCGGCCGGTCCGACCCCGACGGCGACCAGGTCCACCAGCCCGGACGGGTCGGCCGGCTCGCTCCCGGGCGCCGACGGGGCACCGTGGAGCGGGCCGCGGGCGTACGTCGTCACCGTGTGGCCGCTCGGCAGTGCCCGCGGCGACGGGTACGGGGCGGGCCCGGAGAAGCCGACGAGGCCGGCGGCGACGGAGTCCGCCTCCGCCGCCACGGCCGTCACGACCAGAACCCGCAAGGTCAGGACGACTTCTTCAGCTCGAAGTGCCAGATGCCGGTCAGCTTCTTGCCGTTCGTCTCGACGATGCTGATCTGCGCCTTGTTGGACGTCTCGCCGCTCTGGCTGGAGAAGAACGCGCTCGCCGGGATCGTCCGGTACGACTTCTTGTACGGCTCCTGCTCGGCCTGCTGCCCGCCGATGAAGAGCGTCCAGCCGTGGTCGGCGATCTCCGGGTCGACGCCGAACCGGATCTTGTCGTCCATGGAGACCGTGATGGTCTTCTCGGCCTTCTTGTTCAGGCAGGTCTGGATCTGCGACTCCTTGATGGCGTCGCCGTCGTTGTAGCAGGACGCCTCGCTGTTGACCGAGTCGCTTCCGACCGTCACGGTCGCGAGCGGCGTCGGCTTGTCGCAGGCGGAGAGTACGAGGAGCCCGGCAGAGACAGCGCCGAGGGCGGCGGCGGCCCGGCGGCGGCTACCGGAAAAGAACGCAACGGTCATGGGCGGAAGGCTATCGGGCTTGGGCCCGGCCGACGCATGGGGGGCGCCGTCGCGTGGCGCCGCCGCTACGCCACCCGTGGCCTGCGTGGCCTGTCCGGGGCCCCGCCCTTCGCCGCCCACAGCAGGCCCCGGACCGAGATCACCACGCCCAGGGCCAGGATTCCCGCGGCCACGCCCATTCCCACGGAACCGTTCAGCGGCAGGGAGATACCGATCGCGCCGCCGACCACCCAGGACATCTGGAGCAGCGTCTCCGAGCGGGCGAAGGCCGAGGTGCGGACGGTCTCGGGCACGTCCCGCTGGATCACCGCGTCCAGGGAGAGTTTCGACAGTGCCTGCGAGAGGCCCGCCACCGCGCCCAGGACCGCCACCATCACCCCGCTGAAGAAGATCGCCGCGCAGACCGCCGCGGTCAGGGCCACCGCCAGCATCGTCGCGATGATCAGCTCGGGGCCCCGGTCCCGCAGCAGCGACCCGATCGCCGTGCCCAGCGCGTTCCCGACCCCCGCCGCGACGCCCACGATGCCCAGGGACACCGCCGCGCTCTGCCCGGACAGGGGGTGGTCGCGCAGCAGGAAGGCCAGGAAGAAGATCAGGAAACCGGAGAGGGTGCGCAGCGCCGCGTTGGCCTGGAGGCCGTGCAGGACGGACGGGCCCACGGTCCGCAGGCTCGGCTTCTTCTCGCCGTGGGTGAGCATGTGGGCCTTGCGCTCGCCCTTTGCCGAGTCCACCTTGTGGGGGAGCGTGAACGCCCAGTACGCCCCCAGCAGGAACAGTGCGCACGCCCCGTACAGCGGCCACTCGGGTCCGATGCGCTGCAGCCCCACGCCCGCCGGGGCGGCCGCTCCGGTGGCGAGGAGCCCGGCGAGCGTCACCCGGGAGTTCGCCTTGACCAGCGCGAAGCGTGGTGGCAGCAGACGGGGCACGACGGCACTGCGGACCACTCCGTACGCCTTGGAGGCCACGAGGACCCCCAGCGCCGCCGGATAGAGCTCCAGGCCGCCCGTGGCCACCGCGCCGGACATCGTCAGGGCCAGCACCGCGCGGGTCAGCATCGCGCCCGCCATCGCCGCCCGGCGGCCGTGCGGGACACGGTCCAGGAGCGGGCCGATCACGGGGGCGAGCAGAGTGAACGGTGCCATCGTGACGGCCAGATAGAGCGCCACGCGTCCGCGCGCCTCGTCCGTCGGTACGGAGAAGAAGACCGTGGACGCCAGCGCGACCGTGATCATGACGTCACCGGCGCCGTTGACGGCGTGCAGTTCGATCAGTTTGCCCAGACCCGACTCGCCCGCGCCGTGCGCGTGGGTGGCCCTGCGGATGCCCCGGGCCGTGCCCGTGAAGGGCCGGTGCAGGGCACGGCCGACCGACCGGCCCGCTCTGCGGAGCGGCCCGGCAGCGTCGGACGACCTGGCGGCTGCCACCCCGTCATAGTGCCCCAACCCTCTCGCCACCGAACCGCGATGCGGGCCACTTGGGACGGGCAGGTGGGCGGCGGGCGGCAGAGGGGGTAGCGTGCGTAGCGCGCCACCGGCGGAAGTTCCCGGCCGCGCGCCTCTTCGGCATCCCGCAGAATGGATGACGATAGGTGTGCCCGAGACAAGTCGGGCGCGGACGTCGATGCGGCCCTTTGGTCCGCTCCGCCCGCCGCTCGTACTCCGTGACTCGGCCGGCGCACCCGTGAGACGGCGTAGGAGAGAAGCGAGACCTGTGAGTGCTGCGACGACGCGAAGCCGTACCCCCGACCGCCTGTGCGCCGAGGCGGTAGACCTCGCCAGGGAGGCCGCCGAGGAGGCCGCCGCTCCCGGCGTCGTCGGGAAGCATGTCGAGACGGTCGCCGAGGGCGACCGGGTCGTCACGCACTTCTTCGACTGCGAGGAACTCGGCTACCGGGGCTGGCGCTGGGCCGTCACGGTCACGCGCGCCTCCCGGGCCAAGAACGTCACCCTTGACGAAACCGTCCTGCTCCCCGGACCCGACGCGCTGCTCGCCCCCGAGTGGGTGCCGTGGAGCGAGCGACTGCGGCCCGGCGACCTCGGTCCCGGGGATCTGCTGCCGACCGAGGCGGACGATCTGCGCCTGGAGCCCGGTTACAGCGGCGACGACGTGCCGCCGCCGGACTCCGCGGTCTCCGAGGAGATGGCGGAGCGGGTCGACGCCGAGGACGCCGAGTTCGTCTCCCGTACCCCCGCGCGGGGCTCGATCGCCGCCGTGGCGGAGGAGCTCGGCATGCGGCGCGCCCGGGTGCTGTCCCGGTACGGGCTGCACGTGGCCGCGGACCGCTGGGACGAGGCGTACGGCGCGAAGACGCCGATGGCGCAGGCCGCTCCCGCTTCCTGCCTCTCCTGTGGCTTCCTGGTGCCGCTCGGCGGTTCGCTCAAGCAGGCGTTCGGCATCTGCGCCAACGAGTTCTCCCCGGCGGACGGCCACGTCGTCTCGCTGACCTACGGCTGCGGCGGGCACTCGGAGGCCGCGGTCATGCCGAAGCCGCCGCGTCCGGCGCCGCACGCCCTGGACTCCATGGCCACCGACGCCTTCCCGCTGCGCCCGGACCGCGACAGCGGCTCGGTGCCGCCGCAGGCGGACGGCGAGTCGGAGGATCTGGGCCACTCGTAGGCCCGGGCCTCACACGCCCTGACCCGCCCGGCGCGCGTCCGCGCCCGGGCGTGCGTCCGTGCGCGCGCTCCCGCGAACCGGTGGGGCCGGTTCCGCCTGCCGCCGCCCGCTCACGGATGACTCCAGAATTGATTCGCGCACCGGCGCGATACCTTCGGGCCGCGGCCCCTTCCCGGGCGGCACGGACAGAGCGGAGTCACAGCGTGAGCGTCAGGACGACGGACGGAGCCGACCCCTTCGGTACGGCGCGGCTGCGGCGCGGGGTGCTCGACGCGTGGGGCGCCAGCCCCGCCCGGTTCCGGGAGGACGCCAACGCCGAGGAGGACCTGGCGCTCGGCGGCTACCGGGACCGGCTCATCGTGGAGCTGGCCCAGAACGCCGCCGACGCCGCCGGACGCGCCGGAGTCACCGGGCGGCTGCGCCTCACGCTGCACCCGGCGGGCCCCGACGGGCCCGCCGTCCTCGCGGCCGCCAACACCGGCGCCCCCCTGGACGCCACCGGCGTGGAATCACTGAGCACCCTGCGCGCCTCGGCCAAGCGGGAGAACGACACCGCCGCCGTGGGCCGGTTCGGTGTCGGCTTCGCCGCCGTCCTGGCCGTCAGCGACGAGCCGGCCGTCCTCGGCCGGCACGGCGGTGTCCGCTGGTCCCTGGCCGAGGCGGCCGAGCTGGCCCGCAAGGCCGCGCAGGCCAGCCCCGGGCTCGGCGACGAACTGCGCCGCCGTGACGGCCATGTGCCGCTGCTGCGGCTCCCGCTGCCCGCCGAGGGCACCGCACCCGACGGCTACGACACCGTCGTCGTGCTGCCCCTGCGGGACGCGGCCGCCGTCGACCTGGCCGAGCGGCTGCTGCGCTCCATCGACGACGCCCTGCTGCTGACGCTCCCCGGCCTCTCCGAGATCGTGGTCGACGACGGCGAGCGCGTGCGGGTGCTGCGCCGCTCCCAGCAGGGCCCGTACGTCCACATCGACGACAGCCTCGACGGGACGAACCGCTGGCGCGTCAACGCCGCCGGCGGCCCGCTCGACGCGGACCTCCTCAAGGACCGGCCCGTCGAGGAGCGCCTGCGTCCCCACTGGTCGGTCGTATGGGCGGTGCCGGTCGACACCGACGGCTCCCCCCGGCACCCCACGACCGCCCCGGTGGTGCACGCGCCCACCCCCACCGACGAACCGCTCGGCGTCCCGGCCCTGTTGATCGCCTCGCTGCCGCTGGACACCACCCGCCGGCACCCGGCGCCCGGTCCGCTCACCGACTTCCTGGTGCAGCGCGCGGCCGACGCCTACGCCGAGCTGCTCGCCGAGTGGGAGCCGGTGTCCGTCGCCACCATCGACCTCGTGCCGGGGCCGCTCGGCAAGGGCGAACTGGACGGCGCGCTGCGACAGGCGGTCCTGGAGCGGCTGGGCCGGGTCGCCTTCCTCGCGCCCGCCGCGGAGAGCCTGCGCGACGGCGACGAGGCCGAGCCGGCCGACGACGCGTACGCCGAGACGTACGGGACCGACGCCGCCCCGGTCGGGCCGCGCCGCGAGGTCCCGCACGCCCTGCGCCCCATCGAGGCGGAGGTCGTCGAGGGCGCGGGCGCCGACACCGTACGCGTCCTGGCCGAGGTCCTGCCGACGCTGCTTCCCGCGGGCCTGGAGCGCCGCGTCGAGCTGCGCACCCTCGGGGTCGCCCGGCTGCCGCTGACCGAGGCGATCGACCGCCTCGCGGGCATCGAGCGGGAACCGGGCTGGTGGTGGCGGCTCTACGACAGCCTCGCCGGGGTCGACCCGGACCGGCTCACGGGCCTCCCGGTGCCGCTCGCGGACGCGGACGGCGCCGACGAGGACGCCCTGGACGCCGCCCCGCGGCGCACGCCCCGCACCACCATCGGCCCCCGCCAGGTCCTCGTCCCGCTGCCCGAGACGCCCACCGACCTGGCCCGCCTCGGTCTCAAGGTCGCCCACCCGGACGCCGCGCACCCGCTCCTGGAGAAGCTCGGCGCCCTGCCGGCGACGCCCCGGGCGGTTCTGACGACCCCCCAGGTGCGGGCCGCGGTCGCCGCGTCCCTCGACGCCGGGGAGATCTGGGACGAGGACGCCCTGGACGCCGAGGAGCTGGCGGAGACGGTCCTCACTCTCGTACGCGACGCGGACCTGGAGCCCGGCGACGAACCGTGGCTGGGTGCGCTTGCCCTGCCCGACGAGGACGGGGAGCCGGCCCCGGCCGGTGAACTGGTGCTGCCCGGCAGCGCCTTCGCCGCCGTCATGCGCGAGGGTGAACTGGCCCTGTGCGACGCCGAGCTGGCCGACCGCTGGGGCGAGCAGCCGCTCGCCGCGTGCGGGGTGCTGGCCGGGTTCACGCTCGTGCGGGCCACCGACGTCGTCCTCGACCCCGACGAACTCGAGCCGCGCGACGGCGACTTCGCCGAACCCGACGACGTGGGCCTGCTCGACGCCGTCGACGTGTGGTGCGAGGACGTCCTCGACCGGCTGCCGGAGACGCCGGTGCCGCCCGTGGCGACGGAGATCGTCGCCGTACGGGACCTGGACCTGGTCGACGACGACGCCTGGCCGCAGGCGCTCGCCCTGCTCGCCCTGCCGCCGCTGCGGGACGCGCTCACCCAGCCCGTACGGGTCCTGCTGCCCGACGGCACGACGGAGACCGTGCGGTCCTACACCGCGTGGTGGCTGCGCGACCACCCCGTGCTGGACGGCAGGCGGCCGGCGGGACTTCGGGCGGCCGGCACCGACCCGCTGCTCGCGGGCCTGTACGACTCCGTCGACGCGACCGGCTTCGAGGACGAGCAGGTCCTGAAGGCGCTGGGCGTACGGACCTCGGTCGCCGTGCTCCTCGACGAGCCCGGCGGCGCGGCGGAGCTCCTGGCCCGTCTCGCCGACCCGTCCCGCGAGGTGACCGGAGCCCAGCTCCACGCCCTCTACACGGCCCTCGCCGACCTGGATCCCGAGCAGGTGACGCTCCCCGACGAACTGCGCGCGGTCGTCGACGGCGAGATCCGGGTGGTCGACGCGGCGGACGCCCTGGTCGCCGACGCCCCCGACCTGCTGCCGCTCGCCGGGGGCCTGGCGCTGCTGCCGGTGGCGCCGTCGCGCGCCGCCGACCTGGCCGAGCTGTTCCAGGTCCGGCGCCTCGGCGAGACGGTCGAGGCGGAGGTCACCTCGGTCGGCGAGGAGCACGACGTACCGCCTTCGGTCCACGCCCTGCTCGGCCCGGCCACCCCCGACTCGTTCGTCGAGCACGACGAACTCCTCGCGGGCGGCACCGAACTGGACTGGCGCCGCACCCCGGACGGGGTCATCCACGCGGCCACTCTGGAGGGCGTGGCGGCGGGTCTCGCCTGGGCGGCGGGCCAGTGGCCGCGCCGCTTCGAGGTGGCGGCGCTCCTGGAGGACCCGTCACGGACGGCGGAACTGGCGCGGGACCGCTGGTTCGACTGACGCCGCCGCACGGCACGGTGAAGGGCCCCGGTCTTCCCGACCGGGGCCCTTCACCGTGCCGCCTTCGTCGTGCCCGGACGTCACCGGGTGCGTGGGGCACTGGACACCGGGCGGGGCTCACGCCGCGAATCTGCGGTCCACCCACCGCCACGCGACCTCCAGCAGCACCGCCCCCGCCGCCGCGATCGCCACCGCCGTCCACGGCATGGTCACCCCCACCAGCTTCAGGGCGAAGAAGTCCTGCAGCCAGGGCACCACCAGGACCAGCAGGAACGCCCCACCCATCGCCGCCACCAGACCGACGCGCCACCACGTGTAGGGGCGGGCGACGATCGCCAGGACCCACATGGAGACCAGGAACAGCGTCAGGGTCGCCGCGCTCGTCTCGGCGTCCACCGCGCCCGGACCGCTGTAGTGCGAGCGGGCCAGCAGATAGCTGAGGAAGGTGGCGCCCGCCGCGATGACGCCGCCGGGAATGGCGTACCTCATCACCCGGCGGACGAAGTGCGGCTTCGCGCGCTCCTTGTTGGGGGCCAGGGCCAGGAAGAAGGCGGGGACGCCGATGGTGAGCGTGGACAGCAGGGTCAGGTGGCGGGGCAGGAACGGGTACTCGACCTGGGAGCAGACGACGAGGACGGCGAGCAGCACCGAGTAGACCGTCTTCGTCAGGAAGAGGGTCGCCACACGGGTGATGTTGCCGATGACGCGCCGGCCCTCGGCCACCACCGAAGGCAGCGTCGCGAAGCTGTTGTTGAGGAGGACGATCTGGGCGACGGCCCGGGTCGCCTCCGAGCCGGAGCCCATCGAGACGCCGATGTCGGCGTCCTTGAGGGCCAGGACGTCGTTCACGCCGTCACCGGTCATCGCGACGGTGTGGCCGCGCGACTGGAGCGCGCCGACCATGTCCCGCTTCTGCCGGGGGGTGACCCGGCCGAAGACCGCGTGGTCGTCGAGGGCCCTCGCCATGTCCTGCTGCTCGGTGGGCAGACGGCGGGCGTCGACGGTGTTGTCGGCGCCGGGCAGGCCGAGTTTCCCCGCGACCGCTCCCACGGAGACCGCGTTGTCGCCGGAGATGACCTTGGCGGCGACCTTCTGGTCGGCGAAGTACGTGAGGGTGTCGGCCGCGTCGGGCCGCAGCCGTTGCTCCAGCACGACCAGAGCGGTGGCTCGGGCCTCGCGGGCCACGTCCGGGTCGTCCAGCGCACGCGAGGAGCGGGCGAGCAACAGGACACGCAGACCTTGTTCATTGAGACGGTCGATGTCGGTCAGAAGGGGGTCGTCGTCCGGGAGCAGGACGTCGGGCGCGCCGAGCAGCCAGGTCGAGTTCTCGCCGTCGCCCTCGCTGAAGGCGGCGCCGCTGTATTTGCGGGCGGAGGAGAAGGGCAGCGACTCGGTGCAGCGCCAGTCGTCACTGTCCGGGTAGGCGTCGATGATCGCCTGCAGCGAGGCGTTGGGGCGCGGGTCCGACTCGCCGAGCGCGCCGAGCACCTTGCGTACGTACGTCTCGTCCGCGCCGTCGAGGGGCCGCAGTTCGGTGACGTCCATGCCGCCCTCGGTGAGCGTGCCGGTCTTGTCGAGACAGACGACGTCCACCCGGGCCAGGCCCTCGATGGCGGGCAGCTCCTGTACGAGGCACTGCTTGCGGCCGAGCCGGATCACTCCGATCGCGAAGGCGACGGAGGTGAGCAGGACGAGCCCTTCGGGGATCATCGGCACGATGCCGCCGACGGTGCGGGCGATCGAGTCCTTGATGTTGGTGTCCTTGACCACGAGCTGGCTGATGATCAGGGCCAGCGCCGTCGGGACCATCATCCACGTCACGTACTTGAGGATCGTGGAGACGCCGGAGCGCAGCTCGGAGTGGACGAGGGTGAAGCGGGACGCCTCCTCGGCGAGCTGGGCGGCGTACGCCTCCCGGCCGACCCGGGTGGCCGTGAACGCGCCGCCGCCGGCGACGACGAACGACCCGGACATCATCCGGTCGCCGCGCTTCTTCGTCACGGGGTCGGCCTCGCCGGTCAGCAGCGACTCGTCGATCTCCAGGCTGTCGGCCTCGGCGACCTCGCCGTCGACCACGACCTTGTCGCCGGGCCCGAGTTCGATGAGGTCGCCGAGCACGATCTCGGAGGTGGTCACCTCGGCGGAGACGCCGTCGCGGCGGACGGTGGGCCTGGCCTCGCCGATGACGGCGAGACCGTCGAGGGTCTTCTTGGCGCGCAGTTCCTGGATGATGCCGATGCCGGTGTTGGCGACGATCACGAAGCCGAAGAGGCTGTCCTGGATCGGCGCCACGAAGAGCATGATCACCCAGAGGACGCCGATGATGGCGTTGAAGCGGGTGAGGACGTTGGCGCGGACGATCTCGACGGTGGACCGGCTGCTGCGCACGGGTACGTCGTTGACCTCGCCCCGCGCGACCCGCTCGGCGATCTCGGCGGAGGTCAGCCCGCCCGGCCGGTGCCGCACCGGAGGTGGCACCGGATGGACGGGGTCGAGCTCGGCCCCGGCCGCGATGCCCGCGCCGCCGGGCTCGGGTCCGTCCGTGTCGATCTTGGCCCGCTGAGTCATGTTTTCGACGTTACGGGCGTCCGCGCGGGTTCACCCCCCGAGCGGGCCGAAGACCGGACCCGGGGAGGACGGAGAGGGTCCCGTGGGACTACGCGCCGGCGTCGGGGGCGCCGCGCTCGGCCTCGGCCCGCTTGATCGCCGCGTCCCGGCCCCGCACGTACCAGATGCCGATGAGTCCGAGGCCCGCGCCCGCGAGGCAGGTCCAGACCCACCAGGTGGCTTCGCGGTCGGCGAACCATCCGTAGAAGGGGACCTGCACCAGGAAGAGGACGAACCAGAGGATCGTGCCGCCGGTGATGGTGGCGACGACGGGCCCCTCCAGGGGCTCGGGTGCCTCGTGCTTGGGGGTCCACTTCGCCATGGGCTCAGTGTAGGGGGAGCCGTTCGGGCGGCCTTCGACACAGTCGGCCCAAGGGTCTACGCGCGGAGATGGACGCGCTTCCGTTCATGTGTTCATACTGAAACGGTTTGCCTGTGGCGGGTTTCTCTCGTACGAACCGCCAACCTCGCACCTTCGAAGAGGACCGCATGAGCACGCCGGCCCCCGCCACGGCCCCCGCCCCCGAGCCCTCGTCGCCCCACGGGCCGACCAGCGGGCTCGACCGATTCTTCAAGATCTCCGAGCGCGGCTCCACGGTCGCCCGCGAGATCCGCGGCGGCTTCGCGACCTTCTTCGCGATGGCCTACATCATCGTGCTGAACCCGATCATCCTCGGCAGCGCCAAGGACATGTACGGACACCAGCTCGACAGCGGCCAGCTCGTCACCGCGACCGTGCTCACCGCGGCCTTCTCGACGCTCCTGATGGGCGTCATCGGCAATGTCCCTATCGCGCTGGCCGCCGGCCTCGGCGTCAACACCGTCGTCGCCCTCCAGCTCGCGCCCCGGATGTCCTGGCCCGACGCCATGGGCATGGTCGTCATCGCCGGCTTCGTCGTGATGCTGCTGGTCGCCACCGGGCTGCGGGAGCGCGTGATGAACGCCGTGCCCGTCGGCCTGCGCAAGGGCATCGCGATCGGCATCGGCCTCTTCATCATGCTCATCGGCCTCGTCGACGCGGGCTTCGTCTCACGCATCCCCGACGTCGCCCACACGACGGTCCCGCTCCAGCTCGGCGCGACCGGTCACCTCGGCGGCTGGCCGGTCCTGGTCTTCGCCCTCGGCGCGCTGCTCACACTGGCCCTGATCATCCGCAAGGTGCCGGGCGCCATCCTGATCTCGATCGTCGTGATGACGGTCGTCGCGATGGTCATCGACGCGGTCGCGACCGTCCCGTCCTGGGGCCTGACCACCCCGAAGTGGCCCGGCAACCCGGTCGCCTCGCCCGACTTCGGCCTGGTGGGCGAGGTCAGCGTCTTCGGCGGCTTCGAGAAGGTCGGCGCGCTCACGGGCTGCCTCTTCGTCTTCACCGTCCTGCTGTCCTGCTTCTTCGACGCCATGGGGACGATCCTCGGCGTCGGCGACGAGGCGCACCTGATGGACAAGCAGGGCAACTTCCCCGGCATCAACAAGGTCCTCTTCGTCGACGGCATCGCGGTCGCCTCCGGTGGCGCCACGTCCTCCTCGGCCACCACCTGCTTCGTGGAGTCCACGGCCGGCGTCGGCGAGGGCGCCCGGACCGGACTGGCGTCGGTGGTCACCGGCGCGCTCTTCTCCGTCGCGCTGTTCCTCACGCCGCTCGCCACGATGGTCCCGTCCCAGGCGGCCACCCCCGCCCTGCTGGCGGTCGGCTTCCTGATCCTGGCCGGATCGGTCAAGGACATCGACTGGAGCGACTTCACCATCGCGGTGCCGGCGTTCCTGGCGATGGTGATGATGCCGTTCACGTACTCGATCACCAACGGCATCGGCATCGGCTTCATCGCCTTCAGCGTGCTGCGGCTGGCCGCCGGGCGGGGCCGCGAGGTCCCGGTCGCGATGTACATCGTGTCGGCGGTCTTCGTCTTCTACTACGCGATGCCGGCGCTGGGCCTGACCTGATCCCCCGATCCAGCCGGGCAGCGAGCCGGGGCGGTGGAGCCCGTCACGTCGAGCCCGGTCCCGTCGCGCCCGTCACGTGAGGCCGTAGAACTTCTCCGTCTCGTCGACGGCCGCCTTGAACCGTTCGTCGAAGTCGTCGCGCATGAGCGTCCGGACCACATAGTCCTGGACGCTCATGCCGCGTTTCGCGGCATGCCCCCGAAGCCGTTCGAGCAGCTCACCATCTATCCGCAGGCTGAGCACTGTCGATCCCATGCCGGCCAGAGTCGCCGCAGAACGGTCCCGGATGCGTCACTTTCCGGATCCGGCTCACTCATTCGGGTGACACATCTCCCACGAAGGCCCGAGGGGCACCTCTCCGCTGGTCTTTAGCATGGGTAATGAGTTACGCTAACGAACATGCCTGACCTGTCCCACGGCAACGCCATCGACGCGGCCGCCGTGAACTCCCTCCGCTCGGCCGTCATGCGACTGGGCCGACGCCTCAAGCACCAGCGTGTCGACGAGTCGCTGAGCCCCACCGAGATGTCGGTGCTCGGCACCCTCGCCCGGTGCGGCTCGGCCACCCCCGGCGAGCTGGCGCGCAAGGAGCATGTCCAGCCGCCGTCGATGACCCGCATCGTGGCGCTGCTGGAAGCGAAGGGCCTGGTCCGGCTGGAGCCGCATCCCGACGACCGCCGCCAGAAGGTGGTCAGCCAGACCGAGCAGGCGGAAGCCATGCTGGAAGAGAGCCGCCGCAAGCGGAACGCCTGGCTGGCGACCCTCGCGGAGGGTCTGGACGAGGACGAATGGGCGAAGCTGCGCGCAGCCGCCCCGGTCCTGGAGAAGCTCGCACATCTCTGACCCCGCGCGCCGCAAGGAGGCGAACGCACTTTGAGTACGGGACCCGGAGCAGACTCCGCCCCCGCACCGACCGCACCTACGTCCATGTTCAGCTCGCTCAGGATCCGGAACTACCGGCTCTTCGCAAGCGGGCAAGTCGTCTCCAACACCGGCACCTGGATGCAGCGCATCGCCCAGGACTGGCTGGTGCTCAGCATCACCGGATCCGCCTCCGCGGTCGGTATCACCATCGCGCTGCAGTTCCTTCCGATGCTGCTCTTCGGGCTGTACGGCGGCGTCCTCGCCGACCGGCTCCGCAAGCGGCCGCTGCTTCTCTTCACCCAGTCCGCGATGGGCGCCACGGGCATCGCCCTGGCCGTCCTCACCCTGACCGGGCACGTCCAGGTCTGGCACGTCTACGCGACCGCCTTCCTCACCGGCCTCGTCACCGTCGTCGACAACCCGGCCCGGCAGGCCTTCGTCGTCGAGATGGTCGGCCCCCGGGACCTCCAGAACGCGGTCAGCCTCAACTCCGCCAACTTCCAGTCCGCGCGCCTCGTCGGTCCCGCCGTCGCCGGTGTACTGATCACGGCGGTCGGCAGCGGCTACGCCTTCCTGCTCAACGGACTGTCCTTCATCGCGCCCGTCGTGGGCCTGCTGATGATGCGCACCTCCGAACTGCACAAGGTCGAGCGCGCGCCACGCGGAAAGGGCCAGCTGCGGGAAGGGCTGTCCTACGTCTCGCGGCACCCCGAGCTGATCTGGCCGATCGTGCTCATCGGCTTCATCGGCACCTTCGGGTTCAACTTCCCGATCTGGCTCTCGGCCTTCGTCGACGACGTCTTCCACGGCCAGGCCAGCACATACGGCCTGCTCAACACTCTGATGGCGATCGGCTCCCTGGCCGGGGCCCTGCTCGCCGCCCGGCGTGGCACCTCCCGGTTGCGGCTGCTGGTCGGCGCGGCCGTGCTCTTCGGTGTCCTGGAGATCGTGGCGGCCTTCGCCCCGTCCTTCTGGATCTTCGCGGCGCTGCTGGTACCGATCGGGATGTTCGGCCTGACGGTCAACGTCACGGCCAACTCCAGCGTGCAGATGGCCACGGACCCGGCGATGCGGGGCCGGGTGATGAGTCTGTTCATGATGGTCTTCACGGGCGGTACGCCGCTGGGCGCCCCGCTCTTCGGCTGGATCACCGACACGTACGGCCCGCGGATCGGCTTCGCGGCCGGCGGTCTGATCTCCTTCACGGCGGCCGCGGCGGTCGGCCTGATCCTGGCCCGCCTCGGCGGCCTGAAGGTCGCGCTCGGCTGGCACCGGGGCCACCCGCAGGTCCGGTTCGTCGAGCGCGAGCGGCTGACCACGGCCGCCTGAGCCCTGCGGCGCGGCGGAACGGGCCCGGCTTTCGAGCCGGGCCCTTCCGCATGGGCCTCCGCAGGCGTCACACCCGCTGCTCCAGGACCTGCCCCGGCCAGTCGCCGACCATGAACGTCTCCGTCGGGGTGAAGCCGTTGCGGACGTAGTACGCGACCAGCCGGCCCTGGCTCCCCGCGAAGCAGTCCACGCGCAGCAGCGAGATCCCCTGGCGGCGGGTCTCCTCCACCGCGTGGGCGAGCAGCGCGCTGCCCACCCCGCGGCCGTGGAAGCGGGCGTCCGTCGCCAGGATGTGGACGTACACCTCGGGCTCGTCGACCGGGGCGACCTCCAGTGCCGGGTACGGCGTCAGGGTCAGCGTCCCGGCCGGCACGCCGTCGATCTCGGCGATCCAAGGGGTGCCCTCGGCGACGATGTCGTGGACCCGCTGCACCGCCCGGGGCCTGGAGGACCACGGGTTCGTCCCCCACTGGTCCGTGATGCCACGGGAGTTGAGCCACACGACGGCGCTGTCCAACAGGGCGAGTATCGCGGGGACGTCGTCGGCCCCGCCCTTTCTGATCTCCATCCGGGCAGGCTAGATCAGGCCCGGGACGCTGCTCCAGGGTTATTGCGCGGCCCCGCCTTTCGGCAGACTGATCCCCATGAGCTCTGTGAGACTCTTCGCCGCCGTGCTGCCGCCCTCCTCGGTCGCCGATGAAGTCGGACGCGTCGTCGACCGGCTGCGCACCCTGCCGGGCGCGCGGGACCTGCGCTGGACCGGGCGTCCGGGCTGGCACTACACGCTGGCGTTCATGGGCAACGTCGACGAGGAGCTGGTGCCCGAGCTGCAGGCCCGTCTCGCCCGCGCCGCCCACCGGAGCGACCCGTTCCCGCTGCGGGTCCACGGCGGTGGGCACTTCGGCCGCCGTGCGCTGTGGGCGGGCGCCGCCGGCGGTCTCGACGAGCTGCGGCTCCTGGCCGAACGCGCCGACGCGGCGGCCCGCCGGGCGGGTGTGGCGATGGACGAGCACCGCCGCTACCAGGCCCATATGACCCTGGCCCGTGGCCGCACGGACACCGACCTGCGCCCGTTCGTGGAGGAGCTCGACCGCTTCGAGGGCAGCCGCTGGGAGGTCACCGAGCTGGCGCTCGTGCGCAGCAGGCTGCCGGTGAGCGGTGTGGCGGGGGAGCATCCGCGCTACGAGACGGTCGGTTCCTGGCCGCTCGGGGGCGCGGGTTAACCTCAACGGGTGGACCCGAAGACCCGAAACCGGATCATGGCCGGTGTGCTTGTGCTGATGTTCGTGATCGTCGCGGTGGCGGCCGCGGTCGGCCAGTGAGGCGCTGACCGCGACCGCCCGCGCGTTCTTCCGGGCCTGAGCGCTACCAGGCGAAGGCCTCCGGGGACGGACCCGGGCCGGGGAAGATCTCGTCGAGACCGGCGAGGACGTCCTCCGACAGCTCCAGCTCGACCGCCCGCAGCGCGGAGTCCAGCTGGTCCGCCGTGCGCGGGCCGACGATCGGCCCGGTCACCCCGGGGCGGGTGAGCAGCCAGGCCAGAGCCGCCTCGCCGGGCTCCAGGCCGTGCTTGTCGAGCAGGTCCTCGTACGCCTGGACCTGCGCGCGGACCGCGGAGTTCGCCAGCGCGTCCGCCGAGCGCCCCGAGGCCCGTCGCCCGCCCTCGACCTCCTTCTTGATCACACCGCCGAGCAGCCCGCCGTGGAGCGGCGACCACGGGATGACCCCGAGGCCGTAGTCGATGGCGGCGGGGATCACCTCCATCTCGGCACGCCGCTCGGCCAGGTTGTAGAGGCACTGCTCACTGACCAGCCCGAAGGTGCCGCGACGGGCGGCGGTCTCGTTGGCCTGGGCGATCTTGTAGCCGGGGAAGTTGGACGATCCGGCGTAGAGGATCTTGCCCTGCTGGATGAGGACGTCGACGGCCTGCCAGATCTCCTCGAAGGGCGTCCGGCGGTCGATGTGGTGGAACTGGTAGAGGTCGATGTAGTCCGTCTTCAACCGCTTGAGGCTGGCCTCGACGGCCCGGCGGATGTTCACGGCGGAGAGCCGGTCGTGGTTCGGCCAGACGTGCTCGCCGTCGGGCGTCATGTTCCCGTAGACCTTGGTGGCGAGAACGACCTTGTCCCGGCGTTCGCTGCCGCCCGCGGCGAACCAAGAGCCGATGATCTCCTCGGTGCGGCCCTTGTTCTCGCCCCACCCGTAGACATTGGCGGTGTCGAAGATGTTGATACCCGCGCCGAGCGCGGCGTCCATGATCGCGTGACTGCCGGCTTCGTCGGTCTGCGGTCCGAAGTTCATTGTGCCGAGGACGAGTCGGCTGACCTTGAGTCCGGTGCGTCCGAGCTGCGTGTACTTCATGGGGTCCAAGCCAACGCCTTCGAGCGCACTCGAGGCAAGGGGGTTACGGAGTCAGCTGATGCGGCCCCGGGAGCCCCGACCTAGACTGGCCGGGCCATGGAAGAACCCCCGAACAGGGAGACGCACACCATGTCGAAGCGAGGCAACAAGCGGCGCGCCCGGAAGAAGAAGGGCGCCAACCACGGCAAGCGGCCCAACACCTGAGCCGCTCCGGTTCATTGAGTGCCCCGGCCCTTCCGGTCCGGGGCGCTCGGCCGCCGTCGCCGATGTCGGTTCGCTCTCCGGAGTGAGCGACGGCGCTGAACACAGCGGTGATCACGGCCCACGCGTGTGCGGTTGAATGCCCGGCATGGCCCCCTCGGTGACGCTGCTGCACCAGCGGTTGCCCTGGTTCCTGCATGCCAATGAGACCGGGCGGGACGCTTACGGCGACGCGGTGGCGCAGGCGATCGCGCGGATGTAGGGGAAGGGCCCGGCGCAAACGGGGCCGGTCAGGGCGGCGTGAGGGGGCCGGCGAAGGAGGCGGGTCCCGGCCCGTCCGTCAGGCGCCGCCGAGCCAGCTCGTCGCGTCGAGGCGGTAGGCGGTTTCGGGCGGGACGACGGCTCGGAGCGCGGCCTCGATCTCGCGGACGCGGCCCGTGCCGAGCGCGGCCGCCCACTCCGCGTACAGCTCGTCGAAGATCGCGGAGGAGCGGACGAGGACGTCCCGGCCGCGCGCGGTGAGCCGGACGAGTTTGCGGCGGGCGTCGGTGGGGTCGTCGGCGCGCTCGGCGTAGTCGAGGGCCACCAGCCGGTCGACGGTCTTGCCGGCGGCCTGCTTGGAGACGCCGAGCCGCCGGCCGATGTCGCTCGCGGTCGCGCCGGCGGGTCCACCGGCCGCGATGGCCTGCATGGCGAAGCCGTGGGCGGGCCTGGCCTCCGGGTGGCCCTGGCGGGCGAGTTGGGCGTGGAGCCGGTCGATGAGGGTGCGGAATCCGGCGAAGAGGAGCAGGGGCAGCTCGAAACCCCGGCCCTCGGCGCCCGCCTCCGGAAACCCCTTGTGCCGATCGACAACCTGGTTTACTTTTTCGTCATCGACTTCGTCAACCATGTTGTCCATTCTATTCCGCCCCCGGCTGTCACAGGAGATGCCTTGTTCGTCGACCACACCCACGAGACCGCCCCCGCCGCCTCCCGCCGCTCCATGGAGGCCGTGACCAAGAACCTCGGCCACCTCCCCCAGGCGGTGGCCCGCATGGCCACCTCGCCGCACATCCTGGACGGCTTTCTGAAGATGACCGCGCTCTTCGAGCAGACCACGCTCGACCCGCACGCCCGGGAGACCGTCATCCTGACCGTCGCCACCCGCAATCAGTGCCACATCTGCATCGACATGCACGAGGCCAAGCTCGCCAAGCTGGGACCGGCCGACAGCGAGGAACGGCTGGAAGCCGTACGGCACTTCACCCACCAGGTCATCGCCTCCTCCGGAGCCGTCGGCGACGAGGAGCTCGAGCGGTTCTTCGCCCACGGCTTCACGCGCCAGAACGCGCTGGAAGTGGTGCTGGGCATCGGCGCCTACACGCTGCCCACCCTGGCGAACCGGCTCACCCGGTCGGCGTGAGCCGGGCCGCCGGCGCGTCGGCCGCCGCGCTGTAGGGGGAGCCGAGCCCCCACGCCTGGTGCATCGCCGCCGCGAACGCCGCCGCGAGTTTGTGCTCCCCCGACGGCCCCGGGTGCGTGCCGTCGTAGGTGTCCGTGTGGATGTCGTACGCATCGGGGCGCGACGCCAGCAACAGCGGGGAGGCGGCGGTGTCGAGGTCCGCGACCGCCTTCGCGAGCAGCTCGTTGAAACGGTCGCACTCGGCCGCGAACGGGGCGTCGGACTCGGCCCGCACATTGGGGATGACGGGCAGCAGCACGGCCCGTACACGCGGGTTCGCGGCGCGCGCGCCGGCGAGGAAACGGCGTGCGTTCAGGGCGGTTTGGGCGCTGTCCGTGTAGAAACCCAGGTCGATCAGGCCCAGCGATATCAGCAGCACGTCCGCGCCGGCCGCCGTCACCGCCCCGCCGATCAGCGGGGCCATGTGCAGCCACCCCTCGCCCCAGCCCGCCAAGTGCCGGCGGGCGGGCGCGGGGAAGGCGGGATCGGCGTACGCGTGGGACAGCGGCGCGTCGGCGGCCGTGTCGTACAGCTCGGTGCGGGGGCCGACGATCTCGTACGGGCCGTCGAAGGACGTGCTGAGGTGCTGCCACATCCGATAACGCCAGGTGAAGTCGCCGGCGCGTCCGATGGTCATGGAGTCGCCGACGAACATGAAACGCATGCGGTCATCATGACGGACCGCCTGTCGGGGCTGCGACGTGATCCCCGACACCACGAGGGCGGCGCCGGTCAGCGCGGCCACTCCTCCCGGGTGACGGCGTACTCGACCTCGCCCTGGTCCGAGCCGTCGATCACGTCGGCCCAGCCCTCGAAGTACGTCCGCACGAACGTGAGACCGGACTTCTCCATCACCCGGCGCGAGCGGGAGTTGACCGCCATCGTGTTGGCGGTCACCCGCTCGACGCCCAGGGTGGTGAAGCCCTTGTGGATCAGGGCGCGGGAGCCCTCGGTGGCGTATCCGCGCCCCCAGGCCGCCCGGTTGAGGCGGTAGCCGAGCTCCACGACCGCAGGGCTGTCGTCCTGGAGCGGGCGGAACTCGAACCACCCGAGGAACGTGCCCGAAGCCCGCTCCTCGGCGGCCCAGTATCCGCACGCGCCCAGCCCCGGATACGTACGGCGCAGCTGCGGCAGGACACGGGACTCGACCTTCTCCCGTGAGGTCGGCCGTCCTCCGTTGATGAAGCGCATCACCTCGGGGTCCCGGTCGAGGGCGACCAGACGGTCCACATCGGCGTCGGTGAAGGCCCGCAGCACCAGGCGGTCGGTCTCCAGGAAGTTCGGCATGCGCCGATGCTGCCCGGGACGCGGGCCCGGCGCCAACGGAATTCGGCGGTTCGCCGGCGGGCCGGAGAGGCCGCGGGACGCCGGACCGCACATGGCAGGCTTGGGTCATGCGATCGCTTCTGTACGTCACCGGTGCCGCGGCCCTCGTGCTGTTCGGCGCGCTGCCCGCCGCCGCCGACGACGTCGACCGCTTCACGATCAAGGACGCGAGGATCACCGAGTCCAGCGGCCTGGCGGCCAGCCGCGCCCACCCCGGCGTCTATTGGACGCACAACGACCAGGACGCGCCGCTCATCTACGGCATCGACTCCAGGACCGGCGAGACGGTCGCCACGCTCACCATGAAGGGCGTCGGCAAGCCCCGCGACATGGAGGCGATCTCCCTCGGCCCCGACGGCGACCTCTACGTGGGCGACATCGGCGACAACCTCAACGGTTCCTGGGACCACGTCTGGATCTACCGCTTCCCGGAGCCCAAGGAACTGAAGGACCAGACCGTGCAGGCCCGTCAGTACGACGTGAAGTACGCGGACGGGGCCCGCAACGCCGAGGCGCTGATGGTCCATCCCAAGACCGGCCGTGTCTACATCGCCAGCAAGAACGAGGACGGCGGCGGGCTGTACGAGGGCCCGGCGCGGCTCTCGTCGTCCGGCACGAACGTCTTCCGGCGCGTCGGCGAGGTCCCGTGGGTCACGGACGGCGCCTTCTCCCCCGACGGGAACGAACTGACCCTGCGCGGCTATCTCAGCGCCCGCGCCTACGCCTGGAAGGGCGGACGCCTCGGCGCCGACCACGCCGTGGGCGCGCCGTTCCAGGGGCAGGCGGAGTCGGTGACGTACACGACCGACGGGTCGGCGCTGATGTTCGGCTCCGAGGGGCGGCAGAGCGACGTCGTCCGCGTGGAGGTGGAGCAGAGGGCGGGCGGGGCGCCGTCGGCCTCCCGCCCGCCGGCCCCGGCCGACAAGCCGGAAGCCGGGGACGACGGCGGATCGCGGGGCAACTTCGCCCTCGGTGCCGTCGTCCTCGGCCTCGCCACCGCGCTGGTGGTCGGCTTCAAGCGGCTGCTGCGCCGGGGCTGACCCCGGAGCCGGTCTACGCCGGGCACTCCTTCCAGGCCAGCCGGTAGACGGTGTTGATCTCACCGTCCGTCGAGTCCATGGTGATGAAGCTGTTCGCCCGCGCCGGATCGGAGGTTCCGGCGTTGACCCGCAGCTCGGTGTTGATGTTGAAGTTCCGTTTCACCCCGCAGGGTGCCCACACCAGCTGGCCCCACTCGGTCGTGTCGGTGGCCTGCCAGTTGTTCTCGTACGGGCCGCTGAAGGGGTGGTTTCTGACCGCGGTGTCCGGCGATCCCTGGAAGTAGTACGAGGCCTTCTGGACGGCGTTGGCGCCGCGGGCCAGGTGCGCGAAGCCGCGGTAGTCGGCACTGGCGACGGCGTAGGTGAAGCCCTGGGGTACATGGACGATCAGGTTGAGCTGGCAGTTCTTGCGGAAGTCGGTCGGCTTGGAGCCGGGGCCCACCTGGGCGAGGTACTCGCTGTAGGTGACGGTGAAGGCGGTGTTGTCGGGCGCCACGGCGACGGCTGCGGTGCCGGCCGGGCAGCCCGAGCCGTTCACCGTGGCGATCTCGATGACGATCTTGTCGGGCGGTGCGACGATCCGCTCGGTCGCGGAGGACGAGGGCAGGGCGACGAGCGTGGAGGCGAGGGCCACGGTGGTGGCGGCGCCTGTGAGCAGTGCACCGGGCATGATGCTCCGATCGGTGGGTGTCGGTGGCCTTGAAGGACGTGTGGGGAGTCCATCCGAGCAACATGTTCACGCTTCGTCAGTTGAGACATGAACATGTCAATATTGGCGGTCCGGGCAGGTGCGGCGCACCGGATCGCCAGTGATGCTAGGGATCCCGGGGCACCTCGGACAGCGCGGTTATCGGCCGCACCCAGGACGACCGAAAGGGGCCCCGCGCACCTGGTGCGCGGGGCCCCTCTCCGTACGGTCGTCGTCGGTTACAGCTTCTCGATCACGTAGTCGACGCAGGCCGTCAGCGCCTCGACGTCCGAGGGGTCGATCGCCGGGAACATCGCGATGCGCAGCTGGTTGCGGCCCAGCTTGCGGTACGGCTCGGTGTCCACGATGCCGTTGGCGCGCAGGGTCTTGGCGATCGCCGACGCGTCGATGTCGTCCGCGAAGTCGATCGTGCCGATGACCTGCGAGCGCTTCGCCGGGTCGGTGACGAACGGGCTCGCGTACTTGGACTCCTCGGCCCAGGTGTACAGGCGCGACGACGAGTCGGCCGTCCGCGCGGTCGACCAGTCGAGGCCGCCCTGGCCGTTGATCCACTTCAGCTGCTCGTTCAGCAGGAAGAGGGTCGAGAGCGCGGGGGTGTTGTACGTCTGGTTCTTGAGGGAGTTGTCGATCGCCGTCGGAAGGCTGAAGAACTCCGGGATGTGCCGGCCGGACGCGTGGATCCGGGCCGCGCGCTCCAGGGCCGCCGGGGAGAACGCGGCGAGCCACAGGCCGCCGTCCGAGGCGAAGGACTTCTGCGGGGCGAAGTAGTAGACGTCGGTCTCGGTGATGTCGACCGGCAGGCCGCCCGCACCGGAGGTCGCGTCCACCAGCACCAGCGCGCCCTCGTCGGCGCTCTGGACCCGCTTCAGCGGGGCGGCGACACCGGTGGAGGTCTCGTTGTGCGTGTACGCGTAGACGTCGACGCCCGCCTCCGCCTTCGGCTCCGGGTGGGTGCCCGGCTCCGAGGAGATGACGGTCGGGTCGGCCAGCCAGGGGGCCAGCTTCGCGGCCTTGGCGAACTTCGAGGAGAACTCGCCGAAGGTCAGGTGCTGGGACTTCGACTCGATCAGCCCGTGGGTCGCGATGTCCCAGAAGGCGGTGGAGCCGCCGTTGCCCAGGATCACCTCGTAGCCCTCGGGCAGCGAGAAGAGGTCACGCACTCCGGCACGTACCTCGCCGACCAGGTTCTTGACCGGGGCCTGGCGGTGGGACGTGCCGAGGAGGGAGGTGCCCGTGGCGGCCAGGGCGTCCAGCGCCTCCGTACGCACCTTGGAGGGGCCCGCGCCGAAACGGCCGTCGGCGGGCTTGATGTCAGCGGGAATCTGGATCTCAGCCACGAGGCGGAGCGTAGTCGGTTCCGACAGGTGCCGGCCGTCCCTGTCCGGCGGATGAGACGAGGAAGTGAGACGGCCGGCGCCCGTCGCGCGGGGATCAGCGCAGGTGAACGGGCAGGTCGCGAAGATCGTTCTGGGTGACGACCGGCTTGTGACGCAGCTCCGACCGGGGGACGGCGAGAGTGAGCCCGGGGAAGCGGGCGTACAGCGCGGGCAGCGCCACCCCGGCCTCCAGACGGGACAGGGCCGCGCCCGGGCAGACGTGCGGGCCGTGCCCGAAGGAGATGTGCCGGTGGGCCGGGGTGCGGGTGATGTCGAACTCCCCGGCCGTCGGGCCGTGCGCCTGCTCGTCGCGGCCGATCGCGCCGTACGACACGATCAGGGCCTCGCCCTTCGGCAGCACGGTGTCGCCGACCGCGACGTCCTCGGTGGCGAAGCGGATCAGGACGTGCGAGGTGGGGGTGGAGTGGCGCAGGGTCTCCTCGACCACCGCGTCCCAGCCGGCCTCCCCCGACCGTACGAGAGCGAGCTGCTCCGGATGGGTGGACAGATTCACCACGGCGTTGACGATGAGCGAGATCGTCGTCTCGTGGCCGGCGGCGACCATCAGCTGGAGTGTGGAGACGATCTCCTCGTCGGTGAGCCGGTCGCCGTCCTCGGAGGCGAGGATCAGCGCGCTGGTCAGGTCGTCGCCGGGCTCGGCGCGGCGGGCCGCGACCACCTTGCCCATGATCTCGGCCAGCTCTCCGAGGGTGGCGACGACCTCCTCCGGAGGTGTCTGGGTGGAGAAGAACCTGTCGAAGAGGACCTTCAGGCGGGGGTGGTCGGCCTCGTCGACGCCCATGAGGTCACTGATGACGTACATGGGCAGGGGGTAGGCGAACTCCGCCTTGAGGTCCACCGTCTCGCCGGGGCCGTGGGCGGTGAGCGCGTCGAGCAGTCCGTCCGTCAGCTCGGTGATCCGCTCCCGCATCCGCTCCACGCGGCGCGGCGTGAGCGCCTGCGCCACCAGGGTGCGCAGTCGGCGGTGGTCCTCGCCGTCGACGGTGAGCATGGAGCGGCCGGGGTTGGCGAGCCCGATGAGCGGCCAGTCGGGGGCTATCTCGCCGCGCTGCCAGGCGCCCCAGGCGTTGATGTCCTTGACCAGCCGCTTGTCGGTGAGGAGAGCGCGGGCCTCGGCGTGCCGGGTGACGGCGTAGCACGGCACACCGCCGGGCAGTTCGACCCGGGCGAGCGGGCCCGCGGCGCGCAGGGCGGCGCTCTCGGCGTCGAGGTCGGTGACGAAGGGGTCGAGGGCGATCACGGGCCCTGCGGCGGGTGTGGTGGCTGTGCTGGTCACGGGGTGCCTCCGGGTGGCAGGGGTCTGGGTACGGCGCGGACGCGGGCGGCGGCGGGCGCGGGGCCGGCCCGGCGGGGCGGGGCGGTGTCTCAGCGCGCGGCGACGGGCGTGAATCGCACGGGCAGTTCCGTCAGGCCGCGCAGCCACGGCGACGAGCGGCGGGTCAGGGACCCGGCCGGTACGGCGAGGTCGACGTCGGGCAGCCGGTCGAGCAGCACCTCGATGCCGGTCCGGGCGATGACCTCGGCGATCTCCTGGGCGGGGAAGGGGCAGCGGTGTTCGCCGTGCCCGAAGGAGAAGAAGGCGCTGTTGCCGCCGGTGAGGGCCGAGTTGTCGATGTGCACCTGCGGGTCGGCGTTGGCGGCGCCGATGCCGAGCAGCAGCAGATCACCGGCCCTGATGTGCTGTCCGCCGAGCCGGGTGTCGCGCGCGGCCCAGCGCCCGGCGACGTTCTGCGTGGGGGTGTCGGCCCACAGCACCTCGTTCATGGCCTCGCCGACGCTGTGCCGGCCGCCGGTGAGCGAGGCGGCGAACCGGTCGTCCGTGAGCATCAGCCGCAGCGAGTTGCCGATCCAGTCGGCGGTCGGCTGGTGGCCGGCGGCCATCATCACCATCAGGTCCTGGGCGATCTCCTCGACGCCGAAGCCGGAGGTGTCGGCGAGCATCCGGGAGACGACGTCGGGGCCGGGCTCGGCCTGCTTGGCCGCGAGGAGCGCGTACATCGACTCCGCGAGGTGCTTCTGGCCGGCCAGCGCGTCCTCCCGGCCGTCGATCATCCGGTTCATCGCCGTGACCAGACCGGGGCCCTTGTCGTCGGGGAAGCCGTAGATCCTCGCCAGGACGCGCACCGGCAGCAGCATGGCGTACTGGGCGATGATCTCGGTCTCGCCCCTGGCGCAGAAGTCGTCGATGAGCGCGTCCGCGAACGCCTCGGCGTGGCGGCGCAGTTCGAAGGGGTCGACGGCTTCGAGCGCGTGCCCGATCATGGCCGCGCGCTGCCGGTGGCGTTCGCCGACCGTGTACAGGACCGACGCCTGCTTCCGGCCGATCATCGGCAGCAGGGGCCAGTCCTCGGGGATGCGCTCCCACTGGTTCCACAGGTCGGAGTCCCGGCTGAAGAGGACCGGGTCGCTGGTGACCTGGTGCAGCTCGCGGTAGTCGAGGACCAGCCACGCCGGTACGTCCCCGTCGAGGACGACCGGGGCGACGGCTCCGTGGTCGCGGCGCATCTCCCGGTAGAGCCCGGCGGGGTCGCTCTGGAAACGCGACCCGGACAGCGGGACGGGGGCGGCGGTGGTCATCGGGTCTCCCGGGCGGGGGCGGAGAGCGTGCGCAGATGCTCGACGAGGGTGATCAGGACGTACTTGCTGGAGGACCGGTCCCGGGCGTCGCACTCGACGAGCGGGACGTCGGCGGCGAGGTCGAGCGCCTCACGGATCTGCTGCTCGGTGTGGACCGGGCCGCCGAAGTCGTTGCAGGCGACGATGAACGGGGTGCCGTGGTGTTCGAGGCGGTCGATCGCGTACCAGGAGTCCGCGAGGCGGCGGGTGTCGACGAGGACGACCGCGCCGAGGGTGCCGGAGAACAGCCGGTCCCACAGGAACCAGAAGCGCTCCTGCCCGGGGGCGCCGAAGAGGTACAGGACGTTGTGCGCGTCCAGGGTGATCCGCCCGAAGTCGAAGGCGACGGTGGTGGCGGACTTGGCGCCCACATGGGCGATGTCGTCGACCGTCTCGCCGGCCCGGGTCATCGTCTCCTCGGTGTTCAGCGGCCGGATCTCGCTGACCGAGCGGACGAGGGTGGTCTTGCCGACGCCGAATCCGCCGACGACGACGATCTTGAGGCCGTTGTCCGCGGTGGTGCGCAGTGGCGGCCGTGCGGTGTCAGCGATGTCAGAGGTTGCGGAGTCCAACGAGCACCTGCTCCAGGATGTCGGGGTCGGGGAGGTGGTGGCCCGTGCGGGCGGTCCGGGGATGACGGGCGCTGATCCGGCCCGTACCGAGCAGGTCGGACAGCAGGACGCGCACGATGCCGACCGGCAGGGCCAGTTCGGCGGCGATCTCCACGACCGCGGTGGGGCGGCCGCACATCCTCAGGATCGCCGCGTGCTCGGACTGCATTCCGGGCACCGGCTCCGACTCGGCGACCACCAGGGTCACCAGGTCGAACGGGGTGTCCGGGCCCGAGCGGGTGCGCCCGCCGGTCAGGGTGTAGAGCCGGTCGGGGGACTCGTCCCGGGGGCCTTGGGGGCCCTTGGGCAAGCCGCTCACGGCGTACGGGGCTCGGCGCTGAGGTGCTCGCCGAGCTGCTCGACGAGTTCGCTCATGTTGTGGCCGACCAGGCCGACGTCGGAGTCCTCGTCGGCGACGACCGCGAGGTGGGCGCCGTCCCCGGCCTCGACGATGAGCAGGATGCCGCCGTAGAACTCGGCCATCGCGGACCGTACGCCGCCGGTGCCGTCGCCGAACTCCACGGACGCGCCGTGCGAGAGGCTCTGGATGCCGGCGGAGATCGCGGCCAGCTGGTCGGCCTGGTCGACGGAGAGCTCCGGCGTACGGCACAGCTTGAGGCCGTCCCGGGAGAGGACGAGCGCGTGGCGGGCGCCGGGGGTGCGCTGGAGAAGGCTCTCCAGCAGCCAGTGGAGCGTGTCGTCGGTGGTGGTGCCGCTGGTGCTG
The DNA here is from genome assembly GCF_055600045.1 of Streptomyces sp. NPDC038280. Classification (NCBI taxonomy): domain Bacteria; kingdom Bacillati; phylum Actinomycetota; class Actinomycetes; order Kitasatosporales; family Streptomycetaceae; genus Streptomyces; species Streptomyces sp. NPDC038280. The sequence continues at coordinate 222,902 of NZ_JBVJYZ010000010.1, forward strand.
CTCATCGGGGGGAGGTGCCTTCCGTGGGGATGTTCCGTACCGCTTGGCGGAAGCTGCTGAAACGGGCCGCGCGGGCCTTCGCGTCCTGCGCGTCGACGGGCGCGGCCCCGGATGTCCGTACGGCGCCGGTGCGGGAGCCGGCGTCCGGGTCCTCGGCGGGGTGGGCGGCGGCGAGGGTGCGGCCGCGGCGGCGCTTGGGCAGACCGCTCTCGCCCAGTTCGACGGTCTCCGCCGGGGCGGGGGCTTCGGAAGCGCGCTCGTGGGTCCCGGGCTCCGGCGCGGCGTCCGGGGTGCGGACGGCCTCCCGTTCCGTGAGCGCCCGTGGTGTGCGCGAGATCAGCTCCTGGGGGAGCATGACCAGGGCGCCCGTGCCGCCGCGCGCCGACGGCCGGAAGGAGACGGTCAGTCCGTGCTTGTGGGCGAGCCGGCCCACGACCGCGAGTCCCAGGCGAGTGCCGGAGAGGCCGGTGAGCTCCGACGGCCCGGCGCCGACGGCCCGTTCGGCGCGGCGCAGTTGCATCTCGCTCATGACGAGACCGCTGTCCTCGATGGTGATGACGACGCCCGCCGGGACCTCTTCGACGTACACGTGCACTTCGGCGGTGGGCGGCGAGAAGTTCGCCGCGTTGTCGAGGAGTTCGGCGAGGGCGTGCATGACGCCCTCGGCCGCGTGGCCGGCGATGGCGACCTCGCTGGTGGAGTGGAGCCGGACGCGCTGGTAGCCGCTGACGCGACCCATGGCGCCGCGCAGGATCGACTCCATGACGATCGGCTTCGCCCAGCGCCGGCCCGACCGGGCCCCGGTCAGGACGGCGAGGGAGTCGGCGAGGCGGCCAGCCTGGGCCGTGCGGTGGTCGAGGTGGAGGAGGTCGGTGAGCACGTCCTCGTCGCTGTGCCGGTGCTCCATGTCGCGGAGGTCGGCGAGCATGCTGGTGGCGAGGGCCTGCATCCGGCCGGCCGCGTTGGCGCAGGCGGCGACGGCGGCGGCGCGCAGTGACTCGGCGCGGGCGGCCTGCGCGGCGGCCCCGGCGGTCTCGGCGCGGGCCTCCTCGATCGCCACGGCGGCCGCGGCCTTCGCCTCGGCGGCGGCGCGGGCCCCTTCGGCGCGGGCTTCGGCGACGGCCTGGGCGGCGTTCGCCCTGGCCTCGGCGGTGGCGAGGGACGCGGCCTCGGCGGCGCGGGCGATCTCGGCGGTCGCGCGGGCGGTCTCGGCCGTGGCGTACTGGGCCTGAGAGAGCAGCGCGGCGTTGTGCCGGCGCAGCCGTCGGGCGCTCTCCAGAACGTACGCGGTGGTGGTCGCGGCGGCCGTCAGGAGCACGGCGGCGGCCCCGAGACCCCAGGTGAGGGCGGTCCGCGCGGCGCCGCCGGGCGCGAGGGACACCGCGCCCGCGCAGAGGAGGGCGGTGACGGCCGCCGTGATCAGCAGGACCGGCCAGACCGGCCGGAGCAAGGGGCGCAAATCGTCCGTCCTCTGGAGTGGAGTCGGGGGTGAAGTATCAGCCGAGCCGTCGATTCCCGATCAATTCGTGGTCACTATAGGAGAGTTGACGATCAGTTTGGGAAGGCCTTGTGGCCTTTTTCGACAGGCGAGAACACGACACGGACGGTGCGTCAGGCCGTCCGCGAGCCGCCCCACCCGGCACGTTGGCATCCTGGCCCCATGGCTGAACAGCGCGGGGTCGAGCGAGCACTGAGGGCCGCTGTGCGCGGCGAAGTGGACTTCGGCGCCGCCGCGCGGGCCCTGGTGACCATGGACGCCTCCAACTACCGGCGCGTGCCCCTCGGCGTCGTCGCCCCGCGCGACGCGAACGACGTGGCCGCGGCGCTGGCCGTCTGCCGCGACCACGGCGTCCCCGTCGTCCCGCGCGGCGGCGGCACCTCCATCGCCGGTCAGGCCACCGGCACCGGCGTCGTCCTCGACCTCACCCGCCACCTGACGTCCGTTCTTGAGCTGGACCCGGAGTCGCGCACGGCGGTCGTCCAGCCCGGTGTCGTCCTCGACACGCTGCGCGCGGCGGCCCTTCCGCACGGCCTCACCTTCGGCCCCGACCCGTCCACCCACAGCCGCTGCACCCTCGGCGGCATGATCGGCAACAACGCCTGCGGCGCCCACTCCGTGGCCTGGGGGACGACCGCCGACAACATCGCCGCGCTGACGGTGTACACCTACGGCGGTGAGGCGCATCGGCTCGGACAGGGCTGGGCGGGCGCTCCCGACGGTCTGCGCGAGCTGGTGGACTCCCATCTCGCGCTGCTGCGCACCGGCTTCCCCGCCGGTCTGCCCCGCCGGATCTCCGGGTACGCCCTCGACGCGCTCCTCCCCGAGCACGGCCCCGACCTCGCCCGCGCCTTCTGCGGCAGCGAAGGCACCTGGGGCGTCGTCACCGAGGCCGTCGTCCGCCTCGTCGAAGCACCGCCCGCCCGCGCCCTCGCCGTCCTCGGGTACGCCGACGAGAGCGCCGCCGCACAGGCCGCCCCCGGGCTGCTCCCCCACCGCCCACTGACCGTCGAGGGCATGGCGCGGGACCTGGCCCCCGACCCGGGCGCCCTGCCGCGCGGCGGCGCCTGGCTGTTCGCCGAGACCGGCGGCTCCACGCCCGCGGAGGCGAAGGCGCGCGCGGCAGCGCTCGTGCGGGCCGTCTCCTTCGACACCGTGGACGGCACGGTGGTCTCCGATCCCGCCGGGCAGCGGGCGCTCTGGCGGATCAGGGAGGCCGCGGCGGGCACGGCGACCCGGATGCCCGACGGCACCGAAGCGTGGCCGGGCTGGGAGGACTGTGCGGTGCCGCCGGCCCGACTGGGTCCGTATCTGCGCGACTTCAGGGCGCTGTTGGCGCGGTACGGGCTGCGCGGAACGCCGTACGGCCACTTCGGCGACGGCTGCATCCACGTCCGCATCGACTTCGATCTGCTGAGCCGGGAGGGGGTGGGCCGGTTCCGCTCCTTCTCGTACGACCTGGCGGACCTGGTCGTCTCCCACGGCGGATCGCTCTCCGGGGAGCACGGGGACGGACAGGCGCGGGCGGAGCTGCTGCCGAAGATGTACGGGCCGGAGATGGTCGGCCTCTTCGCCCGGGCCAAGGACGTCTGGGACCCGGCGGGCGGGATGAACCCCGGGATGCTCGCCCGCCCGCACCGGCTCGACGAGAACCTGCGCTTCGAGGTGCTGCCCCGCGCACACGTCGGCACCGCCTTCGCCTACCCGGAGGACGGCGGTGACTTCACGGCGGCCGTACGCCGGTGCGTGGGAGTCGCCTCATGCCGTGTGGCGGACGGAGGTCCGAGCGCCCAGGTCATGTGCCCGTCGTTCCGCGCGACGGGCGAGGAACGGCACTCGACCCGGGGCAGGGCACGGCTGCTGCACGAGATGCTCGCGGGCGAGATCGTCACGGACGGCTGGCGCTCGCGGGAGGTGCGGGAGGCGCTGGACCTCTGCCTGGCCTGCAAGGGCTGCCGCAGCGACTGCCCGGTGGGCGTCGACATGGCCACCTACAAGGCGGAGTTCCTCCACCACCACTACACGGGCCGGCGCCGGCCGGCGTCCCACTACTCGATGGGCCGCCTCCCGCAGTGGCTGCGGGCGGCGGCGCCCTTCGCCGGGGTCCTGAACGCGGCGGCGGGCGTGGGCGCGCTCGCGTCCCTGGGCAAGCGGATGGCCGGGGTCGCGCGGGAGAGGGAGATCCCGCGCCTGGCACGCGAGACGTTCACCGCCTGGTGGAAGCGGAACGGCCACCCGGGCGCCTCACTCGTCCTGTGGCCGGACACCTTCACCGAGTACCTCTCGCCCTCGGTGGGCCGTGCGGCCGTGACGGTCCTCGGCGCCGCGGGCCTCGGTGTCCGGCTTCCGCCCGGACGGGTCTGCTGCGGCCTGACCTACGTCTCCACCGGCCAACTCGGCCGCGCCCGAAGGGTGATGGCCCGCACCCTCGACACGATGGAGCCGCTCCTGGACACGGGCGTACCGGTCACCGTCCTGGAACCGAGCTGCGCGGCGACCCTGAAGACGGACCTCCCGGCCCTCCTGCCCGACGACCCCCGCGCCGGCCGCCTCGCGGCGTCCGTCCGCACCTTCGCCCAGACCCTGGAGGAGTACGCCCCGGAGTGGACGCCGCCCCGCGTCGACCGCCCCGTCGCGGGCCAGACCCACTGCCACCAGCACGCCGTCCTCGGCGTGGAGGCGGAGCGCCGACTGCGCGAAAGAGCGGGACTGCTCGGCGAGTTGAGCGGCGGCTGTTGCGGCCTGGCGGGCGACTTCGGGTTCGAGCGGGGTCACTACGACGTCTCGGTGGCCTGCGCCGAGGACCAGCTGCTCCCCTCGGTCCGCGAGGCCCCGGCGGGCACGGAACTCCTGGCGGACGGTTTCTCCTGCCGCACGCAGCTGGGGCAGTTGGGCGGGTACGCGGCACGGCATCTGGCGGAGGTCCTGGCGGAGGGCCTGGAAAGGGTGGAGGGGCGGAAGGGAACGGCGGGGTGACCCCTGTCCCGCCTCATATGTCCAGTGCCGCGCAGAGCCAGTCGTGGGTGGCGCCCGGGGTCGGGACCGGCGCGCCCGACGACGGGGTGGTCAGCTCCGCGGTGAGCTGCCAGTAGCGGTCGATCCGGGGGTCCGCCGCGAGCTGGCCGCTGAGCGCGTGGCGGAAGGCGGGGGTGTCCCGCGCGCCGCGTGATCGGGCGTAGGCGGAGACGAAGCAGTCCAGCGCCTCGCCCGCGCGCGGTGCCCGCTCGGCACGCATCTCCGCCGCCGCCAGCGCGTACGCCTCGCCGAGACCGTCGTAGAGCACGGCCGGACGGTAGCCCTCGTCGGGCCGGTGCACCGCGGGCTGGCAGGGGTCGGAGCCCCCGCAGCCGCCGGAGGTGAGGGCGTGCAGCCGGGCGAAGGCCAGTACCTGCGCCGGGGTCGGATCCTCGGGCGGCTGCGGAACCGCCGCTTCGATGACCGCGGCGGCCACCCGGGCCGGGAGCCGCGGGGGCAGCCACCGCCGCCAGAAGCGCGCGAGCGAGTCCGTGCTGGGAGGGGTGGATATGGAGCCGATCAGGCGCAGCCGGTCGGCGCGTTCCTCGGCGGTGCAGTCCTGGAGGAGACGCAGGGCGGCCTCCCGCCAGCGCAGGGCGGCCAGCCGCGAGCCGAGCTCCCGCAGTTGCCCCGCGATGACGTCCTCCAGCGCGTCCTCCCGCTCGAGGACCCGGCCCACCTCCGGGACCGGCAGGTCCAGGGTGCGCAGCGAGCGGATCAGGCGGAGCCGGTCGAGTGCCTCGGGGCCGTACCGGCGGTGGCCCCCGGCGCTGCGGGCGGCCTCCGGCAGCAGACCGCGATCGGAGTAGAAGCGGACGGTCTTGATGGTGACGCCCGCGTGCTCGGCGAGCTCTCCGATGCTCCACATGCCGTCAGGAAACACGACTTGAACCTCCCTCAGGGGGAGTTCCTACGGTACGCGAGAGCGCGGACGGCCCTGGGGGCCGGCCGGGCGGACCAGGGCATACGAGGAGGCGATCATGACGACGTTCGTGCTGGTGTCGGACGGCTGCACCGGCGGCTGGATCTGGCGGGACGTGGCCGCGCGGCTGCGGGAGGCGGGAGCCGAGGTGCACCCGGCGACGCTCACGGGCATGGGTGACCGCCGCCATCTGGCGGGGCCGGACACGGACCTGGACACGCACATCGAGGATCTGGTGCGGCTGATCGACCATGTGGACGCGCCGGAGGTGGTGATCGTCGGACATGGCATCGGCATCCACCCGGTGCTCGGCGCCGCCGACCGGCGCCCGGACCGGATCGCCCGGATCGTCTACCTCGACGCGGGTCTGCCGCAGGACGGCGAGTCGGTACTCGACCTGATGCCGGACCCCGCGGTGCGCGACCGGGTCGTCCAGGGGGCCGAGGACGGCTGGCGGGTTCCCCCGCCGGCGCCCGACGAGTGGCCGGCCCGGGGCAGCCTGGCCGGCGTCTCCGAGGAGGCGCTGGCCCGGCTGGTCCGTCTCGCCGCACCCCAGCCGCTGGGCACGCTCACCCAGCCGCTGCGGCTGTCAGGGGCCGCCGCCGAGGTGCCCACGACCGGCATCCTGTGCACCGCCAACGGGTCGAGCATCGCCGTCGTCGAGGCCGTGGCGGTCATGGGAGACCCTCGCTTCAAGGGGCTCACCGACCCTCGCGTGGGCTTCTTCGAACTCGCCACCGGGCACTGGCCGATGCTCTCCGTCCCCGGTGAACTGGCCGACGTGCTGCTCCGGGCCGCCGCGGGAGAGGGTCACCGGCTGACCGTCGCGAACGAACAGCCCCCGCATTTGCGGCCCTTCGTCCTGGACGTGCCGGACATGCCCCGCGAGCGCGTGGGAGGGGTCGACCTCCATCTGCCCGAGGCCGACGGGCCCCGTCCGGCCGTGGTCTTCGTCCACGGCGGCCCCGTGCCGGCCGAGGCGCGGCCGACACCCCGGGACTGGCCGGCCTTCGTCGGCTACGGGCAGTACGTGGCGAGCCGGGGGGCGGTCGGCGTGACGATGGATCACCCGCTGCACGGACTGGGTGACTACGGCCGCGCGGCCGACTTCATCGCCGAGGCGGTGGAGCTCGTACGCGCCGATCCGCGGGTCGACCCGGACCGCGTCGCGCTGTGGTTCTTCTCCGGTGGCGGCCCGCTGTCGGCGGACTGGCTCGCGGCGCCCCCGGCGTGGCTGCGGTGCGTGGCCGCGACCTACCCGCTCCTCTCTCCGCCGGCGAACTGGGGCCTCTCGGACTCGCGGTTCCGCCCCGCGGCCGCGCTGAGGACGGCGGGGGGCCTGCCGGTCGTGCTGACCCGGGTGGGGCTGGAGCACGCGGAGATCGCGGTGACGGTGGAGGAGTTCCTGACCGCCGCGAAGGAGTGCGAGGCCGCGGTCGAGGTGATCGACGTACCGAACGGCCACCACGGATTCGAGACGGTGGACCACGCGGAGGAGTCCCGCGAGGCCGTGGAACACGCGGTCCGCTCGGTGCTGCGACACCTGACGACCTGACCCGGTCCGCCCCCACCCCCGCCCCGGCCGTACGCGGCCGGGGCGGGGGTCGTTCGGAGGGGCCGGGGTCCGGGGTCCGGGGCGAACACCCCAGGCGCCGGGCGATCGGCCGACTCGAAGGGTCCGCACCGGGCCCGGCCGTACGCGGCCGGGGCAGGAGGCGTTGGCGTCGGGCCCCGCTCCGGGGCCCGACGCAGGGGCGGCCGGGCGATCGGCCGTGTTCGGACGGGCCGGGGCCGCCGGGCCGGGTCCAGGGTGAAGACGCCCGTACGCCGGGCGATCGGCCGGCCGTCTCGGGGGCCCTGCGCCGGCGGCGGCGGGTGCGGTGTGTCCGGTCCGGCGCCCGGCGGCTCAGGCGTCCAGGGCCTCGCGCCAGGTGCGGACCGCCTCCGGGTCCACCGGGGACGACCAGCCCTGCGGGCGGGCCGCGCCACCGATGTGGAAGGCGGTGAGGCCGGCCGCCCGGAGCGTGGGCACGTGCGGGAGGTGCAGGCCGCCGCCCACCAGGATCTGCGGCTCGTAGCCGGGTTCGTCGTGACGGGCCGCCTCGGCGACCAGGGTGGGCAGGCCGTCCTCGACGCCGTGCGGGGAGCCCGCCGTGAGGTAGGTGTCCAGGCCCGGCAGGTCCGCGAGCTGCTTGCGCAGGGCGTCGCGGTCGGCGGCGCGGTCGATCGCCCGGTGGAACGTCCAGCGGCAGCCGTCGAGTTCGGCGACCAGACGCTCGACCGTCACGAGGTCGGGCGAGCCGTCCGGCGCCAGGAAGCCGAGGACGAACTCGTCGGCGCCCGCCGCCCGCAGCGCTCGCGTCGCCGCCACCAGGGCGTCGACGTCACCCGCCGCGAAGCCGTCCGCCAGTCTGAGCATCACGCGCAGGGGGATGCCCACGGCGGCGCGGATCGACGCGAAGGTCTCCACGGACGGCGTGAGCCCGTCGGCCGCCATGTCGGTGACCAGTTCGAGGCGGTCCGCCCCGCCGGTCTGGGCCGCGACCGCGTCCTCCGCGTCGAGGGCGATCACCTCCAGCACTGCACGGTTGCTCATTGAGCCCATTCCTCCATGGAGACGGCCGAGGATCGGCCACAGGGTCCGGCCCGCGGGCCGAAGCTACAGGTCTAGTCCAATGACCAGCCTACGCGTGCGAGTGGCCTCCCGCACCGCTCCCCTGCCCGGCCGCGTCGGCCCCATGCCCGCCCGCGTGCACGGTGAAGGCCGCCGTCCGCACCTTCCCCTCGTGCTGGAAGTCCAGGAACAGCCGGTACGTGCCCGCGCTCGGCGCCGTCGCCGTGAAGGAGACGGCCGGGCCGGGGCCGCCCGGGTTGGGGTGGACGTGCAGATAGGCGAGGTCTCCGTCGCGCAGGGCGACGAGGTGCCCGTACGCCCCCAGGTACGGCTCCAGGTCCGTCACCGGCTTGCCGCCCCTGCTGACCGTGAGCTTCAGCTCGCCCGGCTTCCCCGGGTCAAGCGTCCCGCCGAGCGCGACCTGGTAGCCGTCCACGGTCGCCGTCGGTGCCGCGGCCGGCAGCGGCTGGGGCGCGTACACACCGGGGACCGAGAGGTCCGCGCCGAGCGTGACGGCCTTCGCGCCCTTGGCGGCGGGCGTGAAGTCGGCGAACACCTTGTACGCGCCCGCGGCGGGCAGGTCGACCGGCGTCGACCAGGTCCCGTCGGCCGCCCGCACCGGGTGGAGGTGGGAAAAGACCGTCAGGTCCCGCGAGGCGACGATGAAGTGCAGCTCCTTGCCGTGCGCCGTCTTGTACGCCGTGACCTTGCGGCCGCCGCCGTCCTTGACCGAGAACGTCAGCACGCCCCGGTTCGCGATCTTCGGCGTGTCCAGGGCGAGCGTGTAACCGCCCTCCGAGATCTGGAGCCCGCCGGCCGCCGGCGCCTGGGCCGCCTCGTCGTGTCCGCCGTGCCCTCCTCCGGCGTCCGGCTCGGCCGCCGCGTGGTCCGCGTGCACCGGCCCCTTCGGTTCGTCCACGGGCCCCACGCCCTTTCCGACCCCGTACGCGGTCCCGAAGGTCGCGGCGAGCGCGGCGGCGAAGGCGGTGATCTTCACTCCGGTGTTCATGACTGCTCTCCCGTCCAGCGATCCAATGCACCTCACCATACCCCTGGGGGGTATCAAGTCAAGTCGAAGGAGACACTTGCGCACCATACGGCCGGGGGGTATACATGGTCTCAGTCAGATACCCCCCGAGGGTATCCGTCCGGTACCGGCCCGCACGGGCCGTGTCCCCCGCGTGTCCCTACCAACGAGGAGGACCCATGTCGTCCTGCTGTACTCCCGAAGGCAGCTGCCACACGAGCGCCGACGCGTCCACGACCGCCGTCGCCGTCGCCGAGGGCACCGCCACCACCTACCGCGTGTCCGGCATGACCTGCGGACACTGCAAGACCGCCGTCACCACCTCGGTGAGCGAGCTCGCCGGGGTCATCTCCGTCGACGTCGACGTGGCCGGCGGCCTGGTCACCGTGACCACCGGTCGCGAGCCCGACGACGCCGCGATCGCCGCCGCCGTGGACGACGCCGGCTACGAGCTGACCGGCCGCGTCTGACCGGCGGACGAGCCCCACCTGGCCGCCGGGGCCCGTCCCGTACAGCCCGGGCCCCGGCCCCCACTCCCGCCCGAACGAGGAGCAGGAAATGACGACCACCACCTCCGGCGCCGCCCAGGTCGAACTCGCCATCGGCGGCATGACCTGCGCCTCGTGCGCGGCCCGTATCGAGAAGAAGCTCAACCGCATGGACGGCGTCGAGGCGACCGTCAACTACGCCACCGAGAAGGCCCGGGTCACCTTCGCCGACGACATCTCCGTCGAGGACCTGATCGCGACCGTCGAGGCCACGGGCTACACCGCCCAGGAGCCCCGCCCGGAGCGCACCGGGAGCGACGGCGACGGCGAGGCCGGCGGTGACGAGAAGGCCGACGAGGAGCTGCGCCCGCTGCGGCAGCGGCTGATCACGGCCGCCGCGCTCGCCGTGCCCGTCATCGCGATGGCCATGGTCCCGGCGCTCCAGATCGAGTACTGGCAGTGGCTCTCGCTCACCCTGGCCGCCCCGGTCGTCACCTACGCCGCCTGGCCCTTCCACCGCGCCGCCTGGACCAACGCCCGGCACGGCGCGGCCACCATGGACACCCTGATCTCGGTCGGCACGATCGCCGCGTTCCTGTGGTCGCTGTGGGCCCTGTTCTTCGGGACCGCCGGTACGCCCGGCATGACGCACCCCTTCGAGTTCACGATCGCCCGCACCGACGGCGCCGGGAACATCTACCTGGAGGCCGCGGCCGGCGTCACCGCCTTCATCCTCGCCGGCCGGTACTTCGAGGCCCGCTCCAAGCGCAAGGCCGGTGCCGCGCTCAAGGCGCTCCTGGAGCTGGGCGCCAAGGAGGTCACCGTCCTGCGCGGTGACCGCGAGGTCACCGTCCCCACCGCCGACCTGCAGGTCGGCGATCGCTTCCTGGTCCGCCCCGGCGAGAAGATCGCCACCGACGGCACGGTCGTCGAGGGCTCCTCCGCCGTGGACGCGTCCATGCTCACCGGCGAGTCCGTGCCGGTCGAGGTGTCCGTCGGCGACACCGTCACCGGCGCGACCCTGAACGCCGGTGGCCGGCTGGTCGTCGAGGCGACCCGCGTCGGCGCCGACACCCAGCTGGCCCGGATGGCCAAGCTGGTCGAGGACGCCCAGAACGGCAAGGCCGCCGCCCAGCGCCTCGCCGACAAGATCTCCGCCGTGTTCGTGCCGGTCGTCATCGGCCTGGCACTCGCCACGCTCGGCTTCTGGCTCGGCTCCGGCTCCGGCCTGACGGCCGCGTTCACCGCCGCCGTCGCCGTCCTGATCATCGCCTGCCCCTGCGCCCTGGGGCTCGCCACCCCGACCGCGCTGATGGTCGGCACCGGCCGCGGCGCCCAGCTCGGCATCCTGATCAAGGGCCCCGAGGTCCTGGAGACCACGCGCAAGGTCGACACCATCGTCCTGGACAAGACCGGCACGGTCACGACCGGCCGGATGACCCTGCTCAAGGTGCACACCGCCGACTCCACCGACGAGACCGAAGTGCTGCGGCTGGCCGGGGCGTTGGAGCACTCCTCCGAGCACCCCATCGCCCAGGCCGTCGCCACCGGCGCCGCGGCCCGGGTCGGGGCGCTGCCCACCCCAGAGGACTTCGCCAACATCCCCGGCCTCGGCGTCCAGGGCGTCGTCGACGGCCACGCCGTCCTCGTGGGCCGCGAGAAGCTGCTGACCGAGTGGGCCATGGAACTGCCCGCCGCGCTGAGCGCGGCGAAGGACGACGCCGAGAGGTCCGGCCGGACCGCCATCGCGGTGGCCTGGGACGGAGAGGCCCGCGCGGTCCTGGAGGTCGCCGACGCGGTCAAGGAGACCAGCGCCGAGGCCATCCGGCGGCTGCGCGCCCTCGGCCTGACGCCGATCCTGCTGACCGGTGACAACAGGGCGGTCGCCGAGTCCGTCGCCGCCGAGGTGGGCATCGACGAGGTCATCGCCGAGGTCATGCCGCAGGACAAGGTCGATGTCGTCAAGAAGCTCCAGGCCGAGGGGCGCAGCGTCGCCATGGTCGGCGACGGCGTCAACGACGCCGCCGCACTCGCCCAGGCCGACCTGGGTCTGGCGATGGGCACCGGCACGGACGCCGCGATCGAGGCCGGCGACCTGACCCTCGTACGGGGAGACCTGCGGGCCGCGGCCGACGCGATCCGGCTCTCCCGCAGGACGCTCGGCACCATCCGCTCGAACCTCTTCTGGGCCTTCGCCTACAACGTGGCCGCCCTGCCGCTCGCCGCGGCCGGACTGCTCAACCCGATGATCGCCGGAGCGGCCATGGCCTTCTCCTCGGTCTTCGTCGTCGGCAACAGCCTGCGCCTGCGCGGCTTCCGAGCCGCCGACAACTGACCCTCATCACCTCGGGGAGACCGCCGTGGCCGGTTACGTACAGCACAAGGAAGACATCATCAGACGCCTCAGGCGCATCGAGGGCCAGGTCCGTGGCGTTCAGCGGATGGTCGACGAGGACGTCTACTGCATCGACGTCCTCACCCAGGTCTCCGCGATCAACGCCGCGCTCCAGTCCTGCGCGGTGGCCCTGCTGGACGAGCACCTCAGCTGCTGCGTCACGGAGGCCATCGCGCAGGGCGGGGACCAGGCACGGGTGAAGGTCGGCGAGGCGTCGAAGGCCATCGCCCGGCTGATCAGGACGTAGACCCGGACGGCCGACGCCACCCCCCACGCACCACTCAACCGCCCGCGCGCGAAGGGCAGTCCGCGGAGAGCCGGACGCTCAGACGGAGGCAGAGTCCGAGCACCCGGCTCAGGAGCACCAGCTCCGCCGAACCGGGCAGATCCGGTCCGCAGACCTTCGCGCACGGGCGGTTTCGCGTGGCCGGCAGGAGTTCCCGCGTGAGGGTCATCATTGAGCCATCGTACCCCTAGGGGGTATATCGATGCCGGGTGAGCGGCCCGTACGATGAGCCGCCCGCAGGGGAGAGGCCGAGGGGACGAGGGCCGAGGGGATGCGCGTGCGCCGGCTGGGAGAGCTTGAGGCCGAGATCATGGACCGGTTGTGGCTGTGGCAACGGCCCGCCACCGTCCGCGAGATCGTCGACGACATCAATCTGGGACGCCGGGTCGCCTACACCACCGTGATGACCGTGGCCGACATCCTTCATCGCAAGGGCTGGCTGCGCCGCGAGAAATCCGGCCGCGCCTGGCTGTACGAGACAGTCCGCAGCCGCGAGGAGTACACCGCGGCCCTGATGCAGGACGCCCTCGGCGACAGCCAGGACCGCAGGGCCGCGCTGCTGCAGTTCGTGGAGCGCATGTCGCACGAGGACGTCGAGGCGCTGGACGCCGCCCTGCGCGCCGCCCGCCGCGCCCAGCCGGGCGATCCCGGCGCACCCGCCGGCGACCGGCCCGGGGGCGAACGGTGAACCACCACGTCCTTCCACCGCTCGGACTCGCCCTGGCCAGCGGCATGATGATCCCCTGGATGCTGATCCGGGCCCGCTGGGCCCAGCAGGTGCCGCGCCTGGCGCTCGCCGTCTGGGTGGCGAGCGGCGCGATCTTCGCCTGCTCGGCGGCGATGCTCCCGGCCCAACTGCTGCTGCCCGGCGGGAGCAGCCATCGCCTCGCCGACATGATCCTCACCCTCAGCCTCCCTTCCGTGAACCGGCTGACGCATCCGTCCGGTCGCGAGGGCCTGGCCGCGGCCACCGCCCTCGCGGTCCTCGCGCTGCCGGTCGCCGGTTTCGTACGGGAAGTACTGCGGGCGCGCCGGGCCCGCTCCCGGCACGCGGGGCTGCTGCGCCTGGTGGGCCGGTACGATCCGCGGCTGCGCGCGACCGTCCTGGAGGACGCCCGGCCCGCCGTCTACTGCCTGCCGGGCCGATCGCGCCGGGTCGTGGTCTCGTCGGCGGCTCTGGACACGCTGACAGCACCCCAGTTGGACGCGGCGCTCGCCCATGAGCGGGCGCACATCGCGGGCCGTCACCATCTGCTGGTCGCGGCGGCCGGGGCGTACGCCACCGTGTTCCCCCGGCTGCCACTGGCCCGGCACGGAGGAAATGCCGTACCGCTGCTCCTGGAGATGGCCGCCGACGACCGTGCGCTGCGCCGGTGTTCACGGGACGCGCTGGCCACGGCGCTGTACGCGCTGGCGGCGGGGCAGGCGCCCCGCAGGGCGTTCGCGGCGGGCGGGCCGTCGGCGGCCCTTCGGATGCGGCGCATCCTCACCCCCTCGCCCGCCGGACACCCGGTGCTGCGCGGCCTGTTCACCGTGGGCGCGGCCGCGGGCGCCGTCGCACCGCTGATCGTGGCGTGTTGTTCGATACCTGGTTGAGCTATACCGACACCCCGACATCTCCAGGAAGAAGCGACCGACTCGCGTCAACTCCTTGAATTACTAAGCGAATTCGTAGACTTCGCATCGGGCCCGTCGCGTCGAATTCCCCGCTACTGTGTGCCTGTGGGCGCGCAGGACCGGCACGGCGAGAGGTACGAATCAATGCGGCTGGCTGACGTGCGAACGGCAGCTCCCGGCGACGCCACGGCGATATCCAGGCTCCTCGCCGACGGCATTCGGGACAGCTACGGCGAAATACTCGGTGAAATCCCCGCCGGCCGCCTGGTGTCCACGCAATGCGCGCTCCCCCGTATAAGGGCGGAAATTGAAATTCCGGGCGGCGCGCCCGGCTGGCTCGGCTGGCTCGTCGCCACCGACGCGGAGGGCAGGATCGTCGGCGTGGCAGCGGGCGGCGTCCCGGTCTCCGACGAGGGCGAGATCTACGCCCTGTGCACGGCCCCCACCCGCCGCCGGGAGGGCATCGGCACGGCGCTGCTCGCCGCCGTGACGGACCGGATGCGGGCGCACGGCGCGACCGCCCAGCGCATCAGCCTCCCCGTCGAGCGGGACCCGGCCCTCCCCTTCCTCACTCACCACGCCTTCGCCGCCCTGACTCCGACCCGCCTCACCCGGCCGCTCTGACGGGCCGGCCCGCCCCCAGGCCTCCTCCAGCCGCCCAAGGCCCTGGCATATCCACGCCATCGCGTGTTCACGCAGCCCTTTTCGCTGGCCCGGAGCGCCCGCCGCAGGACACGATTTCCTCAGCGGCGCGGCCCCGGCGGCACGGGACCCCGCCCGGACGGCACGGACCGAGCGAGCCTCTGGAGGAGCGATGCACACACCGAGCGGCACTTCCCTGCCCGTCGTGCCCGCAGCGCTCGCCCCGGTCCTGCCGTCCCGATACGGCGCCGGCGCCGGTACGCCCCCCGCCGCCGGGACCGGGGTGCGCGTCACGCCGGACCCCCTGCCCGGTCTGGAGTCGGTCTCCCCCGTCGACGCGGAGTCGGTCTGGCTCCATGACGCACTGCTCGGCCCGCACAGCGTGGACATCGTCCGCTATCTGAGCCTGGCGCGGACCACCGGCGGCCCGGTCCTCGACCTCGGCTCGGGTGCGGGCCGGCTCGCCGTACCCTTCGCCCGGCACGGCTTCCCCGTCGAGGCCGTCGACCGCGACGCCCCCAGCCTGGAGCGGCTCCGGGCCTGGGCGCGGCGGATCGGACCGCAGGTGGCCGGGCTCGTGGTCGCCACCCACGCCGATCTCGCGGAGCTGCGCCTGCGGCGCACCTACCGGCTGGCCCTGCTCGCCGGGACGATGGTGGCGGCCGTCCCCCCACCGGCCCGGCCGGGGCTGCTCCGCGAGATCGCCGCCCATCTGGAGACCGGCGGCGCGCTCGCCCTCGACTACACGGCGCACCTGTTGCCGGGCCTGGCCGAGGAACCGCGGCGCAGCTGGGCGTTCCCGGTGCCCCGGTTCGACGGGGTCGAGGAGTGGGTGGTGGCCCGGCAGCACTTCGATCTGCCGACCATGAGTGAGCGGATCACCTACTACGCGGCCCGCACCGGCAAGCGCAGCGCCGAGCGGGTGGTGCTCACCACCGACAAGTGGATCATCGATCCGGAACGGCTGACGGCCGAGCTGCACTCGGCGGGCCTGCACATCGAGGGCCGCCGCCGGCACCGGATCGACGAGCGGACCGAGAGTGTCCTGCTGGTCTGCAGGGCCGACGACTGATCACCGGACGGGCCCCGCACCCGGGCCCGACCCCGTGCGCCGGAGCCCGTCCATCCTGGTAAGCCAAGAGGTACGATGCCCACAAAAGTTTGGGCTGACCAGATCGAACCGGGTGGCCCACCAGAGGGCAGATGGTGGCGGAGGAATGGCTGTCGTGGATGAGCCGACGGGCCGCGAAGCGGTGATCCAGCGCCTCCGTGACGTGGGCCTGCGCGTCACGGGGCCGCGCCTCGAAGTGCTTCAGGTACTGGCGACGGGCGGCCATCTGGACGTCGAGGCGATCACCGCGACCGCGCGCGAGCGACTCGGCACCCTCACCAGCCAGGCCGTGTACGAAATGCTGCGCCACTTCCTGGAAACGGGCCTGGTCACGAAGTTCGACCGCCCGGGGCTGCCCGCCGTGTTCGAGATCTCGGGACCTCCCCATCAGCACGCGCTCTGCGTGCGGTGCGGCCGCGTGGAGAACGTGGCGGCAGAGGCGCCGAAGGCGCCCCGCAAGGGGCTGACGGGCTGGCAGATGGACGGCGCCGAGGTCGTGTTCAAGGGTATGTGCCCCGACTGCCGTCGCCTTGAGGCCGGTTGACGAGTTCCGGACAGGCGACCGGAAACCATACTTGGAAGTATGTGACCTGCGTCACGCGTGCGCTTCAACCGGAGCCGTATCGAACTCTCGTATGGCAAGGTCTCGGCGGGGCGATTCAACGGGATCCATGCCGGATCCGAGGGGAGTCTGCTGCACTGTGAGCAGATACGGGACCGGAACGCGAACGGGAAGTGACCAGGCCCTCGCGGTCTACCTCGAACTGCGCGCGCGGCCGGCCGCCGCCTTCGACGAGATCGCCGCGGGTCTGGGGCTGGCACCGGACGAGCGCGAGCGATGTCGCGACGAACTGATCACCCTGGGCCTGATCGGCACGAGCGACCGTGCCGCCGGCACGGAACCGGCCGTCGTCGACCCGGACATCGCCCTGATCCAGCTCCTCCAGCGTGAACGGGACCGGCTGCAGGAGCGGTTGGCCGAGACCAGCCGCGCCCACAGCGCGCTGGAAACGCTCGCCGGACCGTTCCTGCGCGCCGGGGCGACGCCCCGCCCCGAGGTCGAGGTCGAGATCATCGCCGACCCCCACCGCGTACGGCGGGAACTGCTGGAGCTCACCGACACCGTCCGGCACAGCAGGCAGTCGATGCACACCGGTTCCGCACGCCGCGAGGACGCCGACCTCGCGCTGGAGCACGACCGCAGCCAGCTGGAGCGCGGCATCCGGGTGCGTGCGATGTACAGCCGTCGCAGCAGCGCCGTCCCGGAGATGGCGCAGTACCTGCGGGCCAGATCGGACCTGGGCGTGGACATCCGGCTCTCACCGGTCGTCCCCATGAACGTCGTCCTCGCCGACGAGAACTTCGCCCTGCTCCCCACCGACCCGGACGATCCCGCGTCCAGCATGATCCTCGCCCGCGGACCCGCACTGGTCCGGTCCTATCTGGCGCTGTACGAGTACTGCTGGCACGCGGCCACCCCGTACGGCGACGAGGAGGCACCCCCGCGCGGGGGTGACGGGCTCTCCGAGCAGCAGCGGGCCGCCCTGCACATGCTCGCCTCCGGGATCAAGGACGAGAAGATCGCCCGCAACCTCGGGGTGTCCCTGCGCACCGTGAGCCGCCTGCTCTCCGAGGTGATGCAGGAGTTGGGGGCGGCGAGCCGCTTCGAGGCGGGAGTGAAGGCGGCCCGCCTGGGCTGGCTGGACGGGGACGCGGGCACGCCCGACGCGTAGGTGACGCGTGTCACATCCAAGATCGGCACCAGGGGGACCCGTTCAGCCGTGTGACAAGGTGAGACGGGGCGACTCGGAAGACGAGGGGGGTCACTTCGCCATGGTCACGACGTGCGGCAAGGTCGTCGGCAGGGATTCCACCGACCTCGTGCTGACCCTCTATCAAGCCCTGCGTCAGCGGGGCGTGTCGAGCTTCGGGGCCGTCTGCTCGGAGCTGGGTCTCGCGCCCGCGGAGTACGAGCGATGTCGCACCGAACTGATCTCGCTCGGTCTTATCGCGCCGACGACGGCCACCCACGCGAGTCGCTTCGACCTCCAGGACGTGAGCTGGAAGGCCGACGCCGACACGGTCGCCGTGATCGACCCCGAGATCGCGCTGCTGCGGCTCCTGGAGCGGGAGCGCGAGCGGCTGCGTGAGCATCTCGCCGAGGCCGACCGGGCGTACAGCACTCTGGAGACCTTGGCCGGAACCTTCCTGCGCGCCGGATCCCTCGCCCACTCCGAGGTCGACGTCGAGACGCTCACCGACTACCGGCGCATCCAGCAGGTACTGGAGGACATCACCGATGTCATCCAGGGCAGCCTGGTCTCCCTGCACCCCGGCGGGCTCAAACGCCAGATCCCCGAGCGCATGCTGGACCGGGACCGCCGCCAGGTGGAGAACGGGGTGCGCGTGCGCGCCGTGTACAGCCGGCAGGACGCCGCCACGCCGGAGGTGGCCGAACTCCTCAGGCGGCGCGTCGAGGTGGGAGTGGAGATACGCCTCGCCGGCTTCATCCCCATGAATCTGATCATCGCCGACCAGCAGTTCGCGATTCTTCCCATCAGGCCCGACAACCCCGGCGAAGGCGCGGTCCTCGCCCGCGGTCCGGCGCTCGTGCGGTCCTATCTGGCGCTGTACGAACACTGCTGGCACACCGCCACCCCGTACGGAGACGACGTGGCACCCGATCGGGGCGGAGACGGACTGTCCGAACAGCAGCGGGCCGCGCTGCAGATGCTGGCCTCGGGAATGAAGGACGAGAAGATCGCCCGGAGTCTGGGCGTCTCGCTCCGGACGGTCAGCCGCATGCTCTCGGAACTGATGCAGGAGCTGGGCGCGTCCAGTCGCTTCGAGGCCGGGGTACGCGCTGTTCGCCTCGGCTGGATCGACTGATCCACCGCCGTCTGCGGGACGCATCGTCCTCTTGCGAAATACGGGATCGAGCAGTAAGCCCATCAGGAAAAACAAGAAGGCCCGGGATCGCGTGGCAGCGCGATCCCGGGGCCCTCATGGGTGTCGTCGACGCGTGACTCCGAATTCGACTCCCGAATGCCTCAGTTCGTCGGGGCGGGCGTCACATTGGGCCAGTCGTTGTCGGCGCCGAGGGCGACCGCCTGCGGGGAAGACCAGGCCGCGTCCGGTGCGGTGGCCACCGCCGCACCCGCCGCGACCGCGGTACACAGCAGGAGCGCGGCGGCGAACTGGCGGGCGGTCCTGCGAATTCCGGCGATACGCACAGCAGACATGATTCCTCCAGGAAGTTGGAAAGTGAATTCCGCCTTCTCGGGGCCCGTGCCGCCGGGCTTCCCTCGAAGACATCTCCATTCTTGCCCGCCCCCCGAAACGAATCCAGAGTTCCTCCATGCGTGGACCCGCCATGGCGTGGATGCGACAACGCTGAATTCACAGATCCACACTTCACCATTCCTTTGGTTAGACCAAAAGAGATGCTAGGCTAGAGTTCCGGCTCCCTCGTTCCTCCAGGAGAGAGGGGCCGGAGGGGCAGGAGCGTGCCGCCGCTCCTGCCCCACTCACGTACGCACGCTCACGCCGCCCCACCAGCGCGTCCCCGTACACCTCGAGCGTCCGCGCCGCCGCCACCTGCCAGCTCATCCCCCGCGCATGGCGCACCGCCGCCTCCCCCATGGTCACGCCCGCCTCCGGATGCTCCGCGAACCACCGCAGCCGGCGCGCGTACTCCACCGGGTCGTGGCCGCGCACCAGCATCCCCGTCACCCCGTCCCACACGGCCGTCGGCAGACCCCCGACCGCCGCCGCCAGGACCGGAGTGCCACAGGCCTGCGCCTCCAGCGCCACCAGCCCGAACGACTCGCTGCGCGACGGCACCACCAGGACGTCCGCCGCGCGGTACCAGTCCGCGAGCCGCGCCTGCGGTACGGGAGGGCAGAGCCGCAGCACGTCCGAGACGCCCAACTCCCGCGCCAATTCCCCCCAGCCGCCCGGCTGCCCCGCACCGGAGTGCCCGCCCACCACGGGCACGAGCAGTCGCCCGCGCAGACGGGGAGCCATGCGAAGCAGCTCCGCGATGGCGCCCACCAGCACGTCGGGGCCCTTCAGCGGCTGTATGCGGCCCGCGTACAAGGGGATGAAGGCGTCGGCCGGCAGCCCGAGCCGGGCCCGCGCCGCCGCCCGGCCCTCCCCCACCCCGAAGGTGCGCAGATCGACCCCCGGCCGGACCACCTCGGTCCGGCGGGGAGCGGCGCCGTACAACCTCCGCAACGCCCGCGCCTCGTCGTCCGTGTTGGCGATCAGCCGGTCGGCGCTGCCGATGACCTGGTGCTCGCCCCGGATCCGCAGCTCGGGCTCGGGGGCGTCGCCGTCGGCGAGGGCCGCGTTCTTCACCCGTGCCAGGGTGTGGGCGGTGTGCACGAGCGGTATCCGCCAGCCCGTGGCGGCGATCCGGCCGGCCTGCCCGGAGAGCCAGTAGTGCGAGTGGACCAGGTCGTAGCGCCGGTGCTCCTTGAGCAGCGCCAGCGAGAACGGCACCACCAAGCCGGGCATGGCCTCCTTGGGGAGTGCCTCGCGCGGGCCCGCGTGCAGATGGCGGACCCGTACGCCGGGGGCGAGGTCCACCCGGGGCGGGCGGCCCTCGCCACGGCAGCGGGTGAACAGATCGACCTCAGCGCCCTGTTCGGCGAGGGCGCGGGAGAGTTCGACCATGTAGACGTTCATGCCGCCCGCGTCCCCGGTACCGGGCTGGTGCAGCGGCGAGGTGTGGACGCTGAGCATGGCGACGCGCAGGGACACGTGGAGCTCCTACGGGACGGGCCACGTGTCCCCGCGCCGCCGGATGGCTGTGCCGACGGCGCACGGCCACGCGGCGGGTGGGGGTTGTGCCGGGGATCAAAAGGCGGGGATTCCGGAATCGAGGGATCGGCGGTCAGGAGGTGGGGATCGGGCAGCGGGGACGCTCAGGGGGATCAGAACCCGAAGACGGGTCCCGACGGGGGTGCGAGCCGGGTGCCCGGGGCGGGCGCGGTCAGCGCCGCCGGGGACACCGGGCGGCCCGGTTCGACCCTGAGCGCCGCCGCGAGCCGGTCCGCGCCCTCCGGCATCACCGGCCGCGCCCAGGCGCTGAGCGCCGACGCCACCGCCAACTGCGCCGAGAGAGCGGGAAGATGGCGGCACGCGGCAGTCGGACGGCACACCTCATGGGCGTTGACATGACCGAAGTCGGCCATCGAGCGGACCATCTCGTCGAGGACGGCGACGGCCCGGCGCGGGTCGAACGCATCGGGGCCGTACGCCTCCCGCAGGTCCTCCACCCCCCTCAGCAACCGCCGCTCCAGGACGTCCCAGCCGGTGCCGCCGGGCAGCGCCGCCGGGACGAGGCCCGCGCACTCCTCGCGCACGGAGGCGAAGAGGCGGGACAACCAGCTGTTCCAGTTCTCGTCCAGCTCCCGGCGGGCGGATGCCAGCCGGTCCACATGGAAGGCGGTCCGCCGGCCCAGCGGACGGGCCTGCAGGACATGGCGGCGCAGCGTGTCGGAGCCGTACTCGGTGAGCAGGTCCAGCGCCCACAGCTTGTGGCGGGAGACGGAGTCGGCGCCGGTGGTGATGGTCCGGTCGTCGATGACGTACGACTCGTTCACGCAGAAGTCCTGCGGCAGCTTGATGCCCTGCGCGAGGAGCAGCACCGGCAGCAGCACGGCGTGGCAGAAGACATGGCCGAAGCCGCAGAAGTGGATGGCCCGCTCGGGCAGCGACCGGTCCTTGCCGTAGCCGAACAGATGCATCGCCGCGGCCTCGAAGCAGCCGTCGATCCGGTGCTCGGGGAAGCCGTCGACCGGGACCGCGAGGCCCCACCCGGCCGGGTGCGTCACCGCGATGTCCGGCAGACCGTCCTCGACCAGCGACTCGCACAGCGCGGCGAGGCGCGGCGGGAGGCCGGTGGCCCCCCAGTACTCGGCGAGGGCGTCCCGGAACGGCTCCAGCGGGACGTACAGGCGACGGCAGCGCTTGGGCAGTGCCGGGGTGTCGCACAGCGCGCAGCGCGGCTGGACGAGGTCCCCGCCGTCGTTGGGCCGGGCGCACTCATGGCACATTCCCCCGTCGCTGAGAGCGCCGCAGTGCGGGCAGGAGCCGGTGACGTGCGCGCCGTACAGCCAGCGCTCGCACGGCTCGCAGTACGGCAGCAGCCGGGTCCGGGCCGCGATGACACCCTCCGCGTGCAGCCGCTGGAAAAGGTCCTGCACCCAGCGGCCGTAACCGCGGTCCTGGCGTGGCCGCACGATGTGGTCGAACGCGACACCGGAGCGCAGCCAGTCCGCGGCGATCGCCGCCCGGTAGCCCTCGGCGACCTCCTCGGGCTTGCGCCCGGCGCGCAGCGCGCGCACCTCGACCGAGCTGGCGTGGTCGGCGGTGCCGGTGGTGAACAGCACCGCCTCGCCCTCGGCGCGCAGATAGCGGCAGAGGACGTCAGCGGCGACGTACGGTCCCGCGAGATGACCGATGTGGAGTTCGCCGTGGGTGGCGGGCGGGGTCGCGGTGATCCAGACAGGGGTGCTCATGGGACCTCCTTGACGCTGTCGTGCGGAGTGCTCAGCGAGGTTCGAAATGGAAGGAGCGGATGAAGCAGTCGCGCGGCTGCTCCACCGCGTAGACAATGCATTCGAAGAGCGCCTGGGTGGTGAGTTTCTCCTCGGGCGCCGCTCCCTCCCATTCCGCGAATCGCGGATCGGAGGTGGAGAAGTCCGGCGGATAGAGCGAGAACACCCGGACGCCGGACGGGCGCAGCCGCCGGGAGAGAATGTCGGCGAATCCGGCCTGGGCGCTCTTAGCCGTCCAGAACGCCTCGTGCGCGGCGGACGCGGAGGAACCCTCGGCGTCCCGCACGGCCACCATGTTCACGATGTCGGGGCGCTGCGACGACCTGAGCAGCGGCAGGAAGTGCTTGACCATGAGGACCGTGCCACCGGCGGTCGACTCGATCGTCTCCACGATCTCGTCGTCCGACGCGGCCTCCAGGTCCATCCCGTCGAGCCAGCGCGCACCATTGTTGACCAGCAGGTCCACCCGGTCGGTGTGCTCGCCGACCCGGCGCGCGAACTCCCTGATCTCGGCCGGCCGGCTCAGGTCGCAGCCGAAGGCGTGGATACGGTCGCGTGCGGAGCCCATCACTTCGGTACGGGTGCGCTCGGCGGCCTCGACCGTACGGGCCGACACATAGACCTCGGCCCCGAGATGGGCGAACCCGATGGCGAGCGCGCGGCCGAAATAGCGGGAGGCGCCGGTCACCACGACCCGCATGTTCTCGAATGTCATCCTCGTCTGGTCTCCCCACTGGGACGCGAATGCGGTCGAATACCCGCCGTGGCCTTCGGAATTGAGGGCGGCGGTGATGCGACTTCAGCGTGACAGAGGAAAGAAGGGAACGGCCCGGTGAGAGACCTGCGCATTCACGCCGTTGCGTGGATACGCCACGGCACATCGAGCCGGTCGAGGATCTCGGCGCGCTTGTGGTGGACGCTCACGCGGTCGGGGCCGGCGGAGAGGGAGACGGGTCCGCCGGGCGTGTCGACGGTCCCGTCCACCCGGGGGACGACCGTTCCGGGCAGCGCCGCGGCCGCCGCGAGGGCGGCGGCGCCGGTGAGGGCCAGCGTCGGGTGCCAGCCGCCGACGGTGACGGCCCTGACGGCCGTACGGCCCCCGTTGCCCGTGAAGGCCGCGATCTTCGGGAGGGCGGAGTGCGGGGGGAGCCCCAGGACACGGGCCGCGGCGGCCCGCAGGGCGAGGAGCCTGCGCTGGATGGACTCCCCGGCCCCGAACAGGGCGTCGCGGCCGTGGATCCCGAGGTGGGCGGCATCGACGAAGACGTACGGGTTGCCGTAACGGACGAGCGAGACGGGGACGGACCCGAGGACGTCGCGGGGCCGCCCGGTGGGCAGCGTGCCGGGGTCGCCGGGGGCGCGCAGGAAGTGCAGGGTATGGGCGGGGGCTGCCGGTCCCGGCGCCGGCCCGGACACCTCGGCAGGCGACTCCGCGACCGGCGACTCCTCGGGCTCGCAGACGACGACGTCGCCGGTCGTCACCGCCCGTACCCGCACGGCACCCGGCAGCCCGGACGCCTTCACGCACGCCAGCAGCGAGTGGCCGCAGCCCGTACGGAAGTCGAAGCCTCCGCCGGGAAGCGCCTGGACGAAGCGGTAGTCCAGGTCCCGGTCCGGGCGTCCGGCGCGCCCATAGAGGGCGATCTTGTTGAGACGGGCGTACGGCGTCGGGGCCAGCGCCGCCCGCAGCGCGGCCAGTTCCGCGCGCAGCGCCAGCGCCCCGCGCGGAAGTCCGGAGAGCTCCACCACGAGGGTCGGGCCGGGGGCGTCCACGGCCCGCACCACTGTGGCGATCACGCCGCGCAGCCGACCGGAATGCGCATCCCCTGGACGACCTCCGTCCACAGCTCGTGGACGGCCAGCGCCCACAGCGTGAGCGCGTCCCGGTCCGAGGGGCGCTCGAGCTGTCGGGCGAGCAGCCGCCGCACCCGCTCGGGCCGCACCTTGCCGCCGCGCCGGAGCCGCTCCGGCGACAGAAGCTCCCGTACGGGTTCCAGCAGCGGGCTGCCGGGGGTGAGCATCGCCGCGACGGGGAGGGTGAACGGCTGCTTGGGCCGGTTCAGTACGGACGCGGGCAGCAGCTCGCGGCCCGCGTCGTACAGCGCCCGCTTGCCGCGACGGGCGGAGGACGGAAGGGCACGGGCGTGCGCGGCGACCGCCGGCTGGCAGAACGGCAGCCTGGCCTCGACCGCCCAGGCCATGCTGAGGTGGTCGACGCGGCGGAGGTGGTAGGCGGGCAGCCGCCAGCGGGTCTCGAACGCGGTGATCGCGGTGAGCCGGTCGGTGCGGGCCGAACGCAGCTCCTGCTCGATCCGGTCGGCGGCGGAGCCCTGGTCGGCGATGTGGGCGCGGTACGCGGAGGTGTAGAGGTGCTCGCGGACCATCCGGGGCGCGGCGGACAGCGCGTCCGCGTAGGCGGCCGCCCAGTCGGTGCCGGGGGGCGCCTGGAGGGCGTCGCGCATCCGCTCGTACCCCCCGAAGAGTTCGTCGGCTCCGTCACCGGCGAGGGCGACGGTGAAGCCCGCTTGCCGTACGGCCCGGAACAACGCGTAGGTGCTCAGCGCGATGGGATCGGCGTTGGGCTGCCCGAGATGCCGGACCGTGCGCGTCAGCAGCGAGCCCAACTCGTCGGTTTCGACGACCACTTCATGGTGAATGGTCCGGGCGCGGCGAGCGACGGCGCGGGCATGGGTGTGCTCGGAGCCGGGCCACTTGCCCCGATAGGTGAGATGGAAGCTGTGCAGCGCGGGCGCACCCGTCTCGCGGGCGTACTCCGCCGTCAGCGCGGTGACCAGACCGGAGTCGAGCCCGCCGCTGGTGATCGCGCAGACGGGCACCTCGGCGCGGGCGAGTCGCCTGACCTCGCGGCGCAGTACGTCCTCGGTGGCCGTGGGACCGGCCGGGTGCGGGACGCCGGCCGGGGCGGACCGGTGCGGTGCGCGGCGCCGGACGAGCGGCTCACGACCGGGCCGTACGACGGCGGTGACGCCCGGGGGCAGAACACTGATGCCGTCGAGGGCGGTGTGCCCCGAGAACGGCGTGCGGGTGGCGAGGACGGTGTCGAGGGTGTCCTCGCGCGGGTCGATCCGCACGCCCTCGAAGGCGAGGAGTGCGGGGATCTCCGAGGCGAAGCGGAGAGCGCCGTCCGGGGAGCGGTGGAAGTGGAGGGGCTTCATACCCATGTCGTCGACTGCCAGGACGAGTTGAGGAGAGCGGAGGTCGAGGACCGCCACCGCGAACATCCCGTCGAGCCGCTCGGCGAAGCCGGGGCCGTACTCGGCGTAGAGCGCGGGCAGCACCGTGCCGTCGCACGCGTCGGGGAAGCGGTGGCCGCGCGCCGCGAGGTCGCGCCGCAGCTCCGCGTGGTTGTAGATCTCGCCGTTGAGGACGGCGACGATCCCGGGGAGATGGGGCAGCCGGTAGGGCTGCTGCCCGCCGCGGGGGTCGGTCACGGCGAGCCGGTCGCACCCGAGCGACCAGCCGGTCCCGCTGAGCACCTCGTGCTCGTCGGGTCCGCCGTGTCGCTGCCGGGCGGAGACCGCCGAGAGCTCGGCCGGCTCGGGGCGGGCCGCCCCGGCGGCGAAGGAGCCGAAAATCCTGCACATGCCGGTCGCCTCCGGTTCAACGTCTCACAGGCGTTGCGCCCAATGATTTGAATCTACCAATTTTTTGTATGGCGCGTAAGTGTCATGGCGCGAGTACGCCAGGGCGGCCGCCTTGCGAGTCCCCCGACCGCCCAACAGGCTGGCCGCATGGTGGACTTCGCGACCGAACCCATAGACCGCAGCGCCCCCGCGTCCCTGCTGGTGGTGGCCGCGCACCCGGACGACATCGAGTTCTGCGTGAGCGGCACGGTCATGCGCTGGGTCGCCCACGGCACCCGGGTCACGTACTGCATCGTCACGGACGGCGGCGCGGGCGGATACGACGAACAACTGCCGCGTCAGGCCATGGCGGATCTGCGCCGCGCCGAACAGGTCCACTCGGCGAAGCTCAGCGGCGTCCAGGACATCCGCTTCCTCGGCTACCCCGACAGCCTCGTCGAGCCGACCGTGGAACTCCGCCGGGACCTCTGCCGGGTGATCCGGGAGGTCCGCCCGCAGCGCGCGATCATCCCGAGCCCCGAGATCAACTGGGCGCGGCTCGCGGACCTGCACCCCGACCACCGCGCGGTCGGCGAGGCCTCCCTGCGCGCGATCTACCCGGAGGCCCGCAACCCCTTCGCACACCCCTCGCTCCTGAAGGAGGAGGGCCTGGAGCCGTGGATCGTCCCGGAACTGTGGCTCATGACGGGTCCGACGCCCAATCAGTACGTCGACGTCACCCCCGTCTTCGACCGCAAGGTCGAGGCCCTGCGCATCCACACCTCCCAGACGGCACACTTCGACGACCTGGCGGGCCTCCTGAGGGCCTGGCTCGGCGAACACGCGACGGCGGCGGGGCTGCCGGCGGGACGCATGGCGGAGGCGTTCCAGATCGTGAGGACGGAGTAGGGAGTCGCCGTCCAAAGAGGCCGCACACGAACGGGGCGGCGTACGCCGACCGGCTGTCGGTGTGCGCCGCCCTCGGGGTGGGACGAGTTGCGGGAGGTGGCCCCGCGTGGTCATGGCGGTTATTTCGGGTCGTCGTTGAACTTCGAGGTCGACCAGAAGTAGCCGAGCACCGCGAGGCCCAGGCACCAGGCGATCGCGAGCCACCCGTTGTTGCCGATCTCGGTGCCGAGCAGCAGGCCGCGCAGCGTCTCGATGGCGGGGGTGAACGGCTGGTACTCGGCGATGGGCTGGAACCAGCCGGGCATGGAGTCGATGGGGACGAAGGTGCTGGAGATGAGCGGCAGGAAGATCAGCGGCATGGCGTTGTTGCTCGCGGCTTCGGCGTTGGGGCTGATCAGCCCCATGCCGACCGCGATCCAGGTGAGGGCCAGGGCGAACAGGGTGACCAGGCCGAGGGCGGCGAGGCATTCCAGGGCGGTGGCGTCGGTGGTGCGGAAGCCGATGGCGAAGCCGACGGCGGCGACGAGGGCCACGCTGACGACCGATTGCAGCACGCTGCCGATGACGTGTCCGACGAGTACGGATCCGCGGTGGATGGCCATGGTGCGGAAGCGGGCGATGATGCCTTCGCTCATGTCGGTGGCGACGGAGACGGCGGTGCCGATGGTGGTGCTGCCGATGGTCATCAGCAGCAGGCCGGGCAGGAGGAAGGCGATGTAGTCGGAGCGGTCGCCGCCGACGCCCGCGCTCATGGTGTCACCGAAGATGTAGACGAAGAGCAGCAGCAGCATGATCGGGGTGAGCAGCAGGTTCAGGGTGAGGGACGGGTAGCGCCGGGCGTGCAGGAGGTTGCGGCGCAGCATCGTGGACGAGTCGCGTACGGCGAGGGAGAGTCGGGTCGGGCGGGCGGGAGCCAGGGGGGTGCTCATCGGACGTCCTCCTTGGGCTGGTCGGGGACGGCGGCGCCGCCGGTCAGGGCGAAGAAGACGTCGTCGAGGTCGGGGGTGTGCGTGGTCAGCTCGTCGGCCTGGACGCCGACGAAGTCGAGCAGGTCGAGGAGGGAGCGCAGCTCGCGCTGGCCGCCGTCGCTGGGGATCTGCAGCGCGAGGGCCTCGTCGTCCCGCGAGGCCTCGCGCAGGACGGAGGCGGCGCTCTGGTACGCGGACGGGTCGGTGAAGCGGAGCCGGACGTGTCCGCCGGGGATGAGTCGCTTGAGTTCCTCGGCGGTGCCCTGGGCGGCGATCTTGCCGTCGTTGAGCACGGCGATGCGGTCGGCGAGCTGGTCGGCCTCCTCCAGGTACTGAGTGGTGAGGAAGACGGTGACGCCGCCCGTGACGAGCTCGCGGATGATCTGCCACATGCTGTGGCGGGAGCGCGGGTCGAGGCCGGTGGTGGGTTCGTCGAGGAAGATGATCCGCGGGTTGCCGACCAGGGTCATGGCGATGTCGAGGCGGCGCCTCATGCCGCCGGAGTAACTCTGGGCGGGCTTCTTGGCGGCGTCGACGAGGTCGAAGCGCTCCAGCAGCTCGGCGGTGACGCGACGCCCCTCGCGCTTGGACAGGTGGTGCAGGTCCGCCATGAGGAGCATGTTCTCCTCGCCGGCGATCAGGCCGTCGACGGCGGAGAACTGTCCGGTCACGCCGATCGCGGCGCGCACGGCCTGCGGGTCGGTGGCGAGGTCGTGGCCACCGACGTGGATCTGGCCGCTCGCGGTGTCGGGGGAGACGAGGGTGGAGAGGATCTTGACGGCGGTGGTCTTGCCGGCGCCGTTCGGGCCGAGCAGGGAGAAGACGGTTCCTTCGGGGACGGCGAGGTCGATGCCGTCGAGGACGGTCTGGTCGCCGTAGGACTTGCGCAGCCCGTTCGCCGCGATGGCCAAGTTCGTCATGGGGGTGCTCCTTTACAGGCTGCGGGCGGTGATGTTGCCGTAGGCGGTGGTCGCGTGGATGTTCAGACCGGCGGCGGCGCCGTCGGTGTTCTTGAGGGTGTTGTGGATCCGGCCGTAGGCAGTGCCCGCGTCGAGGGAGGCGGAGACTCCGTGGGCGGCGCCGATGGAGATCTCGCCGTGCTCGGTGCGCAGGGTGACAGTGCCGTGTACAGCCTCGGCGATCTGGAGGTCGCCCTTTTGGGTGGTGATGTGTGCGGGGCCGCCGAGGCGGCCGACCGAGACGTCGCCTGCCTGAAGGGTGAGGCGGGCGCCCGCGGTCTCGTCGAGCTTGATCGCGCCGTGCGCGCTGTCGAGGGTGACGTCGCCGAGCCGTCCGACGCCCCGGAGTTCGGCGCTGGCCGTCTTCGCCTCGACGCTGGAGCCGGCCGGCAGCTGGACGGTGACCTCGACGGATCCGGAGGGGCCGAAGTACTGGTTCTTCGCCGCCGGGGCCTCGATCCGCAGGACCCCGTCGCCGTAGGCGACCGCGATCCCCTCCGCCGCCTTCACGTCGCGGCTCTTCGAGGCGTCCGCGGGCAGGACCTCGACGGTGGTGTCGGCCCGGTCGGCGGCGATGAACCGGATGCGCCCCGCGGGGATGTCGAGAACGGCGGAGATCGGGGCGGTGGTGTCGAACTTCTGCATGGTGTACTCCTGGGCTGCTCGTGTTTCTGACCTCGCAAACGCTACGTTGCGTTTGAGGATCCTTCAACATATTCGTTGCGAAGAATCGCTATCAGTGCAGCTCAGAGGCAAAGAATCGTTGCAATGGACATGAATTCAATGCAACAGCACACCACCCTGTCGTTGCAATGGGTGGAAAGTGAACGCTATAGTTGGGGCCTCAAGGAACCCCGAAGGGAGATCCCGATGCCGGGAGGCAGGCTCACCCAGCAGGAACGCCAGCAGATCGCGCTGGGGTTGGCCGACGGCCTCGCCTACGCGGAGATCGCCAGACGTCTCGACCGCCCCACCTCGACGGTCACGCGTGAGGTGATGCGCAACGGCGGCCCCGCCGCCTACCGGGCCGACCTGGCCCACCGCGCCACCGAACGCCGCGCCCACCAGCGCAGGCAGGCCGCGCCCCGGGGGGCGCAGGCGCCCCCGCAGGCCCACGGACGCGACGCCGAGGCCGTGCGCGAGTACGAGGAGGCCTTCACCACCCTCCTCATGCGATCGGGCCTGCCCAAGATGATGTCCCGGGTGCTGACCTGCCTCTACACCACCGACGCGGGCAGCCTCACCGCGTCCGAACTGGTCCAGCGCCTTCAGGTCAGCCCGGCGTCCATCTCCAAGGCGGTCACGCTCCTCGAAGGCCAGGGCCTCATCCGCCGGGAACGCGACGAGGGCCGCCGCGAGCGCTACCTCGTCGACAACGACGTCTGGTACCAGGGGATGGTCGCCAGCGCCCAATCCCACGCCCAACTGGCCGATACCGCACGGCAGGGCGTCGACATCCTCGGCCGCGACACCCCGGCCGCCACCCGCCTCGAGAACATCGCCCGCTTCGTCGACTTCGTCGGCGAGAGCATGATCCGCGCCGCGGAGCAGGCCCGCGACGTCCTCTACACGAAACCGGACGCGACCTCGGGCGACACGGCCGCGCCTGGTTCAGATCGCGAATGCACCGTGAGGGTCACAGACCAGCACCCGCCGATTGCCGGGCAGGCCGGCACCCGCCCGGCGGCCGGCCCCTGAGCCGAGCCCCAGAAGACTCCACACCACTGCCGCGAAGCTCCGACCCGGCGGCCGCCGGCCCTCCCCCGCGACAAAGCAAGCGGCCGCGCCGGGGCGGGCGAGCCCTCTCAACGGCGCCGACCCCCGCCCCGACGCCCCTGTCAGCGCTCGTAGTTGGTGAGCACGCAGCCCTCCACCCGGGACTTCTCCAGACGGTAGCTCGCCGGCGCCGTGAAGCCCGGTTCGCAGTTCAGCGTGAGGAACTGCAGCTGGTAGAGGCCGTCGCGGATGCCCTTGTTGTTGGTCTCCACCGCGATGTTCTCGCCGACGAGCAGCCTGCTCGCCGTCGCCGAGAGGCGGCCGTCCTTCAGGTCCTCCTGCTGCGCCGCCTTCGCCCTGAGCTGCAGGGTCTTCATGTCGTCGACCACGTCGAGCCAGTTCAGGTCGTGGGCGCGCCGCGCCCCCGCCGGGGTCCCGCAGATCGCACGGGCCTCGACGCCCCAGGAGCGGTGCTCGCCCACGACGACGGGCTGGTAGTCGATGGACTCGGTGGCGAGGGCCTCCTGCTCCGTGGAGTAGTTCGTGCAGTCGACGGTGTGGGGGTGCACCAGCTTCTTCAGCTCGTCCAGGCTGTCGGCACTGGGCAGGCCGAGACTGCCCTGCGCGGGCTGCCCGGGCTTCTCGGACCCGCCCTCCGCCGCCGGGTCCCGGGGGGCCTCGAAGTTCGGGCTGCCCTTGCCGTCCTCGCTGTTGACGAAGTCGCTGAGAACGCAGCCGTCGACCAGCGCCTTCTCCCGCTTGTACCCCTCGGGCACGGACCCCGTCGGGTTGCAGGTGAGGACGCGCAGATCCGACCGTGACAGCGCCACGGCCGTCTTGGTCCCGGTCGGCGTGACGGCGAAGTTCTTGCCGACGAGGACGCGGCTGAACAGTCCGTACGTGGGCTCCCCCGCCTTGATCCTGGCCATGACCCGTTCCTTGTAGCCCGCCTGGAACGCCTTCATGTCCGAGGTCATGTAGAAGATGATCTCGCCGCGCTCGACACGGTCGCTGCACACGCCCCGCTCGGTCACGGACCACTTCCCGACGTTCGTGAACTCGGTCAGTGGCAGCCGCCCGTCGTTCGGCTTGGTGCTCATGTCCTCGCAGGAGGCGTACCGCTGTACGTACCGCTGTGCCTCGGCCAAGGAGCGCGGGGCGGATTCGGTTTCGTCCGTCGGAGCCGCGGCGGGCCCGGCGGAGCCCGTGGGCTTGGTGTCCTCGCACGCGGCGAGCGCGGGGAGCAGGGCGAGGGCGGCGGTTGCGGCGAGTATCCGCGTGAGGCGCATGGGTCGCTTTCGTCCAAGGAGGCAGCTGGGGGGTGACGTGCACAGGCTAAACAGCCCCAAGAACGCCGATCAAAGCCCCCACCCCAACGTGCCCCGGCCTCCGCTCTCTTCGGGCCCTTCAGGGACTGCCGCCAGGCACGTCCCACCACGCGACTCGCCAAAAGCAGGCCGCACGTGGGACCCCACGAACGCCCTCAAGCACGGCCACCTCTGACCAGCAACCCCCGTTCCAGTGCCACCACCACCGCGTGCGTGCGGTCGCTGACGTCGAGCTTCGCGAAGACACGCAGGAGGTGGGTCTTCACCGTGGCCTCCGCGATGACCAGGCGTTTGCCGATGTCCGCGTTGGAGAGGCCGTCGGCCACCGCGTTCAAAACCTCCACCTCGCGGGTGGTCAGGGCCACCGGGGCGGGCCGGCGCATCCGGGCCACGAGGCGTTCGGCGACGCGGGGCGCGAGGACCGTTTCGCCGTCGGCCGCGGCGCGGATGGCGGAGGCGAGCTGCTCGCCCGTGGTGTCCTTGAGGAGATAGCCGATGGCACCCGCCTCGACGGCCCGTTCGATCTCGACGTCGGTGTCGTACGTGGTGAGGATCAGCACCCGGGTCGCGGCCGGCCCGGCGACGATCTCGGCCGTGGCGCCGACCCCGTCGAGGACCGGCATCCGCAGGTCGAGCAGGGCCACGTCGGGCTGGAGGCGCTCGACGAGTTCGACGGCCTCCCGGCCGTTGTCCGCCTCTCCCACGATCTCGATGGCCGGGTGCGGGGCGAGCAGAGCGGCCACTCCGGCCCGCATGACCGTGTGGTCGTCGGCCAGGATGATCCGGAGCTTCGTCGGGGCCCTGTCCTGCGGCACTTGCGACATGTCACACCTGTCCGTTCGTGGGAGTGGGCAGCCCGTTCATCGTGCTCGACCGTCCGTCGTCCGTCGTGGGGATCACGGCGAGGACCCGCGTACCGTCGCCGACCGAGCTCGTGACCGTGAGCTCGCCGCCCAGTTCGGCCAGGCGCTTGCGCATGCCGTCGAGGCCAAAGCCCCGCGACTCCTCCACCACGAAACCCCGGCCGTCGTCGGTGATCTCCAGTTCGACGCCGTACGTGTACGGGGTGAGGACGACGCCCACCGTGGAGGCGTCCGCGTGCTTGCGCACATTGGCCAGCGACTCCTGCAGACAGCGCAGAAGCGCGATCCTGGCCGGCTGGTCGCACGCGACGTCCGGCAGTTCCGCGTCGACGGCGAGACCGGTGTCCTCCGCGAACCGGTCCAGGGTCCGGCGGAGGGTGACGGCCACCTGGCCGGGGGTGAGACCGCTCTGCGGGGCGGAGCCGACCAGGACACGGGCCTCGGCGAAGTTCTCCCGTGCCGTGTTCTCGATGGAGAGCAGCTGCTGGGCGCTTCGCCCGGGATCGGTGCCGAGGCCCGCGCGGGCCGCCTCGGCCAGGACAATGATGGAGGCGAACCCCTGGGCGAGCGTGTCGTGGATCTCCCGTGCCAGCCGTTCGCGCTCGTCGGCCGCGCCCTGACGGCGCAGCCCCTCCGCCTGCGTCCGCTCCAACCGCTCCTGCGCCGCCTCCAGTTCGGCGGCGAGGCGACGGGCCCGCTCCTCACTTTCCGCGACGAGTCGCCGCATTCCGAGGCCCAGCAGCACGCTCGCCGCGTAGCCGATCAGGGTGGCGACGACGTTGCCGGTGAGGAGTTCGCCCTCCGGGCCGTGGCGCAGGAGGTGCCCGGCCACCGTGGCCGCCGCGCCCAGGCCGCTGAAGGCGATCGACGCCCCCGGGCTCCCCGCGTAGATCCAGAAGTGCGGCAGTGAGATGACGAACAGCGCCGCGCCGCCTTTGAGCAGGCAGGACATCGCCCCGAGGCCGAGGACGAGCACGCACAGGTAGCCACGCGGGCGCAGGACGGTGTTGCCCGGGAACAGCCCCACCGTCGCGTACGCCACGGCCAGGACGACCAGCAGCCCGAACACTCCCGCCTTCGTCGCGGCGGGTGCGTCCGCCACGGAGATCGCGGGCGGCACCAGGCCCAGGAGCACCCACAGCACGGCGTTCCACCGGTGCAGCGCCGGTACCGGCAACTGGGGTGCGGGCTGAGGTCGTTGATCCATACTGGTCAGCCTACGTTCACCGGTCGGCGGGCCGCCGGGGCGGAATCTCGCGCCCGGCTCACACCGCGCGACGGCCACCAGCTCGCCTCACCGAGGATCAGCATGAGGGCCGGCAGGATCACCATGCGGATGACGAAGGCGTCGAGCAGGACGGCCACCGCCAGGCTGAAGCCGATCTGCTTCATCTCGATGAGGTGCAGGGCGGCGAAGCTCGCGAACACCGTCACCATGACGACGGCGGCGCTGGTCACGACTCCGGCGGAGCTGCCGATGCCCTCGATGACGGCCTTGCGGGTGGGCACGCCGCTCAGCGCGGCCTCCCTGATCCGGCTGATGACGAACACCTGGTAGTCCATCGACAGACCGAAGAGGATCACGAAGAGGAAGAGCGGGACCCGCGAGCCGATCGACCCCGTGGAGGTGAAGTCGAGCAGCCCCTCCGCCCAGTCGCCCTGGAAGACCAGGACGAGCAGACCCAGCGAGGCAGCCGCCGAGAGCAGGTTGAGGACCACCCCGACCAGCCCGAGGACAACGGACCGGAAGGCCCACACCGTCATGGCGAAGGTGACCAGGAGGAGCGCGCCGATGATCAGGGGCAGTTTCTGCTTCTGGTGTGCCGGATAGTCGGCGTAGCGGGCGACGTCCCCGGTCACCGCACTGTCGACTCCGGTGAGCAGACCCACGGTGGCCGGCAGGTGGGTGTGGCGCAGGCGTTCCAGTGAGTCCTGGGCCGCTTCCGTGCTCACATAGTGCGGTACGGGCATCTCCAGCAGGGTGATCCGCCGGTCCGGCGAGACGCGCAGCAGGGGCGCCTGGGAGTGGGCGGCGCGGGCGAGTTCACGCAGGGCGCCGGCCACCTCGTCGGCACGGTCCGGCTCGGCGCGTACGACGACCTGGTGCATGGCCTTCAGCTCGGGGAACGCCGCGTTCAGCCGGTCGTAGGTCTGCATCGCGGGGACGGTGCGCGAGTGGGTCTCGCGGCCCATGTCGGTCAGGTTCAGGCCGAGCAGCGGCGCCGCGAGGGCGAGCAGGGCGAGGACGCCGACCGTCAGCGTGGCGGCGGGACGCCTGCTCGTGGCTCCCAGAACGGCGGCGGTGACGCGGCCGGGGCCGGTCCTCCGCCGCCTCGGTCGTCCGGCCGCGCCCTGGCGTCGGGCCGCCCGTCGCTCGGCGCGGTCACCGAGCTTGGCCAGCAGCGCGGGCAGCACCGTCAGCGAGCTGACGACGGCGACGAGGGTGACGACGATCGCGCCGGTGGCGATCGAGGAGAAGATGACGTCGTCCGCGAGGTACAGCGTCGCGCTGGAGACGGCGACGGCGAGACCGGAGACGACGACGGCACGTCCGGAGGTGGCGGCGGCGAGCTCGACCACGGCCCGGGAGGTGAGCCGGCCACCGGCCTTGGCCCGTTCCTCCCGTTCGCGCTTGAGGTAGAAGAGCGTGTAGTCGACGCCGACCGCCAGACCGATCAGCAGGATGACGTTGGTACCGACGCCCGCGTCGGGGAAGGCGTGCGAGGCGAGCATCGACAGGCCCACCGCGGCGGCGATCGAGGAGAGCGCCAGCAGCAGCGGCACGGTGGCCATGGCGACCGACCGGAAGACGAACAGCAGGGCGATCAGGGTGACCGGCAGCGCGATCATCTCGGTGCGCGAGAGGTCGTCGCCGCGCAGCTTGTCGACGCCCTTGCTGATGGACGGGCTTCCGGTCTCCTCCACCCGGAGAGCGGGGTGGGCGGCGCGCACCTCGGCGGTCTGTGCGAGCAGCGGGTCGACGTGCTTCTTGCCGTCGAGCTCGGGGCCCTTCAGCGTGATGTCGACCCGGACGGCCGTCCCGTCGGCCGCGCGCACCGGAGCGGCGACCGAGAGCACCTCGGGCAGGTTCCTCATCCGCTCGGTGATGTCCCTTGCGGCGGCGTCGGCGGCCGCACGGTCCAGTACGGCCGTACCGGGCGCGGCGGAGATCAGTACGCGCTCCACGGGCCTCTGCTGGAGCCCGCCTTCGGCCGCCATGGCTTCCGCGCGGCCCGCCTCCCCGACCCGGAAGTGCTCGCTGGTGGCCGGGTTGCTGCCGACGGAGAGCCCGGCGGCGAGGCACAGGACCACGAAGAGGAACCAGCCGCCGATCGCGCGCCAGGGGTGTCCGGCGCTCCAACGGGCCATGCGTACAGTCGGATTCGTCATGGCATCCATGCTGGTCGGAGCCGTGGGACCGCCGACAGCCTCGCCCGGTTGAACCTCATGTCCACCGGTCGGTGGACCCCCGCCCCTCAGCCGGTCGCGCCCGCCGCTGGACCAGCAGGCCACCCAGCGCGGTGCGCCGGTGCAGGACCGCCCGTCCGGCACGGACCGTGGTGATCAGCCCGGCCGCGCGCAAGGCGCCGGTGTGGGCGGAGACGGTGGCGTTGCTGACCCGCAGCCGCCTGGCCAGCTCGCTCGTGGTGTGCTGCTCGGCGAGCAGGAGGAGGAGGTCGGCCCGGGTGCGGCCGAGCACCCCGGTCAGCGCGTCCTCGACGCTGCCCGCCCCCTCGGGAGAGAGCGGCAGGCCCGGTCCGGCCGGGTACGTCAGGGTCACGGGCCGGCCGGGCAGGTCGGAGACCAGCGGATGCCCACCCCAGTGGAACGTGGGCCGCAGCTCCAAGCCCCGGCCTCGCGGGCTGATCTCCCGGTCGAAGGGCGCCTCGAACTCCCAGATCCCCTCGCGCAGCCCGGAGCCGGGCACGAGCGCGGCCAGCGCGGCGCCGATGCCTTCCTCGGCCGCGGTCAGGGCGTAACGGGTGAACTCGCCTCGGTGGAGGTCCTGCACCACGGGCCATACGGGCCGTACGACCGTGTCGAAAGCCGCCCGCTGGGCGCGCCGCAGGAGGCGCCAGGCGTCGTCGTCGCCGCGGTGCAGATCGCGGACCCACGGCGGGGCGGGAAGCGTGGCGTGGACGCGCTCGATCTCGGCGCGGACGAAGGCGGTGCCGAAGGAACGGACGGTGTCCAGACCCTCTTGCAGGTCATCGCCGAACACATCGAGGAAGGACGGCGCGTCGCGGCCGGGGACCAGATCCCCCAGCGGTTCGACGGCGGGCGGCAGGGCGTGGAGCAGCCGTCGTCTCCAGCGGCCGAAGAGCAGGTCGTCGTCCGGGCCGACCATCCTCATGAGGGCGGCGTTGAGCTCTGCCAGCGGCGCCGGCCGGGATGCGAACCGGACCGTGGCGAGGTCCACCGACGTGACATGGATCCGGATCACTACGCTCCCCCGCGGCCGCGCGCCATCGTTGAGGGCAGGACCTCAACGCTCGCCCGTTCTCCCCGCCCGGAACCAGCATGCCGGAAGGCGTACGACGCCGAACTCACCGACAGATCAAGGGGGAACGCGTGTTTCACGACAAGCCCGTGGGCCGGAGGACCGTCACCAGGTCGGCCGCAGTGGCCGCCGCGCTGCTGGTCACCGGCGCGACCACGACCCGGGCCGCGCGGGCGCAGGGGGCGCAGGACCGCCGTGGCCGGCGAAGCGCCCGAGCGGGCGCCCTGGACGGCCTCACGCTGCGGCTGCCGGCGCCGACCGGCCCGTACCGGATCGGGGTCACCACCCTGCACCTGATCGACCGGGCCAGGCCCGACCCGTGGGACAGCGCCCTCGGCGTCCGCGAGGTGATGGCCACGGTCTTCTACCCGGCCCGTACCGGCCACGGCCACCCGCTCGCGCCGCACATGACAGAGGGTGCCGCCGGGTGGTTCGCGGCGATCGACACCGTCCATGCGCACCCGCAGTTGCCGAAGAGCGGGGTGAACTGGGCGGCCACCCTCACCCATGCGCACACCGGCGCTCCCGCGGTCCCCGTCCGCCGGCCGGTCCTGCTCTACAGCCCCGGAGGCGGCGATCCGCGCACCCTCGGCACCGGGACCGCCGAGGAACTGGCGAGCCACGGCCATGTCGTCGTGACCGTCGACCACCCGGGTGAGACCAGCGAGGTGGAGTTTCCCGACGGTCGGGTGCGGTGTCTCCAGCGCCCTCCGGGGACGGACAGCGCGTTCTTCCGCACCATGATCGACGCCCGGCTCGCGGACGTCCGCTTCGTCCTGGACCAGCTCAGGGAGGTGGCGGCGGGCCGCAACCCCGACGCGAGCGGCCGGGCGCTGCCCGCGCACCTCGGCCGCGCGCTGGACCTGCGGCGGGTGGGCGTCTACGGCCACTCCGCCGGCGGCACGACCGCCGCCCAGGCGATGTACGAGATCCCCGGCATCGGCGCCGCGGTCGACATGGAGGGTTATCTGGACACTCCGGCGGGAGAGCTGCTCCCGGTCGCCCGGGACGGGGTGGACCGGCCGCTGCTCCTGCTGGGCACCGACGGTTTCCGCGACGACCGGATCGATCGCTCGTGGTCGGCGATGCTCGCCCACCCGGGCGGGCGCACTCGCCGACGGCAGCTCGACGACGCCACTCACTGGGTGTTCACCGACTACGGGACGATGGCGCCGCAGTTGCGGTCCGCCGGGCTGATGACGGCGGCGCAGCGCGACGCGCTGGTCGGCGCGATCGGCCCGGCGGAGTCGGTGCGGTGGGTGCGGGGGCGGGTGCGGGCCTTCTTCGCCCGGCACCTGCCGCCGCGCTGACGGGCTTCCCGCGAACGTCTGCCCACCACCCGCCTCACCGGTAGATGAGCAGTTCCTGCTCCGTCGCGCCCGTCAGGGTGTAGCGGGTCGCGACCAGGGGGCGGCCCGCGTAGAGACGGATCAGGGTGGACGCGTCACCGCGGAAGCGGGCCGGGGGTCGGTCCTCGATCGCGTTGCCGAGGTCCAACCACCCCGGACGCTCCGCCAGTTCGGCCACCAGCCGCGGGGTCTCGCGCCTGCGGCTGGCGGTGATCAGCAGGGGCAGGGCGAGGGGGAGACTCTTCCCGCAGTAGGCGCCCGGCTCGCCGAACGCCTCGCGGACGTCGCCGGCGTGCACCCACTCCCCCAGCGCCACCGCGTCGAGCGTGCCGTCGCTCGCGGCGATGGCCGGCCCGGCTTCGGTGAAGCCGCGCTCCAGCTCGTCGAGGATCCTGGTCAGCGGCCACTCCTCGCGCTCGGCGACGTCCGAGGCGTTGGCCTCGGGCAGGAAGACACCCTCCTCCAGGCGGCCCTCGACGATCCGTACGAGGGCCGCAGCGCAGTGGGCGAGCACCTGCCGGGCCGTCCAGCCCGGGCAGGCGGTGCGCAGCTCGTACGCGGCCGCGGGCGTGCGGCGCAGTAACGGCATCAGTGCGTCCCGTTCGGTCCGCAGCAGCCGGTCCGGGAGCCAGGGGTCGCGTACCTCGTCGGCTGCCATCGGGATCAGTAGCGGTAGTGGTCGGGCTTGTACGGGCCCTCGACCTCGACACCGATGTACGCCGCCTGCTCCGGACGCAGCGTCGTGAGCTTCACGCCCAGCGCGTCCAGGTGCAGCCGGGCCACCTTCTCGTCCAGGTGCTTGGGCAGCACATACACGTCGGTCGGGTACTCCTGCGGCTTCGTGAACAGCTCGATCTGCGCCAGCGTCTGGTCCGCGAACGAGTTGGACATCACGAACGACGGGTGCCCCGTGGCGTTGCCCAGGTTCAGCAGACGACCCTCCGACAGCACGATGAGCACCTTGCCGTCCGGGAACGTCCACGTGTGGACCTGCGGCTTGACCTCGTCCTTCACGATGCCCGGCACCTGCGCCAGACCGGCCATGTCGATCTCGTTGTCGAAGTGACCGATGTTGCCCACGATGGCCTGGTGCTTCATCCGCGCCATGTCCGACGCCATGATGATGTCCTTGTTACCCGTCGTCGTGATGAAGATGTCCGCGCTCTCCACCACATCGTCCAGCGTGGCCACCTGGTAGCCGTCCATCGCCGCCTGCAGCGCACAGATCGG
>NZ_JBVJYZ010000011.1:0-240132 GCF_055600045.1 Streptomyces sp. NPDC038280
ATCAGCACATCGGTCGCCCGGTTGATGCCATCGATCAACGAATGCCGACACCCGTACTTGTTGTCGAACTTCGACTTCGTCACCGCGTCGTTCACGTTGATCGCCGGGAACAACAACGACCCATCACGATGCATCTCGTACAGGCGGTGCACACCCGTCGTCGTCTCCTCCGTCACCCCACGGATCTCAGACGCGAGCTGAGTCCACTTCTGGGGCGACTCGGTGAGGGTGCGGTTGAGGAGACGGAGGATGTGGCCGTACTCCTCGCTGTCCGCGGTGGAGGGGTCCGGGGCCGAGCCGGCCTTCTCGAACTCGACGCCCTTGTGGACGAGGAGGGTGGCGTCACCGCCGTCGTCCAGGATCATGTTCGGGCCACCGGTGGGGGTGTTCGGCCAGGTCAGGG
This sequence comes from Streptomyces sp. NPDC038280, assembly GCF_055600045.1. NCBI lineage: Bacteria > Bacillati > Actinomycetota > Actinomycetes > Kitasatosporales > Streptomycetaceae > Streptomyces > Streptomyces sp. NPDC038280. Next base: position 404 of record NZ_JBVJYZ010000011.1, read on the forward strand.
CCTGCTCAGTGCACCACCAGTACTCCTCTAGGGTCTCGCCCTTCCAGGCGAAGACCGGAACGCCGCGAGGGGCCTCGGGGGTGCCGTTCGGGCCGACCGCGATGGCGGCGGCCGCGTGGTCCTGGGTCGAGAAGATGTTGCAGGAGGCCCAGCGGACTTCGGCGCCGAGCGCGACGAGCGTCTCGATCAGGACGGCGGTCTGCACGGTCATGTGCAGGGAGCCGGTGATCCGGGCGCCGGCCAGCGGCTGCTGCTCCGCGTACTCCTTGCGGATCGACATCAGGCCGGGCATCTCGTGCTCGGCGAGGGTGATCTCCTTGCGGCCGAACTCGGCCAGGGACAGGTCGGCGACCTTGAAGTCCTGCTGGTTGGCGACAGTCGTCATGACTGGGCTGCTCCTCGTGGGTTGGATCGAGGGTCGATTGGGCGCCGGCACCGCGCTAAGGGCACACGAATGCCCGGGTACTTCCGCGGTGCAGTCGTCGGAGGCCCTCTCTCCCTCGGCCGGTCCGTCGCGGACCGCCCGACCGCCATCAGCAGCGACGTCTGGCTCTGGTCACGAATCTACACCGATCGGTGCGGCGTCCCACAGCCCGCCCGGCCCCGTGGCTCGGGGTAATCGGGGATTCGGGCGGCATGCCGCGTGGGTGCTCCGGGGGTTCCGAGGACGCCGTGGTCTGTTGCACGATGCGTTGTGGATCGAGAGCCTCCGCATCCGCCCCGGAACCGGCGGTCAGCAGGAGTCCGAACGATCCGCGCCACGACCACGCCGACGCCGACGTGACGCCGACGCCGACGGTGGCGATGGGCGATGGCCATGGGCGATGGCGATGGCGATGGCGATGGCGATAACAGGACCACGGCCGGATCAGGGCCGCGGCCGACGACCCGCGAGGAGATGACGTGACCAGTCCCGGGAGCGGGCAGCGGAAGGTGAAGCTGCTCGCGGTGACCGCCTGTCCGACAGGTATCGCGCACACGTACATGGCGGCGGAGAAGCTGGCGCAGGCCGCGGAAGCGCTCGGCGTGGAGATGAAGGTGGAGACGCAAGGATCCATCGGATCCGAGAACGTGCTTTCTGACAACGATGTCAGCCAGGCTGACGGCATCATCATCGCGGCCGACAAGGACGTGGACCGCAGCCGCTTCGTGGGCAAGAGGGTCCTGGCGGTCGGGGTCGCGGAGGGGATCCACCATCCGGAGCGGCTGATCGAGCAGGTGCGGAGCGCGCCGGTGCACGGGGCGGCCGAAGGCGACGGCGACCGCGACGGCACCGGCGGGACGGGAGCGCCGACGAGCGGTGCGTCCGGAGCGGGCCGGGAGCGGAGCGTCGTGTACAAGGCGCTCATGAACGGCGTCTCGTACATGATCCCGTTCGTGGTGGTCGGCGGGCTGCTGATCGCGATCTCACTGGCGCTGGGCGGACACGCGACGCCGGAGGGGTACGTCATCCCGGCGGACTCCTTCTGGCAGGACGTCAACAACATCGGCGTCGTCGGATTCACGCTGATGATCCCGGTCCTGTCCGGCTATATCGCGTACGCCATCGGCGACCGGCCCGCGCTGGTGCCCGGCATGATCGGCGGGTGGATCGCGGCACACGGCGAGCTGTACGGCTCGAAGGCGGGCGCCGGGTTCATCGGCGCCATCGTGACCGGGTTCCTCGCCGGCTATCTGGTGTTGTGGATCAAGAAGGTGAAGGTTCCGAAGTTCGCTCAGCCGATCATGCCGATCATCGTGATCCCGATCGTGGCGACCACGGCGCTGGGCCTGTTCTTCATCTTCGTCATCGGCAAGCCGATCGCCTGGGTCTTCACGCATCTGACCGATTGGCTCTCCGGGATGACCGGGACCAGCGCGATTCTGCTCGGCGCGATTCTGGGGCTGATGATCGCGTTCGACATGGGCGGGCCGGTCAACAAGACGGCGTTCCTGTTCAGTGCCGGACTCATCGCGACCGGCAACCAGAGCGTCATGGGCATGTGCGCCGCCGCGATCCCGGTGATGCCACTCGGGCAGGGCCTGGCGACTCTGATCCGGCGCAGGCTCTACTCGCGGCAGGAGCGCGAGACGGGCATGGCGGCGCTGTTCATGGGGATGTTCGGCATCTCGGAGGGCGCGATCCCGTTCGCGGCGGCGCGGCCGGCGCAGGTCATCCCCGCCAACATGCTCGGCGGCGCCGTGGCCGGGGCGGTGGCGGGCCTGGCCGGGGTGACGGACGCCGTTCCGCACGGCGGGCCGATCGTGGCGGCGCTGGGCGCGATCGGGGGCGTGCCGACCTTCTTCCTCGCCGTCGCCGTCGGCACGGTCGTCACCGCGCTCACCACCAACGCGCTCATCGGTCTCAAGGAGCGCCGGGCGTCCGCGGAGGCTGGAACGCCGGTCGCGGCGCCCGGCGCGGCGACCGGCGAGGGTCCCGCGGGCGGAGGCGGAACCGGAGGCCGTCCCGTCCCGGACGGTCGGTCCGACGGCGGCGGCGCTGTCGCCGTCTCTCTACGGGAGGAGACCGGGGTGCTGTCCGGGTACCTGACCGGGGAGACCGTGAAGGTGCGGCTCGCGGCGGACAGCAAGGACACCGCCATCCGGGAGATGGCCGCGCTGCTCGCGGCCACCGGGAAAGTCGTGGACCCCGACGCTCTGGTGCGGGCGGCGCTCGCGCGCGAGGAGCAGGGCACGACCGGTCTCGGGGAGGAGATCGCCATCCCGCACGCCAAGACGGACGCGGTCACCGCGCCGATCGTCGGCTTCGCCCGGTCCGACGAGGGTGTGGAGTGGGGATCGCTGGACGGTACGAAGGCCCGGCTGATCTTCATGATCACGGTGCCGGAGGCGGCCGCCGGCGACGAACACCTGCGGATCCTGGCCCTGCTCTCGCGCAAGCTGATGGATCCCGGCTTCCGGGATCGGCTGCGGGAGGCGCCGGACCGGGAGGCCGTCCTGGAGATCCTCGGCGAGGTCGAGTAGAGGCGAGCGCGAGGCGGGGCGAGGCGAGGGCATGGTGGCGTGAAGGCGGGGCGAGGGCGAGCCGAGGACGGGGCGAAGTGAAGGCCAATCGAGTACGCGCCCCACGGGCATGAGGAAGGCCCCCGGCCCCCCTGCGTGAGCAGCGGCGGCCGGGGGCCTTCCCCGGGCGTCAGTGGTCGGCTGCGGGCGTGGGGCCGCCCGGGGTCTTCGCCGGGTTCGCGCCCGCCGCGGCCGCCGACTCGCTGTAGATGTCCGGCTCCAGGTAGATGACCCGGGCGATCGGGACGGCGGTACGGATCCGCTCCTCCGCCGCGTTGATCGCGGCCGCCACCTCGGACGCCGTGTCGTCGTGCTGGACGGCGATCTTGGCGGCGACGAGGAGCTCTTCCGGGCCGAGGTGGAGCGTACGCATGTGGATGATGCGGGTGACCGTGTCACCGTCCACCACCGCGGCCTCGATCTTCTTCACGTCCTCGGCGCCCGCGGACTCGCCCAGGAGCAGCGACTTGGTCTCGGCGGCCAGCACGATCGCGATCACGATCAGGAGCACGCCGATGCACAGGGTGCCGATGCCGTCCCATACGCCGTCCCCGGTCGCCAGCGCCAGGCTCACGCCGACGAGCGCGAGGACCAGACCGACCAGCGCGCCGAGGTCCTCCAGGAGGACGACGGGCAGCTCGGGGGCCTTGGCCCGGCGCACGAACTCCTTCCAGGAGAGCGTGCCGCGGATCTGGTTCGACTCCTTGATGGCCGTCATGAACGAGAAGCCCTCGGCGATGATCGCGAAGACGAGGACGCCGACCGGCCAGTACCAGGCCTCGATGGCGTGCGGGTGCTTGATCTTCTCGTAGCCCTCGTAGATGGCGAACATGCCACCGACGGAGAAGAGCACGATGGAGACGAGGAAGGCGTAGATGTACCGCTCACGGCCGTAGCCGAAGGGGTGCTGCGGGGTCGCTTCGCGCTGGGCCTTCTTGCCGCCGAGGAGCAGCAGGCCCTGGTTGCCGGAGTCGGCGACCGAGTGGACGCTCTCGGCGAGCATCGACGACGAACCACTGAAGAGGAACGCCACGAACTTGGCTACAGCGATCGCGAGATTGGCGGCGAGTGCCGCCACGATCGCCTTGGATCCGCCTGACGCGCTCATGGATGCAGGAGTTCCCTTCGTTGATGCTGTGACTCCGGTGCCGCCGGTGTTCGGCCGCACATTCTTGCATCAGGGCGGGATCAGGCCACCACGGTCGCGCGGAAGAGGGTGCCCGTTCCGGACAGTTCGGCCTTCTCGCCCGCCGGTACGAAGACCGATTCGCCGGGCCCGAGGGTGAGGTCGCCCGCCTCCGGGCGACCCGAGGTGGCGAGCAGGATCTGCGGGGTCGTGGCGGTGATGTCGAGGGGCGCCGCGCCGGCGGCGAGGACGTAGCGGGAGAGCCGGAACTCGTCCGTGGGGGTGTCGTAGACCTCTTCACCGGACGGCGACGCCTCCGGGCGCAGCACGCCCGGGTCGGCCGCCTCGAAGCGGACGACGCGGAGCAGCTCGGGAACGTCGACGTGCTTGGGGGTCAGGCCGCAGCGCAGGACGTTGTCGGAGTTGGCCATGATCTCGACGCCGAGGCCGCTGAGATAGGCGTGCGGAACGCCGGCGCCGAGGAAGAGCGCCTCGCCGGGCTGGAGTTGGACGTGGTTGAGCAGCATGGCGGCGACGACGCCCCGGTCGCCGGGGAAGTGGTGGGCGATCCGGGCGTACGGGGCGAGGGCGCCGCCGAGGTGGGCGCCGGCGGCCGCCGCCTCGGTGACCGTGGCCGCCATCTCCTCCGGGTCGGCGGTGAGGATCGCGGTGAGGACCTCGCGGAGCGCGGCTTCCTCGGGGTGGGCGTGAAGGAGGTCCACGTACGGCTTGAGGGAGTCGACGCCGAGCGCGGCCATGGCGTCGGCGGACTCGCCCGGCGGGCGGAAGCCGCAGAAACCCTCGAAGGGCGTGAGGGCGCAGATCAGTTCGGGCTTGTGGTTGGCGTCCTTGTAGTTGCGGTGGGGCGCGTCGATGGGGATGCCGGCGCTCTCCTCGGCGGCGTAACCCTCCTTCGCCCGTGCGAGGTCGGGGTGGACCTGGAGGGAGAGAGGGGCGCCGGCGGCGAGGAGCTTGAGGAGGAAGGGCAGGTGCGGGCCGAACCTGTCGACGGCCGCGGCGCCGAGTTCGCGTACGGGGTCCTCGGCGATGACGTCGGTCAGCGGGCCGCGCTCGGTCCGCGACGGGGCTCCTGGGTGGGCGCCCATCCACATCTCGGCCTGGGGCTCGCCGGTGGGGGCGAGGCCGAGGAGTTCCGGGATGGCCGTCGTGGAGCCCCAGGCATAGGGGCGGACGGTGTTGGAGAGGCGGTCCATGCGGCGTTCCAGCTTTCCTCAGGGCGTGGCGGCGGGTTCTGTCACGAGGGGCCGCGGTCGGTGTCGTCGGACTCCGGGGTGGCGGCGGTGGCGGCCGAGGCGAGCGCGAGGTAGACGGCGGCGAAGTCGGTGATGGCGACGAGTTCGGCGAGGGCCTCCAGCTCGGTGCCCTCCTCGGGCTCCAGCTCGCTGATGGCCGTGTCGTGGCCGAGGGCGAGTTCGCGGGCGGCGGGCGCGGCGGTCAGGCTTCCGTCGGCTCCGTCCGGGCGGTCGCGCATGAGCACGATCCGGGCGCGCAGGGCCTGCTGCTCGTCGACCCGGTCACGGAAGAAGTCGTCCGGGTCGGCCCCGGCGGCGTAGTCGCCGACGAGCAGGACGCCGTGGGCGGGGAGTGCTTCGGGGAGGTCGGCGGCGAGTGCGGGAAGGCCGGCCAGCTCGGCCAGAACGGCGGCGAACCGGCGGCCGGCCGGTCCGGCGGTGACGCCCTCGGTCCAGATCAGCGGAAGGGACTGGGTGAGGTCGGCGGCGAGAGTCTTGGCGGGGTTGCTGTACGTGGCCGTGGCCGGGCCACAGCGTTCGGCGGTGCGGTCGAGGCGGTCCGCGACTTTCTCCAGGATCTCCGGGGGCGCGGCGAACAGGCCCAGCCGGTCGATCAGCGCGAGGAGCGGGGTGAACAGGGCCCATAGGGCGCCGGGGCTCGCCGCGGGCGTCTCCAGCGTCTCGTCGTACATCTCGTTCGGCGGGGTGGCCATGGGCACGGCGAGGCCGTGGGAGTCGGCGACGGCCGACATCAGCGGGGAGCTCTGGGGGGCGACGGCGACGACGGTGACGCCTCGGCGGTACGCCTGCTCGGTGAGGAGGGCGAGGCCGGGCTCGGAGCCGTCGGTGGTGACGACGAGGAGCAGGTCGAGGGAGCCCGCCCAGCCGGGGAGTGCCCAGCGCAGGGCGCCGGCGGCGGGGGCGACACCGGTGGGGTGCAGCCGGGTGACCGGGGCGGCGGCGCCCGCGAGGGCGGCGATCAGGTCGGCGACGCCGGTGGCGGCGGTCCCGGTGCCTGCGACGAGGACGGCGCGGGGGCGGCCCTCGGGCCTGAGGTCGCCGATACCGGCCTCGGCGGCGTGCCGTGCGGCGGTCCGTACCCGTGCGCCGGCTTCGGCGGCGCCCCGGAGGAGACCGCGGTGGTCGGCACGGGCCAGGGCTTCCGGGTCGTCGAGCAGCGACTCGTCGAGCATGGGGGTGGGGCCTCCGATCGCCTCCGCGTGCGTTGCATGCGCTACATGAACGTGCGTACGCCGACGGGGGTCACTCCGGGCGGCGGGCCTCGTCGACGAGGAGGACGGGGATGCCGTCGCGTACCGGGTAGGCCAGGCCGCAGTCCGAGCCGCCGCAGATCAGCTCGGGGGTCTCGGCTGCCGTGCGGTCGTTGAGCGGCGCGTGGCAGGCGGGGCAGGCGAGGATCTCCAGGAGGCCGGCTTCGAGCGGCATGGGGTTGTCCCTTCGAACGATGGGTGTGGCGGTTGGGGTTGGGCCAGGTCAGCCTACCGCCGGGGGGCGGCGGGCGCGGCTCAGGTGAGTGCCGCGCCGACGGGGCGCGGCTCGGGCGAAGGCGCCGGGCGGGCGCGGCCCGGGCGAAGGCGCCGGGCGGGCGCGGCCCGGGCGAAGGCGCCGGGCGGGCGCGGCTCGGCTGAAGTGCCGGGCGGTCGGCGGGACGCCTTTGCGGGGCGGGTCGTACGGACTGTCCCGTACGACCCCGCCCCAGCGCTCAGTCAGCCCCGCGCCCCGGCCGTCCCCGCCCGGTCCTCCGTCGTCAGGAGGTCGCCCGCACCAGGGCCAGGACCTCGTCGCGCAGTGCGGACATCGTGGGCTCGTCCACGGCCTCGACGTTCAGGCGCAGCAGCGGCTCGGTGTTGGACGGGCGCAGGTTGAACCACCAGTCCTTCGCCTTGACCGTGAGGCCGTCCAGCTCGTCCGTCGTGACGCCCTCGCGGGAGGCGAAGGCCTCGCGGACCGCCGCCATGCGGTCGGCCTGGTCGGTGACGGTGGAGTTGATCTCGCCCGAGGCGGCGTAGCGGTCGTACGCGGAGACCAGGGCCGACAGGGGGCCGTCCTGGCCACCGAGGGCCGCCAGGACGTGGAGGGCGGCCAGCATGCCGGTGTCGGCGTTCCAGAAGTCGCGGAAGTAGTAGTGCGCGGAGTGCTCGCCGCCGAAGATCGCCCCGGTGCGGGCCATCTCGTCCTTGATGAAGGAGTGGCCGACCCGGGTCCGCACGGGCGTGCCGCCGTTCTCGCGGACGACCTCGGGCACGGTCGACGAGGTGATCAGGTTGTGGATGACCGTGCCGCCGGGGTGCTTGGCCAGCTCGCGCGCCGCCACCAGCGCGGTGATCGCGGACGGGGAGACGCCCTCGCCCCGCTCGTCGACCACGAAGCAGCGGTCGGCGTCGCCGTCGAAGGCGAGGCCGATGTCGGCGCCCTCGGCGAGGACGCGGGCCTGCAGGTCCACGATGTTCTTCGGGTCCAGCGGGTTGGCCTCGTGGTTCGGGAAGGTGCCGTCGAGCTCGAAGTACATCGGTACGAGGTCCAGGGGCAGACCCTCGAAGACGGTGGGGACCGTGTGGCCGCCCATGCCGTTGCCGGCGTCCACGACCACCTTCAGCGGGCGGATGTCCGCCACGTCGACGAGGGACTTGAGGTGCGCCGCGTATCCGGCGAGCGTGTCCCGCTCGGTCACCTTGCCGGGCGTGGCCGCCGCCTCGGGCGCCCCGCTCCCGGACCAGGACTCGACGAGCTCGCGGATTTCGGCGAGGCCGGAGTCCTGGCCGACCGGCTTCGCGCCCGCGCGGCACATCTTGATGCCGTTGTACTGCGCGGGGTTGTGCGAGGCGGTGAACATGGCGCCCGGAAGGTCCAGGTCCCCGGAGGCGTAGTACAGCTGGTCGCTGGAGCAGAGCCCGATCAGGGTGACGTCCGCGCCGAGGCGGGCCGCGCCGCGTGCGAAGGCGCCCGACAGCCCGGGCGACGACGGTCGCATGTCGTGCCCGACGACGATCGCGTCGGCGCCGGTCACCCGGACGAACGCCGCGCCGAACAGCTCCGCCAGCGCCTCGTCCCACTGATCCGGCACCACTCCGCGGACGTCGTACGCCTTCACGATCTGTGACAGATCAGCAGCCACGGCCCAACCCTCCTGAAGTCTCGGACCGCCCAAACTACCCGTCCGTAGAGGGGAGCATGCGCAAGGGGCGGCCCGGATCCGCGGGGGACGCCGGCGGGGCGGGGCGGGTCAGGAGTCGGGGGAGCGCAGGACGCGCAGATGACCTCGGCGTCCGGCCTCGACGGGGCTGCCGCCGCGGCCGCCCTTGCCTCCGGCCTCCGCCGCGCGCTCCTGCGGTCTGGCCGCTTCGCGCACGGCGTTGGCGAGGGCCTCGAGATCGTCACCGCTGGGGCGGGAGGGGGCCGAACCGTCGGTCAGCCGCACGACCTCCCAGCCACGGGGCGCGGTCAGGCGCTCACTGTGCTCGGCACAGAGGTCGTAGCAGTGGGGCTCGGCGTAGGTGGCGAGCGGGCCGAGGACCGCAGTCGAGTCGGCATAGACGTACGTCAGTGTCGCGACGGCAGGGCGGCCGCACGCGGTGCGCGAACAGCGACGTACAGGGCTCACGACGTTGGACGGTACCGCACTCTTGAGCGGGCCGCGACGACTCTCCACCACGTCACTCCACCGTGTCGCGGTGTGAGCTCCGCCACGGGTGCTCTCCGGGCAACTGGCCTGACCTGCGGGGGAGGAGGGGATCACCGACGGGGGCGGTGAGCGATCCGGACATCGGCCAGTAGGAATCCGGTCAATGAACGCCAGGGAGATGGTCGCGGAGGCGTATCGAACCGGGCCCGGGCCCGGCCAAAATGTTCAACTTGCGACATACGGCTGGGGCGCCGCGCGGAGAGCTACGCTGCGTCAGTGATGGACACTCCTGTGCCGCCCCGCCCGAACGAGCCACGGCCGCGCCGCCGCGACCGCCACGGCCGCGGTATGCGCGGGCCCGTCGCCCCACCCCAGGTGCCGCTGTCGGCCAGCCGAGCGGAGTCCTTCCGCGATCTGGTGCAGGACTCGGTGGAACGCCTGGAGCGGCACTGGCCCCAGCTGGCCGATGTGGAGTTCGTGGTCATGGAGGTGCCGCAGACCCGCGACGACTCGGTGCCGCTCGGCAGCGCGGTGCCGGCCGAGAAGGAGACGCCCGCGCGCGTCGTGGTCTACCGGCGGCCGGTCGAGATCCGCTCCAAGAACCGCGACGAGCGGGCACTGCTGATCCACGAGGTCGTGGTCGAGCAGGTCGCCGAGCTCCTGGGGCTCTCCCCCGAGTCGGTCGACCCCCGGTACGGCGACACCTAGAGGTCTCCGACGGCCCGGTCTGGCCGCCGGCCGGCCCGAGCCCTCGCCGCCGGGCCTGCTCTGTCGGATGGTGCCGTGCTCCGGCCCGATCCAGGAGATCCAGCCCGGTCCAGGAGATCCGGCCCGGTCCAGGAGACAGGTCCTAGTCGAGCACCGTCAGGTCCTGCTTCGCCGTCGGCACCTCGACCGTTCCCCTGTCGTCCGACAGCGTCTGCACGGTGAACATCGGGATGCCCTCGCGCGGCACGGCCAGCGTGCGCGCCGCGTGCACCGGGCCGCCCGAGAGGGTCTCGACGGTCAGCGCGTACGAGCCCTTGAGTCCGGCCGGGACCGGCGGGGTGAAGGCCATCGTCGTCCCGCCCTTGACCGTGACCGTCTTGCTGGTCGCCGTACCCGCCTGGCTGCCCGCCGACGCCGTGACCCTGACCTGCGCGGTCGCGCCGGGCGCGGTCAGGGAGAGGGTGGAACCGGTGGCGCGGTTGTCGGCGACGCCGGAGCGGGTGCCGACCGGCAGGGTGGCCGGGATGAAGGCGATCTCCTGCTTGGCACCGGTGCCGCGGACCACGCGCAGCGCGGCCACCACCGGGGTGGCGTGTCCGCTCTGCGCGGGGGTCAGCAGCAGGGAGCCGGCCTCGCCCCGGGTGACGTCCCTGAGGTCGACGGAGGCGGTCATCCCCGACTTGACGTGCAGCGACTCATGGCCGGCTGGGGTGATCGTGCCGGTCGCGCCGGCGAGGCGGATCTTCACGTCGGCGTCGTCGTCGCCGGGGGCGTACGCGATCAGCCGTACGGAGGTGGCGTCCGCCGGGATGCCGGGCAGGACCAGCGAGCCCGCCGGGTCGGCCGAGGCGGGCAGCCAGTCGCTGCCGGTCTTGTCGTCGGCGGCGCGGACCACCGCGCCCACCCGGCCGGAGCGGGTGGTGACGTGGACGGTCACGTCGGCCGCCGCGGGGGCCGCCGTGAGGGTGGAGAGCAGCACGGGCACGCTGGAGCGGGCGGGCACCGGGATGCCCTCGGTCAGCGAGGACTTGATGACGCCGTCCGGGCCGTACAGCTCGATGTCCGCGACCGCCGCCGTGTCGTCGGGGTTGGTGAGGTGGACGTAGTCCTGACGCTCCTTGGCGGTCGAGGCGCCCGGGAACCAGAAGTCCGTGTCGGGTGAGGTGCAGCTGAGGCCGAGCAGTCCGCGGGCGCCGCCCGCTGACTGGGTGGTCGTCTGCTGGGTGGTCCAGCCGGGGGCGAGCGGGCCGGTGGCGGAGCCGACGAGGGCCGGGGCCTCTCCCCCGTTGGCCGCGGCGGTGACGGGCTTGCCGGGCTGGGTGAGGGTGACGACGGACTTGTCGGCCGCGGGCGCCTTGTCGGCCTTCTTCTTGGCGGCGTCCGGGTCGGCCAGGGTCTTGGTGGCCGGCTTCAGTTCGGCCTTGGCGGCCTTGGCCGCCTCCGCGCCCTGACCGGACGCCTTCTCCCCCGCCGGGGTGAAGGACGTGTACACCGTCTCGGCGAGCTCCGACGTGCTGGGCGCGGGGCACAGCAGGCTGGACCGCTCGACGGGCAGACGCGCGGGGGCCTTCGCCTCGGCGCCCGGCCCGGCGTCGGGCGCGGTCAGGGCGGCCACGCCGGTGACGGCCGCGAGGGCCGTGGCGGCCGCGATCAGGGAGAGGGTGGTGCGCTTCACTGGTTGCTGCTCCCGTCGGGACGCTGCTCGGTCTCGTGGCCGTCGGCGTAGGGCTGCTGCGGCTCGAACGGCTGTTGCTGCTGTCCGTAGCCGTAGGGGTCGTACTGCGCGTCGTACTGGCCCTGCTGGTACTGATAGGCGTCCGCCGGGTACTGCTGCTGGTTCGGGTCGTACTGCTGGTACTGCTGCTGGTACTGGGGCTGGTTCGGGTCGTACTGCGCGTACTCCTGCTGGTACTGGCCCTGGCCCTGGTCGGCGGTCTGGCCCTGAGGGCTCTCGGCGTACTGGCCGCCGTCGGTGTACTGGCCGTTCCACTCGCCGTACGGCTGCTGCTGGGGGATGTCCGCGTACGGCTGCTGGGTCTGCGGCTGGGCGTACGGATCCGCGTCCGGGGCCGCCGTCGCGGCCGCGGCCTGCGCGGCGTCGGCCGTCTCGGCCGCCGCTTCGGCCTCGGCGGCCGCGCGGAGCCTGCGGGCACGGCGTCCGTCGCCCTCCAGTGCCTGCGCGGGGACGACGGTCTCCTCCTCCGGCAGGTCGTCGTCGATCTCGCGGCGCCGGCCGGGCAGGGCCAGGACGAGCAGGACCACGGCGAGGGTGCTCTGGGTCCAGATCCACGCCGTGTGGGTGAGGGGCTCGTCGAAGATGAGGTCGAGCCGGCCGCCGTTCGCGGGCAGTTCGAAGCCCTGCGCCCAGCCGTCGACGGTGGTCTTCTTGAGTTCCTTGCCGTCGAGGGTGGCCTGCCAGCCGTCGTCGGCCCGGTCGGCGATGCGCAGGATCCGGCCGGCGGGGCCCGCCGGGACGTGGGTGTGCGCCTCGACCGCCTCGGACGCGACGGGCAGCGGTTCGCCCTTGGCGTCGCTTCCGCCGGCGGCGGGCGGGACCACGGTGGCCCGGGCGACCTGGCGGTCGACGCGCCACAGGGCGCTGCCGTCGAGCTGGCTGAGCCGGCTCAGGCCGGGTGTGGCGTCGAGGACGCGGCTCATCTGGCGCGGCGCCCCGTCCCGTACGAGGACGTAACGGATCGCGAAGCCGCTGAGCTGTTCGGTCTGGTCGGCGCCGGAGCCGGCGACCAGGTTGGCGACGACCTTGTCGAGGCGCGGGTCGCTGCCTCCGGTAGCGGCCAGTTCGGCGTCGCCGAGGCGGGCGCCCGAGCCCCGGACCAGGGTGTAGGAGACGGTGGCGGGCGAGGTGCCGCCGAGTACGAGGGTGCGGGGCTGGTCGCGGGTGCCGCTCTCCTCGGCGACGAACGCCGGGACCTGCACGGGGTCGCGCCGGTCCAGCGGGCCGGCCGCGCCGTCGATCATCCAGCCGGCGGCGGCCAGCAGCGGGCCGGCGGCCGACGCGAGGGCGATCAGCGCGGCGACGGGCTGGCGCCAGCCGAAGCTCTGGGCGGCGACGCGGGTGCGGCCGCCTTCGGCGCCGAGCATGCCGGCGGCGATGAGCGCGATGCCGTAGACGAGGGTCGCCGGTCCCGCCCAGCCCGATCCGTTGGCGAGGACCGCGAAGACCAGTCCGGTGAGGGCCACGGCCCAGGTGACGCGGACGGCGAACTGGCGCTCACCGCGCAGCAGGGCGGCGAGCGCCGCCAGGACCAGGCCGATGAGCAGCAGGCCGCCGGCCGCCTTGGGGCCACCGGGGCTGATGCCGAGGAGGTCGAGCGCGGAGGCCGTGCCCGTACTGAACTCCAGGCCGGCTTCGCGCAGGAAGGCGGAGGGGCTGGTCAGCACCGAGAGGGACCAGGGCGCGAGGACGAGCAGCGGGGTGCCGACGGCGGCGACGAAGCGCAGTCCGTAGGCGGTGAGGTCGTCGCGGCGCAGGGCGAGCACGGCGAGGCCGAGGACGACGGCGAGCGGCCAGACGATCGGCGTGAACGCCATCGTGAAGGTCAGCAGGAAGGCGTAGGCCCAGGTGGCGCGCCAGCTGCCGCGTCCCTCGCCGCGCAGCCCGTGGGCCGCGATCGCGGCGCGGGCGATCAGCGGGAGCAGGATGGCGAGGACGGCGGTGCCGAGGCGGCCGGTCGCGAGGGCGCCGGTGGCGGCGGGCAGGAACGCGTAGGCGATGGCGCCCCAGGCGCGCAGCAGCCGGGACTCGACGAGGGAGCGCGAGGCGAAGTAGGCGGTCAGGCCGGCGAGCGGCACCGAGCAGACGAGCAGCAGGGTGAGCGCGAAGCCCGTGGATCCGAGGAAGAGTCCGGAGAGGCCAGCGAGCACCGCGAGGTAGGGCGGGGCGGACTGGGTGCCGCCGGTCCCGATGGGGTGCCAGCCGTCGGCGTAGCGGCTCCACAGGCCGGAGACGTCGTCGGGCGCCGGCAGCAGGGCGCCGCCGGCGAGCGAGCCGCCGCCGAGCAGTCCGCGGCAGGCGACGAGGGAGATGAGGAGCAGCAGCGCGAAGAGGACCGGGCCGGGCTTCCGGGCGATCTTCTTCAGCCGTGCGAACTGCTCGATCTCCAGGAAGTCGGCCTCGTCACCGCCGGGTCCCGACTCGATGACACCGTGGCGCGAGCCGCCCGATTCGGCGTCCGAGCCGCCGAAGTTGGACGCGATCTGTTCGACGGTGGCACGGACGGTGGCGCCGGGCGGCGGGAAGAGCGGGCGCAGGTCGCTCGCCGGTACGGCGGGCCTGGCGCGCCTGCGGCGGGCGGCGATGATCCGCTCGGGCCGCAGCAACGTGCCGAACAGGCCCATGACTTCGTCGACGGCCTGGCCGGGCGCCTTGCCGACGAGGTAGGCGACGGTACGCAGCAGGGTGCCGAGGACGAGCCGGAGCAGTACATACGGGAGGGTGATCCCGCGGGTGTTGGCCAGCAGGGTGTAGACGGCGCCGGCCTTGTCGACGCGGTGCGGGTTGGTGACCGAGCGGCCCGCGCAGTCGACGGTGCGCCGCTCGCGGGCGGAGGCCTCGGCGTGGCGCAGGACGGCGTCGGGGGCGACGAGGACACGGTGGCCGGCGGAGTGGGCGCGCCAGCACAGGTCGACGTCGTCGCGCATGAGGGGGAGGCGGCGGTCGAAGCCGCCCAGTTCCTCGAAGACGTCACGGCGGACGAGCATGCCGGCGGAGGAGACGGACAGGACCGGTCGGACCTGGTCGTGCTGGCCCTGGTCCTGTTCACGGCGGTCGAGTCCGGTCCAGCGGCGGCCGCTTCGGGCGATGGAGACGCCGGCTTCAAGGAGCTGCTTGCGGTCGTACCAGCCGCGCAGCTTGGGGCCGATGACGGCGGCGTACGCGTCCGAGTCGGCGACGCGCAGGAGTTCGGCGAGGGCGTCGGGCGCGGGGGCGCAGTCGTCGTGGAGCAGCCAGAGCCACTGCACGGGCTCGCCGTGCGGCAGTTCGGGCATGTCGTAGGCGTCGTCGCGCCAACTCCTGCTGACCGGGTCCCAGCCGCTGGGCCGCTTCAGATAGGGAAGGTCGTCGGGGCCGAGGACGGGGGCGGTCCGGGCGGCCTCGTCGACGGCGGCGCCGAATCCGGTACGCCGGGCGAGGTGCAGGACCCGCTCGTCTCCGATGGCCTCGGTGACCAGCCGCGCGGAGTCGTCGGCGCTGCCGGTGTCGGCGGCGACGACGTTCTGCACGGGACGTTCCTGGCCGAGGAGTCCGGCGAGGGCGTCGGGCAGCCAGCGGGCGCCGTCGTGGGAGACGAGCACGGCGGTGACGACGTGTCGCGGGTACTCGGGCGGCTGGGCGGGAGCAAACGCTGGCGTGGTGGCGGACATCGAGGTACGGGCCCTCCGGCCGGGGGGTCGCCCGCGGGGGGCGTGGGAGCGTCTCGGACGGGGCCCCACCCTAACGGTAGGGAAAAGCGCCGCGGAGCGAAGCGCCTCGATGAGCGGCGGCGGCCGGGATACGGGCGGGCATGAAAACGGTCCGCCGCCTGTGGACAGGCACAGGCGGCGGACCGTTGTTCAACGACGGGTGTGCGGTTCGGTCGCGCGCTGGTCAGACGGCGGCCTTCTTCAGACGACGGCGTTCACGCTCGGACAGACCGCCCCAGATTCCGAATCTCTCGTCGTTCTGAAGGGCGTACTCGAGGCATTCCGAGCGGACTTCACAGGCGAGGCAGACTTTCTTGGCCTCTCGGGTCGAGCCGCCCTTCTCGGGGAAGAAGGACTCGGGATCGGTCTGGGCGCACAGAGCGCGCTCCTGCCAGCCGAGTTCCTCGTCCGCGTCCTCGACCAGCAGTTCCTGGAACAACTCGGTCATGTGCGCCCCTCGTCCGTCTTTGCGTCCCCGTGATGTTGCCGTTACCGATTTCGGCTGAACGACACGAGTGAAATTACAAGTTCGTCGCTCCGTGAGAGTCAAGCCGGGATCTGCTATTGAGCCCGGTATTCACTCTGCGGAACCAAGGCTATGCGGAAAGTGTTCAAATCACCAAAAAGGTGACACATGCCATCGGCCTGCTCCGCCCCCCTTCCCGCCGGACGCCCGCCCAAGCCCTCCGGAGGGGAGGACGTCCGAAACTCTGATCTTGTTGCGATCGAGCCACGGAAGCGATCCGGATCACAGTCCGGTCACGGGCGCATAACGGCGTTTGTGGGCGCGGTTGATGCGCCATGTGTCCCGGGCTCCCGCTGCACAAACCTTTCTCCTGTCGCAGTAACCGGATGAGGTGAAACATTGCCACCAAATCGGGCATTGGGTTGACAGTCGGGTACCCGGCCCGGCACCTTGATTGCATGCCAGTGACCTCAGCGCCCCTCGCGACCCGCACCCGTGGGTTCCGCAGTGCTGTCCAGGCTCACTGTTGCTGTTCCAGCTGTTGATGCGCTCCTGAGCTTCTCCCCCTGCACGTCAGGGCTCCAGGACACAGCGCTCCAGCGTCTTCCTTGTTTGCGACCCCCCGCACTGCACTTCTGTTTCTGCTGAGGAACCACCGCACCCATGAACAGCGACAGCGACCTTCAGATCGCCGGCGACATCCTCGAGGTCCAGCACCTCCTCCAGCCGGTCAAGCAGCACCCCGCCACCGTGGCCGAGTTCGCCGGCCTCGCCCGCTCCCTCGCCGCCGACCGCTCCCAGTGGGCCCCGCTCGTCCAGTACGACGCCACCGCCCGCTGGTACCACCGGCTGCGCACCGGCCCCGGATACGAGATCTGGCTGCTCTCCTGGGTGCCGGGGCAGAGCAGCGGCGTCCACGACCACGGGCAGTCGTCCGGCGTACTCACCGTGCTCCAGGGCGAGCTGACGGAGCGTACGGAGCGCGGACACCGGGCGCTCGGCGAGGGCGCCCAGCGCGTCTTCGCGCCCGGCTACGTCCACGAGGTGGTCAACGACTCCCTCGAACCGGCCGTGAGCCTGCACGTCTACTACCCGGGCCTGACCGAGATGCCCATGCACGCGGCCCGGTGCGCCGCCCCCGCGACCCAGGACGCCGTGCGCGCCTGACACTCCCACCCGCCGCCCGACCACCACCCCTCAGAGGATCAGGCCGCGCCTGACAGACTGTTCGTATGCGCATTGTGGTTCTTGCCGGCGGCATCGGTGGTGCCCGCTTCCTCCGTGGTCTGAAGTCCGCCGCCCCCGACGCGGACATCACCGTCATCGGCAACACCGGTGACGACATCCATCTTTTCGGGCTGAAGGTCTGCCCCGACCTCGACACGGTGATGTACACCCTCGGCGGCGGCATCAACGAGGAGCAGGGCTGGGGGCGCGCGGACGAGACCTTCCAGGTGAAGGAGGAGCTCGCCGCCTATGGCGTGGGCCCCGAGTGGTTCGGGCTCGGCGACCGCGACTTCGCCACCCATATCGTCCGTACGCAGATGATCGGCGCGGGCTATCCGCTCAGCGCCGTCACCGAAGCGCTGTGCGCGCGCTGGAAGCCGGGTGTGCGGCTGCTGCCGATGACCGACGACCGCGTCGAGACGCATGTCGCGATCGATGTGGACGGCGAGCGGAAGGCCGTGCACTTCCAGGAGTACTGGGTGAAGCTGCGGGCCTCCGTGGAGGCGCACGCGGTCGTCCCCGTCGGGGCCGAGCAGGCGAAGCCCGCGCCGGGAGTGCTGGAGGCGCTCGCCTCCGCCGACGTCATCCTCTTCCCCCCGTCCAACCCGGTCGTCAGCGTCGGCACGATCCTCGCCGTGCCGGGCATCCGCGAGGCCATCGCCGAGGCGGGGGTGCCGGTCGTCGGCCTCTCCCCGATCGTCGGTGACGCACCGGTGCGCGGGATGGCCGACAAGGTGCTGGCCGCCGTGGGGGTCGAGTCGACGGCGGCCGCCGTCGCGGCGCACTACGGGTCGGGGCTGCTCGACGGCTGGCTCGTCGACACGGTCGACGCGGGCGTTGTCGACGAGGTCGAGGCGGCGGGCATCCGCTGCCGGGCCGTGCCGCTGATGATGACCGACGTCGAGGCCACGGCGGCGATGGCGCGTGAGGCGCTGGCGCTGGCGGAGGAGGTCCGCGCGTGAGCGGGGATCGCGACGCGCGGCGGGACCCCGGGACCGGCAACGCGATCGGGCTGCCGGACGGTGGTTCCGGCGCGAGGGCGGGCGTCTCGGCGTCGTACCGGGTCTGGGCGCTGAGCGGGCTGCCCGAGGTGCGTGCCGGAGACAGCCTCGCCAAGCTGATCGCGGCCACCGAGCCCGGGCTCGTCGACGGTGACGTCCTGCTCGTCACCTCCAAGATCGTCAGCAAGGCGGAGGGCCGGATCGTCGCCGCCGACGACCGGGAGGCGGCGATAGACGCCGAGACCGTGCGGGTCGTCGCGCGGCGCGGCACGCTGCGGATCGTCGAGAACCGACAGGGCCTGGTGATGGCCGCGGCCGGTGTCGACGCCTCCAACACCCCTTCCGGGACAGTGCTGTTGCTGCCCGAGGACCCGGACGCCTCGGCCCGCGCGCTACGCGAGGGGCTGCGGGACACGCTCGGCGTGGACGTGGGCGTCGTCGTCACGGACACCTTCGGACGGCCCTGGCGCACCGGGCTCACCGACGTCGCGATCGGCGCGGCGGGCGTGCGCGTCCTGGACGATCTGCGCGGCGGCACCGACACGTACGGCAATCCGCTGAGCGCGACCGTCGTCGCCACCGCCGACGAACTGGCCGCCGCGGGCGACCTGGTGAAGGGCAAGTCCCAGGGTCTGCCGGTCGCGGTGGTCCGGGGGCTCCCACATCTGGTGGGCGCCGGAGCGGGCGGTGAGGACGGCGCACGGGCGCTGGTGCGGGTGGCCGCCGACGACATGTTCCGGCTCGGGACCTCGGAGGCGGTACGGGAAGCGGTGACCCAGCGGCGTACGGTCCGCGCGTTCACCGACGAGCCGGTCGACGGGGGCGCCGTCCGGCGGGCCGTCGCCGCGGCCGTCACGGCGCCCGCGCCGCACCACACGACCCCGTGGCGTTTCGTCCTGCTCGAATCGGCCGGGTCGCGCACCCGGCTGCTCGACGCGATGCGGGACGCCTGGATCGCCGACCTGCGTCGCGACGGCAAGTCGGAGGAGTCCGTCGCGAAGCGCGTGAAGCGGGGTGATGTGCTGCGCGACGCGCCGTACCTCGTGGTGCCCTGCCTGGTGACGGACGGCTCGCACCACTACGGCGACCCGCGCCGGGACGCCGCCGAGCGCGAGATGTTCGTGGTCGCGGCCGGGGCGGGCGTGCAGAACTTCCTGGTGGCGCTGGCCGGCGAGCGCCTGGGCTCGGCGTGGGTGTCCTCGACGATGTTCTGCCGCGAGGTCGTCCGCGAGGTGCTCGGCCTGCCGGACGACTGGGATCCGATGGGCGCGGTGGCGGTCGGGCACGCGGCGGCGCCGCCGAAGGACCGGCCGGCGCGGGCGGCGGAGGACTTCGTCGAGGTGCGGTAGCGGCGGGCGTTCCCGCCACCGGGGCGGAGGCCGCGACCGTACCCCTGCGGCTACAGGGCCGCGATGTTGCCCGGGGTCATTCTGGGCGCCCGGCGGGGTGGGGTGCGGCCGCTGAGGAGGATCAGCCGGGCCGCGCGGTGGCGCTGGCCCTCGTACGGCTCGAGGAGCTTCAGCATCGCCGCGTCGTCGGCGGTGCGGTCGCCGCCGAGCGCGTACCCCACGATGCTCGGGAGGTGGTAGTCGCCGACCGACACCGCGTCCGGGGCGCCGTTGCTGCGCTGGACCGTCTCGGCGGAGGTCCACGGGCCGATGCCAGGAATCAACTCCAGGCGCGCCTGGGCCTGTTCGGGTTCCATGCCGGCCGCCTCCTCCATCCGGCGGGCGACCTTGACGGCGCGCAGTACCGTCGAGGCGCGCTTGTTGTCGACGCCGGCGCGGTGCCACTCCCAGGAGGGGATCATCGACCAGGTGCGGGCGTCCGGCATGACGTGCATCCGCTCGGCCGGCCCGGGGGCCGGCTCTCCGTACTTCCGTACCAGCAGCCGCCAGGCGCGGTACGCCTCGTCCGTGGTGACCTTCTGCTCCAGGATGGACGGGATCAGCGACTCCAGGACCAGGCCGGTGCGGACGAGCCGCAGCCCGGGGCGGCGGCGGTGGGTCTCGGCGAGCAGCCGATGGCGGGGCTCGAAGGCGTCCGGATCGTCCAACGCCCCTAGCAGCTCGGGGAGTTGGGTGAGCAGCCAGTCGGCTCCCGGACCCCAGGCCTCCGCCTCGACGTCGCCGCCGCGCTGGGCGACCCGGAGTGTGCCGGGCCCCGCGGGCGTACGGGCGGACCGCCAGACGGACCCGTCGGGGGTCGTACGGAAGGTGGGGTCACCGGGGCCCCGCCGCAGGGGTCCGAGCGTGAGGCCGAGGTCCAGGGGGGCCGGGGGCGTCCAGCGGCGGACCTGCGCGGGGGCCGGTGCGGCCGCCCGGGGAGCGGGTACGACGACGTGGCCACCGCGCACCGTGGTGCGGGAGGGACGGGGAGCGTAGCGGCCGGACACGTAATGAGGGTATGCCTTCGCCGCCCGGGCGACGGGGCCGGACCCGCGGCCCTTGCCCGCGCCCGACCCGAAGCCTCTGCGCGCGCCGGACCCGAGGCCACCGGCCCCGGAGCCCTGCCCGCACCAGGACCCGATGCCTTTGCCCCCGGGCCGCGAATTCCTCGCCCCCGGGCCGGTCCGCCCCCTCGGCCGTGCCGGGAAGCCGTCCTACTGGTCCGAGGAGAACCGCAGCGAACCCGGCGCGAGCGTCGCGTCGCACCACACCCGGACGCCCTCACGGAGCTCGTTGTCCGCGCCCACCTGCGCGCCGTCGCCGATGACCGCCCCCGTCACGACCGTGCGGGCGCCGACCCGGGCGCCCGCGCCGATCAGGGAGTCCGTGATCACCGCGCCCGCCTCCACGACCGCGCCCGCCAGGACCGTGCTGCCGCTGATACGCGCGCCCGCTTCGACGGTCGCGCCCTCGCCGACGACCGTGCCGCCGGTGAGCTTGGCGTCCGGGGCGACGGAGGCCGTCGGCAGGACGAGCCGGTCACCGCAGCGCCCCGGGACCGCCGGGGACGGGGCCAGGCCCTGGACCAGATCGGCGGAGCCCCGGACGAACGCCTGCGGGGTGCCGAGGTCCAGCCAGTACGTGGAGTCGACCATGCCCTGCAGATGCGCTCCGGAGGCCAGCAAGTCGGGGAAGGTCTCCCGCTCGACCGAGACCGGGCGGCCCTCGGGGATCGTGTCGATCACGGAACGACGGAAGACGTACGCCCCCGCGTTGATCTGGTCGGTGACGATCTCCTCCGGCGTCTGGGGCTTCTCCAGGAACGCCGTCACCCGGCCCGTCGCGTCCGTGGGAACCAGGCCGAAGGCCCTCGGGTCCTCGACGCGGGTCAGGTGGAGGGAGACATCCGCACCGGACTCCTGGTGAGTGGCCACCAGCGCCCGGATGTCCAGGCCGGTCAGGATGTCCCCGTTGAAGATCAGTACGGGGTCCTCGGGGCCCGAGTGGAGCCGGGAGGCGACATTGCGGATCGCGCCGCCGGTGCCGAGCGGCTCCCGCTCGGTGACGTACTCCAGGTGCAGCCCCAGCGCGGAGCCGTCGCCGAAGTGAGGTTCGAAGACCTCGGCCAGATAGGAGGTGGCGAGCACGATGTGCTCGATGCCCGCCGCTCTCGCCCGCGCCAGCTGATGCGTGAGGAACGGAACGCCCGCCGCGTGGACCATCGGCTTCGGCGTGTTCACCGTCAGCGGCCGCAGCCGCGTGCCCTTGCCACCGACCAGGAGGATCGCTTCAGTCACCTTGTCGTCTCTGCTTCCTGCTGGGGCCGGTCGATGGTCGGTCGTATGACCGATGTGACCGGCCAGTGTATGAGACGCCCCGGCGCTTCCCGAGCCCACTCCGTCAGCTGCGCCCCTGGTACCGCGCGGATGTGGCTCTGGCCGTGCCGAGCTTGCCGTAGAGCCGACTGCCGGGGCACTCCGTCGCGAATCCGTCCCGGTGGCCGGAAATGACCTTGAGCCTGACCTTCTTGCCCTTCTTGTACAAGTTGCCCCCACCCGACGTCAGATACGTGGTGCCGCGGGGGTTGACTCCGTACAGCCCCAGCTTCCAGGCGGTCAGCTTGGCAAGGGAGTTGACCACCGCCGCGGGCGGTGACTTGCTGCTGTAGGTGCCGAGGACGGCGATGCCCATGCTGTTGCTGTTGAAGCCGCGCGTATGCGCGCCCAGTACCGCCTTGGACACCCCGCCCGCGCGTCCCTCGTAGATGTTTCCGCACTTGTCGACGGCGAAGTTGTAGCCGAGGTCACGCCATCCGCTGCTCTTGACGTGGTAGCGGTAGATACCGCGCAGGACGGAGGGTGCCTGCTTGCACGCGTATCCGTTGCCGGTGACGGTGTGGTGCACGAAGACGGCCTTCACGGACTTCGTGTAGACGAAGTTCCGCTCGCGCAGGCGCTCGTCCGCGCCCCAGCCCTTGCGGGTGACGATCCGTGGGCGCGGTCCGATGTACGGCTTGACGAAGCCCACGAGCCCGGCCTCCGTCTCCGCCTTCGAGAGGGCGGGGATGTGGGTGGCGCCGAGGGGGGCGAGGTCCGCGTTGACCGCCGACGCGGCGGCGTCCGCCGCCGTCATCTGGGTGCTCACGGGCGCGCGGTCCGCGTCGTCCGAGGCGGCTCCCGCCGTGAGGCCGGGGCCGTCGCCCTCGGGAGTCGGTCCCGGGTCGACCAGTTCGAGCCGCAGTCCGCTCGGGAGCACTCCGCCGCCGGCGCGGTCGGACCCGCCCGCCTGGACGCGCACCTCGACTCCGTCGGAGTCGCCGACCCACAGCGGGGCGGTGGAGCCGCGGACCGTGGCCGACTCGCCCTCGGGGGTGCCCGGGTCGGCGGAGTGCTCGTCGTTGTGGGTCTCCACGGCCTGCCAGTCGGACCAGACGCCGCCCCTGGTGGCGCGCGTACGGACCTGGACCGTGCCGCGGAGCTCGGTCTTCGCGTCGTCCCAGACGACGCCGACCAGTGAGAACGGTCTGACGTTCCGCTGGGGCAGACCCTGCTGGGCGGCCCCGGCCGCGCGGTTCGAGCCGAGGGGGGCGAGCGGGAGCGACTGCGTCGAACCCGGTACCGCGTCCGCCTCCGCGACAGCGGGCGTGGCCGCCGTGGCGGGCAGTGAGAGCGGGAGAACGAGGGCGGCGGTGCACGCGACGCCGATGGCTGAAGCTAGAGAGGCACGCATGAAGCGATAGTCGGCCGGGCCCACTTGTTCCGCCTCCCGGGACGGCGGCGCGGAACTGACGGAGTGTCGGTCCGACCGGAGGACGGCGTCACCGGTACGGCGGCACATCCGCCGGGCCCCGGCGTACTGTTGCGCGGGTGAACGCCAGCGACCGTACCCCCGCCGACCTGCTGCGATCCGCGCTCACCGCGGACCCGGCCCGCCCCTTGGTCACCTTCTACGACGACGCCACCGGTGAGCGCGTGGAATTGTCCGTCGCCACCTTCGCCAATTGGGTGGCCAAGACCGCCAATCTGCTCCAGGGCGACCTCTCGGCCGAGCCCGGCGACCGGCTCGCGCTGATGCTGCCCGCGCACTGGCAGACCGCCGTCTGGCTGCTCGCCTGCGCGTCCGTGGGGGTGGCGGCGGAGGTCGGCGGTGATCCGGCCGGCGCCGATCTCGTGGTCGCCGGGCCGGACGGGCTCGACGCGGGGCTGGCCTGTTCCGGCGAGCGGGTCGCGCTGGCGCTGCGCCCGCTGGGCGGACGCTTCCCCGCCCCGCCCGCCGGATATGCCGACTACGCCGTCGAGGTCCCCAGCCAGGGTGACCGCTTCGCGCCGTACGCGCCGGTGGACGCGGACTCCCCCGCGCTCTCGGTCGGCGGTACGGAACTGACGGGCGCCGAGCTCGTCGACCGGGCCCGCTCCGACGCGCGGACCCTGGGCCTCGAACCCGGCTCGCGGTTGCTGTCGGGGCTGTCGTACGACACCTGGGAGGGGCTCTCCGCCGGGCTGTACGCGCCGCTGGCGGCCGGCGCGTCCGTGGTGCTGTGCCGGAACCTCGACCAGCTGTCCCCCGAGGGCCTGGAGAAGCGGATCGAGAGCGAGCGGGTCACCCACACCGCGGGGTGATCACGGCACGTGACCACCCCGTGTGACAAGCACGGGGTGGCAAGCGGCATGAAGTCCACCCGTCCGGCGCAATCGACTGCCGAGTCCCGGGGCCCCGGCGTCACCTCCGGTACATGATCGGCGGTACGTATCCGGCGACGCCTTGAAGGACGGACTCAGAACGTGACGGACAGTGCTGGCACGCCCGCCGAACCGGACTCATCGGCGGAAGACGAGCCATCGGCCGGCACGTCGCGCGGAGCGAGGGCACCGGAACCGCCGGAGAGTCACGAGGCGACGGACGGGGCCGGGGAAGAGGACGAGCCGAGCGAGTCCAAAGTGCTGGATGATCCGGACGAGCCCGGCGATTCGCATGAGTCGGATCATGCGGATGACGCGGACGAAGACGCGGAGGACTCGGCCGAAGGCGCCGGCGGCCCCGACGACTCCGCTGCCGCGGACGCGGGCGGCGACGAGGACGCCGAGAACGACGTGGACCCCGAGGTCGACGAGGTCGAGGACGCCAACCCGGTCCCCGACCCCCATCCGGATTCCGACGAGGACACATCGGACTCATCCGATGAATCCGGCACATCGGATGAGGAGTCCCCCAACCGCTGGCGCCGCTGGCTGCGTTGGACCGCCCTCGGCGCCTCCGTCGTCCTTCTCGCGGGAGCCGGCACCGGCTGGTGGCTCTACCGCAAGCTCGACAACAACATCACCACTGACACCAGCGCAGCCGCCGAGCTCGAGCGGTACGAGAAGGAGCGGCCCGTCCCGGCCGTGAGGGGCGCGCAGAACATCCTGCTCATCGGCTCCGACACCCGCAGCGGCAGAGGGAACGCCAAGTACGGCCGCGACCGCGGCACCCAGCACTCCGACACCACGATCCTGCTGCATCTCGCCGCCGACCGGCGCAGCGCGACCGCGATGTCCGTCCCCCGCGACCTGATGGCGGACGTTCCCAGCTGCCGGACCTCTGACGGCTCGCGCAGCCGTGCGCAGTTCGTCCAGTTCAACTGGGCCTTCGAGTTCGGCGGGGCCGCGTGCACGATCCGCACCCTGGAGCGGATGACCGGCATCCGTATCGATCACCACATGGTCATCGACTTCCGCGGCTTCAAGAAGATGGTCGACGCGGTCGACGGCGTGGAGGTCTGCCTCAAGGAGCGGATCGACGACGACGACGCCCATCTGAAGCTGTCCGCCGGACGGCACGTTCTGCGCGGCGAGCAGGCGCTGGGGTTCGTGCGGGCGCGCAAGTCCCTGGGCGACGGCAGTGACACCGAGCGGATGGAGCGCCAGCAGCAGTTCCTCGGGGCGCTGGTCAACAAGGTGCAGAGCAATGGTGTGCTGCTCAACCCGACGCGGCTGTACCCGGTGCTGGACGCGGCGACCAAGGCGATCACGACGGACGCGGGCCTCGACTCCCTCAAGGATCTGTACGATCTCGCCCGCTCCATGCGGAACGTACCGACCGAAAAGGTGCAGTTCCTTACCGTTCCACGGCAGCCTTACGCGTACGACACCAACCGCGACCAGCTCGTCCAGCCCGATGCCGCCAACCTTTTCAAGCGGCTGCGCGAGGACGCGCCGCTCGTCGTCTCCACCGACGGCACGACGACGCGTACCGGCCGCAGCCCCGGCCCGGCCGCGCCGAGCACGGACGAGGGGACGCGGGAGAACGACGGGAGCGCGGACGGCGGCGACGAGAGGCCGGACGACCCGGGCCCGAGCCGCTCCCCGGCTCCCACCTATTCCGGTACGAACGCGGCGAGCGGCCTGTGTTCTTGAGCCCGTGTGGGGCCCGCGGGTAAAGCGATAGCCAAGGCGAGAGCCCCGATGTATGAGGTTTGGGTGGATTGCCCGGTTGTAAGGAGCGTGGAATTTGTCACGGACGTCGCCCCGCGCTGAACTGGGCGGATAGTGTGACGCGATCCGGTGCTCAGACCGTCAGGTCGCGCACTCTGAGGATCGTAAGACCGAGCGCCTGACGGGGGAGGCGCCTCGCGTGGCACCGACGGAGGACTCAAGCAACCGTGGACGCGCACAGCCGTGGACGGGCGGACGAGATCGACCCCGCCGACCAGTGGGTACTCAACCCGCAGACCGGCAGTTACGAACTGCGACTGGACCAATCCGCTGAGCGGTCGTCCGTGTCCCGCCCCCGGGGAGCCGGCGCCTCCCGGGCCACCGGCCGCGGCAGAACCGCCGATGTCCCCGGCGGCCGGAGCCGGTCCGCCGAAGTCCCCGGCCAGCGCAGGCGTCGCCCGGCGGGCGGTCCGGACGGCACGCCGCCCGGCGCGGGCCGGCGCAAGCGGAAGCCGGAGAAGTCCCGCAAGAAGAAGGCGCTGATGTGGACCGGCGGAGTCATGGCCTTCGTGGTCGTGGCGGGCGCCGTCGGCGCGTACGCCCTCTATGAGCACTTCAACGGGAACATCAAGACCGTCGACGTCGCGGGCGCGGGCAGTGGTGGCTTCAAGAAGGACCAGCCGGTCAACGTCCTGGTGATCGGCACGGACCGGCGCACCGGTGACGGCAACGGCGGCTACGGCGACAAGAACAGCCCGGGCCACGCGGACACCACGATCCTCTTCCATGTCTCCAAGGACCGGACGAACGCGACCGCGCTGTCCATTCCGCGCGACCTGATCACGGACATCCCCGACTGCGAGACGAAGACGCCGGACGGCACCAAGGTCATCCAGGGTTCTCGTCAGACGCGCTTCAACGAGAGCCTCGGCCAGTCCGGCCGCGACCCGGGCTGCACCATGCGGACGGTCAAGGAGATCACCGGGCTCACCGTCGACCACTTCATGATGGCCGACTTCAACGCCGTCAAGGAGCTGACCACTGCCGTCGGCGGCGTCAAGGTCTGCCTCGCCAAGCCCGTCAAGGACAAGAAGTCGCACCTCGAACTGCCGGCCGGTGAGTCCACGATCGAGGGCGAGCAGGCGCTGGCCTTCGTCCGTACCCGCTCCAGCTTCGGCAACAAGAGCGACCTCGACCGGATCAAGGTCCAGCAGCAGTTCCTGAGTTCGATGATCCGGCAGATGAAGTCCAACGAGACGCTGACGAGCCCCACGAAGCTGTACGGCCTCGCCGACGCCGCGACCAAGGCGCTGACGGTGGACTCCGGGATAGGGAGCATCAAGAAGCTCACCGCCCTGGCCCAGGAGCTCGGGAAGATCGACGCCAAGAACATCACGTTCGCGACGCTGCCCGTCATCGACAACCCGAACGAGCCCAGGCCCGTGACGGTCGTGCCCGACCCGGTGAAGGCTCCGCAGCTCTTCGGGATGATGCAGAACGACACCTCGCTCACCGAGGTGAAGAAGAAGGAACAGGACGCCAAGAACGCCCAGTCCGCCCTTCTCACGGGCGCGCGGGCCGAGGCGTCCGCCGTGCGGGTCGACGTCTACAACGGCAGCGGCATCCAGGGGGCGGCGCAGTCGACGATCAACTGGCTGCAGAACGAGCAGGGCGTGCCCAAGTCCACGAACAAGAGCAACGCCCCCGAGAAGGCGGCGAAGACCATGCTCGTGTACGCACCCAACCAGGCCGATCAGGCCCGCAAGCTCGCGGACATGATGGGACTGCCGGCCACGGCTCTCAAGCCGGGCACCAAGGACGCCGAGGGACTTCAGGCGATGACGCTGACTCTCGGAGCGGACTTCAAGGGCGCGGGGGTGCCCATCACCGGTCCGGCGAAGGCGCCGGAGGGTGTGCAGAAGGTAGAAGCAGACAAGCAGGTATGCGCCAAGTGATCCGGATGCACCGGATCGCTCGGCGCGCCTGAACGACAGGGGGACCTGGGGTGGGACAGAGCAGCGTGCGTGGGGAGGGAACGCGTCGTCGCGTTTCGCGCGCCCGCGAACTCGGCTGGGACGAGAGTCTTTACGCCGACGGTGCGGACTCGGACATACCGTCGCCGCGGCCCGGATCGGGCGGCGGCGACGGCGGGAAGGGCAGTGGCGGCGGTGGCAGGGGTCACCGCCGCGGCGGCCCGCGCAAGCGTGCCAAGAGCGGCAAGCGGCGCATATTTCGCTGGATAGCCATCGTGCTCGCGGTACTGATACTCGGTACGGCGGGCGCCGGTTACCTCTACATCCAGCACCTGAACAGCAACATCCGCAGTGGGGGGCGCAGCGGTGGCGAGAGCGGGGTGAAGAAGGCCTCGGGGGGCGCCGGAAGCGCGCTGAACATCCTGCTGATCGGTTCCGACAGCCGGAACAAGCCGGAGAACGTCAAGCTCGGCGGCGGCCGGGACTCGGTGGGCCAGAAGCCCCTCGCCGACGTGCAGATGCTGCTGCACATCTCCGCCGACCGAAAGAACGCCTCCGTCGTCAGCATCCCGCGCGACACCATGGTGAACGTCCCGGAGTGCAAGGACGACAAGGGCGAGACGTTCCGCGCCTCCTACTCCCCCATCAACGAGACGCTGCAACGCGGCGGTCCGGGCTGCACCCTCACCACCTGGGAGAGCATCACCGGCGTGTACGTCGATCACTGGATGATGATCGACTTCGCGGGTGTGGTGTCGATGGCGGACGCCATCGGCGGTGTGAAGGTGTGTGTGGAGCACGGCGTCTGGGACCGGCCGACGCGCCTGGTCAAGGGTGGTTCGGGCCTCAAGCTCCCGGCCGGCGACAACATCGTCAAGGGTGAGGACGCGCTGAAGTGGCTGCGCACGCGGCACGCCTTCTTCAACGACCAGGGCCGGGCCAAGGCCCAGCACATGTACATGAACTCGATGATCCGCACGCTCAAGGCGCAGAGCGTCTTCACCGACACCGGCCGGCTGATGGACCTCGCCGAGGCGGGCACCAAGGCGCTCCAGGTCTCCGAGGAGATCGGCTCGGTCAAGGGCCTCTCCGACGTGGCCATGCAGCTCAAGGACGTCCCGACCAACCGCATCACCATGACGACCATGCCGACGCTCGAGTGGCCCAAGGACCCAAACCGTCTGGTGCCGGTGAAGAAGGACGCGGACAAGCTCTGGTCCATGCTCCGCGGCGACGTCGCCTTCGACAGCAACGGGAAGCCGGCCGACGCCAAGCCGAGTCCCACGGTCCAGGCCACCGGCCCGGCCGCCGCCGCGCCCAACACGCTGGGCATCACGGTGGTCAACGGCACGGCCGGCGACGGTGAGCCGTCCGTGAGCGGGCGGGCCACCGGGATCGCGCAGACGCTCCGGGGCGTCGGCTACACCAAGGCCACCGCCTCGAAGGGCGCCGAGCCGCGCAAGGACTCGGTGGTCCGCTATCCGGCGGCGGGCGGCGCACAGGGCAAGGCGGACGCGCTGTCCGTGGCGACGGCCGTCGGTCTGCCGGCGACGGCGGTCAAGGCCGACGCCAAGGCGGAGGGGCTGACGCTGGTCATCGGCGCCGACTGGCGCGAGGGCACCTCGTTCGCCAAGCCGAAGGTCGACGCGGGCGACATTCCCGAGAACGCGGACGCCATGAACGCCGCCGAGGAGGGCTGCATGCCGGTGTACAAGACCTACCGCTGGGACGGGAAGGACTGACCCCCGCCCCCACCGCGAACGAAGGAGGCCGCCCGGTGCGTGACGCACCGGGCGGCCTTCTTCGTGGATACGCGTGTGCGGGTCAGACGGTGGTCGTCCGCACCGCCGGGCGGCGGCTCGCGATGACCTTCCGCGCCAGCGCGCGCGGGCTGGTCAGGAAGCCGTACCCCCACGACATGTGCATGGTGGCGAGGGCGACCGGAATCTGCAGCCGCGCCTTCAGGGACAGGCCCTTGCCCGCCGGAATCGAGCCGACCGCGATCCCCGCGAGATAGCCGGCCGGGATCACCAGGCCGACCGGGTGCAACGCGACGCCCACCACGAGGCCCGCGGCGATCGCGCAGACGGCGGCCGGCGGAGCGAGATAGCGGAGGTTGATCGAGCCCTGGTGGTAACGGGCGACGACATGGCGCCAACGGCCGTAGTCCTTGTACTGCTTCGCCAGGGCGCGCACGCTCGGCCGGGGCCGGTACTGGACGCGCAGCTCGGGCGAGAACCAGATGAGGCCACCCGCCTCACGGATGCGGAAGTTCAGCTCCCAGTCCTGGGCGCGGATGAACTCCTCGTTGTAACCGCCCTGTTGCTCCAGCGCCTCGCGGCGGAAGACACCCAGGTAGACGGTCTCCGCGGGGCCTGCCTGGCCGCCCGTGTGGAAGGCCGCGTTGCCGACGCCGATCTTCGACGTCATCGCCGCGGCGACCGCGTCCTCCCAGGCGTTCTCGCCCTCGGCGTGCATGATGCCGCCGACGTTCTGCGCGCCCGTCTCGCCGAGGAGGCGGACCGCGGTCGCGATGTAGTTGGGCGAGAGCATTCCATGGCCGTCGACCCGTACCACGATCGGATGACGCGACGCCTTGATCGCGGCGTTGAGCGCCGCGGGCGTACGCCCGGTGGGATTGGGGACGGTGTGCACGCGCGGGTCTTCCCGTACGAGCTCGGCGGCGATCTCGTCCGTGCGGTCCGTGGACGGGCCGAGGGCGATCACCACCTCCATTTCGCCGTCGTACTCCTGCTCGAGGATGTGGCGGACCGAGTTGCGCAGATGCCGCTCCTCATTGAGGACCGGCATGATCACGGAGACAGGGGGCATGGCGTTCATCGGTCGCCACGTTACCGCGAATGGGGGACACCGGTGCGCGCCGCAGGGGCCGCTGCACTCTGACGCTGATCGTATGGGCCTACGGTTCTCAGGGTTCCCGCTGTCAACCGCGGAGGTGTCCCCCGGTGCCCACACCGCCCCGCTCGCACCGTCCCCGGCCGGCCGCCGCCCGTCCCGCTCCGGCGGCGCGCCGCACCAGACGGGACGGCCGGCCACGGTGGGGGATGCGGATGGCGACGACGCTGTCGGTCCTGGTCCTCGGGGCGGGCGGCATCGGACACGCGCTGGTGTCGAGCCTCGACACCGGCATCAACCGGATCGACCCGTTCAAGGACATGAAGAACCGCCCCCAGGCCGGTCACGGAACGAACATCCTGGTCGTAGGCACCGACGGGCGGGACAAGATCACCCCCGAGGAGAAGCGGAAGTACCGGCTCGGCGGGGCCCCCTGTCACTGCACCGACACGGTGATGCTGGTGCACATCTCAGAGAACCGCCGGCGGGCCAGCATCGTGAGCCTGCCGCGCGACTCGTACGCGGAGATGCCCGAGCACACCGACGGCGTCACGGGCAAGCCGCACAAGGCACATCCGGTGAAGCTGAACGCGGCGTACGCCGAGGGTGGTCCCTCGCTGACCGTACGGACCGTCGAGCAGATGACCCGCGTCAAGATCGACCACTACCTGGAGGTCGACTTCACCAGCTTCATGAAGACGGTCGACGCGCTCGGCGGTGTGGAGATCTGCACGGCCGGGGCGATGAAGGACGCGTACACGGGTCTCGACCTGCCCGCCGGAAGCCATGAGCTCGACGGTGGCATGGCGCTCCAGTACGTCCGCTCCCGCCATATCGACGGGGCCGCCGACCTGGGACGGATGCAGCGCCAGCAGCGCTTCCTGGCCGCGCTGATCCACCGGGCGACCAGCAGCGGTGTGCTGCTGAACCCGGTGAAGTTCCAGGGGGTCGCCGCGACGATGCTGAGCTCCGTCCGGGCCGACCAGGGCTTCGGCACAGAGGAGATGCTGTCCCTCGCCAAGGCCATGCGGGGCTTCACGGCGGCCTCATCGGAGTTCACCTCCGTCCCGATCCAGGACGCCTCCTACCCGGTCAAGGGCATCGGCTCGACGGTGAAGTGGAACCCGGTCAAGTCGAAGAAGCTCTTCCAGGCCCTGCGCGACGACAAGCCGCTCGCGGCGCGCCGCTCGGCCTCCCACCGGACGCTGGTGGAGGTGGCCCCCCAGCGCATCCGCGTGCAGGTCTACAACGGGACGCGGGTGAACGGGCTGGGCCGCAGGGTCGACACCGCCCTGCGCGGCACCGGCTTCAACACGACCCGCTCCCCGCTGAACGCCCCGGGGCCCCTGGCGCGGCGCACCGTCGTCTCGTACGACCCGCGCTGGGACCGCTCGGCCAAGTCGCTGGCCACGGCCCTGCCGGGGTGCGAACTGCGGGCGGTGAAGAAGCAGGGGTCGACGCTGAAGGTGGTCGCGGGGCCGGACTACAAGGGGGTCACGCCGGTGCGCGCCGACGACGCCAGCCAGGGCGAGTTCGACGCGGTCACGGGCGACCAGGTGGTCTGCAAGTAGTCCGGAGCGGGGCCGGACGGGCTCCGGTCGGGCCCGCGCGGGGTCAGTCGTCGAGGCCCTCGGCGGCGCGCGTGTCCCGGAGCTCCTTGATCGCGCGGCGCCGGGCGAGCCGGTGCGTGCGGCGGATCTGGGCCTCCTGGTAGCGGCGCTGGTCGCGCTCGGTCTCGGGGATCACCGGCGGGACGGTCCGGGGCTTGCCGTCCGCGTCGACGGCCGCGAAGACGAGATAGGCGGAGCCGACCTGCTGCGGCGGCGTCGACTCGTTCCAGCGCTCGGCGAGGACGCGTACGCCGATCTCCATGGACGAGCGGCCGGTCCAGTTGCACTGAGCCCGCACATGGACGAGGTCCCCGACCCGCACCGGCTCCAGGAACACCATCTCGTCCATGGACGCGGTGACGGCGGGCCCGCCGGAGTGCCGCCCGGCCACGGCGCCCGCCACGTCGTCCACCAGTTTCATGATCACGCCACCGTGCACGGTACCGAGGAGATTGGTCTCGCTCGCGGTCATGATGTGGCTGAGGGTCGTCCGGGACGCCGAGGTGGGCTTGCCCGGAATGTCGACCTCCGGACGCTGGGCCTGATCTGTCATGCCCTCCACCCTATGCCGGGCTCCGCGCCGGTCACGCGGGCGTCGCATTGCATCAGCTTCGCAACAGCCCTGGTCCGAACTCCCACCCACCCTGTCGGGGGCCGGAGGGCGGACTGCACACTGGGGCGCATGAATGACTGGCCCGATCGATGGAGCGACGACCGCGGCAACCGCCGGGGACCCGGCGGCGCGGAGCCCGAGGGCGCTCGGGTGATGCGCCATGTGCAGCGCCCCCCGGTCCCCCCGCAGCCGCAGGGGTACGACGACGGCTACGGCCAGGGGCCCGCGTCGGCGTACGACAGCGGCTACAACACGGGCCAGGTCTACGGCACCCCGCAGGGCGGCGGCTACGGCGGCGGTCAGGGCACGGTCCCCCCGCCGCGCGGCCCGCGCGGCCCGCGCCCCGGGGCGGCCCCGGACTGGGGCCGCCGGATCAAGGTCGGCTCGATCGTGCTGCTCGTCGCCGTGCTCGGCTGGAGCATCGGTACGTACGCCTGGGCGAGCTCCAAGATGCGCGGCGAAGTCGATCTCGCCAAGGTCATCGAGCGCCCCGCGGAGGGCGACTGCACGACGTACCTGATCGTCGGCTCGGACAGCCGTGAGGGCATGTCCGCCGAGGAGAAGAAGAAGCTCCACACCGGCTCCGCCGAGGGCAAGCGCACCGACTCGATGATGATCCTCGCGGCCTGCGACAGCGGGAACACGATGGTCTCGCTGCCCCGCGACTCCTGGGTGACCATCCCGTCCTTCGTCGGCTCCGAATCCGGGAAGACGTTCCAGGCCAAGGGCGGCTCCAAGCTGAACGCCGCGTACGCCATGGACGGTCCCGAGCTGTTGGTGCGCACGGTCGAGTTCAACACCGGTCTGCGCATCGACCACTACGCGGAGATCGGCTTCGCCGGCTTCGCGAACATCGTGGACGCCCTCGGCGGCGTCGAGCTGGACATCCCGAAGGCCTTCAAGGACAAGAACTCCGGCGCCGACTTCCAGGCCGGACAGCAGACCCTCAACGGCGAGCAGGCGCTGGCCTTCGTCCGGACCCGGTACGCCTTCGCGGAGTCCGACCTGGCGCGCACGAAGAACCAGCAGAAGTTCCTGTCGGCCCTGGCCAACCAGGCGGCGACGCCGGGCACGATCCTGAACCCGTTCCGGCTCTACCCGACGCTGGGCGCGGGCCTGGACACCCTGATCGTGGACAAGGACATGTCGCTGTACGACCTGGGCCAGATGTTCTTCGCGATGAAGGGCATCAGCGGCGGGGACGGGAAGTCGATGAACATCCCGATCTCGGGGACGGCCCCGCAGGGCTCACTGAAGTGGGACATGCCGAAGGTGAAGCAGCTCGTGCGGCAGATCCAGAACGACGAGAAGGTCACGGTCACCTCGAACCGCTGACGCCCAGCGCAAAGGGCCCCACCGCCGGCGGCGGTGGGGCCCTTTCGCGGATCCCGGGTTACGGCAGGTTGCGCGCCATGACGATGCGCTGGACCTGGTTCGTGCCCTCGTAGATCTGGGTGATCTTCGCGTCGCGCATCATGCGCTCCACGGGGTAGTCACGGGTGTAGCCGTAGCCGCCGAGCAGCTGGACGGCGTCCGTGGTGACCTCCATGGCGATGTCCGAGGCGAAGCACTTGGCGGCCGCACCCAGGTAGGTCAGGTCGGCGTCGCCGCGCTCCGAGGCCGCGGCGGCCTGGTAGGTCAGGGCGCGGGCGGCGGAGACCTTCATGGCCATGTCGGCGAGCATGAACTGCACGCCCTGGAAGTCGGCGATCGGCTTGCCGAACTGCTTGCGCTCCTTGACGTAGCCCTTGGCGTAGTCGAGGGCGCCCTGGGCGATGCCGAGCGCCTGGGCCGCGATGGTGATGCGGGTGTGGTCCAGGGTCTTCATCGCGGTGGCGAAGCCGGTGCCCTCCTCGCCGATCATGCGGTCGGCGGGGATGCGGACGTTGTCGAGGTAGACCTCGCGGGTCGGGGAGCCCTTGATGCCGAGCTTCTTCTCCGGGGCGCCGAAGGAGACACCCTCGTCGCCCTTCTCGA
This sequence comes from Streptomyces sp. NPDC038280, assembly GCF_055600045.1. Classification (NCBI taxonomy): domain Bacteria; kingdom Bacillati; phylum Actinomycetota; class Actinomycetes; order Kitasatosporales; family Streptomycetaceae; genus Streptomyces; species Streptomyces sp. NPDC038280. Next base: position 35,082 of record NZ_JBVJYZ010000011.1, read on the forward strand.
CGACGAAGGCGCTGATGCCCTTCGAGCGCTTCTCCGGGTCCGTGACGGCCATGACGGTGTAGTACTCGGAGACGCCGGCGTTGGTGATCCAGCGCTTCACGCCGTTGAGGACCCAGAAGTCGCCGTCGCGCACGGCCCTGGTCTTCATGCCGGCGGCGTCGGAGCCCGCGTCGGGCTCGGAGAGGCAGTACGAGAACATCGCGTCGCCCTTGGCGAGCGGGCCCAGGTACTTCTTCTTCAGCTCCTCGGAGCCGGAGAGGATCACCGGGAGGGAGCCGAGCTTGTTCACGGCCGGGATGAGGGAGGACGACGCGCAGACGCGGGCCACCTCCTCGATCACGATGACCGTGGCGAGGGCGTCGGCACCGGCGCCGCCGTAGCTCTCAGGAACGTGCACGGCGTGCAGGTCGGAGGCGACCAGCGCGTCCAGCGCCTCCTGCGGGAAGCGCGCCTCCTCGTCCACCGCGGCGGCGAAGGGCAGGATCTTGGCCTCGGCGAGCGAGCGGATCGTGTCCCGGAGCATGTCGTGCTCTTCGGACGGGCGGTACAGGTCGAAATCAGCCGAACCGGCCAAGGTCTCTCACTCCCCAAGACGCTAACTACCGTTAAGTAACCCAAATTTTAGTGGTCTCGCTCCGTCAGGGATATGTGAGCCCTACGTGAGCTTGCCGACAGGCGCCGGGGCCGCGCTCCGGCTGACGTTCCCCCGCAGCCGGTCTGCCCGCCGCGCGGCCCGACTATGCTCGGGCAGGCATTTCCGGCCCGTACCCACTGGAGCACCGCATGGCCCTCAAGATCACCGTGATCGGCACCGGCTACCTCGGCGCCACGCATGCCGCGGCCATGGCGGAGCTGGGGTTCGAGGTCCTCGGCCTCGATGTGGTGCCCGAGAAGATCGAGATGCTGGCGTCGGGCCGCGTGCCCATGTACGAGCCCGGCCTCGAGGAGCTGCTGGCCAAGCACGTCGCGGGGATCGAGGGCTCGTCCGGGCGGTTGCGCTTCACCACCTCGTGGGAGGAGGTCGGCGCGTTCGGCGATGTGCACTTCGTCTGTGTGAACACTCCGCAGAAGCACGGTGAGTACGCGTGTGACATGTCGTACGTCGACGCCGCCTTCGGCTCGCTCGCGCCGGTGCTCCAGCCCGGCGCGCTGGTCGTCGGCAAGTCGACCGTGCCGGTGGGCTCGGCGGACCGGCTCGCGGAGCTGCTCAGCGACCAGGCGGCCGAGGGTGTGGAGCTGGCCTGGAACCCCGAGTTCCTGCGCGAGGGCTTCGCCGTGCAGGACACCCTGCACCCGGACCGGATCGTCGTCGGCACCGAGAGCGAGCGCGCGGAGAAGGTGCTGCGCGAGGTGTACGCGGGCCCGGTCGCCGAGGGCTCGCCGTTCGTGGTGACCGACTTCCCGACCGCCGAGCTGGTGAAGACCTCGGCGAACTCCTTCCTGGCCACCAAGATCTCCTTCATCAACGCGATGGCCGAGGTCTGCGAGGCGGCCGGCGGCGATGTCGCGAAGCTCGCGGAGGCGATCGGGCACGACGAGCGGATCGGCAGGAAGTTCCTGCGGGCCGGGATCGGCTTCGGCGGCGGCTGCCTGCCCAAGGACATCCGGGCGTTCATGGCGCGGGCCGGCGAGCTGGGCGCGGACCAGGCGCTGACCTTCCTCCGCGAGATCGACTCCATCAACATGCGCCGCCGCGGCCAGATGGTCGAGATGGCCCGCGAGGCGCTCGGCGGCGGCTCGTTCCTGGGCAAGCGGGTCGCCGTGCTCGGCGCGACCTTCAAGCCCGACTCGGACGACGTACGCGACTCGCCTGCGCTCAACGTCGCCGGGCAGATCCACCTCCAGGGCGGCCAGGTGACGGTCTACGACCCGAAGGGCATGGCCAACGCCGCGCGCCTCTTCCCGACGCTCGGGTACGCGGCGACCGCGACGGACGCTGTACGGTCCGCGGACGTCGTGCTGCACCTGACCGAGTGGAGCGAGTTCCGCGACCTGGACCCGGCGGCGCTGGGCGAGGTGGTCACGTCGCGCGTGCTTCTGGACGGCCGCAACGCGCTGGACGCGGCGAAGTGGCGCGAGGCGGGATGGACGTACCGCGCGATGGGGCGGCCGCGGGCATAGGGAGTGTCCGGAAGGTATGGCCGTCCGCCCGAAGGGCGGGGCGCGCCAGGCAAGACTTTCCGGACATGACCTAGCGGTTCACCGCCCCGGGCCTGGCGCCCGGGGGCGACGCGTGGTTCAGGCGGGCGGGGTGCGGCGCGCCCGGTAGGTGCGCATCTTCGCGCGTGCGCCGCAGACCGCCATCGAGCACCAGCGGCTGCGGCCGGCCGGGCTGCGGTCGTAGTACGCCCAGTGGCAGTCCGGCGCCTCGCACGCCTTCAGGCGGGTCCAGGTCCCTGCCGCGGCCGCCGCCGCGATCGCCGCGGCGACCCGGGAGACCAGCGTGTCCGGAGCGGCCGGGCGCAGGGTCGCCGTGCCGTCGGCACGGGCGACGCTGACCAGGAGGGGCGCCTCGGCGAGGAGATCGTCCAGCGGGGTCGTCGTGCGGTGCGGCGGGTGGCCCGCGTGCGCGAGGCAGACGACCCGCAGTGATTCGCGCAGCTCACGGGCGGCCGGCAGCCCGGCCTCGGTGATGCCGAAGGGGGCGCGGCCGTCGGCACTGTCGAGGGCGTCCGCGCCGGTCTCGATGTTCAGCGTGTTCACCAGGGACTCGACGAGGGACAGGCCGTCGGGTGCGGGCGCACGGTCATTCATGGTTGCGACGTTACCTCTTATGCGGGAGCATGCAGTAACGGTTACCGGATGAGCGGATGTAGGGGTAACCGACGTCTATGGAGGAGTACGTCATGGCCATTGCCACACTGGGGACCGTCGTCCTGGACTGCCCCGACCCGCACGCCCTCGCCGCCTTCTACGCCGGGCTCCTCGGCGGCGAGGCGAAAGAAGGCGACACCGGGTGGGTCGACCTGACCGGGCACGGCGGCGCCCCGCTCGCGTTCCAGGAGGCCCCCGGTCACGTACCGCCGCGCTGGCCCTCGCCCGAGGCGTCGCAGCAGGCGCACCTCGATCTGACCGTCGAGGACCTCGACGCGGCGGAGGCCCGGGCGCTGGCGCTCGGTGCGCGCCCGCTCGACGCGGACGACCGCTCGCGCAACTGGCGGGTCTACGCGGACCCGGCGGGCCACCCGTTCTGTCTCTGCGTCTGCTGAGCTCAGGGCCGGGCGTCGTCCAGCTCCTCGATGGTGAGGGTCGAGGGGCCGCGCTCCCGTAGCGCGCGGGCGACGAACTCCACCTCGCGGATGACCCGTTCCGCGTTGCCCCACGTCAGGTCGGCGATCTCGATGTCCGTCCAGTCGCGGCGGAGCAGTTCGGCGATGAGGTGCGGATAGCAGGAGGCGTCTTCCAGGCCGACGGTCCGCGAGGCGTGCCCGTCGAGGCCGAACGTGCCGGACAGGCCGACGCACTCCGCTCCCGCGACCTCCCGTACGTGGTCCAGGTGGTCGGCGACGTCCCGCAGGGCGGCGGGGGTGGAGTGCCGGGCCACCTGGTCCGGGGCGAAGCCGACCATGCAGACGCCGCCGTTCGGGCCGAGCAGCCGCAGGATGTCGTCGGGGACGTTGGAGGGGTGGTCGGTGAGCGCGCGGGCCGCCGACCGGGAGAGGAAGAGAGGCGCGCGGGCGATTTCGAGGACCCGGCGCATGGTGGCCTCGGAGGCGCCGGACAGGTCGATGAGAAGGCCGAGACGGTTCATCTCCCGTACGACCTCGACGCCGAACCTGGTCAGGCCTTTGTCCGCCTTCGTCCACCGGGCGCCGGCGAGCGTGACACTGCGCACGCCAAGGACGTGATAGACGCGCAGCATCGCGAGCGTGTCTCCGAGCGCGGGGCCGGCCACGGGGCCCAGGAGCGAGGCGATACGGCCGCAGTTGCGGGCGTCGGCCATGTCACCGGTGGTGAGGGCGAGCCGGAGATCGCCGGGGCAGGCCGCGACGAGGGAGCGGATCACGTCGATCTGCCGGAGCGTTCCGGTGATGGTCGCGGCCTCGCCGGGTGCGTGCAGCGCCCAGAACTGGGCGCCGACGCCACCGGCGCGGAGCCGGGGAAGGTCGGTGTCGAGGGAGCTCTCGCCCAGCTCCACGTCATGCCCTGCCCCGCCTGCGACGAGCGCGTGGGCGAGGCCGTTGTGGCCGTCCACGACGGGATGCGAGGTGAGAAGGGTCCTGGCACGGGCGAGCTCGTCGTCGGCGGACTCGGATACGGAGGGGCCGGATGCCGTGGACGTCGGGTCGAGCTCACCAATGGCGTCGGCGCCGTGGGGTTCCAGATCTGCCATGGTGGGCCTCCGGGTTCAGCGAGGCAGTAGAGCCACCGTGGCACGGGTGGGGCGGGGGGACGCGGTGGAGTGGTGCGTTCGGGGTACGCACGCAGCGTGACGGGACGCGCACCAAGGCCCACGGCGCGAAAGACCCACACGCGCCGGGCCCTCGCCCGGCGCCGAGGTGACGGCGACGCAGAGCACGCCGCGCCCGGCATGAGGGGAAGGTGGCGCCGGCCCTCAGGCCTTCGCCCCGCGCCGTCCTATCCGTCCAGGTCCTCCAGCGTCGCGGTCGACGGGGCTCGGGTCGCCGACAGCGCGCGGGAGACATCTTCCGCCGACCTCAGCGCGCGGACCGCGTTCTGCCAGGTCAGTTTCGACACGTCCGCCGTGGACCACCGGCGGGACAGGAGTTCCGCGATGAGGTTCGGGTAGCCCGAGACGTCCTCCAGGCCCGCCGGGGTGAAGGCCGTGCCGTCGTAGTCACCGCCGATGCCGATGTGGTCGATGCCGGCCACCTCGCGCATGTGGTCGAGATGGTCGGCGACCGTCGACGCCGTCGCCATCGGGCGCGGGTGCGCGGCCTCGAAGGCGTGCTGGACCTTCATGCCCGCCTCGGTGGTGTCGAGGGGGTGCAGGCCGTGCGCCCGCATGTTCTCGTCGGCCCGCCGGGTCCAGTCCACCGCCGCGGGGAGGATGAACTTCGGGACGAACGTGGCCATCGCCACGCCCCCGTTGGCGGGGAGCAGCGCGAGGACGTCGTCGGGGATGTTCCTCGGGTGGTCACAGACCGCCCGCGCCGACGAGTGGGAGAAGACGACCGGCGCGACCGACGTGGCGAGCGCGTCCCGCATCGTCGTCGCCGCGACGTGCGAGAGGTCGACCAGCATGCCGAGGCGGTTCATCTCGCGCACGACCTCGTGGCCGAACGGCGAGAGGCCGCCGACCGCCGGTTCGTCCGTCGCCGAGTCCGCCCAGGCGATGTTGTCGTTGTGCGTGAGCGTCATGTAGCGGACGCCCAGCGCGTACAACGCCCGCAGCGTACCGAGCGAGTTGTTGATCGAGTGCCCGCCCTCCGCGCCCTTCAGGGAGGCGATCCGGCCCTCGGCCCGTGCCCTCTCCATGTCGTCCGCGGTCAACGCGGGCGCCAGGTCGGCCGGGTAACGGGCCAGCAGGCGGTCGACGACATCGATCTGTTCGAGCGTGGCTGTGACCGCGTTGTCGCCCGCCATGTCGCTGCGCACGTACACCGACCAGAACTGCGCGCCGACCCCGCCGGCCCGCAGCCGGGGGATGTCGGTGTGCAGCAGACCGGTCTGGTCCGTCGCGATGTCCCGGCGGTTCAGGTCGTACTGGACGTTTCCCCTACCCTCCGGGTGTGGAGACCCCAAGCGCAGCGCCCACGGCAGGTCGTTGTGGCCGTCGACCACCGGCGCTGAGGCGAGCAGCTCCCGCGCACGCGCGAGCGGGCTCGCCTCCGTCTCCACCGGGCCCGCCTCCCGGGAGCCCGCGTCCGTTCCGCCGGACGCCCCGCTCACTTCGCGAAGCCGAACGCCGCCGAACCCTCGACCTTGGCCCGCAGTCGCTTGCCCTTCTCCGTCGCCTGGTCGTTCAGCTCCTGCTGGAAGTCCCTCATCCGCGCGAGCAGGTCCGCGTCGGACGTCGCGAGGATGCGGGCCGCGAGCAGACCGGCGTTGCGGGCGCCGCCCACCGACACCGTGGCCACCGGCACCCCGGCCGGCATCTGCACGATGGACAGCAGCGAGTCCATGCCGTCGAGGTACTTCAGCGGTACGGGAACGCCGATCACCGGCAGCGGCGTCACCGAGGCCAGCATGCCCGGCAGGTGCGCGGCGCCGCCCGCCCCGGCGATGATCGCCTTCAGGCCCCGGCCGGCCGCTTCCTCGCCGTACGCGATCATCTCGCGGGGCATCCGGTGCGCGGAGACGACATCGACCTCGTACGGGATCTCGAACTCGTCGAGCGCCTGCGCCGCGGCCTCCATCACCGGCCAGTCGGAGTCGGATCCCATGACAATGCCAACGACAGGGCTCATTCGGTGATCGTTCCTCGCAGATAGTCGGCGGCGTGGCGGGCGCGCTCCAGCACCTCGTCCAGGTCGTCGCCGTAGGTGTTGACGTGCCCCACCTTGCGACCGGGCTTCACGTCCTTGCCGTACATATGGATCTTCAGCTGCGGATCCCGCGCCATGCAATGCAGATAGGCCGCGTACATGTCGGGATAGTCGCCGCCCAGCACATTGCACATGACCGTCCAGCGCGACCTCGGGCGCGGGTCGCCCAGCGGAAGGTCGAGCACGGCCCGCACATGGTTGGCGAACTGGGACGTCATGGCCCCGTCCTGGGTCCAGTGTCCGGAGTTGTGGGGACGCATCGCCAGCTCGTTGACGAGGATGCGCCCGTCGACGGTCTCGAAGAGTTCGACGGCGAGATGACCGACGACCCCGAGCTCCTTGGCGATCCGCAGGGCCAGCTCCTGGGCCTGGCCGGCCAGCTCCGGCGAGAGGTCCGGCGCCGGGGCGATCACGGTGTCGCAGACACCGTCGACCTGGCGGGACTCGACCACCGGGTAAGCCACGGCCTGGCCGTGCGGCGAGCGGACGATGTTCGCCGCCAGCTCACGGGCGTACTCCACCTTCTCCTCGGCGAGGACGGGCACCCCCGCGAGGAACGGGTCGCGCGCGTCCGCCTCGGAACGTACGAACCACACCCCCTTGCCGTCGTACCCGCCGCGCACCGTCTTGAGGATGATGGGGAAGCCCCCCACCTCTCCGGCGAAGGCCGCCGCGTCGGCGGGGTCCTTCACCAGGCGGTGCCGGGGGCTGGGCGCGCCGATCTCGTCGAGCTTGGCGCGCATCACCCCCTTGTCCTGGGCGTGCACCAGCGCGTCGGGCCCCGGGCGGACGGGAATGCCGTCCGCCTCGAGGGCCCGCAGGTGCTCGGTCGGTACATGCTCGTGATCGAAAGTGATCACATCGCAGCCGCGCGCGAAGTCACGCAGCGTGTCCAGGTCGCGATAGTCGCCAATGACGACCTCGCTCACCACCTGGGCCGCCGAGTCCTGGGGGGTGTCACTGAGGAGCTTGAACTTGATGCCGAGGGGGATGCCCGCCTCGTGGGTCATACGGGCGAGCTGACCGCCGCCGACCATGCCGACTACCGGGAACGTCACCCTCTTAGGGTATCCGCCGAGTCGCGGAGCCTCGTCGCCTGTGCTTTGTCACAGCTCCGGCACGCGTTTTCTCCGGCCCTCGCGCATGCTGGAAGGGTGCTGGTTAGCATGGCCGGGTTGACGGGACCACGTTGACGTATCGAATGGACGGGGCTGAGCAATCACCATGAGTGAACGAAGCGCACTGCGTGTGCGGCTTGATCAGCTCACACGCGAGTTCGCCAAGTTCGGCGCGGTCGGTGGTATCGGGCTTCTGGTGGACCTCGGAGTCTTCAACCTCGTACGCCATGTCACCGACCTCCCCGTCGTGCGGGCGAGCATCGTGGCGACCGTTGTCGCGATCGGTTTCAACTATCTCGGGTTCCGCTACTTCACCTACCGGGACCGCGACAAGAGCGGCCGGACCAAGGAGCTCACGCTCTTCCTGGTGTTCAGCGTCGTCGGTCTGGTGATCCAGAGCGGAGTGCTGTACGCCGCGACGTACGGCTTCGGCTGGGACACCCCGCTGCAGAGCAACATCTTCAAGTTCCTCGGCATCGGGATCGCGACGCTGTTCCGCTTCTGGTCGTACCGGACATGGGTGTTCCGTACGCTGCCGGCCCGCGAGGCCGTCCAGACAGCTGAATCGTTCCTGGAGCAGCGCTCCGCCCCGCAGCCGCAGCGCGACCGCGTCGCCTGACGGCCGGTACCCCCAGGCCCTCGCATGCTCCCGTAGTTTGTCGCGGACCGTACGAACCTCCTACCGGACCGTGCGCGGCTCCGGTTCCTCCTTGCGGCTGCGGACCTCCCGGCCCAGGAACAGCGCGAAGACCGGCGGCTGCTGCTGGAGCAGTTCGAGGCGTCCGCCGTCCGCCTCCGCCAGGTCGCGGGCGACGGCGAGCCCGATCCCGGTCGAGTTGCGGCCGCTGATGGTCCGCTCGAAGATCCGCGCGCCGAGGTCGGCGGGGACTCCCGGGCCCTCGTCGGTCACCTCGATCACGGACTGGTTGCCGGTGACCCTGGTACGCAGGGCGACCGTGCCGCCGCCGTGCATGAGCGAGTTCTCGATCAGCGCGGCGAGCACCTGGGCGACCGCGCCCGGGGTGCCGACGGCCCGCATCCCCTGCCGTCCGGAGCAGACGATCGCCCGGCCCGCGCTGCGATAGACCGGCCGCCACTCCTCGATCTGCTGCTTGACGACCTCGTCCAAGTCGAACGCGACGGCGGAGCCGGTCCGTGGGTCGCGTGCGTTGGTGAGGAGCCGCTCGACGACGTCCGTGAGCCGCTCGACCTGGGTGAGCGCGACGGTCGCCTCCTCCCGGACGGTGTCCAGGTCGTCGGCGACGGCGACCTCCTCCAGGCGCATGGAGAGCGCGGTCAGCGGGGTGCGGAGCTGATGGGAGGCGTCGGCGGCGAGGCGGCGCTCGGCGGTGAGCATCCGGGCGATCCGCTCGGCGGAGGCGTCCAGCACATCGGCGACCCGGTCCAGCTCGGGGACGCCGTACCGCTTGTGGCGCGGCCTCGGGTCGCCGGAGCCGAGGCGCTCGGCGGTCTCGGCGAGGTCGGTGAGCGGCGACGCGAGCTTGTTGGCCTGCCGTACGGCGAGCAGCACGGCGGCGATCACGGCGAGCAGCGCGACCATGCCGATGATGAGCAGCGTGCGGCCCACTTCGGCGGTGACCGTGGAGCGCGACTCCTCGACGGTGACGCTCTCGCCCCGCTCGCCCTTGGCGACGCCCCGGATGACGCTGCCGCCCGGGCGGGTGCCGATCTCGATGGGGGCGCGACCGGGGATGGTGATCAGCGCGTACCGCTTGGCGCCGCTCTGCTCGGCGAGGATGTCGGGGTTGACGGGCTCCCCGCCGATGAGGCGGCTGTCGACGATGCTGACCAGCCGCAGCGCCTCGGAGTCCACGCTCTCCTGCGCGCTGCTGCTGATGGTGCGGGTCTCGACGATGACGAGGGAGACCCCGAAGACGGCGATGACGACGAGCACCACGGCGAGCGTGGAGTTGATCAGACGACGGCGCACGGGCCCTCCGGGCGGGGGTGACGCGAACGTACGGGGTGCGCCTCAGAGCCTAGGCGCCCGGCGCACGGGGCCGGACGTACGGGGCCACGGCGCCGGACGGAACGGGACCGTCGGCGCCGGCGGACGGGACCGTCAGCTCTTCTCGAAGCGGAAACCCACGCCCCGTACCGTCGCGATGTACCGCGGGTTCGCCGCGTCGTCGCCGAGCTTCTTGCGGAGCCAGGAGATGTGCATGTCGAGCGTCTTGGTCGAGGACCACCACGTGGTGTCCCAGACCTCGCGCATCAGCTGGTCGCGGGTCACCACCCGGCCCGCGTCGCGGACCAGGACCCGCAGCAGGTCGAACTCCTTCGCCGTGAGCTGGAGCTCCTCGTCGCCCATCCAGGCCCGGTGCGACTCGACGTCGATCCGTACGCCGTGGGTGGCGGGCGCCGGCGCGGGCTCCGTGGCTCCGCGCCGCAGCAGGGCGCGGACACGGGCGAGCAGCTCGGCGAGGCGGAACGGCTTGGTGACGTAGTCGTCGGCGCCGGCGTCCAGGCCGACCACGGTGTCCACCTCGTCGGCACGGGCCGTCAGGACCAGGATCGGCACGGTGTGCCCGTCGGACCGCAGCCGCCGGGCGACCTCGAGGCCGTCCATGCCGGGCAGGCCGAGGTCGAGCACGACCAGGTCCACTCCGCCCTGGAGTCCGGCGTCGAGCGCGGTCGGTCCGTCCTCGCGCACCTCGACCTCGTATCCCTCCCGCCGCAGGGCGCGGGCCAGCGGTTCCGAGATGGATGCGTCGTCCTCGGCGAGCAGTACACGGGTCATGGGGTGATGGTAGTCCGGACGGCAGGCACCCCGGGGAGTGATGGATCAGGCCTGCGGTTCGGGATGGGATCCTGGTCCACACCTTCGAAACACCGCCGACGGTTGCGGCGACACCTGTGATCCATCTCTCAATCACTTCCATATGGGGCACTGTCCTGACGTATGGTGGCGACGCACTACACGGGGACCTTTGGCCTGCTTCGCCCTGCCAAGGGTCTCTTTTCTGCGCAAGACCGGTTTTGCCAGTCTTGAGGACAGTGAATGACCTATGGGCCGGGCTCCGCGGCGCGATGACGCGTCCGGGGCGTGGATCCCGATGTGGACCGTTCTCCCGCTGCCGCCCCACACGGTGCGAACCCCCGGGCGTGGGGTGGAACGAAATCCTCGCCGGTGCCGGCCTCCCCCACACGGGCGTCGACAGCTCACAAAGCAGCGCGTCCCGAGCAAGCAAGGATCGACCATGGCGTCCAGCCTGACGAAGGACTCGGCCAGTACCACCGGATCCGAGAAGTCCTTCTTCGGCCACCCCCGCGGCCTGGCCACTCTCTTCATGACCGAGATGTGGGAGCGCTTCTCCTACTACGGCATGCGCGCCCTTCTCGTGTACTACCTGGTTTCGGGCGGCGCCGACGCCGCGACCGGCAGCCAGGGCGGCGGACTGGCGATGACCGCGGCCACGGCCACGGCCATCTACTCGGTGTACGTCTCGATGGTCTACCTGATGGCCATGCCCGGCGGCTGGTTCGGTGACCGCGTCTGGGGTGCCCGCAAGACCGTCACCATCGCCGGCTTCGTGATCATGGCCGGCCACCTGTCTCTGGCCCTGCCGGGCCAGGCGATGTTCTTCGTCGGACTGATCCTGGTCGCGGCCGGTTCGGGTCTGCTGAAGGCCAACATCTCCACGATGGTCGGCCACCTCTACGACGGCCCCGAGGACCCGCGCCGGGACGGCGGCTTCACGCTGTTCTACATCGGCATCAACCTCGGCGCCTTCGTCGCTCCCTTCGTGATCGGCACGATCGGCAAGGAGCACAACTGGCACATGGGCTTCGCGCTCGCCGCGGTGGGCATGGGCCTGGGCCTCGCGCAGTTCCTCATCGGTACGCGCAACCTCAGCCCGAAGAGCAACCTCGTCCCGAACCCGCTGAGCCCCGCCGAGCGCAAGAGCGTGCTCGTCAGGCTCGTGGGCGGAGTCGTCGTCGTCGCCGCGTTCTACGGCGCCGTCATCGCCCTGGGTGCCTACACGCTGAACTGGGCGCTCGTCCCGCTGACCCTCGCCGGCCTGATCATCCCGGTCGCCGTGCTGGTCCGCATCAAGCGCGACAAGGACCTGTCGAAGACCGAGCAGTCCAAGATGAACGGCTACATCTGGTTCTTCGTGGCCGCCGCCATCTTCTGGATGATCTACGACCAGGGTGGTTCCACGCTGTCCCTCTTCGCGGACAGCAAGACCGCCGGAAGCGTCTTCGGCTTCGACTTCTCCGCCACCTGGTACCAGTCGCTGAACCCGCTGTTCGTGATGGCGCTGGCGCCGGTCTTCGCGTGGCTGTGGCTGTGGCTGGCCCGTAAGAACCAGGAGCCGAACACCATCGTGAAGTTCGCGATGGGTCTGGTCGCGGTCGGCGCCTCGTTCTTCGTCTTCATCGTCCCGATGGGCATGGCGGCCGACGGCAAGGTCTCCCCGATGTGGCTGGTCTCGATCTACATGATCCAGACCATCGGTGAGCTGTGCCTCTCCCCGGTCGGCCTCTCGGTCACGACGAAGATGGCTCCGCGGAAGTACGCCTCCCAGATGATGGGTGTCTGGTTCCTCGCCGTCACCGCCGGCGACTGCGTCACCGGTCTGATCTCGCTGGCCGGCGTGGACCTCAACGGCACCGGCATCATCGCCCTTCAGGCCACGCTCGCGGCCGCCGCGGGCCTCGCGGTCTACATGTACCGCAAGAAGGTCCAGACGATGATGGGCGAGGTCCACTGACCTCGCGGGTCGCACGTACGGTCGTGAGGGCCGCCGCACCGGATCCGGTGCGGCGGCCCTCCGCCGTTACCGGGTACCGCGCAGCCGGCCCCACGGGGTGAAGGTGAACACCGCCCCGCCCAGCAGGATCACCGTGCCCGCGACCAGGGCGAGGGCGCGAAGGGCGCCTTCGTCCTCGGCGCCCGTCTCGGCGAGCCCGCCGCCGCTGTCCGTGCCTCCGGAGCCGGAGCCGGAGGAGTCACCTCCGGAGGCGCCGCCGGCCTGCTTCGCGGTGTCCAGGGTCAGCGAGGCGTCGGCGCTGCCCTTGACCGCGCAGGGGATGACGATCGGGGAACCACCGAGCGAGACGTTGATGGTCAGAGTGCCGGGGCTGAGCGTGGACTTGCCGGTCGCCCCCGGCTTGTACGTGCCCTTCATGTCGGGGAGGTCCACCGGCTTGCCCTGCTCCAGCGGGGCGGCGTTGGCGGGTCCCTCGACCTTGACCGTGCCGCTGTCCGCGCCGCCGAGCTTGACCGCCATGGACGGCTTGAGGGCGCCCGCGGGAAGCGGCGCCGGGCTGTTCATGACGCCCTTGGCGGTCTTCACGGTGAGGTCGTAACTCTCGCCGTTCTTCTTGGCGTTGATCGTCACCTTGGAGGTGATGGTCGCCGGGCCGGGGGACTGGCACGCGAACTGGACCGCGACCTCCTTGCCGGGGAAGTCGGTCTGTCCTCCACCGCCGCCGGTGGACCCGCCGGCCGTGGACCCGCCGGACGCCGTCGAACCGCCGGAGGTGGTCGTCCCCCCGGAGGTGGTCGTCCCGCCCGACGCCGTGCCGCCCGAGGTCGTCCCGCCGGACGCCGTCGACCCACCGGAGGTCGACCCACCGCTGCTCGTCGTACCGCCCGACGACCCGCCGCCCGCCGTCACCTTGATCGTCGCACCGACCGCGACCGTCTCCTTCGGTGAGCACTTGGTGTCCGTGGACATCGGCTTGGAGACGTTGATGGTGTACTTGTCCGGCGTCAGCGTGATCTCGCCGGCCTTCTCCAGCTTGAGCTTGCCCTTCATGTCGGGCAGGACCATGGGGCTGTTCTTGGGGATCGGCGGATTCTGCCGGGGGCCCTCCATGGAGAGCGTGCCGCTACCCGCGCCACCGAGCTTGATGACGCCGGTCGGTTTGACCGTGTCCTTCTCCAGGTCGAGGATGTCGGGGTTCTTGGAAGCGGCCGCGACCGTCTTCCACACCACCTCGACCTCGTCCCCGACCTTCGCCTCGGCCGGTGCGGTGATCTGCACCTTGGTGGTCCCGTTCACCGGCGGCAGGCCGGAGATGGCGGGCGGAATGCACTCCGTCTTGTACGACACCTCGGCGGCCTGCGCGGGGCTCGCGGCCAGCACAATTCCCGCGCCGCCGAGCATCAGCGCGACCCCGGCCGCGCTCATCCTCCGTTGCGTGCTCACGAATGTCCTTTCGTCGTCGGTCTGTTCTCTGACGGTGCGGAGTCAGGTGTGAACCACGGCAGCGCCGCGGTGCTCGGACGGGCGGGAGCGGAGCCGGTGCCGGTGCCGGTGGCGGGCTCGGCGGGCGGGCGGTGCCGCCCGGGCCCGTCCCGCCTCCTCGACGCCTTCTTGTACGGACTTCGGCCGGGGGCCTTGGAGGGCCCGCGCGGCCGCACGCGGTCCACCACCGCCATGCCGATCCGGAACAGCGCGGCCGGGACCACGACGGCGAGCAGCAGCCAGAAGAGCGTCACGCCCCATGGCCGCCCCACGCCCCACGGCTGCTCGACGAGCACGGTGCCCGCGTACTTCACCGACACCTGGTAGTCGCCGTAGGCGCCGGCGGACAGCTGGGCGGGGAGTCGCACCCGAGCCTTCATGCCGGGTGCGACGGTGCCGCGCCACTGCTGTTCCTCCCACTGCGGCGCGTAGACGCCATGGCTGGTGCCCACCTGGAAGACGGGGTCCTTGACCGGTGCGGAGCCCAGATTTCCGACGGTGAAGGTGATCTCGCGGGAGGGCGGGGCGCCGAACCAGACGAGTACACCGCCGGACCCTTCGAGCCGGACCGTGTCGAGTACGGCGAGCCTGCCGTCGCCGTTCTGCGCGGGAAGATCGGCGACCGGGTGGCCCGCGACGGTGAACGCGACGTCCACGGTGGCGCGTTCGCCGGTCACCCCGGCCACATGGACGACACAGGGACAGGGCGTGGGCGGCTCGGCCACCGGCATCCTCTGGCTGAACGCCCCCCTGGTGTCGACGGTGGCCGCGCGGCCCACGGAGTTGGCACAGGAGTTGGTGCCGCCGATCACGCCCTTGTCGGGTGTGCCCTGACCGCAGATCAGCAGCATCAGCAGGGCTCCCGGCCGCCAGCCGGTGCCGCTGACGGTGATCTCCCCGCCCTTGCCCGCCTCCCGCTGGGACAGAGACACGGCGGGCTTGGGATCGGCGGCCGCCCGCGCCCGCTCCGCCGGTACGAGAACGAGCGCGGGCAGCGCGACCAGCGCCAGCAGGGACGCCAGGCAGAGCAGGCTCAGCGGGCGGACCGCCCGGGCGGTCAGAGCTCCGGTACGCAGGGTCATGAGTCCGCTCCCGCCATCACCATGTCCCTTTGCGCTTCGGGGACTTCGGGCACCCTCGGACGTCCCGGTCGGCGTACCCGCCACACCGTCACCGCCGCGGCGAGCGCCGCCGCCCCCGCCACGGCCGTCGCGATCCGCGTCCAGGACAGGAACAGTGCCCGGTCGCCGCCCTCCGCCCGGGCGGCCCCCGGGGCCGTGGCCGTCAGCCGCACGGTCACCGCGTCGAGAGCGGGCGCGTCGGGCCACGGCTCGGTGCGTGCGACCCGGGCGCCGGGGCGGAGCTCCAGGGACAGCGATCGCGCGGGGCGGTCGAGCACGGCGCCGAAGAGGCCGTCGGCGTGGACGGCGAGACGGGGCGCGAGGACCGTGTTGCCGCGGTTGACCAGGGCGTAGTGGATGCGCCCCGAGGTGAGGCGGACGTCCTCGACGGTGAGCGCGGGCAACGGCGCGCCGCTCACCCGGAGATGGAGGCGCACCGTCGCCTCCCGCCCGCCGGCCGTCGCCACCAGGGCGCCCGCGTGGTCGCCCGGCGCGGTGTTCCGGGGCACGGTGACGGAGAAGGGGACCAGGGCCCGGGTGCGCGGCGGGACCCGTACGGTGGCCTGTGTGAACCGGGTCCATGGGCCCGTACCCGAAGGCCCCCCGGCGGACAGTCGTACCGTCAGCGGTCCGGTACCGGGGTTGGTCAGTGAGAGCTTGTCCTCGAGCACGGTGCCGGGAACGCCTTCCAGGTAGACGTACGGTCTGCCGACGCCCGGCCCGGACGCCGGTTGGGCCGTCCACACCGGGCCGGCCGCGCCCGCCGCGGGGGCGAGGGGGGCGCCGAGGGCACAGAACAGCGCGGCGGCGGCCACGCCCCACGCCCGCCGCGCCCGCATCAGCTCGCCGAGCGCCGGGTCAGCCAGAGCACCCCGGCCGCGCCGGTCAGCACCACGGTGCCGCCGAGGGTGCCGAGCGCCGCGGCGGAGTCGAGCGGGCCGGTCTTGGGGAGCTCGCCGCCGGTGGGCTGGGAGTTTCCGGAGCCGCCGGCCGCCACCACGTCGAGTTCGAGGGAGGGCTTCGGGTTGTTGGAGGGCGTACACGTGGCGGCGTCCATGCCGAGCGCGTGGACCGTGAGCACCCCCGCGGTGAAGGTGACTTTGCCGCTCTTCTTCGGCGTGTACGTGCCGGTCAACTGCCCTATTTTAATGGGCGTGTTGGGCGGTATGGCGGCGGAGTTCGGGACGCCCTTGACCGCGACGGTCCCGCTGTCGGCGCCGCCGAGCTTGAGCACCGCGCGCGGGGTCATGACCCCTTTGGGCAGCTCGATCGGGCTGTCGGACACGCCCTTGTCGAAGGACATCGTGACCTCATAGCCGCTGCCGCTCTTGACCGCCTTGATGTCGACGGGCGAGACGGCGCTCTTGGGCCCGATCTTCGTCTGACAGGCGTAGTTGACGTCGACGACGGCAGCGTGCGCGGCGGGGGCGGCCATCAGTACCACTGAGCCCGCCGCCGCTGCCGCCGCCAGCGTGCGGGCTGTCCGCTTCTGGTACGACACCTTGACTTCCCCTCATGCCGGACGTTGACGTGGCCGAATTCTGACGGCACATCAGATTGGGCGCTCAAGGTACGCCCGGGGTCCTGTCGAGGGAAGACAAAGAGCACGCCGTATCGGCGTGCTCGACAACAACTCCACAAACCTCAGAGGTCGCTAGGCGGGGGCGGCCAGCTCCGCCCACACCGTCTTGCCCGGGGCCCCGGGTGTGCGGACGACCCCCCAGTCCAGGCAGAGCCGCTGGACGATGAACATGCCGTGCCCGCCGGGCCGTCCGGCGCGGTGCGGGGTGCGGGGCGTGGGCTGCCCGGCGCCGCGGTCGGTGACCTCCAGGCGCAGGGCCTTGGCGAGGTACGAGACGCGCAGCTCCTCGGGGCCCTCGGCGTGCAGACAGGCATTGGTGACGAGTTCGGAGACGACGAGGAGCACGTCCTCGGCTGCCGCCCTGCGGTCCGCCGTGGCGGCCGGGAGCCAGCCCCAGTCCCTCAGCGCCTGCCGGGTGAAGTCCCGGGCGAGCGGAACGATGCCGCTCGCACCACCGAGCGCGAGCGTACGCACCCGCCCGTCGCCATCCGGCTCCGGGCCGACGTCGCTCGGCGGATGCTGCCGGGTGGTGCCCATCAGCGCTTCACCTCACCGATTCACCAGTCGCCAATACTCGTATCGATTCCAGGGTGCGGGTGCCCAGGCACCCGCAGGCTCAATCGGACAAGGCCGCTTCGAGCGAGTCGTGCAGGGTGAACACCGCTTCAGCGCCGGTGATCTCGAACACACGGGCCACGACGGGCTGCATGCCGGCGAGGTGGACACCGCCGCCGGCGGCCTCGGCCTTGAGCCGGGCGCTCAGCAGCACGTTCAGACCGGTGGAGTCACAGAATTCAAGCCGTGAGCAGTCGACAATGAGCCGAGATCTGCCCTCGTCGAGCGCGGCTTCGAGTGGCGTACGCAACAGATCCGCGGTGTGGTGATCGAGCTCACCCACCGGTGTGACGATCTCGCTGGTGCCCTCGGTCCGGACCTCGACCAGGAGACGGCCCCGATGAGCACTGCCTACCGTGCCGCGATCCATTGCCCGCCCCTCTTCGTCGATGCCGTTGACGCTCGCAGAACCTTACGCCCTTCTCCACACTCCGCGGTAGTCGGAGTCCCCCACATAAGGGGCGAAATGGACTTTTGACACTTGCACCGATCCATCCCGAGCGGGTAGGGCTAGTAGAGACACACCCGACCACGGCCGGCTTTGGAGGCGCCGCACACCGCAGCAGCAAGGAAGGCACCGGCTGCCTCATGCCGACCATGATGGAGGAGACCATGTCACCCCGGCTCGACGCCCCGCGCACCCCGCCCGCGCCGTCGACAACTCCGCCCGCGCCCCTGGATCTTCCCGAGATCCCTCCTTACGAGGACGTGACCGCGCTCGACGCGCGCGCGCTGTCGAAGACGCTCTTCGCGCGTCTCGAGAACCTCGAAGAGGGCACCCACGACCACGCCTACGTCCGCAACACCCTCGTCGAACTCAACCTGGCGCTGGTGAAGTTCGCGGCCTCCCGGTTCCGCTCCCGCAGCGAGCCGATGGAGGACATCATCCAGGTCGGGACGATCGGCCTCATCAAGGCCATCGACCGCTTCGAACTCAGCCGCGGCGTCGAGTTCCCGACCTTCGCGATGCCCACGATCGTCGGAGAGATCAAGCGGTTCTTCCGCGACACCTCGTGGTCGGTGCGCGTGCCGCGCCGCCTCCAGGAACTGCGCCTCGACCTCGCCAAGGCCGGCGACGAGCTCGCCCAGCAGCTCGACCGCTCGCCGACCGTCGCCGAGCTGGCCGACAAGCTCGGCATCACCAGGGAAGAGGTCGTCGAGGGCATGGCGGCGAGCAACGCGTACACCGCGAGCTCGCTGGACGCCCAGCCCGAGGAGGACGACAGCGAGGGCGCCCTCGCGGACCGTATCGGCTATGAGGACCACGGCCTCGAAGGCATCGAGTACGTCGAGTCGCTGAAGCCGATGATCGCGTCGCTGCCCGCGCGCGACCGCACGATCCTCTCTCTGCGCTTCGTCGCCGGGATGACCCAGTCCGAGATCGGCGAAGAGCTCGGCATCTCGCAGATGCACGTGTCCCGGCTGCTCACCCGCACCCTCACCAGGCTCCGGAAGGGCCTGACGCTCGAGGAGTGACGGCCCGGAGCCGCCCGGATGGCCGAAGGGCCCGTTCCCCTGGGGACGGGCCCTTCCGCGTTATTGACGGCACCGTCCCTATGCGCCACATTTGGGCGGGGCTCAGGGGGGAATCATATGGTTTCTGGTGAGGGCTGCCCGGCGGCGTACGGCGCTCTGGAAGAGCGGATGCGCGGCCGTCTCGGCAGGGAATGCCTGTACGTGCCGTCGTGCCGGCTCGGTCTCTTCCTGGCACTGCGCCACTGGTGCGAGCCCGGCGGCCGGGTGCTCATGTCACCGGTCAACGACGACGTCATCTTCTTCGTGGTGCTGGCGGCCGGGCTGCGCCCGGTGCAGGCGCCGCTCGACCCGCGCGACGGATCGATCGACCTCGCGGCGATCCCCCCGGGCGACTGGCGCGGCCTGTCGGCCGTCCTCACCACCAATCTCTACGGGAATCCCGACCCGGCGGCCGCCCTGCGGGCCCGGTGCGACGCGCTCGGCATCCCGTTGATCGAGGACGCCGCCCACGCCATCGGCTCCACGGTGGACGGCAGACCCGTCGGCACCTTCGGCGAGGCGGCGGTCTTCAGCCTCTCCAAGCACACCGGAGCCAAGACCGGCGGCTTCCTCGCACTCGCCGATCCCGGCCTGCGGGAGGAACTGACCGCCGCCCGCGACGCGTTGCTGCGCCCGTCACGTCCGAGCGCCGAGGCCTCCTATCTCCTGCGTCCGTACGCGGAGGCGGCCGTACGCGGCCTGCGGCTCGTCGGCGCCGCCCGCGCGACGATGCGGCTCCTCGGCATGGAGGAGCGCGAGGAGATCCGTATGCCGCTGCGACCGGGCGAGCTCAAGCAGGCCGTGGCCGCCGCGCCCGGGCTCTCCCCCTTCCACTCCTGGGTACGGGTCGACATGCACGACTACCGGCTCGCGCCCGGCCCGGCGCGGCTGCGCCGCACCGAGCGGCTGCTCGGCCGGCTCGACGCCACGCTCGCCGCCCACCTCGCGGGGGCGCGACGGCTGCGCGAGAGCCCCTGGGCGGCTCCGGGCCCCGGGCCCGCCCAGCCGCTGTTCCGGGTGCCACTGCTGGTCGCCGACCGGGACGCGGCGATCGCCGCGCTGGCCCGCCGCCGGATCACCACCGGGTACCTCTACGACCCGCCGCTCGACGACTACGCGGGCGAGCCGTTCACCGACCCGTCGCCGGCGCCCGGCGCGGCCCGCTGGTTCGCCCGGCACGCACTGCCGGTGGACCCGACACGGGCGGACGAGGTGATCCGGGTGCTCCGCGCCTCGGGCGCCGAGCCGGCCGGGGCGCCGGGCCCGGACGGCGGCTGAGGCGGTGGCCGACACCGTACGGCTGCGCCGGCCCGACGCCGGCGACGGGGACGGGCGCGGGGCCGGTACGGAGGGACCCGGGCCGGACGAGGGGGCCGGGCACGACGGCGCGAGCGGGGGCAACGGCGGGGACTCGATGTTCCGCAACGCCTACGCGCTGATGCTCTCCACCGGCGTCTCCGCCGCCCTCGGCCTGGGCTTCTGGCTGGTCGCGGCCCGCTACTACTCCGAGGACGCCGTGGGCCAGGGGTCCGCCGCGATCGCCGCCCAGCGCCTGCTCGCCTCCCTCACCGCCACCACCATGATCGGCGCGGTCGTCCGGTACGTCCCGCGCGCCGGCCGGGCCACCGGCTCCCTGGTCCGCCGGATCTACCTCGTCAGCTCCCTCGTCGTCACCGTGGCCTGTGGGGGCTTCCTGCTGACGCTGGACCTGTGGGGGCCCTCGTACGCCCCGCTCGGCACGCTGAGCGCCGGCGTCTTCTTCACCGCCTCCTGCGTCGGCTGGGCGCTGCTCACCCTCCAGGACGGGGTGCTGACCGGGCTGCGCCGCGCCATCTGGGTGCCCGTCGGCAACGCCGTCTTCTCGCTCGGCAAGCTGCTGCTGCTCGTCCTGTGCGCCACCGCGCTGCCCGTGCTCGGCGTCTTCGTGTCGTGGTCGGCGGCGATCGCCCTGTCGGTGCTGCCCCTGGGGTGGCTGGTGTTCCGCCGGCTCATCCCCCAGCAGGCGCGCGAGGACCGCGACCGCGAACCGCCCCAGATGCGGGAGATCGGCCGTTTCATGGCCGGCGACTCGGTCGGCGCGCTGTTCAGCCTCGCGATGATCAACCTGTTGCCGGTGATGGTCGCCGTCCGCTTCGACGCCGCGCACAACGCGTTCTTCTACACCGCGTACACGGTCGGCGGCACGATGGAGTTCATGGCCATCAACATGGCCTCCTCGCTCACCGCTCACGCCTCGCACAGCCCCGAGAGCCTCGCCGAGGGCGTACGGGGAGCGCTGCGGCGGATGGCGGTCCTGCTCGTCCCGGTCGTCCTGGTCCTCGTCGTCCTCGCTCCGCGGATCCTCGCGCCGTTCGGAGCGGACTACGCCGAGCACGGGACTCTGGTGCTGCGCCTGCTGGCCGCCGCCGCCCTGCCGAGGGTGGCCGTGGAGCTCTACATCGGCGTTCTGCGGGTGCAGGGCCGCACCGGCGCCCTGGCCGCCCTCCAGGGCGCGATGTGCGCCCTCGTCCTGGGCAGCGCCGCCGTGCTGCTGGGCACGGCCGGGATCTCCGGGGCCGGGCTCGCGGTGCTCGCCTCCATGACCCTGATGGCCGCGGTGTCGGCCCCCGGGCTGCGGGCCGCACTCGGCGCGGGCAGGAAGGGCACGCGGAGCGAGTACGGCACGGACTGGGCGCGCAGGGCCGCCGAACGGCCCGCCGCGGCGGCCGGGGCGGCGGCGTGGGCCGAGGAGACCCCGGCGTACGGCACGGACTGGGCCCGCGGGGCCGCCTGCTTCCACGGGGCGCACGACGCGGCGACGCCGGCCTTCGGCCTGCCCGTGTACGGGCCGGGGGGCCCGCGCACCGAGCGGAACGTCGACGAGGAGCGGCTCACCGACTGGCTGTGGCTGCTGCTCGGCCTGTCCGTCGGGCTGTTCTGGATCCCCCTCGCGTGGGCGCCCGGCGATCTCGGCGGCCGCCGCCTGTCCGGCACGGAGCTGCTGGCGGCGCTTCCCCCGCTGACACTCACCGCGGGCATTTTGCTGATCGTCGGGCAGAGTGCGGCGCTCTCGCTCCGGCGACTGCGTCCCGTCCTCCTCGGGGCCGTCCTGCTGGTGACCTTCCTGGCCCTGCACACGGCCCCTCTGCTGCTCGGCGTGCGCCCGCCGGAGGCCGCGGGCCCCGGTGTGGACGCCCTCGCCGGGCTCCTGCCGGGCGGGATGGGCCCCGACGGCTCCGGGGGCTTCCTGCGGCTGCTGCCGCTCGTGCTCCAGGGGCTCTGTCTGCTGTCGGCCGGAGCGCTGCTGCGGGCCGTGGGGGCCGGGGGCCGGCTCACGGCGTGCGTGCTGTGGGTGCTGGTGGCGGCGGGCTGGGCGGCGCAGCAGGCGTTCGCGGCGGCCGCGCTGCCCGTCTCGCTGGGGCTGGGCGTGGCCGCCGCGGGGGCCGTCCTGGCCGGCCGGCGGCGCGGCTAGGCCTAGCGCGGCGGGACCGGCTGGCGGAAGTACGGGTCCTGTCCGGCGAGCCGGTAACCCTCCAGGGCCGGACCGCTGTTGACGGTCAGATCGCAGCCGGGGCCGGGGACCGGGCGGTTCCAGTGCACCAGCGCGCGGAGCTTCGGCAGGGTCGGCGCGACCTCGGGGATCGCGGTGTACCAGTCGCGCGGGCGCAGGGGCCGCTTCGGATCGGGCGCGGTCGAGAACTCCGACAGCATGACCGGCTTGTCGGAGGAGATGTGGGCGCGCAGCCAGTCGTAGGAGGGCCGCTGACTCGCCTCGAAGTCCAGCCAGTCGGTCGACCGGTGGCAGAGGTAGTAGTTGTACTGGTCCATCCCGAGCCAGTCGACGTAGGCGTCGCCGGGGTAGAGCCGCTTCATCTGCTCGGCGTGGCCGAGATAGCCGGAGACCGTCCAGACCCAGACCACGTTGTCGACACCGAGCTTCTCGAAGCGGTCGTGCAGGTGGCGGTAGGCGGCGACGTACTCCTCGGGGGTCCCGGCGCCCTCCTTGATCCGGAAGTCGGTCTCCTGGTCGAAGGAGAAGAAGACGCGCTTGCCGTACGCCTTGATGCGGCGGGCCTGCGGATCGATGATCTTCGCGTCGTGGGCGCCGGAGGCGATGTTCTTCCAGCCGAGCTGCCGCTCGGTCCAGCCCGCGTGGTGCGGCGCGGTCCACACGGTGGACTCCCAGGCCAGCATCAGCAGCCGGTCACGGCCGAGTTCCTGCTCGTCGCGGGTGAGGAGCTGTCCGTCGCGCTCGTTCCCCGACATGTCGTGGTACGTGTAGACGACATCGAGCCTGCGGCCGATCTTCTTCTCGAAGGCGTAGACCGGCGCGGTCAGCGAACCGTCGCCGTCGTACGGGATGTACGCCCCCCACCAGGCGCCGCAGGGTGCGACCAGCAGCTCGTCCGGTGCACAGCGGCCCCGGGGCGGCTCGCCGGAGGTGGCGTCGCGTGGGAGGTCCTCGCCCGAGGAACGGCCGCCGTCGCCCTCTCCTGAGGAGCGGGTGCCCCAGACACCGAGTCCGGCGACCAGGAGCGCGACGGCGGCGAGGACGACCGCGGTGGAGGAGCGTTTCCCGCGTAAGGCATGGCGTCCGCTCATCGGCCGCCTCCGGGGTGGGGTTTCTCGCGCTCGCGTCCGGCGGCCGGCGCCGGAACGCCGGGCCCACGGGACGGCCGGGTCCGCTCGGCCGCGCCCCGGGTGGCGGCGGGCAGCGGTACACCGGGCAGGGCGGCGGCGACCGTCACGAAACCGGCGAGGGAGACCAGGAACACGGTCGTCGAGAACCCCTTGACCAGGAACAGTGAGGTCGCGGTGAGCGCGGCCAGGGAGAGGCTGACCGGCGCGGCGAGCGCGAACCCCTCCAGCCGGGCGCCGGGACGCAGGCCGCCGGGCTGCGGGTGGAGCAGGGCGAGCCCCGGCCCGAAACAGACGAAGAGCAGTACGGGAATCCAGCGCAGCGGGGAGCCCCCCGGCAACTGGCTCGCCCCCAGCGCGAGCCAGCCCGAGGCCGCCAGGCCCGCTCTCAGCTGGGTTCGGGTCGGCTGGACATGGGGCATGGGGGCCTCCTCGTCATCGCGGGGCGGACCGGTCCGGCGAGGCCGCCGGCCGGAATTGCAGGACGAGTCCGTGTGCGTTCTCCTCCACCACGCGGAAGCGCGGGGAGCGCTTGAGCGCGTCCCGCAGGATGGTGAAGCTGCCCGGGGGCAGATAGCCCTCGCCGATGACCGCCTTCTCCTGGGTCGGCGTGAGGATCACGTATGCCGGGCGGCCCTCCGGGATGCCCGCCGCGAGGTATCCGGCCGGGTCCTTGAGCATCTTGAGGTTCTCGGGCACGTCCTGTTCGGTGAAGAACCAGCGTTCATAGCGGTCGTAGCGGTAGTACGCGCCGGGGAACGACCCGGTCGTCGCGAGGATCAGCGCCCCGTCCGGCGCCCGGTCGAAGGCGCGCCGGGTGAGCGCGACCTCGGCGGGCGGGGCGTAGTGCATGCCCTCCTTGCCGTAGTACGAGGGCAGGAAGCCGGCGAGCAGGGCGGTCAGCGCCAGGGGCATGGCGACGGCGGTGACGCGACGGGCGGCCCGGGCGGCCCTGCCGGACGCCCCGGCGGCCGGCACCAGCGCCGCCGCGGCGAAGAACGCCGTGCCGGGGAGCCCGAACAGATAGACGCGGAAGAGCATTTCGCCGCCGTAGTCGTTGACGGCGAACATCGGCACCGGAGCGGCCGCGGCCAGCAGCAGCGGCAGAGCGCTGCGCACGAGCCGGCGGCGCAGCAGAACGGCCGCGCCGGCGAGGACGGCGAGCCCGCCCACCATCAGGATGTTGGCGGCGCCGACGAGCTCCGGCCCCGGGCCGGTGGGCTCGCCCGCGTATCCCGCGCGGGAGTTGACGAGCAGGTCCCCGGCCGAGTCGCGCAGGGTGCTCATCGTCTCCAGGAAGAGCACCCTGCCCATCGTCAGGTCCCAGATCAGCATGATCAGCCCGGTGACCGCCAGCAGCCCGAGGTTGCGGTGGCGGCGGGTGAGGCAGAGCGCGCCCAGGGTCGCGCAGAGCATCACCGGCGTGAGCTGGTGGGACGCGTTGATGGCGGCGATGAGCGGGGCGACGATCAGGATGCAGACCGCCCGCTGGCGCCGCCCGGTGGGTGGCGGCACGGCGGCCGCCGCCGGGTCGAGCCCGGTGCGGTCGCGCAGCCGCCCGGCCGAGCCCGGAAGGACGAAGTGCCGCACGACCACGGCGAAGACCGTCAGATGGAGCAGATACGAGAACCCCTGCGGCGAGAGATAGTCCTGGCCGACCCAGTTGGCGAGCTGGAAGATCCATACGGCGGTCCACACCAGACGCCAGTCGTCGGTGAAGGTGCGGTAGATCAGGACGAGCACGGGCAGGGTCAGGATGCCGAGCGCCACCGGTGCCCAGTTGATGAACGAGGCCGCGGCGTCGACGCCGAAGGCCCGGACGAGGGCCGCGTTGAGGGAGAAGAAGCCGGGCCACTGGTCGTAGGCGGACATGCCGCCGGACAGCTCGGTGTGCGGATGGACCGTTCCCTCGGCGAGGAGCCGGCTGATCACGGCGTCGTGTTTGGACGCCCAGGCGTAGCGCACGGAGTCGTAGAGGACGGCGGGGGGCGCCTTGAGGGCCACCAGCATGGCGGCGCAGTAGGCGGCGGGCCACAGCGGCGCGGTGCCGGCGCGGCGCAGGGTGACCAGAAAACCGCAGGTCAAGACGGCCAGTGCGGCATAGAAGGCCGGGGGGAAGCGGTCGAGGAGCCCGAAGTCGGTGATGTCCCGGAAGCCGGTCCGGGGCAGCGCGTAGGCCCAGAGCCCGGCAGCCACCGGCAGGGGCAGCCAGCTGCCCAGGGCCTGTGGTGCGAGCGCGGCGCGCAGGGGCCGGGTGGGCGGTGGCGCGCCGCCGCGGATTCCGGTCGCTTCCCCCTCGGGCGGCGCGCCGCTCTCTCTGACCGGTGTGGACACGTGGTGCTGCTGCACGGTGCGACTCCCCCACGGAGTGGTCTGCCTCAGGGCCTGTCTTTCGGCTCTTGCCGGGCTCGGCACCCAAAAGACAGGCCCTAGCCTGCGAACTCGGGGCCCCTGAGCACGGTCCGCGCTCGGCGGTAGGTACGCCAGCCGACCGTCGGCAGCGAGTCCCGGTAGGGCGCGGTCCGCGCGCCGCGGCCTTCCATCCAGCTCTCGACGTCGGCGACGGTGTGCGTGCGGCGGACGATGAGCCGGGCGATGCGGTGGACCTCGTCCCGTTCCGAACTCAGGGCGTGGCGCACGGCGACCGCCGACGTGTACCCGGCGTCCAGAGCGGCCCTGCGCACGGCCCGGCTGTTGTAGCCGTGCGGATAGGCCAGGTGCGTCACCTCGTGGCCGAGGACGTCCTGGAGCACCGCCCTGGACTCCCGCAGCTCCCGGACCACGGCGGCGGCGGGCAGGGTGTCGAGCTGCGGATGGGTGACGGTGTGGGCGCCGATCTCGATGCCGTACTGCTCCAGGAGCGGCGCCTGGCCCAGCGCCATCATCGGCGCGGGCGGCAGCAGGCTGGAGCGGCCCGGGGTGATCGCCCCGGTGGTCAGATAGGCCGTGGCGGGCAGCCGGCGCGAGGCGAGCGCCTCGGCGGTGGGCCCGGGGAGATCGGCGAAGCCGTCGTCGAAGGTGAGCACGACGGGCCGGGCCGGCAGGTCCCCACCGCCCGCGAGGTGGACGGCGAGCACACCGAGCGGGACCGGAGTACGGCCACTGGCCACGATCGCGTCGAGCTGCGCCCCGAAGTCCCGTGGCGCGACGGTGAATTCGGCGATCCAGTCGGGCGGGTCCTCCATCACGGCGTGGTAGAGGAGCACGGGGATGGCGGAGGTCATCTCGCCCTCCCCAGCCGGGCCTTGGCATAACCGAGGGGGCCGTAGAGCATGCCGCGTCGCTCCAGTCGGGAGAGGCTGCGAGGCCAGGGGTGGCCATGGCCGCCGTGCTCGCCCGGAGCGCCGTCGCGCACGCCGGACCCGGCGGGTGGGCCCGCGTCGGCGGCCGCGCGCCGGGCGGTCATGGCGCGCGCGTACAGCAGCCCGCGGGGCAGCCGGGCGAGCAGCGCCGGCAGCAGCGCGGGGCGGCGCACGAGGATCGCGGTCAGATACGCGGTGAGCCCGGCGCCGTAGCCGTACGCCTGGTTCCTCAGGTCCTGCCAGGTCTCGCGGTGGTGGTGCCAGACGAGCGCGTCGGGCGTGTAGCGGAGCCGGAAGCCCGCGGCGAGGACGGCGACGAAGGCGTAGAGGTCGTCGCCGCCCCGGGCCGGTGTGCCGGTGCCGGTGGCCGGGTCGAATCCTCCGGCGGCCTCCAGCGCCGCCGTGCGGAAGGCCATGTTGGCGCCGGAGCCGAAGCTGCCCGCGGTGAACGGGAACAGCGGCTCGCCGGCGGGCGGGCGCAGCGGGTCGTAGAGGCGCGGCTCGAAGCCCTTGGCGAAGCCGCCGTGGGATTCGAGGAGGACCTGGGCCGGGGTGGCGAGCCGGGCCGGGAGGATCAGTCCGGTGGCGCAGCCGAGCCTCGGGTCCGCGGCGAAGGGCGCGGTGAGCGCGGTCAGCCAGTGCGGGTCGGCGATCACGTCGTCGTCGGTGAAGGCGACGACCGCTCCGTCGGCGGCGGCGACACCCCGGTTGTGCGCGGTGGCGAGCCCGGGCACGGGCTCGCGTACGTACCGGACGCGCCCGGCGTAGGCGCGCGTGACGAGCTCCTCGGTGGCGTCGGTCAGGGGCGCGTTGTCGACGACGACGATCTCGTGGTCGGGGTGGTCCTGGTCGAGGAGCGAGTCGAGGGCCCTCGCGAGCTGGGCGGCCCGCTCACGGGTGGCGACGACGACGCTGGTGCGGGGCAGGTCGCCGGAGGGCTCAGGGCCGTGCGGGGCTGACGGGACGCCCGGGGCCGGGCCGCCGGCGACGTCGTGGGCGAGCCGGTCGCGGGCGAGCGCGGCGACGGTGGCCGCCGGGTCGGCGCCGGCCGGGATGTGCCCGACGACGGTGGCGGCGGGCCGGCCCAGGACGCGCACGAGAGCGTAGACATCGCCTGCCCCCACCGGCGGGCCGCCGGGGCCGGGCCCGAAGGCGAGGATGCCGCCGTCGGCATCGAGGTCGATCTCGGCGACGGCAAGGGCACGAGGTGGACGGAACATACGGCTCCCCCTGAACTGACGCTTGCTTCCGGTCACTTCCCCCGCAGCCGGCCGATCCGGTTGAGCACCCGGCGGCCGTGGCCGGCGAGCCGGGGCCTGTTCCGTACGAAGCTGTGGGCGCGCCGCGAGGGCTCCCGGCCCAGCCAGTACAGCCCCGCCCGCAGGCCGGGGCGGACCGCCGACCCCTCGTACACCCGCAGTTCACCGGTCTTGAGCGCGTCCTTGTACTCGGCCGCTCCGCGCCCCAGGTCGAGCATCCCGATCCCGGCGGAGGCGGCCGCCTCCGCCATCCGCAGATGGAGGACGAGACCGGGCGAGTACTTCGCGAACTCGGGGTCGTACGCAGGGAACCAGCACGACAGCACGGTCGCCGAGCGCAGTCCGAAGTGGGCGGCGACGGGCCGCTCACCGGCGTACAGCACGGACAGCAACCCCGAACACCCGGGCGCCCGCAGTCCGTGCAGCCGCCGCACAAGGGTGCTGATCCACTCCTTGGCGAACCGGTCGCGGCGGCCGGTCCTGCGGTACTGCGCGGACTTCCACTCCATGAGGGTGGCCAGCGCGGCCGGGTCGCGCTCGTCGAAGACGAACCGCAGCTCCCCCTCCACCTGCCGCCCCAGCTTGCGTTCCTTGGCCAGCGTGGTCTTCAGGAACTTGGGCGACTGCGCCCGCAGGACGCGCTCGTACGCCGCGTATCCCTCGCCGACGTCGATCACCGGCGAGGCGAACTCCTCCGCCGCGTGAGCGGCGAAGGCGCTCCGGCCGTCCTCCAGATTGTCGAACTCCCAGCTCGCCAGGCCGCATTCACGCAGCAGCGCCCGTGCGGGCAGCTCGAGCCCGGCTCTGAGGACCGCCCCCTGGCAGTCCGAGACTCCGAGCCCCACGGCCCGCCCCCGCCCGAGCGGGCCCTTCTCGTACGGAAAGAAACCGACCGGTTCACCGCCCTCCCACACCACGGCCACCCTCACCCGCGGTCGCACCTCGGCGACGGCCCGGGTGAACTCCGGCTCCATGAAGGGATTGGCGGGCGCCCCGGACTTGGCACGCAGCTCCCGCCAGGCTTCGATCTCCCTGCCGCTCAGCTCCCCGGGCCTCACGACACACACGCGTACAGCGCTCAACTCGACCCCCCGGTCGTCCCCCTGAGTCTTGCCGCTACAGGACGGTACCGGTCGATATCACTGCGGGACAGACCCACTCGCCCATCTTGTGACCAACCCGTGAAACCGTGTGATCAGGGAGATTTCGCGAGTCTGATGGGGCGCGAAGTGCGGGATGTGCCGGTGTGGCGGCGGGGGGGACGCCTCAGACCGTGGCGCGCTCCCCGCGTCGCCAGACCTCCGTGACCAGGGGGACCCCCGGCCGGTAGGCCAGGTGGACGTGGCTGGGTGCGTCCAGGAGGGCGAGGTCCGCGTATGCGCCCGGGGCGAGGCGGCCGACGTCCTCGCGGCGCAGGGCCGCCGCGCCGCCCGCCGTCGCCGACCAGATGGCCTCGTCCGGGGTCATCCCCATGTCCCGTACGGCCAGGGCGACGCAGAAGGGGACCGAGGAGGTGAAGGACGAGCCGGGGTTGCAGTCGGTGGAGAGGGCGACCGTCACGCCGGCGTCGAGGAGGCGGCGGGCGTCCGGCCAGGCGGCGCGGGTGGAGAACTCGGCGCCCGGCAGGAGCGTGGCGACGGTGTTGCCGTGGGCGAGGGCGTCGACGTCCGCGTCCGTCAGGTGGGTGCAGTGGTCGGCGCTCGCCGCGTCCAGTTCGACCGCGAGCTGCACACCGGGGCCGTACGAGAGCTGGTTGGCGTGGACGCGGGGGTGCAGGCCCTTCGCCCGGCCGGCGGTGAGGATCGCGCGGGCCTGGTCGCCGTCGAAGGCGCCCTTCTCGCAGAACACGTCGATCCAGCGGGCGTGCGGCGCGCAGGCGTCGAGCATCTCGCCGGTGACCAGGGCGACGTACGCGGCCGGGTCGTCGGCGTAGTCGGGCGAGACGATGTGCGCGCCGAGGTAGGTCACCTCGTCGGTGTGGCGGGCGGCGATGCGCAGGGCGCGGGCCTCGTCCTCGACGGTGAGGCCGTAGCCGGACTTGGTCTCGAAGGTGGTGGTGCCCTGGCGCAGGGCCTCCGCCATGTAGCGGGCCACGTTCGCGGACAGCTGCTCGTCGGACGCCGCGCGGGTCGCGGCGACCGTCGTGCGGATGCCGCCCGCCGAGTAGGCGCGGCCGGACATCCGGGCGTTGAACTCGGCGGTGCGGTCGCCCGCGAAGACGAGGTGCGAGTGGGAGTCGACGAATCCGGGGACGACGGCCCGGCCGCCCGCGTCGACCCGGTTGTCAGTGGCGGGTGCTTTGCTGGTTTCACCCACCCAGGCGATGCGGTCGCCGTCGATGACGACGGCCGCGTCCCGGATCAGGCCGAGGGGGGATCCGTCACCGAGGGAGGGGTCGTTGGTGACCAGACTGGCGATGTTGGTGATGACGGTGGCCGCCGCGGCGACGGTGTTGTTCGTCGTGGCGGGGGCCGGCGTCGCCGGGGTGTTGTTCGTGGTCTCGGGACCGCTGCTCATGAGGGGGGATCTCTCCTTCAGCCGGGGCGGCCGGGTCAGTCGTGCAGGGCGGCGATGGCGTCCGTCAGTGCCCGGGGAACGTCCGGGACGAGCGTGTGGGCTCCGTCCCGCACGACGTGGCGGCCACCCACGACCGTATGGCGCACATCCGCCGCGGACGCGGCGAATACCGCTGTCTCAGCTGCCAGACGCGGCACCGGTCCCGCTGTCCTGACCGAGTCGAGCGCGATCGTCGCGAAGTCGGCGAGGGCGCCCGTCTCCAGGCGGCCGGCCTCGGGCAGGCCGAGGGCCGCGTGGCCGTCGGCGGTCGCGGCACGCAGGAGGGCCGCCGCCGTCCAGTGGCCGCGGGTGCGCGAGCGCAGGCGCTCGTCGAGCTCCATCGCGCGGGCCTCCTCCAGGAGGTCGATCACCGCGTGGCTGTCGCTGCCGAGCGAGAGCGGCGAGCCGGCGCGCTGGAGGGCGACCGCCGGGCCGATGCCGTCGGCGAGGTCCCGTTCGGTGGTGGGGCACATGCAGGTGCCGGTGGTCGTGCCGCCAAGGAGGGCGATGTCGGCGTCCGTGAGGTGGGTGTTGTGGACGCCCGTGGTGCGCGGGCCGAGGACCCCGTGGTCGGCCAGGAGCCGGGTGGGGGTGCGGCCGTGGGCGGCCAGGCACGCGTCGTTCTCCGCGGTCTGCTCGGAGAGGTGGACATGGAGGGGGGCGTGACGGGCCGAGGCCCACTCGGCGACCGTGGACAGCTGGTCCGCGGGAACCGCCCGTACGGAGTGGATCGCCGCCCCGATGCGTACGCCCGGCCGCTCCTTCAGCAGCGACACCCGCTGGGCCCAGGCGTCCGCCGTTCCGTCGGAGAAGCGCAGCTGGTGCGCGTTGGGTGCCTGGCCGAAGCCGGAGGAGAGGTAGGCCGTGTCGAGGAGCGTGATCCGGATGCCCGCCTCGCCGGCCGCCGCGATCAGCGCCTCGCCCATCGCGTTCGGGTCGGCGTAGGAGGCCCCTCCGGGCGCGTGATGGAGGTAGTGGAACTCACCGACCGCGGTGATTCCCGCCAGCGCCATCTCCGCGTAGACGGCCCGGGCGAGGGAGAAGTACGACTCCGGGGTGAGCCGGGACGCGACCTGGTACATCACCTCGCGCCAGGTCCAGAAGGTGCCGGAGCCGACCTGGACGGTGCCGCGCAGGGCGCGGTGGAAGGCGTGCGAGTGGGCGTTGGCGAAGCCGGGGACCGTCAGTCCCCGCAGCACCTCGGCGCCCGGCGGCGGAGCGTCGACACCGGTCCGCACGGCGGCGATCCGGCCGTCCGAGGTGTCGACGTCCAGTGCCACGCCCGGCTCGACGTGCGTGTCGAGCCAGGCGTGTTCGGCCCAGTAGGTCGTCAGCTGCACGCGAGCCCTTCCAGTACGTCGGCGAGTGCGAGGACCCCGGCCACGCAGTCGTCCTCGGCCGCGGTCTCGGCCGGGGAGTGCGAGACGCCCGTGGGGTTCCGTACGAACAGCATGGCGGTCGGGATCGAACCGGACAAAATACCCGCGTCGTGGCCCGCGCCGGTGCCGAGCACCGGGACGGCCCCGCCGAGGATCTTGTTGAGCTCGTCGCGCAGGGCGTGCTCGAACTCGATCACCGGCGTGAAGGACTCCCGGACGACCGTGAGGTCGATGCCGTTCCGTTCGGCGTGGGCGCGGGCGGCCGCCTCGATCCCGGCGGTCACCGTGTCGAGGGCGGACTGGTCCGCCGCCCGCGAGTCCAGCCAGCCGCGGACGAGGGACGGGATCGCGTTGACGCCGTTCGGCTCGACGGAGATCTTGCCGAAGGTGGCGACCGCGCCCGCGAGTTCGGCCTCGCGGCGGGCGGCGAGGACCGTCTCGGCGTAGGTCAGCATCGGGTCACGGCGGTCGACGAGCCGGGTGGTGCCGGCGTGGTTGGCCTCGCCGTGGAAGTCGTACCGCCAGCGGCCGTGCGGCCAGATCGCGCTCGCGATGCCGACCGCGTCCCCGGACAGGTCCAGCGCCCGGCCCTGTTCCACGTGCAGTTCGACGAACGCGCCGATGCGGGCGAGGCGCTCGGGGTCGGGCCCGATGGCCTCGGGGTCGTAGCCCGCGGCCTCCATGGCCCGGGGCAGGCTGATCCCGTCCGCGTCCCGCAGCTCGTGGGCCTTCTCGCGGGTGAGCTGTCCCGCGGTCAGCCGGGAGCCGACGCAGGCCAGTCCGAAGCGCGCACCCTCCTCGTCACCGAAGTTGGTGAGGGCGAGGGGCCGGGTGAACCGGGCCCCCCGGCGGCGCAGTTCGTCCAGCGCGGCGAAGGACGAGACGACGCCGAGGGGGCCGTCGAACGCGCCGCCGTCGGGTACGGAGTCCAGGTGCGACCCGGTGACGACGGCGTCCCCGGCGGCGGGGTCGCCGAGCCAGGCCCACTGGTTGCCGTTGCGGTCGGTCTCGTAGGAGAGCCCGCGCGCCTCGGCCTGCTCCTGGAACCAGGTGCGGCAGTCGGCGTCCGCGCCGGTCCAGGCGTAGCGGCGGTAGCCGCCGGTGGTGGCGTGCCGTCCGACGGGGGCGAGGTCGGCCCACATCCGCTGGAAGCTCGTGGCGCCCGTCGCTTCCCGCCGGGAGGACCCGTCACCGCCGGGCGCGCTCACGCCTCCTCCCGCATCGGGACGCGCACGCCCTTCTCGTCGGCGACCGACTCGGCGATGTCGTAGCCCGCGTCCACGTGGCGGATCACGCCCATGCCCGGGTCGTTCGTCAGCACGCGGCGGATCTTCTCGCCCGCGAGCTTCGTGCCGTCGGCGACCGTGACCTGGCCCGCGTGGATGGAGCGGCCCATGCCGACGCCGCCGCCGTGGTGGATCGAGACCCAGGAGGCGCCGGAGGCGACGTTGACCATGGCGTTGAGCAGCGGCCAGTCGGCGATGGCGTCGGAGCCGTCGAGCATGGCCTCGGTCTCGCGGTACGGGGAGGCCACCGAGCCGCAGTCGAGGTGGTCGCGGCCGATGGCGAGCGGGGCGGCGAGTTCGCCGGAGGCCACCATGTCGTTGAAGCGCTCGCCGGCGCGGTCGCGCTCGCCGTAGCCGAGCCAGCAGATGCGGGCGGGCAGGCCCTGGAAGTGGACGCGCTCGCCGGCCATCTTGATCCAGCGGTGCAGGGACTCGTTCTCGGGGAAGAGCTCCAGCATCGCCTTGTCGGTCTTGTGGATGTCGGACGCCTCGCCCGACAGGGCCGCCCAGCGGAAGGGGCCCTTGCCCTCGCAGAACAGCGGGCGGATGTAGGCGGGCACGAAGCCGGGGAAGGCGAACGCGCGGTCGTAGCCGGCCAGCTGGGCCTCGCCGCGGATCGAGTTGCCGTAGTCGAAGACCTCGGCGCCGGCGTCCATGAAGCCGACCATCGCCTCGACGTGCTTGGCCATCGACTCCCGCGCGCGCTGGGTGAAGTCGGCGGGCTTCTCGGCCGCGTACGACTGCATGTCGTCGAAGTCGACGCCGATCGGCAGGTACGAGAGCGGGTCGTGGGCGCTCGTCTGGTCGGTCACGATGTCGATGGGGGCGCCCTCGGCGAGCATGCGCGGGAGCAGCTCGGCGGCGTTGCCGAGGAGGCCGATGGAGAGCGGCTTACGGGCGTCGCGGGCCTCGACGGCGAGCTGGAGCGCGTGCTCCACGGAGTTCGCGCGGACGTCCAGGTAGCGGTGCTCGATGCGGCGCTCGATGGCGCGCGGGTCGACGTCGACGCAGATGGCGACGCCGTCGTTCATGGTCACGGCGAGCGGCTGGGCGCCGCCCATGCCGCCGAGGCCGGCGGTCAGGGTGATCGTCCCGGCGAGCGTGCCGCCGAACTTCTTCGCGGCGACCGCGGCGAACGTCTCGTACGTGCCCTGGAGGATGCCCTGGGTGCCGATGTAGATCCAGGAGCCGGCCGTCATCTGGCCGTACATGGTCAGGCCGAGCTGCTCCAGGCGGCGGAACTCCTCCCAGTTCGCCCAGTCGCCGACCAGGTTGGAGTTGGCGATGAGGACGCGCGGGGCCCACTCGTGGGTCTGCATGACGCCGACCGGGCGGCCGGACTGGACGAGCATCGTCTCGTCCTGCTTCAGGGTCCGCAGGGTGCGCACCATCGCGTCGTAGGAGCGCCAGTCGCGGGCGGCCTTGCCGGTGCCGCCGTAGACGACGAGCTTGTCGGGGTGCTCGGCGACCTCGGGGTCGAGGTTGTTCTGCAGCATCCGCAGGGCGGCTTCCTGCTGCCATCCCAGGGCACTCAGTTCCGTACCGCGCGAGGCCCGTACGGGGCGGGGTCCTGACATGGCGATGCCTCCTTCATGGAAGTCCGGCGAGGGAAGTCCAACGATGTTGGTTTCTACTTATTCACATCCTGACGTGCTGAATAGTTGTAGTCAACAGCTGCGGGGCGGCCCCTCGGATGATTGGCTGACCCACATGGCTTCCGACCGTCGCGACAGGGCCGTGCACGCGGCCGTCGAACAAGGACTCCTCACCGAGACCGAGCCCGTCGCCGCCCTCCTGGACGTGGCCGGTATCCGCTCCTCCGCCGCGGCCCTCACCGAGGCGTTCGCCCGTGTCACCGACGCCCCGGTCCTGCACGCCTTCGCCGTGAAGGCCTGCCCCCTCGTCCCCGTCCTGCGGCTGCTGTACGAATCGGGCCTCGGCACCGAGGTCGCGAGTCCGGGCGAGCTGGCCCTGGCCCGCGCCGCCGGCGTACCGCCGTCCCACACGGTCCTGGACTCGCCCGCCAAGACGCCCGCCGAGCTGCGTCAGGCCCTGGCCCTCGGGATCGCCGTCAACGCCGACAATCCCCAGGAGCTCGACCGGCTCGACACCCTGCTCGCCGCCGCCCCCAGCGCCTCGCCCATCGGCCTGCGCGTCAACCCGCAGATCGGCCGGGGCAGGATCGACGCCCTGTCCACCGCCACGGCGACCTCGAAGTTCGGGGTGGCCCTGCGTGACGAGGGCGCCCGCGACCGGGTCGTCCGGACCTTCCTCGACAGGCCCTGGCTGACGCGGCTCCACACTCACTCCGGCTCCCAGGGCGTCCCGCTCGCGCTGATGGCCGAAGGCGTCCAGTCCGTCCACGCCCTCGCCGAGGAGATCAACAGGGCCGCCGGCCGGCAGCAGGTCGACACCGTCGACATCGGCGGCGGCCTGCCGGTGAACTTCGCCTCCGACGAGGAGACACCGACCTACGCCGAGTACGCCGACCTGCTCCGGCGCACCGTGCCCGGCCTCTTCGACGGCCGGTACGCCCTGGTCACCGAGTTCGGCCGGTCCCTACTGGCCAAGCACGGCACGATCCTCGCCCGCGTGGAGTACGCCAAGACCTCCGGCTCCCGCCCGATCGCGATCACCCACGCGGGCGTACAGATCGCCACCCGTACCGTGCACGACCCCCTCGCCTGGCCCCTGCGCATCGCCGCGTACGACGGCAAGGGGCTGCCCAAGGAGGGCCCCGAGGTCGTCCAGGACGTGGCCGGGCCGGCCTGCTTCGCGGGCGACCTGCTGGCCGCCGGACGCGCGCTGCCCCGGCTGGAGCAGGGCGATGTGATCGCCGCGCTGGACACCGGCGCGTACTACTTCTCCAGCCACTACGGCTACAACAGCCTGCCCCGCCTCGGGGTCCACGGCTTCACCACCGGCCCCGAGGGTGACATCCGCTTCACGACCGTGCGGACACCCCAGAGCATCGACCAGATCGTCGCGGAGTCCGGCGGCGCCCACCCGGAAGCGCTGCTGGGGCCCTGACGACGACCGGCATCGCCCGGGGCCGTGAAAGAAGGTGGTGCTGCGGCTGCGCGGCGCGGGTGACCAGGGGCGTCGGGACGGCGGGCCCTCACTCCACGAACAGGCCCCGGGCCGCCGCCCCCGCGTCGAAGTCCTCCAGACGCGCCTGGGCGTCCGGCAGGTCGTCGCACATCGCCTCCAGCAGCACCCGCCCGAGCAGCATCGGCGCGCACGCCGTGTCGAAGGCGAGCCCCGTGCCGACCGCCGCCGGGATCAGGAGATCGCTGTGCCGGGCGACCGGCGCGAACGCCGAGTCGGCGACGGTCACCACCGTCAGCCCGGCCGACCTGGCGTACTCCAGGGCCTCCACGACCTCCTTCGGGTGGCGCGGCAGGGCGAAGCACAGCAGCGCCGACGCCCCCGCCCGGACGGCCGCGTCGATGCGGTCGGTGAGCATCGTGCCGCCCTCGTCGAGGAGGCGTACGTCCGGATGGACCTTGGCGGCGAAGTACGCGAAGCCGCGCGCCTGCGAGGACGCCGCGCGCAGCCCGAGCACCGGCAGCGGCCGGGACGCGGCGAGCAGCCGGCCGGCGCGCTCCACCGGCG
This sequence comes from Streptomyces sp. NPDC038280, assembly GCF_055600045.1. Taxonomy (NCBI): domain Bacteria; kingdom Bacillati; phylum Actinomycetota; class Actinomycetes; order Kitasatosporales; family Streptomycetaceae; genus Streptomyces; species Streptomyces sp. NPDC038280. Next base: position 71,717 of record NZ_JBVJYZ010000011.1, read on the forward strand.
CGGGGTCGGCGAGGAGTTCGGCGAGGTGGCGGAGATTCTCGATCTCCGCCTGCACCGCCTGCTGGTACTCGTTGACCGTGGCGCCCTCGGTGGCGGGCTCGGCGGGCACGACGTCCCGCAGATGCTTGCGCAGCGCCGGATAGCCGTCGAAGCCCAGCGCGACGGCGAAGCGGGTGACGGAGGGCTGGCTGACCCCGGCGAGGTCGGCCAGTTCGACACTGGACAGGAACGGCACGTCACCGGCCCGGCGCACCATGCAGTGCGCGATCCGGCGCTGCGTCGGCGTCAGCCGGTGTCCCTCGAACAGCTCCTGGAGCCGCCCGGCCGGACTGTCGTTCATGCCGTCCCCCTTTGCCTATTCAGTCACCTCAAACTCTGCATGACGATATGCAGCCGGGCAAGGAGAGTCCGCGACGGGAGACGGCCGACGGGCGAAGAGGGGGGTTACCCCCACTGACACCGCCCTTCGCCGCTCCCTACCGTTGGGGGCATGGAACCCCGCGACACCGAGCTGAAGGCCGAGCTCGACGCCACCCTCCACGCACGCCGGGAGCTGGGCACGGAGTACGAGTCCGCCCTGATCGAGTCCTTCCTGGAGAAGGTCGAGCAGCGGCTGGACGCCACGGTCGACCGCCGCGTACGGCGTCAGCTGGCCGAGCAGCAGATCGTGGTCGCCCGCGGCGGCCGGCCCGCCCGCGCCGGCGGTGCGACCTTCGGCGAGCGCTACGGCTTCGGGATCATCTCGCTGGTCCTCGCCATCCCGCTCTCCGCGATCGCCGCCAGCCTGGCCCAATCCCCGGGCCTGCTCGTGGCCTGGCTCGGCATCGTCGGCGTCAACGCCGCGCACAGCTTCCGCGGCGCTATGCCTGCCAGGTGGGCAGGGCGACGATCTGACGCAGATTGATGTGCGGGGCGCGGCTGACCGTGTAGGCGACGAGGTCGGCGATCTCCTCGCTCGTCAGCATCGGGCGGGTGCCCAGCAGTTCGTCGAGCTGCCCGGAGAGTTCCGGGTTGTCGATGTGGTCGCGCAGTTCGGACTCGGTGAAGCCGGGCTCGATGTTGGTCACCCTTACGCCCCGGGGCCCGAACTCGCCGCGCAGCGCTTCCGACAGGTAGGTCAGTGCCGCCTTGCTCGCGCCGTACACGGCGTAGTTCGGGAAGGCGACGTGCGCGGCGATCGAGGAGATGTTGACGAGGTCGCCCGAGGTGGCGAGCAGGTCGGCGCTGAACGCCCGGATCAGCCGCAGCGCGCCCGTCACATTGGTGTCGAGCATCCGCTGCCACTCGTCGAGCCGCCCGTCGTCGACGGGGTTCGGGAGCATGACGCCGGCGGCGTTCACGACGATTCCGACCTGACCGTAGGCGGCGTGGATCCGCTCGACGGCCGCGTCCACCGAGGCGCCGTCGGTGACGTCGGCGGTGACGACGAGCGCCCTTCCGCCGTCGGCGGTGATCTTCTGCGCGAGTTCCTCCAGCCGCTCGGTGCGGCGGGCCAGCAGCGCCACCCGGGCACCGTGGGCGGCGAGGAGCCGGGCGGTGGCGGCGCCCATGCCGCTGGCGGCTCCGGTGATGACGGCGGTGCGTCCGGCGAGGCTGTCGTAGTTCATGTCTGCTGCTCCTGTACGGGTCGTCTGCTTGACGTCCACCACTGTGCGAGCCACGCCGCGGGCCACCCAGGGCTGTGCTTTTCCTGGGTCTGCCAGTACCAGGCACGGCCCCCGCGCCCTGGCCTAGGCTCGCCACATGGACGGTGACCTCGGAGATTTCCTGCGCTCACGGCGTGCTCGTATCCAGCCGGAGGAGGTGGGCCTGACCTCGTACGGCCGGCGCCGGGTGCCGGGCCTTCGGCGCGAGGAGGTCGCCCAGCTCGCCGGGGTGAGCGTGGACTACTACATCCGCCTGGAACAGGGCCGCGGGCCGTCGGTCTCGGACGCCGTACTGGACTCGATCGCCCGGGTGCTGCGGCTGGACGAGACGGAGGCGGCGCATCTGCGGGACGTGGCGCGGCCGGGGAAACGGACCACGCAGACGTCCTCGCAGCGGGTGCGCCCCGGTCTGCGGCTGCTGCTCGACACGCTCGGGACGGTGCCGGCGTTCGTCTTCGGCCGCCGGATGGACGTCCTGGCCTGGAACTCGCTGGCCGACGCGCTGGCCGGATACTCACGGATGGACCCGGCGGAGCGGAACGTGCCGCGCCAGATCTTCCTCATGGACGACGCGAGGGAGCTGTACCCGGAGTGGGAGGCGGTGGCGGCCGAGACGGTCGCGTACCTGCGCCTGGACGCGGGGCGGCACCCGGACGACAAGCGGCTGAGCGCGCTGGTGGGGGAGTTGTCGGTGAAGAGCGAGACGTTCCGCAGGCTGTGGGCGGACCACCAGGTCAAGGAGAAGACCCACGGCGTCAAGCGCGTCACGCACCCGGTGGTCGGCGAACTCGCGCTCCCGTACGAGTCCCTGACGCTCCCGGGCGACCCGGACCAGGTCCTGGTGGTCTACACCCCGGAACCGAACTCACCGACGGCGGAACGCTTGTCCCTCCTGGCGAGCTGGACGTCCACCCCGGCGCCGTAGGCGGCGAGCCGAGCCCGCCACGCGAGCGAGCCAAAGGGGCGCGGCCGTGTCGAAAGGGAGAACGCGCGGAGGCGCCGAGGAACGAGGCATCGAGCACGATCGACCGTCGACACGGTCTTCAAGCGCCCCGGAGGCGAGCCGAGCCCGCCAAAAGAAGCGGGCGGGGACCGCCGCACCCCCGTTGCCGGGGGGCGGGACGACGGCGGTCCCCGCCTGGGACACGGGCCCGGGTCAGGGCCGGTCTCCGCGTCCGCGGCGTCGTGAGGAGGTCCGGGAGCCGCTCCGGTTGTCCGTGACGCCGACATCCCTCAATGTGCCGGACGCGTGTTAAGCGGGTGCTGCGGGTACGTGTCGCGCTCGTACCGATCGCGCGAACCCTGACCGGTCGCGGCGCCCGCGCCGCAACCGGCCCCGACCTGCGGCTACTTCGCGCCGTCCTTCGCCAGGAAGGCGAGCAGGTCCTGACGGCTCACCACTCCGGTGGGCTTGCCCTCCACGAGCACGATCGCCGCGTCCGCCTCGCCGAGCACGGACATCAGGTCCGCGACGGGCTCGCCGGAGCCGACCTGCGGCAGCGGCGCGCTCATGTGCTTGTCGAGCGGGTCGCCCAGGGAGGCACGCTGGGTGAACAGCGCGTCGAGCAGCTCGCGTTCGACGACCGAGCCGATGACCTCGGCGGCCATGACGTCGGGGTGGCCGGCGCCGGGCTTGACGATCGGCATCTGGGACACGCCGTACTCGCGCAGGACCTCGATGGCCTGACCGACCGTCTCCTCCGGGTGCATGTGGACCAGGGAGGGCATGGAGCCCTCCTTGTGGCGCAGCACGTCGGCGACGGTGGCGGAGCCGGTCTCCTCCAGGAAGCCGTAGTCGGCCATCCACTCGTCGTTGAAGATCTTGGAGAGATAGCCGCGGCCGCTGTCGGGGAGCAGGACCACGACGACGTCGTCCGGGCCGAGGCCCTCGGCGACGCGCAGGGCGGCGACGACGGCCATGCCGCAGGAGCCGCCGACGAGGAGGCCCTCCTCCTTGGCGAGGCGGCGGGTCATCTGGAAGGAGTCCTTGTCGGACACGGCGACGATCTCGTCGGTGACGCTCGCGTCATAGGCGGTGGGCCAGAAGTCCTCACCCACGCCCTCGACGAGGTAGGGCCGGCCGGAGCCGCCGGAGTAGACCGAGCCCTCGGGGTCGGCTCCGACGATGCGGACCTTGCCGCCGCTGACTTCCTTCAGGTAGCGGCCGGTGCCGGAGATGGTGCCGCCGGTGCCGACGCCTGCGACGAAATGGGTGATCTTTCCGTCGGTCTGCTCCCAGAGCTCCGGACCGGTGGTCTCGTAGTGCGAACGGGGGTTGTTCGGGTTCGAGTACTGGTCGGGCTTCCAGGCCCCGGGGGTCTCACGGACGAGCCGGTCGGAGACGTTGTAGTACGAGTCGGGGTGCTCGGGATCGACGGCCGTGGGGCAGACGACCACCTCGGCGCCATAGGCCCGCAGAACGTTGATCTTGTCCGTCGAGACCTTGTCGGGGCAGACGAAAATGCACTTGTAGCCCTTCTGCTGGGCCACGATGGCCAGGCCGACGCCGGTGTTGCCGGACGTGGGCTCGACGATCGTGCCGCCGGGCTTGAGGGCGCCGCTCTGCTCGGCGGCCTCGATCATGCGCACGGCGATCCGGTCCTTGACCGAGCCGCCGGGGTTGAAGTACTCGACCTTGGCCAGGACGGTCGCCTGGATGCCCGCGGTCACACTGTTGAGCTTCACCAGCGGGGTGTTGCCGACGAGGCTGATCATCGAGTCGTGGAATTGCACCGTAATCTCCGGGGTCTCCGTAATGGTGCAGCCAGCGTATGCGTAGTCGGATGCGGTTACGGGGCAGTTAGCTCTTGTATGGCCAAGAGGAGGTGGCGGCCCCTATGTCGAGGGCAAGGGTGGCGCGGCGGATCGCGGCGGGCGCGGCGTACGGCGGCGGGAGCATCGGCCTGCTGGGCGCGGCGGCGGTCGGCGTGCTGCTGGCCGAGGTGCAGCTGGCGAAACGGTCGGTGGGCGGTGGGGTGGCCCCGCTTCCGCCCGGCGCGGACGGGCTGTACGGCACGGACTTCGCGCCTGCGGATCCTCTTCGGCTGGTCCTGTTGGGTGATTCGACGGCGGCGGGTCAGGGGGTACGCCGTGCGGGCCACACACCGGGCGCTCTGCTGGCGTCGGGACTGGCGGCGGTGGCGGAGCGCCCGGTGGATCTGCGGAACGTGGCGCTTCCGGGCGCCCGCTCGGACGATCTCGAGCGGCAGGTGTCCCTGCTGCTCGCGGCGCCGTGGCGGCCGGACGTGTGCGTGATCATGATCGGCGCGAACGATGTGACGCACCGCATGCAGGCGACGGAGTCGGTGCGGTATCTGGCGGCGGCGGTACGGCGGCTGCGCACGGCGGGGGCGGAGGTGGTGGTCGGTACGTGCCCTGATCTGGGCACGATCGAGCCGGTCTACCAGCCGCTGCGCTGGCTGGCGCGCCGGGCGTCCCGGCAGCTGGCGGCGGCGCAGACGATCGTGGTCGTGGAGCAGGGCGGGCGGACGGTGTCGCTGGGAGACCTCCTGGGTCCCGAGTTCGCGGCGAACCCGCGCGAGATGTTCGGCGCGGACAACTACCACCCGTCGGCGGAGGGCTACGCGACTGCGGCGATGGCGGTCCTTCCGACGCTCTGCGCGGTCCTGGGCCTGTGGCCCGAGTCCGACCGTCTGGACGCGGACCGTCACGAGGGCATGCTGCCGGTGGCGAAGGCGGCGGCCGAGGCGGCCAAGGAGCCCGGTACGGAGGTCACCGGCGCCCGTGCCCCGTGGGCTCTGCTGAAGCACCGTCGCAGGCGGCGTCTGCCGGCGCCCGTCGAGCCCGCCCCTTCGGAGGCGCACAGATCGTGATCCCGGCCGGGGCGGGTGCCGCCCGCCCCGGCCGACTGAGCGCTCGCTTAGAAAAGAGGCCCGCATCACACGCCCACCCCGGTGACCAATGGGATACGTACGGGTAACTTCCCACTCAGTCCTGCCTCTTTCCGAGACCTCCCCAGGAGCCCCCGATGCCCGAAGCCGTGATCGTCTCCACCGCCCGCTCCCCCATCGGCCGGGCCTTCAAGGGCTCTCTGAAGGACGTCCGTCCCGACGATCTGACCGCCACGATCATTCAGGCCGCGCTCGCCAAGGTGCCCGAGCTGGACCCGCGCGACATCGACGACCTGATGCTCGGCTGCGGCCTTCCCGGGGGCGAGCAGGGCCACAACCTCGGCCGTATCGTCGCCGTGCAGATGGGCATGGACCACCTGCCGGGCTGCACGATCACCCGTTACTGTTCCTCGTCGCTCCAGACCTCGCGGATGGCGCTGCACGCCATCAAGGCGGGCGAGGGTGACGTCTTCATCTCCGCCGGTGTCGAGATGGTGTCCCGTTCGATCAAGGGCAACTCCGACAGCCTCCCGGACACCCACAACCCCCTCTTCGCGGACGCCGAGGCGCGTACGGCCGCCGTGGCGCAGTCCGAGGGCGCCGCGTGGCACGACCCGCGCGAGGACGGCCTGATCCCGGACGCGTACATCGCGATGGGCCAGACCGCGGAGAACCTGGCCCGCCTCAAGGGCGTCACCCGTCAGGACATGGACGAGTTCGGCGTACGGTCCCAGAACCTCGCCGAGCAGGCGATCAAGAACGGTTTCTGGGAGCGCGAGATCACCCCGGTGACGACCCCGGACGGCACGGTCGTCTCCCAGGACGACGGCCCCCGCGCCGGCGTGACGGTCGAGGGCGTCTCCGGCCTCAAGCCCGTCTTCCGCCCCGACGGCCTCGTCACCGCCGGAAACTGCTGCCCGCTGAACGACGGCGCCGCAGCGCTCGTGATCATGTCGGACACCAAGGCGCGGGAGCTCGGTCTGACCCCGCTCGCCCGGATCGTGTCGACCGGCGTCACCGGCCTGTCCCCCGAGATCATGGGCCTGGGCCCGGTGGAGGCCTCCAAGCAGGCCCTCAAGCGCGCGGGGCTCACCGTGGACGACATCGACCTGTTCGAGATCAACGAGGCCTTCGCGGCCCAGGTGATCCCGTCGTACCGCGACCTGAACATCCCGCTCGACAAGCTGAACGTCAACGGCGGCGCGATCGCGGTGGGCCACCCCTTCGGCATGACGGGCGCCCGCATCACCGGCACGCTGATCAACAGCCTCCAGTTCCACGACAAGCAGTTCGGCCTGGAGACGATGTGCGTGGGCGGCGGCCAGGGCATGGCGATGGTCATCGAGCGGCTGAGCTGAGGCGCGGCGGAGGGTAGGGGTCGCCCGAGGAACGAGGGCGGCACCTGCCCGCAGCAGGGCCGAAGCGAAGCGCGACCAAAGAACCGAGCGGCTGAGCTGAGGCGCGGCGGAGGGCCGAAGCTGAGGCCCGTGCGCCAGGTCGGGCGGCTGCGTCCATGGCCGCGGGGCGCCCCCGCCAACCGTCCCGCGTCCCAGCCGTGACCGAATCTCCCCCAGGATGTGACCTACGTCCCGGGGGAGAGCTGTTTTAGCAGGTCACAGTGGTCGCGGCACTAAACACCAGGTACAAATACCTGTCCAATTCGTGACGTAATGCACTGACAGCTGGCACCACCTCACGACAAGCTGAGGTAGGAAGTCGGGGGATCGAACGGAACCGGGAGTATGTCAGTGAGCGCCATGCCTCTTGCCCTGCTGCTGACCACGGCCGCTGCCACGGCCGTGGGCGCCGCCGCCCTGCACGCCGCCCACGGGCTGCGCAAGCAGGTCGCCGCCCTGCGCACCGAGCTGTCCGCCGCCGACATGAACGGCCGCGGCGCCACCGTGCCGCACGCCCGCAGCGCCACCCCCGCCGACGAGATCCGCGCCGCGGTCGCCGAAGCCCTCGCCGAGGAGCGCGAGCGCGAGCTGGCCGAGGCGCGCGCCTTCTGGGCCGCGCAGGAGGCCAGGGACGCCGCCGACGCCCCGTCCGTGCTGGGCGGCCTCGGTGGGCCCGGTGGCCCCGGCGACGACGGCTCGTTCTTCGTCCCGCGCCAGGCCGACTTCGCCGGTCTCGAGGCGCTGGGCCTGGAGTCGATGGACCTGGACGCGGGCCGCCTGGACGACTTCGCCGAGCTGGCCGAGCTCGCCGACCTCGCCGACCTCGCCGACCTCGCCGACCAGCCCGAGGTCACCGAGTACGCGGAGTTCGCCGAGGACTCCCCGGAGCTGGCCGCCGCCCGCCGCCGCCACCCCTCGCACCCCGACTTCGTCCCCGTCCAGACACCGGTCGTCACCGACCACGAGCGCACCGTGTCGCGCCTCGAGGAGCTGGCCGAGACCGGTACGGCGCTGGCGGACGTACGGCCCGGCCCGCTCGGAACGCTCGATGTGTACGTCTTCGCCGACGGCACGACGCTCTGCATGACCCCGGGGCACCGGGAGACGGCCGAGCGCCTCGCGGAGGCCCTGCGCGCGGGCCACAGCCCGGTGCTGCTGGGCGGCTCCGGAGTCTCCGGCGCGTACGCCCTGACGTTCTCCTGCGGCGGCTTCGCCGAGAACGGCGACGACAACGTCTACATCCTCGCCGACCGCGTCATAGCGTCCCTCTGAGGTCCCCCGGGGCCCCGGGCCTCCCCAGAGGGGCCTGAGAGGGCCGGGGAGGCCGTCTACAGCCCGGCCCGCCGCGCCGCCTCCCGTACCGACCTCACGGCCTCGTCCAGCTCCTCGGGGAAGCCCGGCGGGGCCGTTCGCAGAATCTCCACCAGATCGTTTCCGGCGACCACGAGTTGGTCCGCGACGGCGAAGATCCCGGCGTCGGGCATGATCCGCGGCGCCGTCCCCGGCTCCTCGAGCCGCTGGGCCCGCAGCGCCAACTCCCTCGCCAGAGCCAGTCCTTCGGCGGCGGCGCCCCGCTGGAGCCGGCTCTGCGGAGCGGCCCTCAGCCGGTCGGCGAACCGCTCGACGGCGGCCGTCAGTTCACTCGTATCAAGCACCGTGCGACCCTACGCGCCGCCCCGGGCCTGTTGCCAACGGGCGAACGCTCAGGCACGGTGACGTGAAGGAGCACACGCAATACGCGTCCGGAGGCGCCGATGTCCCATGTCTTCTCCGAAGAAACCCATCGCAACCTGCTCTCCCGCATCCCCCATTGCACCGGTCGTGAAGTGTCCGACTGGCTCCGCACCGTCGAGGAAGGACCCTCTCTCTTCCGCTTCGAGGAGAAGGTCAGCTGGCTCCGGGGCGAGCACAACCTCGCGTACGGCCATGCCAAGGCGATCATCCACGAGTACGACCTGAGGCGAGCGGCCCGCAAGCTGCTCTAGACCACCGAAGGGACGCGAAGGGCCCGCCCGGCGGAAGCCGGGCGGGCCCTTCCTTCGCGCGCCGACGCGCGCGGCCGTTCTAGTCGTCGCCGCTGAAGATCGCGACGAGTCGCAGCATCTCCAGGTAGATCCACACCAGCGACATCGTCAGACCGAACGCCGCCAGCCAGGACTCCTCACGGGGAGCGCCGTAGTTGACGCCGTCCTCGATCTGCTTGAAGTCCAGGGTGAGGAAGAAGCAGCCGATCAGGATCGCCAGGATGCCGACGATGGCACCGAGCGGGCCGAAGCTGCGCAGACCGCCGTCGTCGGCGACGCCGAAGACCACGAGCAGCAGGTTGACGGCCATCACGACGATGAACGCCAGCGCGATCGTCATGCCGATCCGGGCGTACCGGGCGGTGACCCGGATCCAGCGCTGCTTGTACATGAACAGCGTGGCGCCGCTGACGGCCATGGTGCCGAGGACCGCCTGGAAGGGGGCACCGGACCAGGCGGTGTTGTACATCTCGCTGATCACGCCGAGGAAGACACCCTCGAACGCGGCGTAGCCGATGATCAGCGCGGGCGACGGCGTCCGCTTGAAGGACTGGACGATCGCCAGGACGAACGCCACCAGGGCCGCGCCGATGGCCAGGCCGTAGCTGGTCGACGAGACCGGCAGGAGCGCCCAGGCGAGCACGGCGCCGACGACGACGGTGCCCAGGGTCATGGCGGTACGCGAGACGACGTCGTCCATCGTCATGGCGTTGGTGCGGACCGGCGCGGGAGCGCCGTACTGCGTGTCCTGCGGCGCGTACGGGTTCGCGTACGGGTTGGCGGTGCCCTGCGCGTAGGGGTTGGTTCCAACGGCGGGGCCCCCGGCCTGCGGCTGCTGCGCGTTGAAGCCGGCGTAGCCGTTGTCGCGGCTGAACCCCCGTCGCGAGAAGACCGGGTTGCTGCTCCTCATCTCACTCCTTCATGGCCGCACTGCGCGGCCTTGCGTCAAGAGTAATGCGGAAGCAAAGGAATCTTCCTAGTGCTCGGGGAGGATCTTTCCGCGATCGTGACCGTCAAACGGAGGCGCCACGTGGCAGCCTGTGGCGCGACCGCCACGGTGCGTGTGCGCGCCCGCTCGGATTGGTGCCCGGAACCGGACTCGAACCGGTACGCCCGCGAGGGCAGCGAGGTTTAAGCTCGCCGTGTCTGCATTCCACCATCCGGGCGTGGCGCGCGGCTCTGCGTTGGCACATTGAGCCTATCGGGACGCATCGCCCGATCAGCGGAACACTGGCCCGATGTTGTCTTATTTTATTGACGCCTGAGGGTATGTCAGCGCAGGTCGAGTGCGTTCTCCCGAAGCCTGACAGGGCTCGCAGCCGCAAAGATGTGCGTGGGGGAATGACGGAAAGTCGCCGCCCCTCAGGGTCGCCGTCATACCAAAGGAGGAGGGGCGGGCTCCCCGGTCCGACTCCAGGCTGCCCCAGGAACGGGCATGCGGACGGACGACCCGGCTCGATGCGGACATGACGATGGAGTGGTCCCCGCAGAACAGCGCAGCGCCCCCTTGAGGCGCGGCACCCCGTTAAGGAGCCCTCCTCGTGACGACCACCTCCACCGCTCACCGCGCCACCGCGGTGGCCGCCCGTGCCATGGATCTGTCCAAGGTCTACGGGCAGGGCGAGACCCAGGTGGTCGCCCTCGACCGGGTCACCGTCGACTTCCGCCAGGGAGAGTTCACGGCGATCATGGGCCCCTCGGGCTCCGGCAAGTCGACGCTGATGCACTGCGTCGCCGGCCTGGACAGCTTCAGCGGCGGCTCCGTACGCATCGGTGAGACCGAGCTCGGCACTCTGAAGGACAAGCAGCTCACGCAGCTGCGCCGGGACAAGATCGGCTTCATCTTCCAGGCGTTCAACCTGCTGCCGACGCTGACCGCCCTGGAGAACATCACGCTCCCCATGGACATCGCGGGCCGCAAGCCCGACAAGCAGTGGGTGGAGCGGGTCATCGACATGATCGGCCTGTCCGGGCGGCTCAGCCACCGGCCCGCGCAGCTCTCCGGCGGTCAGCAGCAGCGTGTCGCCGTGGCCCGTGCGCTGGCCTCCCGTCCCGAGATCATCTTCGGTGACGAGCCGACCGGAAACCTGGACTCCCGCTCCGGCGCCGAGGTGCTGGGCTTCCTGCGCAATTCCGTACGCGAACTGGGCCAGACCGTCGTCATGGTGACCCACGACCCGGTGGCCGCCTCCTACGCCGACCGCGTGATCTTCCTCGCCGACGGCCGCATCGTCGACGAGATGCTCAGCCCCACCGCCGACGGCGTCCTCGACCGGATGAAGGCCTTCGACGCCAAGGGCCGCACCAGCTGACCCCGGCCGGCTGATCCGCGCCGCCGGCCTCCGGCCGGCGTGACGGCCCCTCTCGACCTTCCTCCGGAAACCACCTCAGGACACAGACCTCATGTTCCGTACCGCCCTGCGCAATGTGCTCGCGCACAAGGCCAGGCTGCTGATGACCATCCTCGCCGTCATGCTCGGCGTGGCCTTCGTCTCCGGCACCCTGGTGTTCACCGACACCCTGTCCAACGCCTTCCGCAACCAGTCGGCCAAGAGCTACGACAACGTCGCGGTCGCCGTCACCTCGACCGCGAACGAGAACGACCCCAAGCAGCCCCCGGGCCTCTCCGAGCAGGTCCGCCGGAAGATCGCCGGGATCGACGGCGTCGAGTCGGCCACCGGCCGGGTGAGCGGCTTCGCCGGCGTCCCCGACAAGGACGGCAAACTGATCGGCGTCGGCTGGTCCAACAAGGGCACCAACTTCAGCCCCGGCAAGAACGCCAAGGACCCGGCCTACGACTTCACCGACGGCTCCGGCCCGGTGAAGGACGGTCAGATCGCCCTGGACAAGGAGACCGCGTCCAAGGGCGGCTACAAGGTCGGCGACACCGTACGGGTCGCCACCAACGGGCCGGTCAAGGAGTACGAGCTGTCCGGTGTCTTCACCACCCAGGACGGCGCCGTGAACGCCGGCGGCAGCCTGGTCCTCTTCGACACCCGCGTCGCCCAGAAGCTGTACGTGAAGCCGGGCTACTTCCAGGAGATCTCGGTGGTCGCTGCCCCCGGCGCCTCCGCCGACGCGATCCTGGACATGGTCGAGCCGGTCATCCCCAAGGAGGCCGAGGCCCAGACGGGCCAGGTCCTCGCCGACGAGCAGGCCGAGATGATCGAGAGTGGCCTCGGCAATCTCAAGCAGGTGCTGCTGGGCTTCGCGGGCATCGCGCTCTTCGTCGGCATCTTCCTGATCTCCAACACCTTCACGATGCTGGTCGCGCAGCGCACCAAGGAGCTGGCGCTGATGCGCGCCGTCGGCGCCTCGCGCAAGCAGATCACCCGCTCGGTGCTGGCCGAGGCCGCGCTGGTCGGCCTGGTCGCCTCGGCCGTCGGCTTCGCCCTGGGCGTCGGCCTCGCGATCGGACTGCGCTCCGGGATGTCCGCGTTCGGCATGAAGGTCCCGGACGGACCGCTGATCCTCTCCGCGACCCCGGTGATCGCCGCGCTCGCCGTCGGTGTCCTGATCACGATGCTCGCCGCCTGGCTGCCCGGCCGCCGCGCCGCGAAGATCCCGCCGGTGGCCGCCATGAGCAGCGTGCACGCGGTGGCCACCACCAAGTCCCTGGTGCTGCGCAACTCCATCGGAGGGGCCATCACCGCGCTCGGCGCGGTGGGGATCGTGCTCGGCGCGGGTTCCGGCGGCGACACCGGCCGCGTGGTCATCGGCGCGGGAGCGTTCTTCACGCTCATCGGCGTGATCATCCTGATTCCGCTGCTGTCCCGCCCGGTCATCGCGCTGGTGCGGCCGCTGCTCGCGGGCTTCGGGGTGGCGGGCAAGCTGGCCGGCCAGAACGCGGTCCGCAACCCGCGCCGCACCGGAGCCACCGCCTCCGCGCTGGCCATCGGCCTGACCCTGGTCACCGGCCTCTCGGTGCTCGGCGCCACGGTCGGCACGGCCCTGGACAAGATGACCACCGACCAGATCAAGGCCGACTACATGGTCACCATGGCCAGTGGCATGGGCATGGACCAGTCGGCACTGACCGCGCTGGAGAAGGCTCCGGGCGTCACCGCGGTGTCGCCGCAGCAGTCCGGCTACTTCCAGATCAAGGGCGACTTCGCGTCGGCCTCCGGTGTCACCCCGGGTGACATCGAGAAGGTCATGAACCTCAAGGTGCGCGACGGCAGTCTGGCCACCCTCGCCGAGGGGCGGATCGCGGTCGCCGACTCGACCGCCGACAAGCACGGCTGGAAGGTCGGTGACACCCTGCCGGTCACCTACAACGACGACAAGAAGGGCACTCTGAAGGTCGGCGCGATCTTCGAGGAGAGCGAGTTCCTCTCCCCCGTCGTCGTCGACGCGAAGGTCCTCAACGCACACGAGGTCAAGCCGTACATCCCGCAGATCTTCGTGGCGATGGACGGTGGCGAGTCCGCCGCCGCCGAGAAGGCGGTCGCCAAGGCGCTGGGTGACAGCCCGGCGATCACCGTCCTCGACCAGCAGGACATCAAGGACACCTACGGCGGTGCCATCAACATGCTGCTGAACATCATGTACGGCCTGCTGGCGATGGCCCTGCTCATCGCGGTCCTCGGGGTCGTCAACACCCTCGCCATGTCGGTGTTCGAGCGCCAGCAGGAGATCGGCATGCTGCGGGCGATCGGTCTGGACCGCCGCCGGGTGAAGCGGATGGTCCGTCTGGAGGCCGTGGTCATCTCGCTCTTCGGCGCGGTGGTCGGTATCGGCCTGGGCTCGTTCCTGGGCTGGGCGATCGGCCAGACCTTCAAGGACAGCCTGCCCGGGTACGCGCTGGTCCTGCCCTGGGACCGGATCGGCGTCTTCCTGGTCCTCGCCGGACTGGTGGGCGTCCTGGCCGCCCTGTGGCCGGCCCGCAGCGCCGCGAAGCTGAACATGCTGAACGCCATCAAGGCCGAGTAGGCAGGGCGCCGCGGCACCGGCGTACGGACGGACGAAGGGCCGGACTCCCGCACGGGGGTTCCGGCCCTTCGCCGCTGTCAGCCCGTCAGGACTCGTTCCAGGCGCGCGGGCGCGGGGGCAGCCCGGACGCCCCGGACTCGGGGGTACGCACGGCGAGGATCTGGTTCACGCCGATCCGGTTGCGCTCGAAGGCGAGCGCGGACGCGGCCATGTAGAGGCGCCAGATCCGCGCACGGCCCGGCGAGGTCAGCCGGACCGCCTCCTTCCAGTGCGCCTCCAGGTTGGCGACCCACTGGCGCAGGGTGAGCGCGTAGTGCTCACGCAGGACATCGACGTCGCGCACCTCCATGCCGGCCTCCTCCAGGGTGGCGACGGTCCGGCCGAGGGGTGCGAGTTCGCCGTCGGGGAAGACGTACGCGTCGATGAACTCGTCCACCTCGTACGCCTCCTCGTTCTTCTCGGGGCGGCGCGCGATCTGGTGGTTGAGCAGCCGGCCGCCCGGCTTCAGCAGCGCGAAGAGCGTGTCGGCGTACTCGCGGTAGCGGACGGCCCCGACGTGTTCGGCCATCCCGATCGAGGAAATGGCGTCGAAAGGACCGTCCCTGACGTCCCGGTAGTCCTGAACCCGGATCTCGACCCGGTCGGTCAGCCCTTCGTCGGCGATCCGCTTGCGGGCGTAGGCGGCCTGCTCGCGGGAGAGGGTGACCCCGACGACCTCGGCCCCGTACTCCCTGGCCGCGTGCATCGCCATGGAGCCCCAGCCGCAGCCGACGTCCAGGAGCCGGTCGCCCGCCTTCAGGCCGAGCTTGCGACAGATCAGGTCGAGCTTGTCGCGCTGTGCGTCCTCGAGGGTGCCGCCCTCGCTCCAGTAGGCGCACGAGTAGACCATCGACGGGCCGAGGACCAGCTCGTAGAAGTCGTTGCCCACGTCGTAGTGGTGGCTGATCGCCTCCTTGTCGCGCCGCTTGGTGTGCAGCGGGCCGGAGCGCCGGCGCATCTCCTCGGCCGGCGGCGCGGGCGGCGGCCAGGGGCCCGCCAGCTTCACGAGCGCCGCGGCGGCGGCCCGGAGTCTGGGGTCCCTGACGGCGTGGATGCCGCCCTTCGCGTCCGTCTCGCGCTCCCAGAGGATTCCGGCGAGCCGGTCCAGGCCCTCGTACAGATCGCCCTCGACGTCGATCTCCCCGGCCACCCAGGCGCGCGCGAGGCCGAGTTCCCCCGGTTTCCACAGCAGACGGCGCAGCGCCCGGCGCTGGTTGATCACGAGGACGGGGCCGTCGGCGGGGCCCGCTTCGCTGCCGTCCCAGGCGCGCAGACGTACCGGGAGCGGCGCTCCCAACAGATCCTCGGCAAGAGTGGTCAGCCGCAGCGCGGCGTCGGCCATGGTGCACACCTCCGTGATGTCGTGCCCCAGAAATGCTCGTCACCATGTGAACACCGTCAGTAGGCGAATACAGTCCCGCCGTCGCGCAACAAGTCGGCAAAACACGCGAAGGGCCGTCCGCACCACGGATGGCGGACGGCCCTTGCGGGGGTACTGCGGGGTACTGCCGTACTGCTGGGTCAGCCGGGGCTCAGGAGGCCTTGGCCTTCTCCGGGGCCGACTTCGTCGTGGGCGCCGGGGCCGGCTTGGCGGCCTCGTAGAACTCCTCGCGCGGCGACTCGATCGCACCGAGGGAGACGACCTCGCGCTTGAGGAACATCGCGAGGGTCCAGTCGGCGAAGACGCGGATCTTGCGGTTCCAGGTCGGCATGGCCATGCCGTGGTAGCCACGGTGCATGTACCAGGCGAGCCGGCCCTTGAGCTTGATCTTCATCTTGCCCATGACGATCATCGCGACGCCCTTGTGCAGGCCGAGACCGGCGACCGCACCCTTGTTGGCGTGGCTGTAGTCCTTCTGCGGGAAGCCGCGCATCCCGGAGATGACGTTGTCGCCGAGGACCCGGGCCTGGCGCAGCGCGTGCTGGGCGTTCGGCGGGCACCAGGCGTTCTCGACACCGGCCTTGCGGGCGGCCATGTCCGGGACCTGGGCGTTGTCGCCCGCGGCCCAGATGTAGTCCGTGCCCTGGACCTGGAGCTTCTCCGAGCAGTCCACGTGGCCGCGCGGGCCGAGCGGCAGACCGAAGCGGGCGAGCGCAGGGTTCGGCTTCACACCGGCGGTCCACACGATGGTGTTGGAGTCGACCTCGAGGCCGTTCTTCAGCACCACGTGACCGTCGACGCAGGAGTCCATGGAGGTGGAGAGGTAGACCTCGACCCCACGGCCCTCCAGGTGCTCCTTGCCGTACTGGCCGAGCTTCGGGCCGACCTCGGGAAGGATCTTGTCCGCGGCGTCGACCAGGATGAAGCGCATGTCCTCGCGCTTCACGTTGCTGTAGTACTTCGCGGCGTCGCGGGCCAGGTCCTCGACCTCACCGATGGTCTCCGCGCCGGCGAAGCCGCCGCCCACGAAGACGAAGGTCAGCGCCTTGCGGCGGACGTCCTCATCGGTCGTCGAGTCGGCCTTGTCGAGCTGCTCGAGAACGTGGTTGCGCAGCCCGATGGCCTCCTCGATGCCCTTCATGCCGATGCCCTGCTCGGCGAGGCCGGGGATCGGGAAGGTGCGGGAGACCGCGCCGAGCGCGATGACCAGGTAGTCGAAGGGGAGCTCGTAGGCCTCGCCGACGAGCGGCGCGACCGTGGCGACCTTGCGGTCCTGATCGATGGTCGTGACCCGACCGGTGAGCACCTCGGCCTTGGGCAGGACGCGTCGCAGCGGTACGACGACGTGCCTCGGCGAGATGCTGCCGGCGGCAGCTTCGGGGAGGAAGGGCTGGTACGTCATGTACGAGCGCGGGTCGACGACCGTGACGGTCGCTTCCGCATAACGCATCTTCTTGAGAATGCGTCGTGCTGCGTACAGGCCTACGTACCCACCGCCTACTACGAGGATCCTGGGACGCTCCGTGGTGCTCATGCCATCGAGTATCCACCCCCCTCGGAGGGGTCGCTCGTGCGCCCCTTCACAAGCTCCTTGGGTACCTCTGCTACACTCCGCCGCCCACGTGACCGAGGTCATGGCGTGGCGCAGGAACCACGGTGTATCGGCGGACGTTGCTCACCCCTTGTGAGCTGGCCGAGAGAGCCGTTCGCAACGCTGGACCACCGCTTCGGTCCACCTCCCCGAAACACTCCAAGACCCGTGCGTCAGAAGCGCGGAAGGGCCCCGAGAGTGCGCCCCGGGGGTCCACAACCCCTCTTCGGCGGCTCTCAGGGCCCATTTCCTTGTGAAGAACTTCACGAACTTCGCCGACGGATTGTCGTCCCAGGGGCCTTCAGGCCCCCTGAGACGATGGTTCGGGCCCCGTCAGGCGATGGAAAACGCGATCCCGTCGAGGATGTCGTGCTCGCTGACCACCACGTTCGGGGCTCCGGTCCGCTCCATGACGGCGAGCAGCACCAGGGCGCCCGCAGCGATGACATCGACCCGCCCCGGGTGGATGACGGGGATCGCCACCCGCTCCTCGTGGGTCGAGGCGAGCAGCCGCCCGGTCACCTCGGCGACCTGGTCACGGGAGATCGTGGAGCGGTGGATCGCGGCGGAGTCGTATTCCTTCAGACCCAGCGCGATCGCCGCGACCGTGGTCACGGACCCGGCGAGCCCGACGAGGGTGCGCGGCTCGCGCAGCGGCACGGTCTCCTCGGCCAGATCCAGGGCGGTCTCGACGTCGGCGCGGATCGCGGTGATCTCGGCGGCCGTCGGCGGGTCGTTGCGGACGTGCCGCTCGGTCAGCCGTACGCAGCCGATGTCGACGGAACGCGCCGCCGCCACGTGCTCGTTGCCCACCACGAACTCGGTCGATCCGCCACCGATGTCGACGACGAGGTGCTCGCCCTCGTCCCCGGCCAGCTCCTTGGTGGCACCGGTGAAGGAGAACTCGGCCTCCTGGTCGCCGCTGATGACCTCGGGCTCGACGCCCAGGATCTCCACCACACCGCGGACGAAGTCGTCGCGGTTCTCGGCGTCGCGGGAGGCGGAGGTGGCCACGAACCGGAGCCGCTCGGCTCCCAGTTCCTTGATGACGGCCGCGTACTCACGGCAGGCGGCGAAGGTGCGCTCCAGCGCCTCGGGCGCGAGCCGGCCCGTCCTGTCGACGCCCTGGCCGAGCCGGACGATGGTCATCCGCCGGTCCAGGTCGACGATCCCGCCCGTCTCCGGGTGGACGTCGGCGACGAGCAGCCGGATGGAGTTCGTACCGCAGTCGATGGCCGCGACCCGGGTCATGCCGTGGCCTCCTTGTCGTCGCAGGGCGTCACGCACGGACCCTTGGCCCACCACTCCGGCAGCATCGCGAGGGCCTCGTCGCCCAGCGGGTTCACGCCGGGACCGGCCGCCAGCGAGTGGCCGACCAGCACATGCAGACACTTCACCCGGTCCGGCATGCCGCCGGCGCTCGGGAAGCCCTCCAGGACCTCGATGGCGTCACGGCGCGCGATGTAGTCCTCGTGCGCGGCGCGGTACGCGGCGGCCAGCTCGGGGTCGCTCTGGAGACGCTCGGACATCTCCTTCATCACGCCGTTCGCCTCCAGCGTGCCGATCGCCGACGCGGCCCGGGGGCACGTCAGGTAGTACGTCGTCGGGAACGGAGTGCCGTCCGGGAGCCGGGGGGCGGTCTCCACCACATCGGGGTTGCCGCAGGGGCAGCGGTGCGCGATGGCGCGCAGGCCGCGCGGCGGGCGGCCGAGCTGCTCCTTGAAGGCTGCGACGTCCGCCTCGGTCGGCTCGGTGCGTTCGGTCTGCGGAGGGGGCGTTTCCATGCCTGCGTCTGTCTTCTCGTCGGAGTGGGCTCGAAGGGGGCGTGCGGGACGGCGCCCGCGCGGTACGGGCCGGGGGCCCGCGCCCCCATCATCCCCCGGCCCGGCGGTCAGCGGCTCCCGTCGGCCCGGTCGACGCCGTCCCAGAGGTTGGAGTACCAGGGGAGGTCGGCCCCGTCCTGGTCGCCCCGGCGCTTTCGCGCCGCGTTCGGGTCGTTCGCGGTGAAACCGGTCTCGCCCGGAAAAACGTAGTGCAGATGCTCGCGGGCCAGGCGCTTCACATAGGCCGGGTCCTGGAGCCGCGCCTTCTCGTCGCGCAGCTCCTCCACCCGCTCGGCTGCCTCGGCGGCCTGCCGCTCCTGCTCGGCGATCTCGTTCCGCTGCGACACGTACTGCCGCATGGGATAGGCGAGCGCCACGACGAGGGAACAGACGACCAGCGCGAGGAAGGCCGCGCGGCCGGTGAGCCGGGAGCGACGGGCCTGTCTGCGGGTCTGGGAGCGGTAGACGCGGGCCGCGGTCTGCTCGCCGAGCAGCCGGATCCTGGTCGCGGTGGAGAACCGGTCCCGGTTCTTCCCGGCCATCGCTCGCCTCCCCTGTCACGTGGTACGTCCCCGGACACGGTACGGGACCGTGGCCGGGGACGTACGGAGACTTGCGCTCCCGTCGGGCCCGAGGGCCCGGGGATCAGCCTGGGGTGATCAGCCCTTGAAGCGGGGGAAGGCGGAGCGGCCCGCGTACACCGCGGCGTCGTCGAGGATCTCCTCGATGCGCAGCAGCTGGTTGTACTTGGCGACGCGCTCGGAGCGGGCCGGGGCGCCGGTCTTGATCTGGCCGCAGTTGGTGGCGACGGCGAGGTCGGCGATGGTGACGTCCTCGGTCTCGCCGGAGCGGTGGGACATCATGCACTTGAAGCCGTTGCGCTGGGCCATCTCGACGGCGTCCAGGGTCTCGGTCAGCGAGCCGATCTGGTTCACCTTGACCAGCAGGGCGTTGGCCGAGTTCTCCTCGATGCCGCGGGCGAGACGCTCGGGGTTCGTGACGAACAGGTCGTCACCGACGAGCTGCACCTTGGCGCCCAGCTTCTCGGTGATGACCTTCCAGCCGGCCCAGTCGTCCTCGAACAGCGGGTCCTCGATGGAGACGAGCGGGTACGCGGAGACGAGCTCCTCGTAGTACTCGGTCATCTCGGCGGCCGAGCGGGACTGGCCCTCGAACTGGTACTTGCCGTCCTTGTAGAACTCGGAGGCGGCGCAGTCGAGCGCGAGCGCGATGTCCTTGCCCGGGGCGTAGCCGGCTTCCTTGATGGCCTCGAGGATGAGGTCGAGCGCGGCGCGGTTCGACTCGAGGTTCGGAGCGAAGCCGCCCTCGTCGCCGAGGCCGGTGGACAGGCCCTTGCGCTTCAGGACGGCCTTGAGGGTGTGGTAGACCTCGGTGCCCCAGCGCAGCGCCTCGGAGAACGACTCGGCGCCGATCGGCGCGATCATGAACTCCTGGATGTCCACGTTGGAGTCGGCGTGCGAGCCGCCGTTCAGGATGTTCATCATCGGAACGGGCAGCAGGTGCGCGTTCGGGCCGCCGAGGTAGCGGAAGAGCGGGAGGTCGGACGCCTCGGAGGCGGCGTGCGCGACGGCGAGGGAGACGCCGAGGATGGCGTTGGCGCCGAGCGAGGCCTTGTTGTCGGTGGCGTCCAGGTCGAACATCGCCTGGTCGATCAGGCGCTGCTCGGTGGCGTCGTAGCCGACGAGCTCCGGGCCGATCTGCTCGATGACGGCGAGGACGGCCTTCTCGACACCCTTGCCCTGGTAGCGGCTCTGGTCACCGTCGCGGAGCTCGATGGCCTCGAACGCTCCGGTGGAGGCGCCGGACGGGACTGCAGCACGGCCGGTGCTGCCATCGTCGAGGCCCACCTCGACCTCGACCGTGGGGTTGCCTCGGGAGTCCAGGATTTCCCGGGCTACGACGACGTCGATGGACGGCACGAGCATCTCCTTCTGGGATGTGAAGCTAGATGTGACGCATGCGGTGCAGGGTCTCTTTGGCCTTGCGGCAAGAGCCTAACCGGCTCCGGGGCCCAGACCAGCCGGGCGCCCGGACCGTGGGACGAAAAAGGACCCAAGGGCCTGCTTTGCGGGGCAAACGACACAAGTTCTACTGGACGGTAACCGCTCTGGTGCGGGCCTGGACGCGGGAAACCCCGGCCCGGCGCGTACGGGGGAAGGGAGCGCCGGACCGGGGTGGTCACTGCGGGTCTGCCGTGGAACAGGCCCTTACTTGAGGTGCAGCTGCTGACCCGGGTAGATGAGGTCGGCGTCCTCGACGATGTCCTTGTTCAGCTCGAAGAGCTTCGCCCAGCCGCCCTTGACGTGCTTCGCCTCGGCGATGGTGCTGAGCGTGTCGCCGCCCTTGACCTTGTACTCGCCGTCGCCCTTCTTGACCTTCTTGCCGGTCGGGGTGGTGACGGTCTTCTTCGCCGCGGCCTTCGGCGCGGTGCGCTGCTGGCTGCGCGTGGTCGGCTGCTCGGCCTTGCGCTCGGGCTGCTTCGGCGCGGCGGCCGGCGCGGGCTCGGAGCCGGCGTCGTTCGAGGCGCCGGACAGGCCCACGCCACAGCTCGGCCAGGCACCCTTGCCCTGGCTCGCCAGCACCTTCTCGGCGACGGCTATCTGCTGCGACTTGGAGGCCTGGTCGGCGGAGGAGGCGTAGGCGGTGCCGCCGTACGCCGCCCAGGTGGAGGACGAGAACTGCAGGCCGCCGTAGTAGCCGTTGCCGGTGTTGATGGACCAGTTGCCGCCCGACTCGCACTGGGCGACGGTGTCCCACTCGGAGGTGGTGGCGGCGGAGGCGGCGTTCGCGCCCAGCAGCGGGGCGGCGACGGCGGCACCGGTGATGCCGGCGAACGCGGCGAAGCGGACGGCCTTGGACGGGCGGCGGTGCTTGTTCTTGCCGGAAAGCAGCATGGAGTTGTTCCCCTCACCGACGCCTGCGAGGTGAGCTGTCGGGTTCGGGCTGGTGGTGCCCGGTCGCGTGTCCGCGACTTCACCCCAAGCCGGTCCTCAGGTCGTCTGTCTCAACGACCGGGCCCGGCACTTACCTTGGGTCCCCCGCTCCTGCCTACGGCGCATGACGCGACGACTGTTCCCCTCGACCGGCGGCAGGACTCGGCGTTCCGGTCGGTGGGGCCCGCGATGGCGAGCGGTGACGACCGTAAACACAGACCCGCCTCAAGTTCAAAGACGGACATCAGGGGCAATCCCGCCCTACTCGCCTTCCATTGCGCGGCATTTGCGCAGGTGAGGCAGGGAAGAGCGGGACTTCACGGCCAAGGGGCGCCAGTTGGGGCAAAGAGACTCATGTCTCAGTCGAACAGAAGCGGACATAGGCGCCCGAACTACCCCTGCTTCACTCCCAGATCAAGGCTCTGGCCGGGGAGGATGAGGTCCGGATCGCCGCCCACGGTCTGCCGGTTGGCGTCATACAGGGCGGGCCAGCCGCCGGCGATGTCCTGCTCCTCGGCGATGGCGGAGAGATTGTCGCCGGGCTGGACGGTGTACGCGGCCGGAGCCTTGTCCGCCGTGTCGCCCTTGCCGGTTCCGGGCGGTTCGGTGCCGTCAGGATTCGTGCCCGTTTCATCCGCGACGCCCGTATCGGGCAGATTCGATGCGTCTCGGGTGGGAGCGTCACCACGTGAGGCGTGCTGTCCGTTATCGCGCTCATCGATGGAATTGCCCGCATCGGCGCCGGTGGACCCGGTCGTCTCCTCGGGGGAGGGCGCGCCGCGGTGCTTGCCGGTGCCGGCGTCGGGGGTCTGTCCGGTCCCGGAAGGCGCGGGAGTGCCGGGGGTGAGCGACTCGACGGGCTGCGACGGCTCCGTACCGGGGGCCGGCGTGACGGGCGCCGCGGGGTCGGTGGGAAGGAGAGGGGTCGTCGGGGTCGTCGGGGTGGCGGGCGCGGTGGGTGTCGCGGTCCCGGCGGACCCCGGCTCGTCACCCGGGTCGACGCCCGGCGTGGTGCCGTCGTTCGAGAGCCCCGCTATCCCGGCGCAGGTAGCCCACGCGGCGGCGCCCTGCGCGGCCAGCGCCTTCTCGGCGATCGCGATCTGCTGGGAGCGGCTGGCGAGGTCGGCGCGCGGGGCGTAATCCGTACCGCCGAAGTCCTCCCAGGTGGCCTGGGTGAACTGGAGGCCGCCGTACAGACCGTTGCCGAAGTCCGCACTCCACATCCCGCCGGACTCGCACTCGGCGACCCGGTCCCAGGTCGCGGCGTCGGCGGCGGACGCGGAGCCCGCCCCGAGCAGAGGGATGGCGATGGCCGATCCGGTCACCCCTGCCGCGACGATGAGGGCGGGGGCCTGGCGAGGTCGGCGGTGCCGTCCGTTCCCGGAGCGCATACGGGTTGCCTTCCGTGTGACTGGTGTGACTCGGTTGAGATTGACGGTGAACGTAGCGGCATTCGAACGTCAGTCACAAGTCGATGCAGAGGAGATCACATAAAAGTCACAGTCTTGACGACCCGTCAGTTCTGGTGGGGTGTGAACTCCACCGGAAGCGTGCGCAGTCCACGCATGATGAGCCCCCCACGCCAGCGCAAATCGGCCGGATCGACCGCAAGCCGCACATCGGGCAGCCGGGTCAACAGCGTCGCGAGCGCGGTCTGTCCCTCCAAGCGGGCGAGGGGCGCGCCGAGGCAGTAGTGGATGCCGTGCCCATAGCCGAGGTGCTGGTTGTCGCGCCTGGACAGATCGAGGGTGTCGGGCTCGTCGAAGCGCGCGGGGTCACGGTCGGCGGCCGCGAGCACCACAAGTACCGGATCCCCAGCGGCGATTCGCTCTCCCGCGAGGGTGATGTCCTCGGTCGCGAAGCGCCAGGTCGCGAGCTCCACGGGTCCGTCGTAACGCAGGAGTTCCTCCACCCCCGTCTCCAGCAGCCCGTACTCCCCCGCCGCGAGGGACTCCTGGAGTCGGCTCCGCTGGCAAGGGTTGCGCAACAGGGCATACACCCCATTGCCGATGAGATTGACAGTGGTCTCGAAACCGGCGAAAAGGAGGATGAAGGCCATGGCGGCGGCTTCGTTCTCGGTCAGGTGCTCGCCATGGTCGGAGGCCTTGATGAGCCCCGAGATGAGGTCGTCCCCCGGCTCCTCCCTCTTACGGTGGATCAGCTCGGCGAGATAGCCCCGCATCTTCTTCACCGACCGGGCGACCCCACCACGCGGACCGCCGCCGTGCCGGATCATCATGCCCGCCCAGTCCCGGAAGTCGTCCTGGTCCTCGCGCGGGACGCCGAGCAGGTCACAGATGGCGTAGATGGGGAGCGGGAAGGCGAAGTCATGGATCAGGTCCGCGCTCCCCTTCTCCACGAAGCCGTCGATCAGCTGATCCGTCAGCTCCTGCACGCGCGGCGCGAACTCCGCCACGCGGCGCGGGGTGAACGCCTTCGACACGAGCCGGCGCAGCCGGGTGTGGTCGGGCGGATCGATGTTGAGCAGATGCGTCATCAGCTCGGCCTTGCGCTCCCCGGGGATCCCGGTCTTCCCCTTCGCGTGCGCGGGCTCGTCATGATGCGCGGGGTTCTTGGACAACCGCTGATCGGCGAGCGCCTGCCTGGCATCCGCGTACCGCGTCACGAGCCACGCCTCGACCCCGCTGGGCAGCCGGGTCCGGTGCACCGGGGCATGCTCGCGCAGCCAGGCGTAGGCGGGGTAAGGATCGGTGGCGAACTCCCAGGTGAAAAGCTCGGGACCGGGGGCGGGCGCGGGGTGCGGCTGGTCGTGCATGGGTCGACGGTAACCGCCCCTGGAGGCGCTCACTCGTTCGGCGGACGTCCTCGCGTACCGCGTGGGTAGGCTGACGGTACGCGCCAGACTCCGTCGCATGGGAGCGCTGATGAGTGCCGCAGCCGAAGACGAGCGGGCAGAGCAGTACGCATTTCCGATGCCACCGGCCGGTGGGTGGACTGCGGACGACCTCGACCGGATTCCGGGTCTCCCGCCGCACACCGAGCTGATCGACGGAGGACTGTTCTTCATGAGTCCGCAGACCTATTTCCACATGGCGACCCTGCGCCTGCTGGAGAACGCCCTGCTGGATTTCGTGCCGGACGACCTCTGTGTCATCCGCGAGATGACCACCAAGCTGGGGAAGCGGGACAGGCCGGAACCCGATCTGATGGTGGTGCCCGAAAGCGCCCTGACCGGCCCGGGACAGACCTGGTACGAGCCGAGCCACATCCTGCTCGCCGTGGAGATCGTCTCCGAGGACTCGGTCGAGCGCGATCGCGAGATCAAGCCCCGTAAGTACGCCGCCGCCGGTATCCCGCACTTCTGGCGGGTGGAGCAGAACGACGGACTGCCGGTCGTCTACGTCTACGAACTCGACCCGGCCGGCAACACCTACGCCGTCACCGGAATCCACCACGACAAGCTCAAGCTCACGATGCCGTTCGATCTGGAGATCGATCTCACCGCCGTGAACCGGCGGCGGGGCGCTCAGGACTGAGGGCCGGCCGACTCCGCCGTGCGGATCGACTCGCGATAGGCGCGGGCCGCCGCCCGCAGCGCCGCCTCCGGGTCGACGCCCGCGGCCTCCGCGCGCACCGCCAGGGCCAGCAGGTCGTAGCCGATGCCCTCGCCGGCGGGCAGCTCCACGTCCAGGGAGGCGTTGCGGACGCGTGAGGCGAGCTTGGCCGCCAGCGCCAGGCCGGGCTGGCCGAGCGGCACGCCGTCCGTCACCGAGGCGCGCTGCTTCTCGATGGCCTTGGTGCGCAGCCAGTGCTCCTTGACCTCCTCCGGCGTCGTGGCGGTCTCGTCGCCGAAGACGTGCGGATGGCGGTGGATCAGCTTCTCGACGATCGTGCCGGCCACGTCGTCGATCGAGAACGGCTCGTCCTCGTCCTCCTGGGCGATGCGCGCGTGGAAGACGACCTGGAGCAGGACGTCCCCGAGCTCCTCGCGCAACTCGTCCCGGTCGCCGTCCTCGATCGCCTCGACGAGTTCGTACGCCTCCTCGATGCCGTACTTCGCGAGGCCCTTGTGCGTCTGCTGCGACGACCAGGGGCACTCGCGCCGGATCCGGTCCATGACCTGGACCAGGTCGAGGAGCCGGGCGCCGGGGAGGTCGTACGAGCCGGGGAGCAGCTCCAGATCGGGCATCCGCACGCGGCCGGAACCGGCGAGGCGGGCCAGGCCGTCGGTCAGGACCTGGTCGCCCTCGCCGGACAGGAGGACCACGGCGGTCCGGTCCCCGGCGCACGCGTCGACGAGTTCCTGGGCACCCGGGGCCGTGATCTCCACCTCGACGCCGGCCTCACGGAGGTAGGGCAGCTGGGCGTGGGCCGCGTCGGCGCAGAGCACCCGGTCAGCGGTGCGCAGCGTCTGCCACGCGGGCCAGGAGAGAAGTCCGGGCGCGACGCGGTGGCTGGCGGTGAGCAGGACGATACGACCGGGGCTGTCAGCGTTCACCCCTCGAACCTACCTCCCGGCTCAGGCACCGTCCGGCGCGGCCTCCGGCTGCGGGGTGAGCTGGCGCAGCCAGGGCGCGGAGTAGGTCCCGAGCTGGATCTTCTCGTTGTCCCAGGCGCCGTAGCGGGGGTTCACGTCGATGTCGAGCGACTTCGACGCGGCGGTGAAGACATCGGTGAGCTTCTTCTGCCCCTCGGGGGTGTTGCTGATCCCGAGCTTGGCGGCGACCTTGTTCATCAGGATCTGGCGGCGGACGGCCGCGTCGATCTGGTCCGGCGCGATGCCCTGCGACTGGAGCAGCATCTCGGCGAGCTTCGCCTCGCCGCCGCTCTGCTCGGCGGCCTGCGCGCGGGTCTGCTGGATCTCCTTGCGGCTGACGCTCACCCCGGCGTCGTCGGCGACGCGCTGCACGATCCGGTCGAAGATCATGGCATTGAGCTTCTCCCGGTTGAGATCACCGGTGGCCTTGATCAGCTGCGCGGACTGGGGCGACGCCTGCTGCGCGGCCCGCACGTCCTGCACCTGCGCCTGCAGGGCGGCCACCTCGATCCGGTCACCGTTGACGACCGCGGCCGCGCCTGGGTGGGCGTCACCGCCACAGGCGGTCAGCAGGGGAGCCGCGGCGAGGAGCGCGGCGGAGAGGGCGAACGCAGTGCGGCGGTGCAAAGGAGCCTCCCGGCGGGTCGTGCGTCAAGTTGAACGACCTTGCGGTGATCGATGTTAGGCAGTCGAGGTGGCCTGGGCCACTACTTCGAGGCCACTGTTTCGACCAACGAGTCACGCGTTCGGGGGTTGTCGGGCCGCAGCATGATCGTCCGGGAGACCGCGAAGGTCACCGGGATCGCCGCGGCCGCCGCGAGCAGCGGGGCGTAGCGGGGGGAGACACCCGCCAGGTCGACCAGGACATAGACCCCGACCGTCGTGATCACGAAGTTCGCCGCGTTCGTGAGCGGGAAGAGCAGGAACTTCCGCCACGTCGGACGGGTCCGGTAGGTGACGTGCGAGGTCAGGAAGAACGAGCCGACCATGGACAGCAGAAAGGCCACGACATGGGCCGCCACATAGGGGAGCCAGGTCGTGAGGAGGAGGTACAGGGCGTAGTAGGTGCCCGTGTTCACCGCGCCGACCAGGACGAAACGGAAGACCTGACCCCGGAGCGTCATCGCCGTACGAGCTCCCCCCGGCGCCGCTGCCGCGGCACCCCCGCGTTCGTCGCCTTCACCAGGAAGTGCGGGCGCCGTTTCACCTCGTAGTAGATACGGCCGACGTATTCGCCGACCAGTCCCAGCATGACCATCTGGACACCGGCCAGCGCCGTGACCATCACCAGGAGGGTCACATATCCGGGGGTGTCCACGCCGTTCACCAGGGCGACGCCGACGATCCAGGCCGCGTACGCCGTCGCGAGGGAGACGAGCAGCAGGCCCAGATAGAGCGCGGCCCGCAGAGGCTTGTTGTTGAAGGAAAGCAGTCCGTCGAGGCCGTAGTTGAGCAGCTTTCCAAATGTCCATTTGGAGCGGCCCTGCTCCCGCACCGCGTTCTCGTACTCGAATGTGGTGCCGCGGAATCCGACCCAGGCGAAAAGGCCCTTGGAGAAGCGGTTGTACTCGGTGAGTTCCAGGATCGCGTCGACCGTCCGCCGGGAAAGGAGCCGGAAGTCTCCGACCCCGTCGACCAGTTCGACGTCGACGAGCCGGTTGATCAGCCAGTAGTAGGCCCGCGCGGTCAGGGTGCGGGTCACCCGGTCGCCCTTGCGGGTACGGCGGGCGATGACCTGGTCGTATCCCTCGGTGTGGAGCTTCACCATGCGGTGGACGAGCTCCGGCGGGTGCTGGAGGTCGGCGTCCATGATGATCACGGCGTCGCCCTCGGCGTGCTGGAGGCCGGCCAGCATGGCGGCCTCCTTACCGAAGTTGCGGCTGAAGGAGACATAGCGGGTGCGGAGGTCGCGGGAGGAGATCTCCTCCAGCAGCGGGAGCGTACGGTCACGGCTTCCGTCGTCCACATAAACCAGCTCGAATTCCCCCTCCATCAGGGAGAGCTCCGCCGTCACATGGTCGCGGAAACGGCCGATGATCTCCTCTTCGTTGAAGCACGGGACCACAATCGAGATCAGCACAGGGGAAACGACAGTCGACGGGAATGTCGGGGGCGGATTCCACACATGGCGGGGAAGCGACCATCGCGTGAACTGGCCCATTTCCCGCATGCTTTCACGATCGGCGCTGGCATATTCGAAGAACCATGCGCTCTCCCGCACCGCGCGCAGGCGCGCTCGCCGCCCTCCTCACCGCACTCGCCGTGTGCGCCGGTGACGCCGTCGCCCGCGCCTTCCCCTTCGGTCCGCGCACGCGCAGCGTCAACGACCTGGGCAACCAGTTCGTCCCGTACCACGCCCATCTGTGGGACCTGCTCCACGGCCGGGCCGACGGCGGGCTGTGGCTCAACTGGCAGTCCGGGTACGGCACCAGCTTCCTGCCGGACCTCGGGACCTATCTGACCAGCCCCTTCGCCCTGCTGGTGGGGCTCTTCCCCCGCGATGACATCGATCTCGCGGTCTATGCGATCACCGTCCTGAAGATGGCCTCGGCCTCGGCGGCGATGGCTGGTCTGCTGCTCGCCCAGCGCCAGGGACCGTGGTGGGCGGCGGCGGTGCTCGGCGCCTCGTACGGGCTGTGCGGCTGGGCGGTCGTCGAGGCGTCGTACAACCCGATGTGGCTCGACGGGCTGATCGCCTTCCCGCTGCTGTGCCCGGTCGGCGAGTGGGCGCGGAGCGGGCGGCGCAGGGTCCTGGGGCCGCTGGTCGTCGCCCTCGCCTGGACCGCCAACTTCTACACCGCCTACATGGCGACGCTCGGTGCCGCCCTGGTGCTGCTCGCGCGGCTGGTGGCGGCGCGGGAGACGGGGGCGGTCGGACGGGAGGCGGGGGCCGGGGCGGGGGCGGTCGGACGGGTCGTGGGGGCGGGGACTGGACCTGGCGCGGGGGCCGGGGCGGGGGCGGTCGGACGGGTCGTGGGGCGTGCCGCCGTGGCCGTCCTGATCGGCATCGGACTGGCTGCCCCGGTCCTCGTGCCCGTCCTGCTCGGCTCCCGCCTCGCCTACCCCGGCTGGAGCCGCACCTTCGCGCCCGCCGACTGGTCCGACGTCTTCGCGCGCACGCTGCCCGCGACCTACAGCTTCTTCACCCCGGCGCTGTTCCTCGGCACGGGCGCGCTGCTGCTCGCCTGCGCCCTGGCGTTCCACCGGCGGGTGCCGGCGCGCGAACGGTAGGTCTGGGCCGGCCTGACCGCGGCGGTGGCGCTCTCCCTCCAGTGGGGCCCCACGCACCTGGTGTGGCATGTCTTCGCGACGCCCAACGGCAGCCCGTACCGGCAGTCCTTCGTCCTCGCCGGGGTGGTGGTGCTGACGGCGTGGACCGCCGCGTCGTACGGCTGGCCCGGGCGTCGCGCGCTCCTCGGCGGCGCTGTGGTGCTCGCCCCGGCCTGGGCGGCCGCCGCCACCAGCGAGCTGGTCACGGTGTGGACGTTTCCCCTGGCGGCCGCCGGGCTGGCCACGGCGGTGGGCGGGCTGTTGCTGGCCCGACGCGGGAAGTACGCCGTCGTGGCCGCGCTGCTGGTGGCCGGCTCGCTGGTCGGGCAGGCATCGGCGACCACCGCGTACGCGGACCGGGCACGGCTGGGGCGCCTGGACGACTACCCGGCGTGGGACGGGCGGCACGACGCACGCGCGGCGGCGGTCGCGCGGGTGGACGGATGGCCCCGCTACCGCACCGACCCGGGTCGGCAGCAGCTCACCGGCAACGACCCGCTGCTGGTGGGCGGTCAGGGCGCCGGGTACTACAGCAGCCACACCCCGGAGGTGCTGACGCGGACCCTGGCCTCGCTGGGCGGCGGCTGGACCTCCAACGGGCGGAACCTGCAGAGCCTGGACAACCCGGTCACGGATGCGCTCTTCGCGGTCGGGGCGAGGATCCGTACCGGGGAGGGGCGGCCGCCGGTGGTCGTTCGGGCCGAAGGGGTGCTGCCCCTGGTGACCGTACGGCCTGGCGGGGTGGGTGGGGCGGGTGAGCCTGATGGGGCGGGTGGAGCCCGGCGGGCCGGGCAGCCTCCGCGGCCCGGGGACCATCGCGGCGCGCCGCGCTTCGGCGACTCGCCGTTCCGCAACCAAGAGCTGCTCCTCGGCTCCCCCGTCTACACCCTGCCCGCCGACGGCGTCTGCCCCCTCGGCAGCGAGGTCTTCCTCTGGGCCCCGGACTTCACCGGCACCGCGCGTCTCGGCGACGGCCCCGGCATGGAGCTGCGCGGGGGCCTGCCCAGGAGGCGGGCGGCGATGGCGTCGCTGGGCATCCAGCGGACGGCGGGCACCACGGTCGCGCTCCAGGGCGAGGGGGATGTGCCGGACGAGAACACCGGCTGTCTCGACCGGAAGCGGCTCTCCGCCGCCGTGACCGGGCTGAGGGCGTCCGGCGCGATGACGGTACGGGTCACCGGCAGCGGCATCCGGGCCGTCCTCCCGCCGGGCTCGAAGGGCACAGCGGTGATCGCGGCGCCCCGGATCGCGGGTTGGAGCTGCGACGGAAAGCCGGCCGGCTCGTACCTGGGCCTGGTCGCCGTGGACCTGGGCGAGGCCCGACCGGGCGGAGGGCGGCGCCACGTCGACTGTTCCTTCCGGCCCCCGGGGCTGCGGCTGGGCGCGGGCGCGGGGGTGGTGGCCGCGTTGGCGCTGATCACGGTCGGGGTGGGCGGCGTGCGAAGACGACGGGGCGGCGGAGCGGGGGCGGGGGCTGGGGCGATGGAGGGCTTCGGTGTCGCCGATCCTTCGGCGCGGCGGCCCGAGGGGGGACGGGCGGGCACGGTGACCGAGGGCGCGCCCGGCGCGGTGGGAACGCGCCGGGGGCCGTGACCCAAAGCGCGTCCGGCGCGGTGGGAACGCGCCGGGTGCCATGACACGGGCCGCGTCCGGCCCGGTCGGGACGATCCGTCGCCCGGGTGACACCCAGACTTCACCCGACCAGCACCGTGCCGTGGCCCCCAGGGCGGTTCGCGCGGCGTAGCTTGCCCGCCATGCCCTCACTTCTGAGCAACCGGCTGGCGAAGCGGGTGCTTCGGCCGGCGTTCGCCCTGGTCGAGCAGCGGCTGGAGCGCGCCACCACGTCCTTCCAGACCGACCTCGACGCCCTCCATCACGAGGTGTCCGACCTCCGGCGCCGGCAGTACGGTCTCTCGCTCCTGCTCGACCAGGCGGGGCGGGACGGTGACCGCATGCCCACGGCCGCGCAGTTCGACAGCCTTGTACGGGAGGTGCGGGCCACGACCGGCGACGGAGGTGAGTGCGCCCGCCGGGACCTCACCGTCGCCTACCGGCACCTGGTCGCGCTGGAAGCGCTGGGCGTGGGCAGCCTCGCGGGTTCGCTCTCCGACGTGTGCGGCCGCCTGGCGACCGTGCCGCTGCTCGCCCCGCCGTCCGGCGAGGTCCTCGAGATCGGCACGCTCCACGGCCTGTTCGCGGCGGCGCTGCAGCGCATGCTGCGGCGCGGCGGCATCGGTGCCCGGCTGACGATCGTCGATCCACTGACGGACACCCCGGACCGCGCGGACATCGTGCGCGCGAACCTGGCCCTCGGCGG
This sequence comes from Streptomyces sp. NPDC038280, assembly GCF_055600045.1. Taxonomy (NCBI): domain Bacteria; kingdom Bacillati; phylum Actinomycetota; class Actinomycetes; order Kitasatosporales; family Streptomycetaceae; genus Streptomyces; species Streptomyces sp. NPDC038280. Next base: position 103,440 of record NZ_JBVJYZ010000011.1, read on the forward strand.
GGCGGCGGAAACGGACGGATCGCGGGTGGTACGGGGCGACTTCGCGGACCCGGCCGTCCGGGCCACGATCGCCGACCGCCGCTACGGCGTGATCGTCGTGAACGGTGGCCACGACCCGGCCGCGGTCGCGGGCCTGGCCGCCCCGGGCGCGATCGTGGTCACGGGCGGCGGCGACGACCGGGACGGAGAGGGCCAGGACAAGGACCGTCCGGGCACGGCGGAGCTGCGGCGGGTGGGCCGCGTGGCGGACTCGGTGTTCCTGCGCGCCGGAGACGACGCGCGGAGCCGCTAGGGCCCCGGGGCAGCCTCACGACGCGAAGGGCAGGCCTGGCTCCGCCGGTCGGGTCAGCCGCGCATCTGGCGCTGGCGGTCCAGGGCGCGGCGGAGCTCCGCCGGAAGCGGGTGGTACGGCCCATAGGTACGTTCGGTGTCGTACAGCAGGCTCTGCAACTGCTGCTGTGCGCCCGTGTGGTCACCGGTCGCCAGCAGCAACTGCCCGATGCGCCGGCGGATGTCGAAGGCGCGGGCCTGGTCCGTGCCGTTCTGGTGGACAAGGACGACGGGTGCTACTGGGAGCGCGCGAAGGACGCCTCGCACAGCACGGACGCCATCCTCGCGAACAACAACGTGACGGGGACGGCGATCGTGAAGGTCGCGGCGGGGGACGGGTACTTCAAGACGTCCGGCTGCGGCGACTGGGCCAAGACGGGCTGACCGGGGCGCGGGAAAAACAGAGGACCGGGCCGACCGCGAGATGCGGCCGGCCCGGTCCTGTGCGTGCTCGGGTTACTTGACGGGGTCCATGCAGAGGACGAACTTCTCCTGGTCCCACTGCTGCGCCAGGGCCGCCTCGCCGGTCTGACCACAGGCGTTGACGTCGAAGGTGTCGTCGACGACCTTGATGACCTTGAAGTTGGCGTCCTTGTCGCCACACTCCTTGGTCGACACCTCGGGATTGTTCTCCGGCCCGGTCACCCGCACGCAGTCGCCGGCCTGGGCGTGCACGGGCGAGTTGAAGAAGTACGAGATACCGAACTTCACCGCGACGGCGGCGACGAGCAGGGCGACGACCCGAAGGAACTTCTTCGCCTTGCCGCCCTTCTTCGCGGGCTCGGGCGGCACGACGTACCCATGCGCGCCGGGCACCGCGGCACCGTCCGGCCCGACGGGCGGCGGGACCTGCTGGGGGTCGGGGGCGTGGGGCGGGGGCGGGGTGGCCATGAGCGGTTCCTTGGGGGACGTGTACATGATCGAACGCGCGCACGCTACACGCAGGCGCCGACACAAAAGGGACCAGTTCGCAACGTTCCCCAATTCGGTGCGGAGTCGTGATTCTGTCGGCCCGTCAGCCAGGGCTTGCCACTTGGCTCGTGCCCCGGTCTGTCGCGATCCACCACGACCTTGCACCCCGTGCCCGCCGAGCCAGGTCAATAAAGCAGCCCCCGTCGCGTACGCAACGGGGGCTACCAAAATCGCACGCTACCGGCGTCTTTGATGATCAGCGATCACGAACCGGCAGAACCTCGGGATGCATAGGACTCGATGATCCTGGTTTGCTGCTCGATGGCCGCGCGACACCGATCACTGCTTTGCTCATCCTCAAGCGTGACGCGCCCGGTGAGGTGCGACATCAGAACAGCCTCATAGCAGGACGAGAGGATCTCCATCACGTCGTCCGCCGAAACGGAAGCCGTAGCCTCAAAAAGGCGAACGAGCGCCATCATGAACGGTCCGACCGCCGGCCTGACGGGCGCATCAGGAAGCTCGTCGTATCGCGCCAAAAATCCTGCAGCAAACGCAGAATCAAGCTGCCAATCCGAGGGAGAATCCTGGCGAACCCTGATTGCCGATTGAATCAATTCGGCATGTGCCGCAGGGAAGAACTCGCCGATCGGCAGGCCGAGCAATGGAATCGTGGCCTCAACCGCATCCAGTGCGGCGTTGGCCAGTTCCGCACCTTCCAGGCCTTCTAGACTCTCCGCATGCGGCTCAATTTCCTGATCCCAGAGTTCCAACCCACTGCCCTCTCTCCTAATGCCGCAGGTACGGCTTGAACTGCAAGCCGTACCTGCGGAGCATCACGATACTATGCCGAGATTTTTTCTTGGCGCCTATCTACTTCTATCCCATAGCTGAACGCCCGGGTAGTCGTTTCCTCTTGCCGCGCAGTTTTGGCGGCTGGGCCCACAAGCCGGGCGAGAGGAAGCAATTATTCCGTCACCGACATACTCTGCTTCATCTATTGAGTTGAAGAGAATCTGTTCGGCATCAGTATGGACTTGCGGCGTTAGATCGGTCTCGTATACACGCCGATAGCCCAGCTGCTTGGCCATGCTTCGCAACTTCCGGTTCGTCCCGTTATTCGCGACGGAATAGACGAGTTCACCGCCAAGCTGACCTGTCGCGACCGTCGTGCCCTTGTCTGCCCGCGTTCCGACACCGAAGGTGTCGTGAAGCGCCTTTGCATCATCAAGCAGCTTCTGCGGACTGACCGTTGCGGTTGCAGCAGTTCCGTTCGATACGAGACGCCCGTTGCAGTTGTGGACGAGGACAGGAACATCACCCGCCAGCACATGGTACGTGTGCAGGCCGTCCACGCTCAGGTCGTACGTGACGCGCTGCGCCGCGTACGACTTGACCCCGGCGATCGCGGTCAGGCCACCGGCACCGTTCTGGAGCCTCTGGCCCCTCTTGAGGTCCCCCGCCTGGGTCCAGGCGTTGCGGGTGGCCTCGTAGAACTGGTGGTGCTTCGTGGTCTGGATCGTCTTGGGACCGGCCTTCGTGGCGACGACGACATCGACGTAGTCACGGTCGGTCTTGGTGACGATCACCGCCTTGACGCGGTGCTTCTCCTTCTTCTTCTTTCCGGGCTCGGCCGTCAGGACGTAGTCCCCGGCCTTGACCTTCGAGATCGGCTTGGTCGTGCCGTTGGCGAGCAGCACGGCCGTCTTGCCGGTGAAGCTGTGCCGAGTGCCCACTCGACATGTGGTCGGAGCGTCCGGCTGGGCGTCCTGCCTCGTCTGGGGCTTCGCCTTCGGGCCGCGGACGCTGCCCGCGCCGCCGAAGACACCACCCATCGCGGCACCGATCGCCGTGGCCTTCGCCGCGCCGCCGACGCTGCAGCCTTCGGCGCTGCGGACGCAGGACGTGCCGTATTCGACCGCGCCCGTCGCCGCGCCTTCCGCCGCACCGCTGGCCGCTCCGGAGAGGATCCGGCCCGCCGTGCCCGAGAGGAGACGGCCCGCCGCGCCGGCCGCGAAGCCGCCCGCCGCGCCGCCGACGACACCGGTCAGGGCGCCGACGCCGACTGCCATGGCGAAGCCGCCGAGCGTCTTCGGCCCGTCGCTCATCATGTAGCCGACGCCGTTGGCCGCCGCGCCCGCGAGGGCCGCGCAACCGAGGGCGCCGACGCCGGCCGTGATGGCCGTGCAGCCCGCGAAGACCGCGATGCCGACCGCCACGGAGGCGATCGTCGAGGCGTTCTGCTTGACGAAGTTGGCGGTCGCCTTGGCTGCCTTCTTGACGGCTGAGCCGACCTTCTTGGCTGCCTTCACCACCTTCTTCGCCACGTGCTTGACCGCCTTGGCGACCTTCCGCACCGTGTGCTTGACGTGCTTGACGACCTTGTGGACGTACCGTTTGACCCGCTTGTAGGTGCGCTTGACGTAGCGCTTGACCTTTCTGACGCTGTCGTGGACGTACCGCACCGTCTTGCGGACCGCGCGGTAAGCACGGTGCACGGTCTTCTTGACCGCCCGCTTGACGACCACAGCGGCCTTCTTGACCACCGCGGCGGCCTTCTGGACCGTCGCCGTCGTCGCGTGCCACGCCGACTTGACCGTCGTGGTGACCTTGTTCGTGACCTTCTTGAAGGCCTTCTTGATGCTCTCGAACCAGTGACCGGTCGGGTCGACACCCGTCATCGGGTTGGCGTTCGCGTACGCGTAGCGGTTCGCGTTCACCGAGTCCGGCAGCGGGCTGTTGGCCGCCGTGTCACGGCTGTTGAACTGGCCGGTCTGCGGCGAGTACCAGCGCGAGGCCATGTTGACCTTCGCCGTCTCCGGGTCGGTCCAGCCCGACTGGTAGCCCAGCTGGCCGATCATGCCCTGCGACGCCGAGACCTTGCCGAACGGCGAGTACGTCGCCGAGCCGGTCAGTGCCTCGCCCGCGGCGGTGAACTGCCCCACCACGTCGTCGTGCAGATCGGTCAGGGCCAGCACGGCGGAGACCGCCGTCTTCACACCCAGCAGAGAGCCGTCCACATTGCGGCTGTAGGACGTCACACCGTCCGAGGCCACATCGTTTCCGGCACCGCTGTACTGGAAGGAGTACAGCGGACCCGACTGCGGGTCGCTCGCGCTCAGCAGGCGGTCGAGGCCGTCGTACGCGTAGGTGCGCTCGCCCTCGTTGATCACCCGGTTGAAGGCGTCGGCCTTGATCGCGGTGGTCCTGCCACCCTCGTCCGTGACCGAGCTCATCGTGCCGCGCGCGGTGTACGCGTAGCTGCTGTGCCCGTCCGACGTGAGCCGGTTGCGGGCGTCGTAGGTGTACGTGTCGCCGCCCACGCGGGTCCGGTTGCCGGACGCGTCGTAGCCGTAGACCTCGGTCGCCGTCCCGTTGTTCCACGACGACAGGCGGTTCGCCCAGTCGTACGTGTACGTGTTCGTGGACGCGCCCGCGACACCCGTCGTCGTCTTCGACGTCTCGTTGCCGTTCTCGTCCCAGCCGTAGGTGGTGGACGAGAGGACCTTGCCGGTCGGCGAGGTCAGCTTGTCGCTGGTGATCTGCTCCAGGGCGTCGTAGGTGAAGGCCCGCTTGGACTTGCCGGTGCCGTAGTCGATCGACGTGACGTTGTTGTTGACGTCGTAGCCGTAGGTCATCGCGGTGCCGGTGGCGCCGTCGTTGACCGTCTTGAGCCGGCCGGCCGTGTCGTACCCGTAGGACGAGGTGCCGGACGCGTCCGTCCGCGAGGTCAGCGCGCCGTCGCCGTTGTAGGCGAAGGACGAGGCACCCGAGGGGCCGGACGTGGAGAGCAGCTGACCGCGGTCGTCGTAGGAGAAGGTGTTCTTCTCCTCACCGGCGCCCGCGACGGCCGTGACCCGGTCGTCGGCGTCGTAGTCGTAGGTGTGGTCGACCGTGGCGGCCTCCGCACCCGTACCGGACTGCTTGATCAGCCGGCCCTTGACGTCGTACTCCTGGGTGATGACCACGCCGCCGGGAGAGCGCAACTCCTTCGCGCGTCCCGCGCCGTCGTACACCGTGGTGAACGTCCGGTCGGCCGCGTCCGGGTGGGACGGCGTCGACGGTTCGATCACCGACTCCGGCAGCCCCCACGCGTTGTACGTCGTCAGGAACGGATTACCGCGCCCGTCGGTGAAACGCGTCCGGTTGCCCGCCGCGTCGTACCCGAAGGTCGACGTGATCGACTCCGTCGCGGAGACCGGCTCCACCGCGCTGGTCACCAGACCCGTCGCGTCGTACGTGAGCGTGCGGGTGTGACCGCGGTAGTCGGTCACCGACACCGGGTTGCCCGCACGGTCGTAGCCGGCGCTGGTGGTGCGCAGCACCGTGCCCGTCGCGCTCAGGTCGCTCGAGGACGTCAGCTGCCCGAACCCGTCGTACGTGTTCTTCGTGCTGGTGCCGTCCGGGTCCTTCGCGGTGAGGACCTGGCCGTCCATGTCGTAGGTGAACGTGGACTTGTTGCCGGCGCCGTCGGTCGCCTCGGTGACCTCGCCCAGGGCGTTGTACGCGTACGACTGCGTGACCCCGGTCGGGGACACGGTCCGGGACAGCTCGCCGCCCGGGGCGTTGTACTCGTTGATCGCCGTGAGCGCCCGCTGCGTGGGCTGGCGCACGATGTCCGTGCTGGTGACCGGTCGTCCCAGGAAGTCCCAGGTGGTCTCCTGCCGGGCGCCGTTCGGCCGGACGGCCGACAGCTGCTCGCCGTTGTTGCTGTACGCGTACTTCGTCGTACCGCCACCGGGTTCCGTGACCGAGGCCAGGGAGCCGAGCTGCGTGTACGTGTAGGTGGTGCGGTTGCCCAGCGGGTCGACTTCGGCGGTGACCTGTCCGAGCCTGTTGTACTCGTTCCAGGACGTGGCCGTGATCGGCGTCGAGGATCCCGGCGCGGTGTAGTTCGGCGCGGTGGTCGAGGACTCCTGTCCCTCCGCGTCGTACGCCGTGACCGAGACGTTGCCGCGCGGGTCGGACGACTCCGTCGGCTCACCGAAGGTGTTGTACCCGGTCATCGACACGGGACGGACGGAGACCGGGGTCCCGCCGTTCTGCTCCGCGTTGACGGCCGGCTCGGTGACGCTGGTCTGCTGACCGGCCTCGTCGTAGCCGTAGTCGGTCGTGTTGCCGTTGGCGTCGGTCACGGTCAGGGGCAGACCGCGCTGGTCCAGCTTCCAGGTGGTGCCGCGGACGGAGCTGCCCGCGGCGGGAAGCGTGCCGCCGTACACGGCGGACACCTGGGAGGCGGTCAGGGCCTCCCCGTAGACCTGGACGTCGTCGAGACCGCCCTTGTGGTTGCCGCCGTTGCCCGTCGCCCCGATCTTGTGACGGCCGAGCTGCAGTGAGCCGGTCGCCTCCCACGGGGTGGTGTACGCCGTCTCCTGGGCGAGCGTGCCGTTGACGTAGAGGCGGATCTTGCCCGCCGTCTTGTCGTAGACACCCGTGAGATGCGTCCAGGTGCCGGCCGTCACCGCCGCCGTGCCGGACATCGCCCGGACCAGCGTGTTGGGTTCGACGTCCTTCACGGCGCGCGCGAACGTCCAGCCGTTCGCCGTCGAGTAGTAGAGCGCGAAACCGTACGACGACGTGCCGTCCTGCGACAGCAGGGTGCGGTTCGTGGTCAGATCGGCCAGCTTGGCCCACACCGACACGGTGAAGTCGTTGCTGGTGCTGACCACCGAGCCGGCCGTCTTCGCCCACGAGGCGGAGTCTCCGTCGAAGACGGCGCTTCCACCCCGGTCGGTGTTCCAGTGCATACCGGTGCCGTGGGTACCGGTGTTGTTGGCGCCCGAGGAGTCGGCGACGGAGAAGCCCGTCGTCTCGTCGAGCTTGTACCGCGCCACCGGAGCCGTGGTCCCGTCGTGGACCGTGGTCCCCGTCAGGTTGCCCAGGTTGTCGTAGCGGCTGTCCTTCGTGGAGCTGTCACCCGTCGTGGGGTCCGTCTCCGTCTCCGACACGACGTTGTCGTCGGGGTCGTAGGAGACCTTCGTCGTCCGGGCGAAGCCGGCCGGGTCGAGGACCGAGGACGTGGTGCGGTCGGCCGCGTCCACCGTGAAGGCGGAGGTGGTCCGGCCGTCGTTGGTCACCTGCTGGATGAGGTTCCCGGCCGCGTCGTAGGTGTTGGCCTGCTCCGTGAACGACTTCCCGGACTGCGGGTCCTTGCGGGCCACGGTCGCCGAGAGGCCGTCGTCGGTGTAGGTGTACGCCGTCACCCAGCCCATCGCGTCGGTGATCGACGCGAGACGGCCGGCGGGGTCGTACGCCCGCGACTCCTGCACCAGGGTCGCCGGCGCCGAGGGGTTGCTCGGGTCGCCGCCGATGTAGTTGAGCAGGTTGGTGGTGAGCGGACGGTTCTCGGCGTCGAAGGTGTAGGTGTTGACGTTCCCCGCGGGGTCCGTCTCCTTGACCTTGTTGCCGTAGACGTCGTACTCGAACGACGTGGTGTCGCCGCCCGGGTCGGTCCTGGTGGCCAGCTGGTTGTACGCGGTGTACGTCATGGTCGTCGTACGGGCCGCGTCTCCGCCGGTCAGGTCGGAGACCGTCTGGGACAGGATGTTGCCGTCGGCGTCGAACCCGGTGGTCGTGCGCGCCTGGTGCACCGCGCCGGTGACCCGGTTGGTGACCGCGGGCGCCGTCTCGGTGACGACCTGGTCGTTCTTGTCGTACGTCTTCGACGTGATCACGCCGCCGGGGTTGGCGTCCGATATCTCGGTCTTGCTCACCTCCCGGCCGAGGTTGTCGTAGGTGAACTTCGCCTTGGCGCCGTTGGCGTCGGTGATCTCGGCGAGATCGCCGTTGGCGAAGTAGGTGTACGACGTCTTCTTGCCACCGGCCGTGATGACCTGGGCCACCAGACCGGCCGGCGCCATGGCGGTGCCGCCCTCCGCCGCCGGGGTGGTGGCGGTGGTGTAGGTCGTGGAGGCCGTGCGGCCGCCCGGGTGTCCGGGCACCGGCGGGGTGGTCACCGCGGTGAGGTTGCCGCCCGCGTCATAGGTGTTGGTGGTCAGATACGTGTTGTCGGTGGGGCCCGAGGAACGGCCGTCGCGCTCGGTGAGCAGCAGGTCGTTGCGCAGGTCCATCGGCGGGAACGCCGTGGTGGCGTCCGGGTAGTACGAGTAGTACGCGGTGGAGCACTTGCCGGCGGCCGTGTCCTGGCAGGTGGTCGTGGAGACCGTGTTGCCGCGGATGTCGTGGCCGGTGACGGCGCGGTTGCCGTTGGCGTCGGTCACGGTGTGCAGGAAGCCCGCCGTGTCGTAGCCGTAGGTGGTGCGCTTGCCCTCGGTGTCGATCGCGGCGAGCAGACGGTTGCCCATCTCCGCGTCGTACACGTAGGTGAGCGTCTTGTTGCTCGGGTCGGTGAGCTTGACCGTGCGCACGGGGGCGACACCGGAGGACGCCTTGTACGCGGACCAGTGCCGTTCGACGTCGTCGGCGCTCAGCGGGTGGCCGTAGGTCGCGACCTCCGCGATGGAGCCGTTGAAGAAGCTCACGTCACCGGGAGAGCCGTGCCAGTACTTGGCGAAGCCCGCGCCGACGAACGTGCGGCTGTTGGTCTGGTCGGCGGCCGCGCCGCTGAAGTCGGCCTGCTTGACGCCGTCCAGGTACAGGGTCTGCGTGCTGCCCGAGGCCGAGAGGGCCGCGTGGTGCCACTGGTTGTCGTTGACGGAGGCCGTCGAGCCGAAGACCGTGCTGCCGGAGCCGGGAACGCTCCACCAGTGACCGCGGAGCTTGCCGTCGGAGCCCACGAACAGAAGCGGGTTCCAGCTTCCGGTCGGGGTGGCACCGGTCGGCAGGTTCTGCTGGTCGGACAGGATCACACCGGGCGAGCCGGTCTTGAACCAGAGCTCGACCGCGCGCTCACCCGAGGCGTGCCACGGGGTGAACGGGATCTCCGCGTACGACGACGTGCCGTTGAACTGCGCCGCCGTCGCGTCGCCCGTGCCGAACGGCCCGGCCACACCCTGCGTCACCGTGTTGTACGTGCCGAAGCCGGTGTGCAGTTCGTTCGCGGCCTGCGCCGCGCCCTGGGTGTCGTCCAGGCGCCAGTAGCCGGACGGAGCCGAGCCCATCACGGCCGAGCGGTACACCTGCGAGGAGCCGGTGATCGTGGCCGGGTTGAGCTTCCAGGTGCCGCCGTTGCCGTCGGTGGCCTGGAGGACCAGGTCGTCGGTGGTGCCGTAGGTGACGGAGGCCTGGATCTTGCCGACCGGTGTGGTGATCTTGTTGAGCAGCCCGGCGGACCGCTTGGCGGCCTGGTACTGCGCGCCGATCACGTCCGGGGTGAGCGGCTCGGTGTAGATCGCCGCCTCGGCCAGCTGGCCGGAGAAGTGGCCGAGCTGGTCGGCGGTGTTCATCGCCGGCCAGTTGTGGGTGTTCACACCCGCGCCGAGCGAGATGTACGGGGTGTTCCAGTCCTTGATCTGGCCGGACTTGCTGCCCTGCGAGGCACCGTCCAGGTAGAGGGTCTGGGTGTTGCCCGCGCCGGTGATGACCGCCTGGTGCCACTGTCCGTCGTTGACGGAGGCGGTGGAGGTCATGGTCGTGGTGCACACGCCGGTGGCGAGGCAGCCGCGCAGCTTGCCGTCGGTGCCGACGTACAGCGCCGGGGTGTTGTACGCGGTGGTGCCGACGGGGTCCGCGACGCTCAGCGGCTTGTCGCCGTAGTAGAAGAGGACACCGCCCACCTGGGTGGTCTTGAACCACAGCGAGATGGTCGTGTACGAGGGCGTGGCGCCGGGGGCGCTCGGCATCTCGACGTACGAGGTGGTGCCGTTGAACGTGGCCGTCTTCTGCGTCGAGCCGGCCAGCAGACCGCTGCTGCCCAGGGTCACGTTCCGGTACAGACCGTTGTATTTGCCCTGGTTGGCGTCGACCGTGTCCTTGGTGACGGTCGCGCCCGCGGCCTCACCGAGGCGCCAGTACGCGTACGGGTCGGCGTCCAGCACCGTGGTGCGGTGGTGGTTGCCGGTGGCGTACGTGTAGACGGTGCACTTGGCCCAGTCGGCGGGCGGGCACACCTTGGTGAGCTGGTCACCGGCGTAGCCGTACTGCCAGGTCTGGGCGGTGTTCGGGTCACCGGCCGTCGACGGGTCGGTGGCCACGGTCTCGACGTGCGGGACGGTGGCTCCGGCCGGGGTGGACCAGGCCAGCGTCAGGGAGCGCTGGGACGTGGTGTTGGTGATCTTCGTCAGCTGGCGCGAGGCGTTGTACGTGAACGTCTCGGCGCGGCCCGCGTAGTCGGTGATGCCGGAGATCGCGTACACGCCGGTCTTGCCGGTGACCTGGGTGAAGGAGTAGGCCGTGAAGTCCTTGTCGGTCAGCTTGTAGCCGCCGGTGACGGACTCCAGACGGGCATAGCGGCCCAGCGGGGGCACGAAGGTGCCGTCGCTGTTGCGGCCGAAGGCGACCTGCTCGCCACCCGGGTAGGTGATGGCGACGCTGGTGACCGACCCGGTGCCGTCCTTGGACTCGGCGGCCTTCATGTCGACGACCGTGGACCAGCCGGCGCCGAAGGCGCTGTCGATCCGCGGGTCGATGCTGTTGTACGAGCGGTCGATCTCCAGCGACGGGCCGATGACCGGCACGTCGGCGTCGGTGTCCTCGGTGGTGTAGTTGCCGTCCGAGGGGTCGAACTCATGGCCGTCGGTGTTCTGGGCGAGGCCCGAGGTGACCGGCGGCTGGGGCACCGTGGTGGAGAACCGGCTGGCCGAGTACAGCACCGAGTCGTATCCGTCGGTGACGCTGACGTACCAGGTGTAGTTCTTGCTCCAGGTGAGCTTGCCCGCGGGGACCTTCCAGGAGCGCTCGGCCGTCAGCCCGGAGGTGGCGACGGGCGTGGTGCTCGTGCTGCCGGCGTCGTACACCTCGAAGGAGTACGTCAGCGCCCCGGGCCAATTGTCGGCGTCGCTCGCGTAGACGAGCAGCTCCGGCTGGAGGGTCTTGGTCTGGAAGTTCTCCGGCGGGTACTGGGCGTTGACCTGCGGCTTGGTGTTGGCCGTGTAGGTCAGCTCCAGGGCGGGGCGCCAGGCGGCGGTCGCCGAGTTGTCGGAGTGGAACTTCTTCCAGTGCAGGCCGTCGTTGGTCGGGGCGGTCAGGGCGAGGCCGTAGTTGGCGCCGCCCGTGGCGACCTGGTCGAACCAGGAGGTCGACAGCGCCACCGGCATCTTCACGCCGACGTCGGTACCGCCGTCGGTGTTGGAGCAGGAGGCTCCGGGCGACGGGGTGGTCGAACCGATGGCAGCACCGTAGGTGGGGCCGGGGTAGCTGGTGACGCCCGAGGGGGTCCAGGACTGCGTGATGGGGTGGACCGAGAACGACTCGGGGGTGCAGGTCGCCGACCAGATCGCGTAGACGTTCAGGGTGGCGGCGGAGACCCGCTGCCCCTTGAGCGTGGTGCCCAGCGAGGAGAACTGCAGGAACGAGTTCGTCTTGTTGGTGCCGGAGTCGTACGAGCCGACCTTGATCAGGTTCTCGGCGGAGTGGTCGCCACCGATCGTGTTCTGGGTGTAGGTCGAGTTGCTCGCGGTGATGGTCGGGTCGACGGTCACCGGGTAGACGCGCTCGGGGTCGTCCAGCCACTTCCGGTCGGCCGTCATCCGCAGCGCGGGCTTGCCGTCCACGGTCGTCAGCGCGTAGGTCACGGCCCGGGAGCGGGCCGCGTCACCGGAGCGCGGGTCGACGGTCGAGTCCTCCATGAAGGCGTGCGGGATGGTGGCGGTCACCTTGCCGTCGGCGTCGGTGAACTCCACGTCGCCGTCGTCCGCGAGGCGCGGCGTGAGGCCCTTGAGGTCCAGCGGGAAGATCCAGGAGTTCCCGGCCTCAGCGGAGCGCAGGACGAGGTTCTCCTTGAAGCCCTCGGCGAGCGGGACCAGCTCCAGGTCGGTCCGGGGCAGGACGCCCGCGTAGCTGAGGGTGCCGTTGGCCGCGACGGTGGGCACGGCCTTCGTGGCGCCGCGCAGCGCGTACGCGAGCGAGCGGCCGGAGCCGAAGTCGACGGAGGCGAGCTGCTGGTCGGCCGCGGTGGTCGCGAACTCGACGTCGAGGGAGTTGGACCGCTCCTGGAGCCGTCCGTCCTTGTCGGCGACGAGGCGGGTGTCGATCGGCTTCCAGGTGCCGTCGCCGTCCTTGAAGTTGGCGCGGCCGGCGAAGTGGCGGACCGTGGTGGAGCCGTCGGCGTTGACGTAGAGGTCCGACGTGGCCGTGGACTTCTTGGCGTCACGCTTGCTGGTCCGGGCGTCGAAGCTCTTCGCCGTGCCCCGGGCCTTGCCCGTGGTGGACGTGCCGGGGGTGTCGACGTACCGCTTGTACGGGTCGAGCTCGCCCTTGCCCTTGCCGGGCTTGCGGCCGGCGCGGCCCTCGGTGCTGGTGGCGTCGGACGAGGCGTGGTGACTCTTGCCCCGGGCGGTGCCGCCGCGCTGGTCGGGGGTGTCCAGCGGGGACTTGTTGGCCCAGTCCAGCAGGCCGGATATGGACAGTTCGGGCATGCTCAGCGCGGGCAGGGTGGCACCGGTGGCCGCCGCTGTCTCGGTGGTGAGCATGAAGGAGAAGAAGAACAGGACGGAAAGAGCCGTAGCCCTCGCTCTGCGTCTGCCGGTGCGACCCGGTGGAAAGAGGCGAGGGCTACGGACCCAACGAACGCGCATGGGCGAGCCTTTACTTACACGATGCTTACAAGAGCTTCGCGAGCCTGCCTGATGCGCATACACAAGTGCTAGCCGAGATCAGCGGCTTTGCTCGATCTTTACCCAACACGCTGAAGAGACGCTTGAGCGTTACGCTTTTGCTGCCTTGACGGCTTGCCGGATGGCCTCCGCGACGGCCTCCTGGAGCCCGTCGCCGGACTTCGCGACCGTGACATTTCCGGCAGTTGACGCCCCGTCGACCACGACGAATCGCGCCTTCGGGTACTGCTTCGCCCCGTTTTGCGTCACTTCCACCTGAGGGGCGCCGACCGCGAGCACGACCTCGCACTGGCGCTGCATCAGGCCGTTGAAGAACGGGCGGGCGTTGGCCGCCGACCGCTCCCCCATGACGGGTACGAAGGTGACCCGGGCGCGGGTCTCCAGGGACGCCTTCTGCATCCCCTCCCACACCGGAGCGGCAGCGGACCCGGAGACGATGCCCTTCTCGTCCGTCAGCAGGCAGGCGTCGAAGTCCATGTACTGCCGCGCCCGCGGGTCCGGAGGGCCGTCCTGCTTCCCGCCGACGAACAGCCACACGCCCACCAGCCCCAGGACCAGCACCGCGGCACTGGCCGCGGCCCACCCCCGGCGGCCCCGCAGCGCGGCGGCGGTCGCGGCCAGCACCTGGGCAACTCCCGTGCCGGATCCGCTTTCCTCGGTGTTCGCCTGATTTCTCCACGTACGTCTGGTCTTCATCGCGCGTCGTCCGCCTGCCGCTTGAGGAGCAGGCAGTGCGCCGAGGCCCCGAGCGTGGACACGAACAGCAGCAGGACGTCGGCGGCGAACTGCGCGCCGTGGGTCTCGTCCGGCGTGAGCGCGATCTGGAACGCCCAGGCGACCGACACGGCGGTGAAGACCACGGCGGCCAGCCAGTCGGCACGCCCGCCCCGCCGCCAGGCGAGGACCAGCGACGGCACGGCACCCAGCAGCCCGAGGCTCAGGACCGGCACGACCGCCAGCAGGACCCGGGGAAGCGGGCCGGGTGCGGCGTTCCTCTCGGGGAGGGCCACATTTTCAGTGGCGACGGCGTCCTTCACGTTCGGCTACCTCTCGGAATGTATGACTACGGTTGTGGAGACGCCGTACGGTACATCCCGCGGGGCCGTGGGTCAGCCCCGGGTTCCCTCAGCCGCCGCACTGCTCGAGCATCATCCGCTTGTCCGCCGCGGTCACCGGCATCTCGTACTTGACGGCGACCTGGGCGAAGCGGACCGCGTACGCGCACCTGACCTGCTTGTTCGGAGGGAGCCAGGACGCGGGCCCCGAGTCGCCCTTGGAGGAGTTGGCGCGGCCCTGGACCGGGATCAGATTGAGCACGTCGTTGGCGAGCTGCTCGCGCTTGCTCTTCGGCCAGTGCGACGAACCCATCTGCCAGCTGTACGACAGTGGCACCACGTGGTCTATCTGCACCTCGGAGGCCTGCTGCTTGCGCCACTCGATGGTCGTCCCGGTGTACGGGTCGTGCAGTGTCATGGCGATGGCCACACAGTCGGAGCCGGCTCGGAAACGAAGATTCTGACCATCGCGACGAATGAGATCATTTCGGGTGTCGCACCCATTCCTCGCGAGCGGCACCCCGTCGGCCGTGTCCATCCACGCGTGGCCGAACTTGTCGCGGTCGTAGCCCGTCTTGGGGCCACGGCCCCTCGTCGCGAGGGTGCCGATGAGCTCACGGCCCTTGGCCTCGTCCCCGCCCGGGGCTATGGGCGCGAGGCCCGGCTTCGTCCCGTCCGGGTTCACCAGGGGGCTCACCGCGGGCCCGTAGGATCCGCCCCCGCGCGCACCGGACGCGGGTCCGTCCGTCCCGAGGGACTCGCATCCCGACGCCGAGGACGCGACGGCCGCGGCGGTCAGCAACGCGAGCAGGGCCCGGTGCGTACGGCCTCGTCCCCCGATGTCCGGCTTCCCGCCCCTGTCGGTACGCACAGAACCCCACCCCGCCCATGTCGTCGCACACGCCGTCAGAACCGCTTACCCCGCAGCGAAGGATAGAGACCGGCCGGAACCGGCCTCGGAACCAGGCCGAGGCCGTGGCGGCCGCCGCCGGCCGATGGCTCGCCGAGCGGAATCGGGAGGGGGCGCGTAGCGTCGAATGCGCCGTATGTCCCCTCCCTAAGGAGACACACATGGGGATTTTCGACCGGTTCAAGGGCCAGGGGCGTCACAAGGCCAAGGACATGTCCGACGCCGCTGAGCAGAAGATCAACGAGAGGACCGGCAACAAGTACTCCGACAAGGTCAACGAGGGCCAGGAGCAGATGGAGCGCAGGCTCGGCATGCCCGACAAGCCTGAGCAGCCTCCGACCTGATCCGGCACACTCGTCGCCCGTCCGCGGAGAGCCTCCGGGCCTCCGCGGACGGGCCCGCGCCGAGCCGCCCCGACCGCCACGCGTCTCACACCTTGCCGATCCCCAGGGTGTTGACGGCCGGCAGCAGTCCGGACGAGATCATCGCCAGCCACGGTTCGCCGAGCAGGTCGGCGAGCCGTGCGGTGGCGTCCGCGCCGAGCGCGGCCCAGGGTCCGGCGGCCAGTTCGTCCGTGTGGCGCTCGATCCGCTCGCGCAGCGCACGCCCGGCCCCGGTGGCCGTGCCGTCCTCGCTCAAGAGCCCCCGGTCGGTCAGCCGCTCCCGCGCGGCCGCCCACTCCTTCTCGCTCCAGCCCCGGCTCGCGAAGACCTCCACCGGCGCGGCGCCGATCGCCGCGAAGGAGACCAGCGACTCGACGGGGTCGAGCCCGGCCGACGCCAGGGCCTCCACATGGCCGTCGCCGCGGTGTTCGCGCAGGATCGTGGCGGCCTGCCAGAGGACCAGGTGCGGCGCGTCGGGCCAGGCCAGAGCCGCGTTGGCGGCTGCGAGGCGCCGTCCGGTGACCACCGCCGCCTCGGCGGCGCGACGGGCGAGCGCCGCGGCCCCGGCGATCGCCGGGGAGTCGACGGCGTCCCCGAGGATCGCCCGGTAGGCGCGGTCCACGGCCCGCAGCCGGGCGGCGAGTACGTCGGTGGGTGCCGCGACCCGCCAGGCCCGCGGCACATAGCGGGCGACCACGTCCTGGCTGAAGCTGTGGAAGGCCTTGGTCACGGCTTCCGTGCCCACCTCGCCCAGGGGGGCGGCGCGCCAGGCGAAGTAGCTCGGCCAGCGTTCGTCGGTCCCGTAGCCGAGGGCTGACGCCTCCTCGAAGGACTCGGGTGCGTAGTACAGGACGGCGTGCAGGGGTTCCAGCAGGTGCCACATCTGCCGTACGCGCCCCACGTCCACGCCGGCCCCACCCTGTTCGCCGAGCTGTCCGACCCCGCCGATCCCGTCCTGCTCGCCGACCTCGTTCATGACGCCCTCCTCCGCGCTGCCGCATCTTGACACTGACAAGATTGACCCGACCGGGTGAACTTGTCAATGCCTAGATTCGGCGTAGGCTGGAGTTCATGACCAGTCCGCGCTCGTACCACCACGGCGATCTGCGGCGGTCCGTGCTCGCCGCCGCCCTCGACGTCATCGCCACCGAGGGTCCGTCCGCCCTGAGCCTGCGCGACCTGGCCCGGCGCGCCGGTGTCTCCCACGCCGCCCCGGCCCACCATTTCAAGGACCGCGCGGGGCTGCTCACCGCGGTGGCCACCGAGGGCTTCGACCTCCTGGCCGAGGCCCTCGGCGAGGCCGCGGACCTGCGGGACGCCGGCGTCCGCTACGTCCGCTTCGCGACCCAGCACCCCGCGCACTTCCAGGTGATGTTCCAGCCGGACCTGCACCACCCCGACGACCCCGGGCTCCTGGCCGCCAAGTCCCGCGCCGCCGAACGGCTGCGCGCCGGTGTCACCGGGGTCCCCGCCGAGGGCCGGGGCCCCGACGCCCGTACGGCGGGAGTCGCGGCCTGGTCCCTGGCCCACGGGTTCGCGACGCTGCTGCTCAGCCACAACCTGGAGGAACCGCTGGGCGACCGGGACCCCGGGGAAGTGTTCCGGTCGCTCACCGCGTTCCTGTTCCGAGCCGACGCCTCTGCCCCCGGAGATCCGTGATGACCACCGAGAACCCGGACACGCAGCACACCTGGGAGCCGACCGCCGCCGGAGTGATCCGGCTGCCCTCCGGGCGTCTGGTCCGGGGACGCGGCCTGCGCCTGCCGCTGCCGCCCGGCCCCACGCCCGACTTCGGCGTCTATCTGCTCGGCAGGAAGCCGCCCGAGATGCCGTGGGAGTCGGTCTGGCTGCACTGGCCCGACTTCTGGCTGCCCAGCAGCCGCACGACGGCCCGCGCCGTCTTCGGTGAGGCCCTGGACCGGGCGGCCACCGAGCGCGTCGAGTTCGTGTGCGGCGGCGGTCGCGGACGAACGGGCACGGCTCTTGCCTGCCTCGCCGTCCTCGACGGCGTCCCCGCCGACGAGGCGGTGACCTACGTACGGGAGAACTACAACTCCCAGGCCGTCGAAACCCCCTGGCAGAAGAGGTACGTCCGGCTCTTCGCCCCGTGACGTTCCAAGTCCCCCGGGAATAGCGGAAGTCGACCCCCGCTTGTACGTGTCGCCTGCACGTGATCACCGGGGATGGGCGCCGGACGTACAAGGGGGAAGACGCATGACATCGACTCGTTCCATACAGCGCGCGGGGGTCGCGCTGCTCGCCGCGACAACTCTGCTCGCGCTTCCGGTCGTCGGCGCGGAGGGCTCGACCGCGGGCTCCGGCGCCGTGGCGGCCGCGTACAAGGGCGGTTCCTGGCAGGGCGCCTGGGCCACCTCGCCGCAGTCGCCGACCGCGCCCTTCGGGCCGAACTGGTCCGAGCAGGGCTTCTCCCAGCAGACCGTCCGGCAGGTCGTCCGGGTGAGCAAGGGCGGCACCAAGGCCCGTATCGAGCTGTCCAACCGCTACGGCACGACGCCCCTGCGGATCACCGGCGCGACGGTGGCCCGTACCGACAAGGGCGCCTCGGTGCGGGCCGGTTCGGTGCGGCAGCTGACCTTCGGCAAGGGACGGTCCGTCACCGTCCCGGTCGGCGGCAGGATCACCAGCGACGGCGTGCCGTTCGACGTCGAGGCGCTGGAGTCGGTGACCGTCACGCTGTATCTGGCCGCCCCGACCGGGCCCGCCACCTTCCACACCTTCGCCGGGGCCACCAGCTACCGCGCGCAGGGCGACCACCGCTCCAACCGCGACGGTGCGGCGTTCACGGAGACCAGCGACTCCTGGTACTACCTGACCGGGGTCGAGGTCAGCGGGGACAGGTCGGCGCGCCGGAACGGCGTGGTGGCCTTCGGTGACTCCATCACCGACGGCGTCGGCTCCACACCGAACGCCAACAACCGCTACCCCGACGAACTGGCCGAGCGCCTCGCCGCCGCCGGGAAGCCCCGCAGCGTCCTCAACCAGGGGATCGGCGGCAACCAGGTCGTCAACGACACGACCTGGGCCGGCGAGAAGGGCATCGCCCGCTTCAAGAAGGACGTGCTCAGCGAGCCGGGCGTCGGCACGGTCATCGTGCTCGAGGGCATCAACGACATCGGCGGCAGCGGTCCCGCCTACCCGGGCGGCCCCACCCCCGAGGTCTCGGTCGAGAAGCTGATCGAGGGTCACCGGGCGCTGATCCGTCAGGCGCACGCCAAGGGCATCAAGGCGATCGGCGCCACCCTCACGCCGATCAAGGGCTCGTTCTACGACGACACGGCGAAGGTCAACGAGACCAAGCGCGACGCGTTCAACCACTGGATGCGCACCTCGGGCGAGTACGACGCGGTCGTCGACTTCGACCGTGCCGTCGCCGACCCCGCCGACCCGGACCGGATCCTCCCGGCCTACGACTCGGGCGACAAGCTGCACCCGAGCGACGCCGGATACCGCGCGATGGCCGAGGCGCTGGACCTTGACGCGCTCTGATCCCACCGGCACCACGGCCGAGGCCGGTCACGCCCCTCGCGGGCGCGACCGGCCTCGGTCCGTTCTCTCCCGGCCCGTTCGGGCGCGAGCGCTACGAGCCCGGTGCTACGACCCGAGGATCGTCGTCAGGAACTCGCCCGTCCACGCCAGCAGTTCGCGCCCGACCACCGGCTTGCCGCCGATCTTCCCCGCCGTCGGGCGCGGAACCAGGATCTGGTGGACGGCCGGCTTGATGACCGTACGCGGATACAGCCGCTTCAGCCGCAGCTCCTGCGACTCGCGCAACTCCACCGGCGCGAAGCGGATGTTCGGCCCCTGCAGGACGATCTCACCGACGCCGCACGCCCGGGCCAGCATCCGCAGACCCGCCACGAGCAGCAGGTTCTCGACCGGCTCCGGCAGCTTGCCGTAGCGGTCGGTGAGCTCCTCGCGGACGGCCTTGATGTCCTCCTCGGAGTTGGCGGAGGCGATCGCGCGGTACGCCTGCAGACGCAGCCGCTCGCCCGGCGCGTAGTCGTGCGGGACGTGCGCGTCGACCGGCAGCTCGATCTTCACCTCCAGCGGCGGCTCCTCCTCCACACCGCCCTCCAGCGAGGCCCGGTAGTCCGCCACCGCCTCGCCGACCATGCGGACGTAGAGGTCGAAGCCGACACCGGCGATATGGCCGGACTGCTCGCCGCCCAGCAGGTTGCCCGCACCGCGGATCTCCAGGTCCTTCATCGCCACGTACATGCCCGCGCCCATCTCGGTGTGCTGGGCGATCGTGGCGAGGCGCTCGTGCGCGGTCTCCGTCAGCGGCTTCTCCGGCGGGTAGAGGAAGTACGCGTACCCGCGCTCACGGCCACGACCGACCCGGCCGCGCAGCTGGTGCAGCTGCGACAACCCGAAGTTGTCGCCGCGTTCCACGATGAGGGTGTTGGCGTTGGAGATGTCGATGCCGGACTCGACGATCGTCGTGGAGACCAGCACGTCGAACTTCTTCTCCCAGAAGTCCACGACGACCTGCTCCAGCGCCTGCTCCGACATCTGCCCGTGGGCGATCGCGATCCTGGCCTCGGGAATGATGTCCCGCAGGCGCGCCGCGGCCCGGTCGATGGACTCGACGCGGTTGTGGATGTAGAAGACCTGCCCCTCGCGCAGCAGTTCACGGCGGACCGCCGCGCCGATCTGCTTCTCCTCGTACGGGCCGACGAAGGTGAGCACCGGGTGGCGCTCCTCCGGCGGGGTGGTGATCGTCGACATCTCGCGGATGCCGGTGACCGCCATCTCCAGGGTGCGGGGAATGGGCGTGGCGGACATCGTCAGGACGTCGACGTTGGCGCGGAGCTTCTTCAGCTGCTCCTTGTGCTCCACACCGAAGCGCTGCTCCTCGTCGACGATGACCAGGCCCAGGTCCTTGAACTTCGTCTCGGAGGAGAAGAGCCGGTGCGTGCCGATGACGATGTCGACGGCGCCTTCACGCAGGCCCTCCAGCGTCGCCTTCGACTCGGTCTCCGACTGGAAGCGGCTGAGGGCGCGGACGTTCACCGGGAACTGCGCGTACCGCTCCGAGAACGTGCCGAAGTGCTGCTGCACGAGCAGGGTCGTCGGCACGAGGACGGCGACCTGCTTGCCGTCCTGGACCGCCTTGAAGGCCGCGCGGACCGCGATCTCCGTCTTGCCGTAGCCCACGTCGCCACAGATCAGCCGGTCCATGGGAACCGTCTTCTCCATGTCCTCCTTCACCTCGGCGATGGTGGACAGCTGGTCGGGGGTCTCCACGTACGGGAAGGCGTCCTCCAGCTCGCGCTGCCAGGGGGTGTCGGGACCGAAGGCGTGGCCGGGCGCCGCCATGCGGGCCGAGTACAGCTTGATCAGGTCCGCGGCGATCTCCTTGACCGCCTTCTTCGCGCGCGCCTTCGTCTTCGTCCAGTCGGCGCCACCCAGCCGGTGCAGCGTCGGCGCCTCTCCGCCCACGTACTTGGTGACCTGCTCGAGCTGGTCGGTCGGGATGTACAGCCGGTCGCCGGGCTGGCCGCGCTTGGCGGGGGCGTACTCCACCAGCAGGTACTCGCGGGTCGCGCCCTGGACCGTGCGCTGCACCATCTCGATGTACCGGCCGACGCCGTGCTGCTCGTGCACGATGTAGTCGCCGACCTCCAGGGTCAGCGGGTCGATGGTCTTGCGGCGCCGGGTCGGCATCCGCTGACCGTCCTTGCCGGCGGCCTTCTGTCCGGACAGGTCCGTCTCGGTCAGCACAGCCAGTTTCAGGCCCGGGTCGATGAAGCCGTAGTCGATCGAGCCGCACGCGACATGGACGACCGACGGGACGATGTCCCTGAGGTCTCCGTCGAGGCGGGCGGCGATGCCCTCACCGCCGAGGACCTCGACGGTACGGGCCGCCGGGCCGTGCGCCTCGGTCACATAGACCGTGCGCCAGCCGTCGGCGAGCCAGCCCTTGGTGTCGGCGAGGGCCCGCGCGGTGTCACCCCGGTACGTCTCCGGGGCGTGCATGCCGAGTTTCACGGTGGCGTCGTCGAGGCTCTCATCGGCCGCGAAGGGCGAGACCGACCACCACATCATGCCCAGCTCGCGCGCCCTGTCCCGGACGTCCGCGATGCCCCACAGGGACGCCGCGCCGACGTCGATGGGGGCGTCACCGCCCCCCGCGGTCGCCGCCCACGAGGCCTGGAGGAACTCCTGCGACGTCGCCACCAGGTCGGCCGCCCGCGTCCGCACCCGCTCCGGGTCGCAGACCACGGCCATGGACCCGGCCGGCATCACGTCGAGCAGCAGCTCCATGTCGTCGACGAGCACCGGCGCGAGCGACTCCATGCCCTCGACGGCGATGCCCTCGGCGATCTTGCCGAGCAGTTCGCCGAGCTCCGGGTGGAGCTCGGCGAGAGCGGCCGCCCGCCCCCGCACCTGGTCGGTCAGCAACAGCTCACGACAGGGCGGCGCCCACAGCCCGTGCTCGGCGATCTCCAGGGACCGCTGGTCGGCGACCTTGAAGTACCGGATCTCCTCGATGTCGTCGCCCCAGAACTCGATCCGGAGCGGGTGTTCCTCGGTCGGCGGGAAGACATCGAGGATGCCGCCGCGCACGGCGAACTCGCCGCGCTTCTCGACCAGCTCGACCCGCGCGTACGCGGCCGCCGCGAGCCCCTCGACGATCGCGTTCAGATCGGCGCTCTCCCCGCTGCGCAGGGCGACGGGTTCCAGGTCGCCGAGGCCCTTGACCTGCGGCTGGAGCACGGAGCGTACGGGCGCCACGACCACCGACACCGGGCCGGCGGCCGGGTCGTCCTTCGAGGGGTGCGCCAGCCTGCGCAGCACCGCCAGGCGGCGGCCGACGGTGTCGGAGCGCGGCGAGAGCCGCTCGTGCGGCAGGGTCTCCCAGGAGGGATAGTCGACAACGGTGTCCGGGTCGAGGAGGCTGCGCAGGGCCGCCGCCAGGTCCTCGGCCTCCCGGCCGGTGGCCGTCACGGCGAGCACCGGCCGCCCGGAGTCGCGGGCCAGCGCGGCGATGGCGAAGGGACGGGCGGCCGGGGGTCCGACCAGGTCGACATGGTGCTGATGACCGTCGGCCGCGGCCTTCACCGCCCCGGTGAGCGCCGGATCACGTACTACGGCGTCGAGCAGACCGTACAGACTCATGAAGGACATCCATCCGGGATTCCGAGGGGCGGGCAACGCGAACCGCCCGACACGTCGAACGGGCCGGGGGTTCCCAGACTACGCCCAGACCTCGTGCGTCACCCTGTCAACCCGGTCGCCCCGTCCGGCACGGGAAAACGGCCCCGGTGAGCGTGGAGGACGCTCACCGGGGCCGTGTTCCCACGGTACCCGTACGGCTCTACTCGGCCGCGATGGCGTTCAGTACGTTCATCCGGCCCGCCCGGAACGCCGGGACCAGCGCCGCGATCAGTCCGACGAACGCGGAGCCCACGAAGACCGTGAGGATCGTCGGCCACGGGATCTCCAGGACCCCCAGCCCCTCCAGGGCGAGGAGCTTCTGGGCGGAGGTGCCCCAGCCCATGCCGAGGCCCAGGCCGAGCAGGGCTCCGAAGAGGGCGATGACCACAGACTCCAGGCGGATCATGCGGCGCAGCTGGCGGCGTGAGAGACCGATCGCCCGCATCAGGCCGATCTCGCGGGTCCGCTCGACCACCGACAGGGCCAGCGTGTTCACCACACCGAGCACGGCGACGATGATCGCGAGCGCCAGCAGACCGTAGACGATGTTCAGGAGCTGGCCGACCTGGTCCTTCAGGTCCTGCTTGAAGTCGGCCTGGTTCTGCACCTTGTACTGGGGGTAGGCGGCGAGCGACTTCTTGAGGGCCGCGTACGCCTCCTTCTCCTTGCCGTCCTCGGCCGACGCGAACATGATCATGTTCTTCGGCATCCGGTCGGCGGGGAGGTACCGCTCGGCGGTCGTGATGTTGGTGTACATCGCGCCCTTGTCGACATTTCCCTCGTCCGAGGTGATCGCCGTGACCTTCAGCTTCGCCGTCCGGCCGCCCTTGAAAGCGACCGTGAGCTCGTCGCCGAGCTTCACGCCGTGCTTGTCGGCGTAGTCGTCGCCCACGGACATGGCGTTCTCGCCGTAGGCCGCCGGCAGCTCACCGGCGACCATCTCGCGGCGCAGATCCTGCGCGTAGGTCGGGTCGGCGGCGACGAGGCCGTCCTTCTGCGGGGTGCCGCCGGGAGCGGTGACCGTGACGTCGAGCCACTTGTACTCGGTGACATGGGCGATGCCCGGCACCTTCTCCAGCGCCGCCTGCGCCTGCGGCATGATCGGCTGCCCGTTGCCGGACTGGATGATGTAGTCCGCGCCGACCGACTTGTCGAGCTCCTCCGTGGCCGAGGCGACCATCGACGAGCCGACCACCGACAGGCACGCCACCAGCGCGAGGCCGATCATCAGGGCCGCGCCGGTCGCTCCCGTGCGGCGCGGGTTGCGCAGCGCGTTACGCTCGGCCATCCGTCCGACCGGGCCGAACATCCTCAGCACCAGGACGCTGATGACCCGGACGACACCGCCCGCGAGGAGCGGTCCGACGACGACGAAGCCGATGAGGGAGAGGACCACGCCGAGACCCAGCCAGAGCGACCCGGTGCTCGCCTTGTCCGCCTGGGTGGCGGTCCACAGGGCGGCGGCGCCGACGCCGGTGAGAAGCAGGCCGATCCCGCCCCGTACCAGTCCCGCCCGGGCGTCCGCCGGGGTCCCGGCGTCGCGCAGCGCGGCCATCGGGGAGACCTTGCCGGCCCGGCGGGCCGGGATGTACGCGGCCAGGACGGTGACGACGATGCCGAGGGTCAGACCGACGGCCGGGGTGGTCCACCGCACCGTCAGGTCCTGCGTGGACAACTCCATGCCCATGGTGGACATGAGCTCCATCAGCCCGACGGCGAGACCGACACCGGCGGCGACACCGGCGACCGAGCCGACGATGCCGAGCAGCAGCGCCTCGACCAGCACCGAGCGGTTGACCTGCTTGCGGCTCGATCCGATGGCACGCATCAGACCGATCTCGCGGGTGCGCTGGGCCACCAGCATCGAGAAGGTGTTGACGATGAGGAAGATGCCAACGAGGAAGGCGATCCCGGCGAAGCCGAGCATCGCGTACTTCATCACGTCGAGGAACGAGCCGACGTCCTCACGGCCCGCGTCGGCGGCTTCCTGCTGGGTCTGGAGCTTGTACGGGCCGCCGAGCGCGGCGGCCACGTTCTTCTTCAGCTGCGCGTCGCTGACACCGTCGGCCGCGTCGACCGAGATGTGCGTGAACACGCCCTCCTTGCCGAGGAGTCCACGCTGGGCGGTCGCCGTGTCGAAGTAGACGACCGCGGCACCCGGGTTGGTGACCTTGAAGGTGGCGATCCCAGAGATCTTCGCGGTGAGGTCGCCGGTGACGGCGATGGTGCGCAGGTCGTCGCCCAGCCCCAGTCCGTGCTTCTCCGCGGTGCCGGAGTCGACCATCACCTCGGTGGGTCCGCGCGGGGCGTGACCCGAGGTGATCTCCATGGAACGCAGGTCGTTGCGGGTCCAGTTGCCGGCGATCGTGGGAGCGCCGTTGCTGGAGCCCATGTTCTCGTTGGCGCCGTTGACGACGGTCACGCTCATCGAGACGACCGCGCCCTCGGCGGCCTTGACGCCCTCCGCCTTCTCCACCGTCCGCACCAGCGACGCGGGCAGCGTCTCCGGGCGGCCGGTCTGCGGGGTCTCCTCGCCCGCCTCGGCGGACGCGGGGCTGACGGTGACATCGGACGCCGTCGCCGCGAAGAGCTTGTCGAACGTGGTGTTCATCGTGTCGGTGAAGACGAGCGTGCCACTGACGAACGCCACCGACAGCACGACCGCCACCGCCGAGAGCGCCATTCTCCCCTTGTGGGCGAGGAAGTTGCGCGCGGAGGCCTTGAGTACGGTCACGACGTCCGCCCCCGGGCGTCGAAGTCCTTCATCCGGTCCAGTACGGCGTCGGCGGTCGGCCGGAACATCTCGTCGACGATCCGGCCGTCCGCGAGATACAGCACCCGGTCCGCGTACGAGGCGGCCACCGGGTCATGGGTGACCATGACGATGGTCTGGCCCAGCTCGTCCACCGACTGCCGCAGGAACCCCAGCACTTCGGCGCCGGCCCGCGAGTCCAGGTTTCCGGTCGGCTCGTCACCGAAGATGATCTCGGGGCGTGCGGCGAGCGCGCGGGCCACCGCGACCCGCTGCTGCTGGCCGCCGGACAGCTGGGTCGGCCGGTGCTTCAGCCGGTCGGCGAGACCGACCGTCTCCACCACGCGGTTGAGCCAGGCCGCGTCCGGCTTGCGGCCCGCGATGTCCATCGGGAGCGTGATGTTCTCCAGGGCGTTCAGCGTGGGCAGCAGATTGAACGCCTGGAAGATGAAGCCGACGCGGTCGCGCCGCAGCTGCGTCAGCTTCTTGTCCTTCAGACCCGTGATCTCGGTGTCGGCGAGGTGGATCCGGCCGCTGGTGACCGTGTCCAGACCGGCGAGGCAGTGCATCAGGGTCGACTTGCCGGACCCGGAGGGTCCCATGATCGCGGTGAACTGCCCGCGGTCGATGTCCACGTCGACATGGTCCAGGGCGACGACACGAGTCTCGCCGGAGCCGTAGGCCTTGACGACCTGCCGCGCCCGCGCGGCGACGGCCGTACTCCCTCCAGTACCCCCGTGCCTGGGAATGGTTACAGCCGAAGTCACGGTATGTCTCCTCCATCGGTGAATGAGCGATGCCGTCCAGCGGTCGGGAAACGGCATCCGCCGGGCCCAGCCCCCCGCTCGGACCCGTACGTCCACGGTAGGGACCGGGCGCGTCCGGCTCCTCCTCCAGTGGGAGGACCGCTCCCTGGGTCGAAGTAGGGACGACCCCCTAGGGGGTCTCCGCCTCCAGGGCGAGCCGCACAGAGGTGACCTTGCCCCCTCCCCCTGCGTCAGGTTCAAGTGAGAAGGTGTCCGGACGAGATACATGCATAGGGAAAGGAATCCTGGTGGCCGAAGTCGGAGCGACAACCGGCGCCGCGGCGCCCGCCACCACCCGGCACGGACGCGGGCCGGTCGTCGCGGCGCTGATGCTCGGCATGGCACTCGCCGCGCTCGACGGCACCATCGTCTCCACCGCCGTACCCCAGATCGTCGGGGACCTCGGCGGGCTCGCCGTCTTCTCCTGGCTGTTCTCCGGCTATCTGCTCGCGGTCACCGTCACCCTGCCCGTGTACGGGAAGCTGTCCGACACGTTCGGCCGCAAGCCGGTCCTGATCGCGGGGATCATCCTTTTCCTGGTCGGCTCACTCCTGTGCGCCGCCGCGTGGAACATGGCGTCCCTCATCGCCTTCCGCATCGTCCAGGGCCTCGGCGGCGGGGCGCTCCAGGGCACGGTGCAGACGATCGCCGCGGACCTCTACCCGCTCAAGGAACGCCCGAAGATCCAGGCGAAGCTGTCCTCGGTCTGGGCCACCGCCTCGGTCGCGGGCCCGGCGGCCGGCGGGCTCCTCGCGGGATACGCGGACTGGCGCTGGATCTTCCTCATCAACCTCCCGGTGGGGCTGGTGGCCCTGTGGCTGATCGCCCGCCACCTGAAGGAGCCCTCACGGGCCCGGGAGCAGAAGAACGGCGACCGCGCGGAGGCGGGGCGCCCCGCCGTCGACTGGCTCGGCGCGCTCGCCATCTTCGCCACCGGCGCCCTGCTGCTGACCGCCCTCGTCCAGGGCGGGGTCGCCTGGCCGTGGCTGTCGGCGCCCTCACTGGGCCTGTTCGGAGGCAGCGCCCTCCTCGCGGGGGTCACCTACCTCATCGAACGCAGGGCCGCCGAGCCGATCATCCCCGGCTGGATCTGGTGCCGCCGGACCATCGCCGCCGTCAATCTGGCGCTCGGCGCGCTCGGTCTCCTCATGGTCGCGCCGACCGTCTTCCTCCCCACCTACGCCCAGGCGGTCCTCGGCCTCGGCCCGATCGCCGCAGGCTTCGTCCTCTCCGCGATGACCCTCAGCTGGCCGGTCAGCGCGGCCTTCTCCAACCGCGTCTACAGCCGCATCGGCTTCCGGCTCACCGCGGTCATCGGCATCACCCTCGCCTTGCTGATCCTGCTCGCCTTCCCCCTGCTGCCCTTCCCCGGCGAACCGTGGCAGCCCGCCCTGCTCATGCTGCTCCTCGGCGCGGCCCTAGGACTCTTCCAGCTCCCCCTGATCGTCGGCGTCCAGTCGACCGTCCCCTGGGCCGAGCGCGGCACCACCACCGCGTCCGTCCTCTTCTGCCGCCAGGTCGGCCAGAGCGTCGGAGCCGCCCTCTTCGGCGCCATCGCCAACGGCGTACTGGCCGCCCGCCTCGGCGGCAGCGGCGACCTCGACTCCCTGGCCCACGCCCTGGACGACCCCGACTCCCTCACCACCTCGGCCGCCGACCAGCTCCGCCACGCGGTCGACGCGGCGGTGGACTACGTCTACGTGGGCGCGGCCACCGCGGCGGCGCTCGCCCTGCTCGCCCTCCTGACCCTGGCGCCGCGGCGCTTCCCGGTACTCAAGGACGAACGGGAGTAACGAGCAGCGCGGACCGCCGCGGGCGGCGGGTGGGATGGGCCGCTTCGGCTCAGGAGGAACCGTCCGCCGGCGGCGAGAGGCTCGCGCGCCGGCATCGGCCCGGGGGGCGCGATCGGCCCCGCCCCTTCGCCTCAGTCGCCCCCGTCTGCGACGACGGGGTGGGCCGGCTGACGTCGGGCGGATCCGTCCGGCCTTACCCGGCCGTGGTGCCACCGCAGCCCATGGCGCGCGGCCACGCACAGGAGCCGCACCGGACACTCCGCGAACGCCACGAGGCGCTCGCGCACCCGGCGAAAGCGGCCCCGGCCGGCTCACCAGGCTCCGTCCGCCGGCACCGGCCCGGGGGGCAAGCGATTCCCCCTCGGCCCGACCGGTGCGAGGGGCCGCTACGGCTCAGGAGGAACCGTCCGCCGGGGCGCGGCCCGTCAGGGCCGCGAGGCTGCCGCGGACGTGGTCCATGTGGGCCCGGACCTCCTCCCGAAGCCCGTCGTGCTCCCGCAGCAGACGCTCCGTCTCCCGCTCGGCCCGTTCCTGCCGTGCCCGCGCCGCCGCCAGCAGTTCCTCCGCCCGCGCCTCCGCGTCCTCCTGACCGTGCCGGGCGCTCTCCTCCCGCTCGGCGAAGTCCCGCTGCGCATCCGCCAGCGCGGCCTCCGCGCGGGCGACGAGCTCCGCGTGCCGGGCATCCATCGCCCCCTCGCGCTCGGCGAGTTCGCGCTCCACGTCCTCCGCCCGCTCCCCGTGCTCCTTGCGCTGCGCGGCGAGCAGCGCCTCGGTGCGGCGCCGGGTGTCCTCCAGTACGGCCAGCGCCTCCCCACGGATCCCCTCCGCCTCCGCCCGCGCCGCCGCCCGCGCCGCGTCCGCCTCCTCCCGCGCCTCCAGCAGAATCCGGCGCGCCTCCTCCTCGGCCCGCGCGCCGACCGTCTCCGCGTGGTCCCGCGCGTCCTCCCGGCTGCGGCGCGCCGCCGCCTCGGCCGCGTCCCGGAGCGCGTGCGTCTCCTCCGTCGCGGTGACCCGCAGCGCGTCCGCCTCGGCCTCGCCGAGCAGCAGGATCTGCTGGGCGCGGCTGCCGAGGTTCTCGTACCTCTGCGGGACCAGCGCGCCGACCACCTCCCGCAGCCGCTCCGCCTCCCCCGCCATCTGCTTCGCCAGGACGGTCAGGCGCGCCGCGCGCTCCCAGGCGCCGTCGCGCTCGGCGGAGACACGGGCGAGGAAGCGATCGACCTCTTCGGCGCGGTAGCCGCGGCCCCGCACGACGTCGAACCCGTGCGGTGGTGCTCCTGAACTCATTCCGGACGCTCCTCTCCTGACGGATCGAGCGGAAGCGCCCCATACGCGGCACTCCGCCCGCATTCTCCGGTCAAGGATGCGTCACCCACCCACGGAAACGGCGGCGCCCGGCCTGAGATCCAGGCCGGGCGCCGCCGTTCGGGCGTTCGGGCTCCCGCCCCTCAAGCGAACGGGACGGTGAACGGGCCGGTCAGAGCAGTCCGTCCCACATCTGCTCGAGGAGTACGGACCACCAGCTCTCCGGCGACGACAGTGCCGCCGGATCGAGCATCGCCAGCTGTGCCTGGAAGTCGACCGTCCAGCGTCCCGCCTGCTCCGGGTTGAGCCCGAAGCGCAGCCGCCACATCCGGCCGAGCAGCGCGAGACTGCGGGTGAACTCCGGCAGCCCGCTGTTCACGAACTGCGGCGCGACCGGCTGACCGCCGGGCCCCGCCTCCACCGGCACGGCGACGATGTGCGCGGTGCCGTACTGGACGCAGATCGCCCGTCCGAAGTCCGAACCGACGACCAGGTACGAGCCCGCGTCGCTCGCGGGCTGCACCTGGCGCTGCGCGGCCAGCTCGGCGAGTGTCGGCACGACCGGCTGCGCGGGCTGCGCCCAGAAGAACGGACCGAAGTCGGCCGGCAGCCCCGCCCAGACGAGCGTGAGCGCCACCAGCTCCGGCACCCCCTGACGGGACACCGCGCGCTGGTCGAACCGGCAGATCCCCGGCCCGAACGCGCCGGCCAGCTCCTGCGCGATCCCCTCCGGGGGGATCGGCGGCAGCGGCTGCACGTGCGGCAGCGGCGCCCGCATCGGCGCCGGCCGCGCGGGACCGTCCGCAACCTGGTGCAACTCGCCCTGATGCGTGAGCAGTTGGGCCATGCCCTGCTGACGGCCCGCATGGTCCCTGCCGTACGGGGCGATGTTCGTGATCCGCGCCTGCGGCCATGTCTCGCGGATCATCCGCGCACAGTACCCACCGGGCAGCTCGCACGACTCCAGCTCGGTGTGCAGTTCGAGCACCTGCTGCGGCGGCACGTTCATGGCGCGCAGCTCATGCAGGATCTGCCACTCCGGGTGCGGAGTGCCGGGCGCCGAGCGACGGATGATCTGGGCCTCGGAACCGTCGGGCGCGCGGTAGCGCAGCACGGCCTGGTAGCCGGGGCCGACGGTCGGCTGACCGGTCGGCTGCTGCGGATAGCCGTACGCGGGCGGCGGACCCTGCACAGGGCCCGGCGCACCGGGCGGCGGCTGCGGCGGGCCGACCTGGCCGGGCTGGGCCAGCATCGTCGCCGCGTGGTGCACACCGCCACCGGGCACACCCGGCGCGGCGGGCGGAGCCGGCGGCGGCGGGGCGGCAGGGCCGGCGCCCATCGCGCTCGGGCTGGCGAGCATCGTCGCCGCATGGTGGGCGCCCCCACCAGGAACACCGGGCGCACCCGGCGCCCCAGGAGGCGCGGGCGGCGGCGGGGCGGCAGGACCGGCCCCCATCGCGCTCGGGCTGGCGAGCATCGTCGCCGCATGGTGAACGCCCCCACCGGGCGGCGGAGTCGGCGTTCCCGGCGGCTGCGGGCCGTCCGGTCCCAGCTGCGCCACCATCTGCGTCGGCACGTACCCGCCGGCCGGGGCACCGGGAGCCGCCGACCCGGCCCCGGGCGTACCCGGAGCCCCGGGAGGAGGCGGAGTGGCCCCCACGCCGCTGCCCCGCGACGCACGGGGCGGAAGGGCGGCCTTGCTCGTGGCGGCATCGGCGATGTCACCGCCGCCGCCGGGAGCCCCAGGGGCATGGGGCACACCAGGAGCACCGGGAGCCGCGGGAGCGCCCGGGCCGAGAGGCACACCAGGAGCGCCGGGAGCCCCAGGGGCGCCAGGCGCGGGCGCGCCCTGGCCCGCGGGCGCGCCCTGCGGGAACGGCGGGCTCCCCGCCACCGCCGCCGCGACGTCCACCGCCGGGGCCACTGTCGTACGGGGAAGCCCGCTGCCGCCCGACATCAGCGCCGTCGGCGCGTCCGCGCCCACCACCGGCGGGGGCGTGTCGTCGTCGTCCGCCCCGGCGAGCGGCGGTGCGAACACCGTCGCCGGCAGGGGCACGGAACCACTGTCGTCACCGGCGTTCGCGTCTGCCCACGGCGCGCCCGAGGCAACGCCCTCCGACGCCGTCGACTCGTGGTCGTCACGCCCCCCGGCGCTCGGCCAGGACGCCCCCGCCGACGAACCGACCTCCCAGGGCGCGGCCCCGGCGGACGAACTGCCACCCGCCTGCGACGCGTTCACGGCACCCACGTCCGCACCCGAACCGGCGGGCGCCCCCGTAGAAGACCCCGCGGACCCGGCCACGGGCACGCCCGCGGACGAACCCGAAGACCCACCGGCGGACGAACCGGCCGGCTCCCGCGACCCCCGCCCATCCGGAATCCCCAACCGGTCCGCCGCGTCCTGCAACCACTCCGGCGGACTCAACAAGAACGACGTCTGGTTCAGATCGACCCGCGCGGGCGCCGCCGCCGGCTCCGGCGCCTCCTGCGGCACCCCGTACTCCTCCTCGTACCGGCGGATCACCTCACCCACCGGCAACCCCGGCCACAGCGTCGCCTCACCACTGTCCCGCGCGATCACCAGCCGCTGCCGGCCCCCGTCCGACGTCGGCCCGTCCTCACGGTCCTCCGCCCACACCACGAACCCCAGGTCGAACTCCCGCACCCGCACCTCACGATGCTGATACGCGGGCACGTCGCCGTTGACCCACTCTTCCGCGCGCTCCTGCGCCTGCGCGAAGGTCACCATTCGACCGTCACCCCTCGTCCGATTCGTCCGACACCGGGACCGCACGCGCGAAGCCGCCGTCCACCATCAGATTCGCCACCGTCTCCAGCTCCGGCGGATTACCCGCCAGCCGCGTCAAGAACGCGTCGAAATCCTCACCACACGGCAGCAGCAGCCGCTCCACCCGCTCCTGCACCGACCAGCCGTCCCGGTCCCGCGCGTCGTCGTACGCGCAGAACCACACCGACCCCACGTCCGAACCGCCCCGCACCTTCACCGCGACGATCCCGCCCTGGACGAAACCCACGCCCAGATAGTCCTTCGTCAGATGGTCCCGCAGACACTTGTTCACGTACACCAGGTCATTGACCGCCGCCTCCTCACGCACCGTGAAGAACGGCTGATCCACCAACAACCCCAGCTCCGCGTCCAACGCCGCACCCACCGGCGCGCACCCGCCCGCCGCCTTCAGGAAGGAGCGGTACGCACCCGGCAGGCGATACCCCAGATCCTCCTCCACCCCCAGCAGCTGCTGCTCCGTCACCGACACCGACCCCTTCGGCAGCCCGAAGTGCGCCGGCCGCGTCTCCTGCAACGGCCGCGTCCCCCGCTTGCTCTGATCAACGGCGGACGTCGCCACCCCCGCGTGATGCCGCAACAGCGCCTTCACCTCGACCGGCACCAACTCCATGCGGCGCGAACCGGCCACGTGATGCCACGTCCAACCGTGCGGCGTCGCCACCGGCGGAATCGTGTCCCACAGCTCATGCCCGGCAGCGGCCAGCGCCGCGTTCGCGGACACATAGTCCGTCAACCGCAGCTCGTCCACACCGAAGCCCTCCGGAGGCTCCGCGATCTCCGCCGCCGCACGCGCGTACGGCGAGAAATCCGGAAAGCCGTCCTCGTCCACCCGCACCCCTCGGGGATGCCGGGAAGCCCTGACCGGGTCCGGGAAGTTCACGACCTGCCCGGCGTAGGCCGCGTTCGGTGGCGCGGCCTCGTGCCCGAGCCGACCTGTCGTCATGGCGGTTGCCCCCTGCTGCGTCCTGCTGCGTCTGGCTGGTTCCGCACAGCCTATGCGCTGCCGCAACAGGGCCACCCGGACCACCTCCACCGTGACCAACCGTCACAATCGTGTGACGGTCAGCCGCCCCCACGACACACCCTCGACACGTTTCAGCGCCCCCGCTTCCCCACCGGGCACCCCATTTGGCAGGCTGGTCCCGCAACTCGGGGGATTGCGCAAGAGGGGAAGACAGCACCATGTACGCAGCACAGACCGGTGGTACAACCACCGGCGGCACCGCGGGAGCCAACGCCGCAGGCGACCCACGCCTCAGCTGGAGCAGCGCCGAACCCACCCGCGCCCCCTCACTGCGTCAACGCCGCGACGGCATCCTGCCCACCGTCGGAGCAGCACTCTCCGTACGCGGCGAAACCCTCACCTGCACCGCCGGCCGCGGCGACCAGCCCCCCGCCCTGCACCCCCTCGTACAGGACTTCCTCGACACCCTCACCAGCGGCCAACGCGAACGCTTCACCGGACGCTGCCCCGAAGCGATCCTGCTCTCCCGACACCTCGCCGCCACCGAAACCGGCCGCACCAAACGCGCCCAACGCAAACCACTCACCCAGGGCGAAGCCCGCCGCTCACTCAAACACTCCAAACTCACCGCCCGCCGCATCCGCGAGGACGGCGACCCCCTCCACGGCAGCTACGCCGCCCCCTGCCGCTCCTGCACGGCCATGCTCGCCCACTTCGGCGTACGCCCCGTCGACCCGACCGCCCAGAACGGCTGACCGCGCCCCCATGCCCGACCACCTCAGCACCACCCGCTTCCCCGTCGAGGTCGACGCCGCCCTCCGCGAAGCGGGCTGGCACCCCGGCCGCTGGGACATCAAACAGGCCGAACACTGGGCCGACACCCTCCGCGCCCACCTCACACCCGCCGGCCACCGCCACAGCGTCTTCCCCGCCGCCGTCGAAGCCTGGGCCGAATTCGGCAGCCTCCGCATCACCGCCCCCGGCCCCGGCCGCCAGATAGCCCCCGCCACCGTCCGCTTCGACCCGCTCGCCGGACTCCACCTCGCCCGCACCCTCGCCGACCTCGGCCGCGCCCTGGACACCGACATCTCCCCCCTCGGAGAAGAAGGCGACCACCAGGCCGTCCTCGCGATCGACCAACAAGGCCGCGTCTACAGCCTCGACCACACCGGCGACTGGTACCTCGGCAACGACATCGACGCCGCCCTGTCCACCCTGATCACCGGCGCCCAGCCCACCCGGCTGACCTCACCCTGACCACCGGCGCCCCAGCCCATTCGGCTCCCCCCGGACACCACACGACCCGCTCACACCCCCCGGGCCGGCAACACCGCCGACACCCGGAAACCACCCACGTCCGTCGGCCCCGACACGAACACACCACCCAAGGCCGTCACCCGCTCCCGCATCCCCACCAGACCATTGCCGCCACTCGGCAGACCCGCATCCGCCACCCCCACGTCCGAAGGGCCGTTCTCCACCTGCATCGCCACCTCGGCCTCCCGGTGCGCCAGCCGGACAACCACCTTCGCCCCCGCCGCATGCTTGTGGACGTTCGTCAGCGCCTCCTGCACCACCCGGTACGCCGTCTGCTCCACCTCCGGCGCATACCCCCGCGCCACACCGACCACCACCAGCTCCACCACCGTCCCCGCCTGCCGCGACTGCTCCACCAGCTCCTCGACCTCGGCCAGACACGGACCGTCCTCCGCCGCCGCCAGCGCCCCCTGCGCCGCCGCGGCCGCCGCCAGACCCACCGCCGCCAACGGCACCGGAGCCGACACCGGAGCAGGCGCGTCCTCCCGCAACACGCCCAGCATCTCCCGCAACTCCGTCAACGCCTGCCGGCCCATGTCACCGACCAGCGCCGCGTTCCTCACCGCCTTCTGCGGATCCTTCACCGCCACCGCCTGCAACGCCGCCGCGTGCACCACCATCAGACTCACCCGATGCGCGACGACATCATGCATCTCCCGCGCGATCCGGGTCCGCTCCTCCCGCCGCGCCCACTGCGCCCGCTGCTCCGCCCGATCCGCCAGCAGCGACAACTCCTGCTCCAGACTGTCGGCACGCTCCCGCAGACTCTCCATCAACCGCCGCCGCGCCCCTATGTACAGCCCGAAAAGCACCGGCGGAGCGTTCAGCCCCAGAGACATGAAGACCGACACCAGCGGGACGTACCAGCTACCCGGCTCGAAATCCGCGGCCGCGACATCCTGCCGCAACCGCACGAACGTCACGATCAGCACCGCGACCAGCGACATCCCCGCCAGCGCCGCGATGATCCGCCGCGGGACCTCCGAGGCGGCGAGCGTATAGAGCCCGACGATGCTCATCAGGTAGCCCATCTCGGCCGGCGTGATCGCGATCGACACCAGCACGACGACAATCGGCCACCGCCGCCGCAGCACCAGCACGGCCCCGGCGAGAAACCCGAAGAACACCCCCACGGGCACCGGCAACCCCGCGTGCCCCGCGAACCCGACCCCCTGCAACGCGCACTCCACCGCCGACAGCAGCCCGAGCCCCACGTCCAACACGGCACTCCGCCGCCGCTCCCACCACCACCAGCCACGGGGCTCTGTGCCCGCCGCGTCCTGATTAGCCCCCGTTGTGGTCATGTCTTCCAGCCTACGGGCGCGCGCGAACGATTTTCCGGCGAGTCCGAGGAGTCCGGCAGCACGGATCGGGGCACTTCGCAGCCCGAACGGGCGCGGATCCCCCGAACTACGGAATCGCTTGCGCTTTCGAGCCGGAGGTTCACATTCCGGACGAGCTTGTGCGTATGACATCTGCCACGGGCAAGTACGCGGACTTCGAGGGCTTACGCGAGCAGGCGGTGGCCCTCCGCCGGGAGGGCCTCAGCCTTCGCCAGATCCGCGATCGCCTCCACATCGACAACAACGACATCCTGGGCCGCCTTGTGAAGGGCGAGCCTCCCCCGGAATGGACCAAGCGCCCACGCGCCAAGGACGACCTGCGGGAGCGTGCCCGGGAGCTGCGGCGCCAGGGAATGACGTACGACCAGATCCAGATCGAGCTGGGCTGCTCCAAGAGTTCGATCTCGCTGTGGGTGAGGGACCTGCCGAAGCCGCCGCCGAGGACCCGCGAGGAGGCATCGGCGATCGCCAGGCGCGGCTGGGAAGCGACACTCGGGCGACGGGACGCGGAGCGGCAGCGGGTCAAGGAGGACGCGGAGCGGGAAATCGCCGGGATGACCCAGCGCGAACTGTTCCTCGTGGGCGTCGGGCTCTACTGGGCCGAGGGAACGAAGGCCAAGGGCCCGCGTCCACAAGAGCGGGTGACCTTCGTCAACAGCGACCCGCGCATGATCAAGGTCTTCCTCGCCTGGCTCCGCCTCCTCGGGGTCACCGCGGATCGGCTGCGCTTCTACGTGCACATCCACGAAACCGCGGACATCTCCGGCGCGGAGCAGTTCTGGGCCGACTTCGTCGGCGCGGACACCGTCGCCTTCGGCAAGACCACGGTCAAGAGGCACAACCCCAAGACCAACCGCAAGAACACGAACGAGGGCTACCGGGGCTGCCTGGTGATCCAAGTCCGGCAAAGCGCGGACCTCTACCGTCGCATCGAGGGGTGGTGGTGCGGCATAGTAGGGGCTGCTCCTGAGGCCGCCTCAGAGAATCGGACATAAGGAGCAGACCATCCCGGGTCGTCTAATGGTAGGACAAATGGTTTTGGTCCATTGAATGAGGGTTCGATTCCTTCCCCGGGAGCCACAACGTTCGGGTCCTGACCTCCACGGTCAGGACCCGCGCTCGTTTCCCCCCAGAAACCCCCCGGTATCCTGCGGGTGTCCACCACCCGAAGCCGAAGGGCATTCCCGTGAGCGCCAACCGCCCGGCAGCCGTCGTCGTCCTCGCAGCGGGTGAGGGCACCCGCATGAAGTCGAAGACCCCCAAGGTCCTGCACGAGATCTGCGGGCGCTCGCTCGTGGGACACGTCGTCTCCGCCGCTCGTGAGCTGGATCCCGAGCATCTCGTCGTGGTCGTCGGGCACGCCCGTGAGCAGGTGAAGGGGCACCTCGACTCCTTCTACGCGGGAACCCGCACCGCCGTCCAGCACGAGCAGAACGGCACCGGTCACGCCGTTCGTATGGCGCTCGAAGAGCTGGGTCAGGCCCCTGAGGGGACCGTCGTCGTCGTGTGTGGCGACACTCCTCTCCTGTCCGGCGACACGCTCAAGGCTCTCGCGGCGACGCACGCCGCCGACGGCAACGCCGTCACCGTGCTGACCGCCGAGGTCCCGGACTCGACCGGGTACGGGCGGATCGTCCGTGACAGTGACTCGGGCGCGGTCACCGCGATCGTCGAGCACAAGGACGCCACCGAGGCGCAGCGGGCGATCAGTGAGATCAATTCGGGTGTGTTCGCGTTCGACGGGCTGCTGCTCGCGGATGCGCTGGGCAAGGTGCGTACGGACAACAGTCAGGGTGAGGAGTACCTGACGGACGTTCTCGGGATCCTGCGTGAGGCGGGGCACCGGGTGGGCGCGTCGGTCGCCGGTGATCACCGGGAGATCCTGGGGATCAACAATCGTGTGCAGTTGGCTGAGGCGCGGGGGTTGTTGAACGCGCGGCTGCTGGAGCGGGCGATGACGGCCGGTGTGACGATCGTGGATCCGGCGTCGGTGCTGGTGGACGTGACGGTGACGTTCGAGGCGGACGCGGTGGTTCATCCGGGTACGCAGTTGCTGGGGTCGACGCACATCGCGGAGGACGCCGAGGTGGGCCCGAATTCGCGGCTGCGGGACACGACCGTGGGTCGGGGTGCGCGGGTGGACAACACGGTGGCGGACTCGGTGGAGATCGGTCCGGACGCGCAGGTGGGCCCGTTCGCGTATCTGCGTCCTGGTACGAAGCTGGGTGTGAAGTCAAAGGCCGGCGCGTATGTGGAGATGAAGAACGCGACGATCGGTGAGGGTACGAAGGTGCCGCATCTGTCGTATGTCGGTGACGCGACGATCGGTGAGTACACGAACATCGGCGCGGCGAGTGTGTTCGTGAACTACGACGGTGAGGCGAAGCATCACACGACGATCGGGTCTCACTGCCGCACCGGTTCGGACAACATGTTTGTGGCGCCTGTCACGATCGGGGACGGGGCGTACACCGCGGCGGGCTCTGTGATCACGAAGGATGTGCCGCCCGGCTCGCTCGCTGTGGCGCGGGGCCAGCAGCGGAATATCGAGGGTTGGGTGGCCAGGAAGCGGCCGGGTAGTGCGGCTGCGCAGGCCGCTCAGGCGGCTGCTGAAGTGGCCGACGGCGAAAGCTGACCGGAAACCGGTGCGTCGAACTCGGCGTACCGTGATACGTGCACATAAATTCGGCTGGCTCGCGCTCGACGGACTCGCGGCCAGGGAACACGTCTGAGGAGACAGTGCTGTGACCGGGATCAAGACGACCGGCGAGAAGAAGCTGATGCTCTTCTCCGGCCGCGCCCACCCCGAGCTGGCCGAGGAGGTCGCACATCAGCTGGGTGTCGGCATCGTGCCGACCAAGGCTTTCGACTTCGCGAATGGTGAGATCTACGTCCGCTTCCAGGAGTCGGCGCGTGGTGCGGACTGCTTTTTGATCCAGAGCCACACGGCTCCGATCAATAAGTGGATCATGGAACAGCTGATCATGCTGGATGCGCTGAAGCGGGCTTCGGCCCGGAGCATCACGGTGATCATCCCGTCCTACGGCTATGCCCGTCAGGACAAGAAGCACCGTGGGCGTGAGCCGATTTCGGCCCGTCTGATCGCGGACCTGCTGAAGACCGCGGGTGCGGACCGTATTCTCACGGTCGATCTGCACACGGACCAGATCCAGGGCTTCTTCGACGGCCCGGTGGACCACCTGTCGGCGCTGCCGGTCCTCGCGGACTACGTGGGTGCGAAGGTGGACCGTTCGAAGCTGACGATCGTGTCTCCGGACGCGGGTCGGGTGCGGGTGGCGGACCGTTGGTGCGACCGTCTGGACGCGCCGCTGGCGATCGTGCACAAGCGTCGTGACAAGGACGTGGCGAACCAGGTGACGGTCCACGAGGTCGTGGGTGAGGTCGAGGGCCGGGTGTGCGTCCTGGTCGACGACATGATCGACACCGGTGGCACGATCTGCGCCGCCGCGGACGCGCTGTTCGCGCACGGTGCCGAGGACGTCATCGTGACGGCGACGCACGGTGTGCTGTCGGGTCCGGCGGCCGATCGTCTGAAGAACTCGAAGGTGAGCGAGTTCGTGTTCACGGACACGCTGCCCGACCCGGGCTCGCTGGAGCTGGACAAGATCACGGTGCTGTCGATCGCGCCGACGATCGCGCGTGCGGTCCGTGAGGTCTTCGAGGACGGTTCGGTGACGAGCCTCTTCGAGGAGCAGGGCTGATCAGGACGTAGTACGTAAGGAGAAGGGCCGTTCCCCGTGCCGGGGAGCGGCCCTTTTCCCGGTTCTCCTCTTGCCTTCTCCGGCCCTCGACGCGCGTGCGTCATCTTCTGAGCGCGTCCACCGCGGTGCTGGCCGGCCAGGGCGTCGGCGGGCCTGGGTGATCGATTGGGTCGCTGGGGGCGTGCCGAGTACACTGTTGAAGTTGCTCGGCGAGGGAGGCCGTACCGGTAGGTGCGGCGGTCCGTTATCGACGCGCTCTTCGTAGCAGGCCAGTCGTGGCCGGGTGACCGCCACATCAGTTTCTGCATACGAGGAGTGCACATGTCCGAGGTGAAGATCTCCGCCGAGACTCGTTCCGAGTTCGGCAAGGGCGCTGCCCGCCGCATCCGCCGTGAGAACAAGGTTCCCGGCGTTGTCTACGGTCACGGCACCGAGCCGGTCCACATCACGCTGCCGGGCCACCAGCTGCTGCTGGCTCTGCGCACCCCGAACGTCCTGCTGTCCCTGGACATCGAGGGCAAGACCGAGCTCGCGATCCCGAAGGCCGTCCAGCGTGACGCGATCAAGGGCTTCCTCGAGCACGTCGACCTGATTCTCGTGCGTCGTGGCGAGAAGGTCACCGTCGAGGTCGTCGTCGAGACCGAGGGCGAGCTGGCCCCGGGCAGCTTCCTGGTCGAGAACGTGCTGAACACGCTCTCCGTCGAGGCCGAGGCCACGCACATCCCGACGTCCGTCACCGTGTCCATCGAGGGCCTGGAGGCCGGTGCCTCCATCCACGCGAAGGACGTCGCGCTGCCGTCCGGCACCACCCTGGTGACCGACGAGGACGCCGTCGTCATCCAGATCCTGGCCGCGCAGGCCGAGGAGCCGGCCGCCGAGGCCGAGGGTGAGACCGAGGGCGCGGAGGCCTGAGCCGTAGGCTCTGCTTGACGCGGACGGGGTGGTGGGCTGCGGCCCGCCACCCCGTTTCCCTGTCCCGCCCTTCACCCGGCCCGATCCCCGCAGCCGTTCCCTGCACCCGTACGAGGAGACGCCCCACGATGACGACCGACGCGAGCGCCCCCTGGCTGATCGTCGGCCTCGGCAACCCGGGACCGGAGTATGCGGCGAACCGGCACAATGTCGGGTTCATGGTCGCGGATCTCCTCGCGGGGAGGATCGGCGGAAAGTTCAAGCGCGCGCAGAAGGCGCAGGCGCAGGTCGTCGAGGGCCGTATGGGACCGCCGGGGCCGTCGAGCCGCCGTGTGGTGCTGGCGAAGCCGATGTCGTACATGAACCTGTCCGGTGGTCCGGTGACGTCGCTGCGGGACTTCTACAAGGTGCCGACGGCGAACATCGTGGCGATCCATGACGAGCTGGACATCGATTACGGCGTGCTGCGGCTGAAGCTGGGTGGCGGGGACAACGGCCACAACGGTCTGAAGTCGATGACGAAGGCGATGGGGGCGGATTATCACCGGCTGCGGTTCGGTATCGGCCGGCCGCCGGGGCGGATGCAGGTGGCGGACTTCGTTCTGAAGGATTTCTCGTCCTCGGAGCGCAAGGAGCTGGACTACTTCGTGGACCGGGCGGCGGACGCGGTGGAGTGTCTGGTGACCGAGGGGCTTGAGCGGGCGCAGTCCGCGTACAACTCCTGACGGTTGACCAGGCGTGGCCCCATGGCCAAGGATCGCGCCCCATGAAGCGGACCGTCCTGTTCACCTACGCCCGCAACGCCGCCATGGCGCTGGTCGCCCTGCTGCTGGTCCTCGCGGGTGTCCGGGCCTCGTGGAGCTCCGCGCAGCACGTTCTGCTGCCGAAGGGGCGCGAGCACGGCACCTTGACGGTCGCCGGCTGCGGTGAGGACACCTGCACCGGCCGCTACGTCCCCGAGGGCGGCGCCCCGGCGCGTACGGGTGTGGTGATCGAGCGGTCGGTCGTCGTGCGCAAGGGCGGTGCGTTCGGGGTGGTGGTGAAGCCGGGAACGAGCGAGGTGGTGCGGACCGGCTGGGCGGGCGGGCTGCACGCGTGGCTGCCGCTGGGCGGTGCGCTGTTGCTGGCGTCGCTGGTCATCGGTGGCGGGCTGCGGCTGACGCGGGTCGCGTGGGGCGCGGCGGGGGTCGGCGGGGCGCTGTTGCTGGCGTTGTTCCTCGCGCTCTGAGTATGCGGAATGGCTCGTTCATCTGATCGTTATCCAGGAGCATTCGGACACGCCTTCGTAAAAGTAACCGATGCGCATTGATCGACGTTGACGGTCTGCTGTTACCGCAAGAAGCTGAGCCGCCCCCCACGGCATCCCTCATCTCTCACGTTGGACTGCCCATGCGCATTCTGATTCCCGCCGGCACTCTGGTCACCGCCGTGACCGCCTCACTGCTGCTGGCTCCGTCCGCCTATGCCACGCCCAAGGGCGACAACGGCACCGTGAAGATCCATGACGCCACGACCGGCGCGGAGCTTCGCAGGAACGAACCGAAGGTCTGCTCCTTCTACCTCGACAGCTTCGGCTTCGACTCGGCCCAGAAGGTGGCCTGGCACATCGAGGCCTGGGCCAACAACGACCTGGACAAGGGCGAGACCGTCAAGTCCGGCTCGCTCGTGCTCGACGCCGAGGGCCACGGCCGTACGGCGGACATGACCCTGCCCGACGGGCAGTACAAGCTGTTCTGGAACTTCGAGGGCGAGAACGGCCGGGCCAAGCACAAGGTCTTCAAGACCGACTGCGGCGACGAGGCGAAGCCGGGCAAGCCCGGTGAGGAGCCCGGCAAGCCCGGCGAGAAGCCGGAGGAGAAGCCGGTCGAGAAGCCCTCCGTCGCGCCTTCGGCTCCCTCGGACGAGAAGCCGGCCGACGACGCGTCCGCTCCCGCGGCCGCTCCCTCGGAGCAGGGCGGCACGGGCGAGGGTGACCTCGCCGAGACCGGCAGCAGCGCGCCTGTCGGCGCGATGGCGGCGGTGGCGGTGGCCCTGGCCGCGGCCGGTGGCTTCCTGGTGATGCGCCGCCGCAGGACCCAGCAGCACTGAGGCTGGTCGAACCGGGCCCTCGGGCCATGAGTGACCGTGCCCCCGCCGGAAGTCCGGCGGGGGCACGGTCATGTCTGCCGTCGAGCGTCAGCCGGTGTTGCGCAGGCCCGCCGCGACACCGTTCACCGTCAGCAGCAGCGCCCGCGCCAGGAGCGGGTCGGGCTGCTCGCCGGCCTCGGCGGCCTTGCGCTGGCGGGCCAGGAGCGCCACCTGGAGGTAGGAGATCGGGTCCAGGTAGGCGTCACGGATGGCGAAGGTCTGCTGGAGCGCCGGGTTGGAGTCCAGGAGCTGCTTTCCGCCGGTGATCTTCAGTACTTCGGAGACGGTCAGCTCGTGCTCGGCCTCGATGGTGGCGAAGACGTGCTTGAGGTTCTCCGGGACGAGGGTGTCGACGTAGTGGCGGGCGATCCGCAGGTCCGTCTTGGCCAGCGTCATCTCGACGTTGGAGAGGAAGTTGCGGAAGAAGTGCCACTGCCGGCTCATCTCGTCCAGGACCGGGTCGAGTCCGGCCTCGCGCAGCGCCTTGAGGCCGGAGCCGACGCCGAACCAGCCGGGGACGATCTGCCGCGACTGCGTCCAGCCGAAGACCCACGGGATGGCCCGCAGACCGTCCAGACCGGCGCCCGAGTCGGGCCGGCGGGAGGGCCGGGAGCCCAGGTGGAGGTCGGCGAGCTGGTCGACGGGGGTGGAGGCGAAGAAGTACGCGGGGAGGTCGGGGTCCTCGACGAGCCTGCGGTACGCGGAGTGCGCGGCGTCGGAGACGGTGTCCATGGCCGCGTCCCAGCGGGCCAGCGCGTCGCTGGACTGCCTCGGGGAGGTGTGCAGGGCGGAGGCCTGGAGGGTCGCCGCGACGGTGAGTTCCAGGTTCTCGCGGGCGAGCGAGGGGATCAGGTACTTGTCGGAGATGACCTCGCCCTGCTCGGTCACCTTGATCTCGCCCTCCAGGGTGCCCCAGGGCTGGGCGAGGATCGCGTTGTGCGAGGGGCCGCCGCCGCGGCCGACGGTGCCGCCGCGGCCGTGGAAGAGCCGCAGCCGTACGCCGTAGCGGTGAGCGACGTCGCGGAGTCTGCGCTGGGCGCGGTGGATCTCCCACTGGGAGGTGGTGATGCCGCCGAACTTGGAGGAGTCGGAGTAGCCGAGCATGACCTCCTGGACGTCGCCGCGCAGGGAGACCAGGCGCCGGTAGGAGGGGTCGGCGAGCATGCCGTCGAGGATGACGTCGGCGGCCTTGAGCTCGTCGGTGGTCTCCAGGAGCGGGACGATGCCGATCTTGGCCCAGCCGCCGTGGAGGTCGATCAGACCGGCCTCGCGGGCCAGGACCGCCGCCGCGAAGACGTCGTCGGCTCCCTGGCACATCGAGATGATGTACGACTCGATGACCTCGGGGCCGAACCGCTCGAAGGCTTCCTTGATCGTGTGGAAGACGCCGAGGGTCTTCTGCCCGGCCGCGTCGAGAGGTGCGGGCGTCGGGGCGAGCGGCCGACGTGAGCGCAGCTCCTTGGCGAGGAGCTTCTGCCGGTAGTCGCGGGGCATGTCGGTGTACCGCCACGACTCCTCGCCGAGCCGGTCGAACAGCTGGCCGAGGGCGTGGTGGTGGGCGTCGGCGTGTTCGCGTACGTCCATGGTGGCGAGCTGGAGCCCGAAGGCGGACAGGGTCCGGATGACCCGGTCCATGCGGCCGTCGGCGAAGAGCCCGCCGCGGTGCTCGCGCAGCGAGGTCTGCATCAGGGTGAGGTCGTGGACGAGCTCGGAGGTGCCGAGGTAGTCGCGGCCGGTCTCGTGGGGGGTGCCCTTGGCGAGGCGCTCGCGGGTGTTGACGAGCTTCTGCCGCACGCAGGTGGCCTTGAGGCGGTAGGGCTCCTCGGCGTTGAGGCGCTTGTAGCGGGGGCTGATCTCCGGCAGCCGCTCCAGGTCGGCCTGGAGGGAGGTCAGGAGCTCGTCGGTGGCGCCGGCGTAGCGGATGGAGTTGGAGAGCAGGCCGCGCAGGTAGTCGATGACCTCGATGGCGTCGGTGATGCCGTGCTCGTGCTGGAGGATCAGGACGTCCCAGGTCACCTGGGGGGTGACGTTGGGGTTGCCGTCGCGGTCGCCGCCGATCCACGTGCCGAAGGTGAGGGGGCGGGTGCCGGCGGGCAGCTCGATGCCGACGCGCTCCAGCTCGGCGGCGAGGTCCTCCAGGACGTCGCCGACGGCGCCGGCGTGCAGCTCGTCCAGGTAGTAGATGGCGTTGCGGGCCTCGTCGGCGGGCTCGGGCCGGACGACGCGCAGTTCGTCGGTCTGCCAGATGAGGTC
Source organism: Streptomyces sp. NPDC038280 (assembly GCF_055600045.1). Lineage (NCBI taxonomy): Bacteria > Bacillati > Actinomycetota > Actinomycetes > Kitasatosporales > Streptomycetaceae > Streptomyces > Streptomyces sp. NPDC038280. Next base: position 147,987 of record NZ_JBVJYZ010000011.1, read on the forward strand.
GATGTTCTCGGCGAGCCGCAGGTCGTGGCGGCGCCGGTCGGCGGCGATGACCGGGGTTTCGAGGAGCTCGGCGATGCGGCGGAGCTTGTTCAGCACCGAGCGGCGGGCGGCCTCGGTGGGGTGCGCGGTGAAGACGGGCCGGACGTTGAGGTTCCTGACCGTCTCGCGTACGTGCTCGGCGTCGCCGTCCTTGAGCATGTCGGCGGTCCTGGCCAGCAGCCCGCCCTCGGCGGCGCGCTTCTCACGCATCTCGCGGCCACGGTGGACCTGCTCGGTGACGTTCGCCAGGTGGAAGTAGGTGGAGAAGGCGCGCACCAGGCGGGCGGCGGTCTCCAGATCGGTGTCGCCGAGCAGCTCGGCGGCGGCCTCGCCGTCCTCACGGGTGAGCCTGCGGACCTTCTCGACGAGGTCGAGAAGCTCGGGGCCCTCCTGTCGGACGAGGGTCTCGCCCAGCAGATCGCCCAGTCGGCGGATATCGGATCGCAGCTCGGCGCTGGCTGAAGGGGTCTGGTCGGCACTGCTCACAGGTGCGGCTCCTTGCAGTGTTTGAGCACGTCTGGAGGGGTACTGGAGGCTTGCGGACCGCGCTGTCCGACGCACCCAGGATAGGTGTCCATTTTCGTGACGCCGTCCATGGCCCTCTTGCCGCGGGCCCCGGCGCTGCCATACTTACGTCGCCGTAGGTTACGGGAGCGTAGCCACGCCTTCCTTTTCTCCCTTCACCCCCAGGGGACACCCATGACCACACGCCCCGACGTGCTGGAACCCGCTCCGGATCTGCCCCCCGCCACGCTCGGTGGGGACAAGAAGCGCTCGATCGAGCAGATCACGCTGCTGCTGTTCATCACGGTGCCCTTTCTCGCCCTGATCGCGGCGGTGCCGCTGGCCTGGAGCTGGGGCGGCGTGAGCTGGCTCGATCTGGGCCTGCTGGTGGCGATGTACTACATCGGCTGCCACGGCATCACGATCGGTTTCCACCGGTACTTCACCCATGGCTCCTTCAAGGCGAAGCGCCCGCTGCGGATCACGCTGGCGATCATGGGCTCGCTGGCGGTGGAGGGGCCGCTGGTGCGCTGGGTCGCCGACCACCGCAAGCACCACAAGTTCTCCGACGCGGAGGGCGACCCGCATTCGCCATGGCGGTTCGGCGAGACCGTACCGGCGCTGATCAAGGGCCTGTGGTGGGCGCACATCGCATGGATGTTCGACGAGGAGCGCACGCCGCAGGCCAAGTACGCGCCGGATCTGATCAAGGACCCGGCGATCCGCCGCATCTCCCGTGACTTCATCTTCTGGACGATCCTGTCGCTCGCGATCCCGCCGCTGGTGGGCGGGCTGGTCACGATGTCCTGGTGGGGGGCGTTCACGGCCTTCTTCTGGGGCTCGCTGGTCCGGGTCGCGCTGCTGCACCACGTCACCTGGTCGATCAATTCGATCTGCCACGCGGTCGGCAAGCGCCCCTTCAAGTCCCGGGACCGCTCGGGCAACGTGTGGTGGCTGGCGGTGCTGTCGTGCGGCGAGTCGTGGCACAACCTGCACCACGCCGACCCGACGTCGGCGCGGCACGGTGTGATGCGCGGCCAGCTGGACTCCAGCGCCCGGTTGATCCGCTGGTTCGAGAAGCTGGGCTGGGCCTATGACGTGCGCTGGCCGAACGCCTCCCGGATCGAAGCCCGACGCCAGGACGAGCCCGCGAACGCGGCATGATTGACGACGTGGCGATCGACGGCAGTACGAACAGCGGCGACAAGCCCCGGCGTGGCCGCCGGGTGCGGATGACGGGCGCCGAGCGCCGTGAGCAACTGCTGGACATCGGCCGCACGCTCTTCGCCGAGAAGGGCTTCGAGGGCACGTCGGTGGAGGAGATCGCGGCGAAGGCCGGGGTGTCGAAGCCGGTGGTGTACGAGCACTTCGGCGGCAAGGAGGGCCTGTACGCGGTCGTGGTCGACCGGGAGATGCGCCAGCTCCTCGACATGGTGACGGGCGCGCTGACGGCGGGCCATCCCCGGGAGCTTCTGGAGCAGGCCGCCTTCGCGCTCCTCGACTACATCGAGCGGTACACGGACGGGTTCCGGATCCTGGTCCGCGACTCGCCGGTGGCGCAGTCGACGGGCACCTTCGCCTCGCTGATCAGCGACATCGCGACCCAGGTGGAGGACATTCTGGGCCTGGAGTTCAAGGCCCGGGGTTTCGACCCGAAGCTGGCGCCGCTGTACGCGCAGGCGCTGGTGGGCAGTGTGGCCCTGACGGGCCAGTGGTGGCTGGACGTCCGCAAGCCGAAGAAGGCGGAGGTCGCGGCGCATCTGGTGAACCTGGCGTGGCACGGCCTGGACGGGCTGGAGCAGAAGCCGCGGCTGATAGGGCACCGCAAGAACTGAGCCGGCGGGTGATCGGTCTTCACCGGGCAGGTGGGGCGCGCGAGGAAATCGCAAGCGCGGTGGCGTGCGGCAGGGATCGCCGCGACCGGCCATAGCCGGTTGGTTGGGCTCGGCCGAAGAAGGGCCGCGGCCCGGGGCGCCACGTCGGCGTGGGCGTCCCGGGTCGCGGTTTTCCATGCGCGCTCGCCGGTCAGGCGGGTTTCCGGGCGATGGCGAAGATCCGCCGGAACGGGAAGACCGTGCCGTGGGGACCGGGCGGGTAGGCCTCGCGGAGCAGCTGGCGGTATTGGGTGAGGAAGGCGTCGATGGCCTCGTCGTCGCCCTCCAGGGCCGTGAGGACCGGCCGCAGGGCCGTGCCCTTCACCCAGTCGAGGACGGGGTCCTCGCCGGTCAGCAGTTGGGAATAGGTGGTCTCCCAGACGTCGGTCGCGCAGCCGAGGTCGGTGAGCCGGATCAGATAGTCGGCCGGGTCCAGGACGTGGACGAACCGTCTGCCGTGGTCGCCGACGCGGGGGCGCCAGTACGGGGTGTCGCAGAGCTCGCCGAGCAGGGCGTGGCTGGGCGAGGTGAAGTTGCCGGGGACCTGGAAGGCGAGCGTGCCGCCGGGTGTGAGGCCGTCGAGCCAGGCGGGGAAGGACTCCGGATGGTTGGGCACCCATTGGAGAGCGGCGTTGGAGACGATCAGGTCGTAGGGCTCGTCCGGTGTCCAGTGGGCCGCGTCGGCGGGGCGGAAATCCAGCCAGCCGCCGCCCGAGGTGGTTCCCGCGTAGTGCTTCTCGGCCTGTTCCAGCATCTCGGGTGACAGGTCGAAACCGGTGATCCGTGCGTCCGGCCAGCGGTCGGCGAGCAGCGCCGTCACATTGCCGGGTCCGCAGCCGAGGTCGGCGATCCGTGCGGGCCGGCCGCCCGTGGGCAGGTCGGGTATGCGAGTGAGGAGATCGAGAAAGGGCCGGGTGCGATGGCCGGAGTGCCGGAGGTACTGCTGTGGATCCCAGGTTGGTGCGGAATGCATGTTCGAGCCCCCTTGCTGGAACGGAACAACGAAGCGGAACGGGGTTCCGGCCCGGTCATGCCCAATAGTCCAGCGGAATATATCTTGATGTCAAGAGACTTCATGTCGAGGGACCCTCTACACTGATCGACATGGAGGACGAGGTCGACCGTCTGGTCGCTGCATGGCGCCGCGAGCGCCCCGACCTCGACGTGGAACCACTCGAGGTACTCAGCCGTGTCTCACGGCTGGCCCGGCATCTCGACCGGGCCCGCCGGCTCGCGTTCTCCGAGCACAATCTGGAGCCGTGGGAGTTCGACGTCCTCACGTCGCTGCGCCGCGCCGGCGCCCCGTACCAGCTGTCCCCCGGGCAGTTGCTCACCCAGACCCTGGTCACCTCCGGCACGATGACCAACCGCATCGACCGGCTCGCCAAGAAGGGCCTCGTCGAGCGGCTGCCCGACCCCAGCGACCGCCGCGGTGTGCTGGTCCGCCTCACGCCCGAGGGCCGCGACCGGGCCGACCAGGCGCTCGCCGGGCTGCTCGCCCAGGAGCGGGCGATCCTGGGTGAGCTGTCCCGCGCACAGCGCGGCGAACTGGCCGGACTGCTACGCCAGTTGACCGCCCCGTTCGACAACATTCCCGGCTAGTTCGGCGGGGCCGACCCCGGCCCGCCGGGCCAGCGCGACCGCCGCCAGGGTGGAGTGCACCCCGAGCTTCCCGAGCACGTTCTGCATATGCGTACGAACGGTGTGCGGGGAGAGGAACAGCCGCTCGGCGACCGCCTTGCGGCCCAGGCCCGCGACCATGCAGCGCAGCACCTCGCGCTCGCGCGGGGTCAGCGACTCGACGAGCCGCTCGCTGTCGGTGCGGTGCTTGCGGGCCGCCGTCAGCTCCCGCAGCACGCCGGTGAGCAGGGCGGCCGGCAGATGCGTCTCGTCGCGCAGGACGCCCCGTATCACCGCGAGCAGCCGCTGCAGCGAGCAGTCCTTGGCGACCCAGCCCGACGCCCCCGCCTGGAGCGCGAGGGCGGCCCGGCGCGGGTCGTCCTTCTCCGCCAGGACGACCGTACGGACCTGGGGCTGGCCCGAACGGACCCCGGCCACCAGCGAGATGCCGTCGACGGCTGCCTCCGCGCCGTCGGGGACCGCACGGGCCACGGCGGGAGCGGCCACCGCCCCCAGGTCGGCGTCGACCAGCATCACATCGAATCGGCGGCCGTCGGCGGCCGCCCGCTCCAGACAGCGCAGCGCGGCCGGGCCGCTGCCGGCCGCCGCGACGTCCACGTCGGGCTCGGCCGCGAGAGCCGCGGCGAGAGACTCGGCGAAGATGCGGTGATCGTCCACCACCAGAACCCGGATACGGACCACTGACACCCCCAAGTGTCGAGGAACTGACCGGCACGGGTACGGCGCCCGGAGAGTGTGGGGCCCATCGGTCGCACGGCCGCCGCCGTGCAGTGACAGTTACCCCGCCCCAGGCGTCGTACCCGGCTGTCTCGCCCCCTGATCAGCACCGGCCCCCACCGGCGCTGTGCATCAGAGTACGGGCGGGGGACTGCGACGGAAGCCGAATCGCAGAACTGACCGTCCGCGGTGTGGACTGTGGGTCCTGTGGGCCGGAGGTCGACAAAAGCCCACAGGAGCCACCGTTTTCAGAGGCGGCGCGCGCCCGCGGACGGGGTCGCCGGGAAGATCCGCGGGGCGGTGTGCCCGGCGGCGGCGAAGGCCTTCTCGACGGCTGCGGTGACCGCCGGCGCCCCGTCCGCCTCGGTGAGGACGACCGCGGAGCCGCCGAAACCGCCGCCGGTCATCCGGGCGCCCAGCGCCCCGGCGTCGTTGGCGGCGGCGACCGCCACGTCCAGCTCGGGGCAGGAGACCCGAAGGTCGTCGCGGAGGGAGGCGTGGCCCTCGGTGAGCACGGGACCCACCGCGCGCACCTCGCCGACCTCCAGCAACGCGATCGTCCGCTCGACCCGCTGGTTGTCCCCGACCACATGCCTGACGTACCGCGCGACCTGCTCCCCCGCCGCGGCGGACAAGCGGTCGAGGGCCCCCGGCAGTTGCACGGGATCCACGTCGCGCAGCGTGCGCACGCCGAGCGCCCGCGCACCCGTTTCGCACCCGGCGCGCCGCTCGGCGTACGCGCCGTCGCCGAGCGCGTGCTTCACCCGGGTGTCGACGACCAGCAGGGCGAGCCCCTGGGCCTCCGGGGCGAACGGCACCTGCCGCCAGGACAGATCACGGGTGTCGAGGTGGAGGGCGTGCCCCTCGACGCAACAGGCCGACGCCATCTGGTCCATCACCCCGCAGGGCACCCCCACGAAGGCGTTCTCGGCGCGCTGCGCGAGGACCGCGAGCTCCGGGCGGGAGAGTCCGAGCCCGTACAGCTCGTTCAGGGCGAGGGCGGTGACGACCTCGAGCGCCGCCGAGGAGGACAGACCCGCGCCGGTGGGAACCGTCGAGGAGAGATGGATGTCCGCACCGGTGACCGGGTGCCCGGCCTCCCGCAGGGCCCAGAGGACGCCCGCCGGGTACGCCGCCCAGCCGGTGTCGCCGCCCGGAGCGAGGGCGTCGACGGCCAGGTGGACCACGCCCTGGTCCACGTCGGCCGAGTGGACCCGCAGTACGCCGTCCGTGCGCCGCGAGACCGCGGCGACCGCGGTGTGCGGCAGCGCGAGCGGCAGGACGAACCCGTCGTTGAAGTCGGTGTACTCGCCGATCAGGTTGACCCGGCCCGGGGCCGCCCACACGCCCTCGGGCGCGGCGCCGTACAGCGCGGTGAAGTCCTCCGCCACCCCCATCAGCCGCGCTCCCGCTCTCTCGCGAAGGCCCAGGCGTCGGCCACGATGGCGGCCAGGTCCGGGCGGGAGGGGGTCCAGCCGAGCCTTTCGCGCGCGGTGTCGGCTGAGGCGACCAGGACCGCCGGGTCGCCGGCCCGCCGCCCGGCGAGGACCTCCGGCACGGGATGACCGGTCACCCGGCGGACGGTCTCGATCACCTCGCGGACCGAGAAGCCGTTGCCGTTGCCGAGGTTGCAGATCAGGTGCTCGCCGGGCGCGACGGCGTCCAGGGCGAGCAGATGCGCCTCGGCGAGGTCGGCGACGTGGATGTAGTCGCGTACGCAGGTGCCGTCGGGGGTCGGGTAGTCGTCGCCGTACACGGAGATCGCCGCCCGCCGACCGAGGGCCACCTGGAGGACGAGCGGGACGAGATGCGACTCGGGGTCGTGACGTTCGCCCTGGGCGCCGTAGGCCCCCGCCACGTTGAAGTACCGCAAGGACGCGGCGGCCAGGCCGTGCGCGGCCGCCTCGCCGGAGATCATGTGGTCGACGGCGAGTTTGGTGGCGCCGTACGGGTTGGTGGGCGCCGTCGGGTCGCTCTCGGTGATGGGGACGGAGACCGGCTCCCCGTAGGTCGCGGCGGTGGAGGAGAACACGAGCCGGCGCACGCCGGCGTCCCGCATCGCGGCGAGCAGGGCGGTGGTGCCGCCGACGTTGTTCACCCAGTACTTCTCCGGGTCCACGACGGACTCGCCGACCTGGGAGAAGGCCGCGAAGTGCAGCACCGCGTCGTACGACGGGTCCAGCCACTTCGCCGCGTCCTGGACGCGACCCTCGATGAACTCGGCGCCCGCCGGAACCCCTTCGCGGAAACCGGTGGAGAGGTCGTCGAGGACGGTCACCTCGTGCCCCGCCTCCAGCAGGTGCGCGGCCACCACACTGCCCACGTACCCCGCTCCGCCCGTCACCAGGTACCGGGAAGACACAGCCTTGCTCACTTGGTCGCCACCTCTCGCAGTCTCCGGGCCGCGGCCTCCGGCGGCACGTCGTTGATGAACACGCTCATGCCGGACTCGGAACCCGCGAGGTACTTCAGCTTGCCGGACGTGCGTCGGATGGTGAAAAGCTCCAGGTGGAGCCCGAACTCGTCGCGCTGCCCGTGGTGGAACGGCGCCTGGTGCCAGGCGGCGATGTACGGGGTCGGCGGCGCGTCCGTGCCGAAGATCCGGTCGAAGCGTCTCAAGAGTTCCAGATACATCTGTGGGAACTCTGTGCGGGCTCCGTCGCCCAGGGCCCGCAGGTCGGGTACGCGGTGCCTGGGGTGCAGGTGGACCTCGTACGGCCAGCGGGCCGCGTACGGCACGAACGCGATCCAGTGCTCGCCCTCCAGCACCACCCGGACGGAGTCGGCGCGTTCGCGCGCGACAAGGTCGTCGAAGAGGTTGCGGCCGGTGGCGGCGCGGTGCTCGGCGGCCGAGCGCAGCATCTGGGCGGTGCGGGGCGTGATGAAGGAATAGCCGTAGATCTGGCCGTGCGGATGGCCGAGGGTGACACCGATCTCGGCGCCGCGGTTCTCGAAGCAGAAGACCTGCTCGACCTGCGGGAGTCCGGCGAGTTCGGCGGTGCGGTCGGTCCAGGCCGCGAGGACCAGCGCGGCCCGCTCCTCACCGAGGTCGGCGAAGGAGGCGTCGTGGTCGGACGTGAAGCAGACGACCTCGCACCGACCGGAGTCACCGGCGAGGGAGGGGAAGCGGTTCTCGAAGACGACGACGTCGTAGTCGCAGTCCGGGATCTCGCTGTGGCGACCGCCCCGGGAGGGACACAGGGGGCACTCGTCGGCCGGCGGGTGGTACGTACGGCCCTGGCGGTGGGAGGCGATGGCGACGTGATCGCCGAGGAGGTCGTCGCGGCGGATCTCCGAGGTGGTGGCGACGGGTCCGAGGGGCCGCTGGTCGACGCGGTCGCGGGCGGAGCCGTAACCGGAGTCGTAGTAGATGAGCTCGCGACCGTCGGCGAGCTTGCTCACGGTCTTCTTCACGGGATACCTCCGTGCGGCACTCAAACAGAACCACACACAAGGAACCATAATCAAACATCGACAGTCAACAGAACGCACCGGGGGACGTCTCGGGGAGATCCGGATGGTCAGGGCTTCTGCGCGCGGTCCAGCAGGCCGGTCCGGGCGGCGAGCGCGGCCGCCTCGAGCCGCGACCCCACACCCAGCTTCATGAGCACCCGCTGCACATGCGTACGGGCGGTGCTCGGCGCGATGCCCATGCCCGCCGCGATCAGCCGGGTGTCCTCGCCCTCGGCGACCCGGACCAGGACCTCCACCTCGCGCGGAGTGAGCATCGCCAGCAGTCGCTGCCCCTCGTCGTCCGGCTGCGCCGCCGGATTGAGCAGCTCGGTGAACGCGCCCTGGAGCAGCTGCGGCGCGACCGCCGTCTCCCCCGCCCGCGCCTTCATCATGGCGCGCTCGACGCCCTCGATGCGCTCGTCATGGCGTACGTATCCGGAGGCGCCGGCCGCGAACGCCGCCGCGATCCCGCGCGGGCTCGGCACCGGACCGAGCACCACCACGGCCACCTGCGGCCGCTCGCGCTTGATCCGGACGATGGGGTCGAACACCCCGGGTTCGGCGGGGGCCGCCGTGCCGAGCAGGCACACCTCGGGCGCCCTGCTCACCACCAGGTCGGCCACGCCCGCCGTGGGAGCGGCCGCCGCGAGCACCCGGTGCCCGCGCAACTTCAGTGCCGAGGCGAGCGCCTCGGCGAGCAGTCGGTGGTCGTCGACCACCATGAGCCGCACGCCCATCGAGCAACCCCCCAATCCCCCTGGAGTCGGCCCCCCGGCCCCCCAGCCCTGTTGACCCGGCAAGCTACACGCTTGTTCGACGCCGCGCGCCCTTTACGTGCCACAAGCCCCCCAGAATGCCGAATTCTTCGCCAATCAGGGCCAGTTGCAAACACGCGCGGCCCGGCGCATCGATTCATCCCGACGCACCGGGCCGCGTACATCACCGCTGTCAGCTGGTGCTGTAGGAGAGCACCAGGTATTCCTTGTCGCCCAGGGTCGACTCGCGGGGCTTGCTGATCATCATCTCCGACATGAACAGCCGGCCGTTGCTGTAGAGGATCTCGGCGTAGTCCACCGAGAAGCTGCTCTCCGCCTTGCGCACGGACGCCTCGGACGGGTTCTCCAGCAGGGTCGTCTGCTTGAAGGTGCCGCCGTCGATGGAGACGATCTGGCCGCCCTTGTCGTAGGGCGGGGTCTTGTACGCAATGATGTTGCCGCCGTCCATGCGCAGCGGGAACATCGAGTAGCGGTCGCCCGCGTCGGCCTTGTCGGTGGTCGGCTTGCCGGTGGCGAGGTCGAACGACACGATCTCGTTGGTGTCGCCGTATTCGCCGGAGCCCTCGTGGTCCTCGGTGGGCAGGTAGATCCGCCCGTTGCCGACGACGACCTTGGAGCAGGTCTCGACCTCGGTCGAACGGCAGCGCGCGGCGTAGCGGTCGCCGGGGGCCGAGATCTTCGCCTTCAGCTTGCCGGTCTTCTCGTCGATGGAGAAGAAGTCCGAGATGCCGCTGCCGTCGCCGGCGGTGTCACCGACGTCGGCGGCCACCACCAGGGGCTTGGTGGAGACGATGGCCGCGTACTTCACGCCCGTGGGCATCTTGTACTGGGACACCGGCGCGCCGGTCAGCGGGTTGAGGCTCTGGATGGTGACGTACTGGCTGTCGTACGGACCGCACTTGCGCGCCGCGACGAGCGCCTCGCCGCCGCCGTAGCCCATGTCGTAGCAGTTCTCGGCGTTCGCCTGGGGCTTCCAGCGCGGGGCGCCGGTGGCCAGGTCGAACGCGGCGCCGCCGTCCGTGCCGCCGGCCGCGACCGTGGTGCCGCTCAGCGTGACCTCGCTGAAGCGCACCTTGTCGTCGCCGGACTGGGGGCTGGTCAGGGACTTGCTCCAGACCAGCTTGCCGGTGAGCAGGTCGATGACGCCGACCTCGGTGCACGGCTGGTAGTTCTTCGGCGGGACACGCTTGGTGGCCTCGAAGACGATCGCGGTCTTGTTGTCCTTGGAGACGTGCCGCGAGGTGGCGCACACCTGGCCGGGCAGCGGCAGCGTCCACAGGGGCGTGCCCTTGGCCAGGTCGTGGCCGACGATCGAGTTGACGTTCGTCTTCACGTACGCCTTCTCGGTGATCCAGGAGCCCGCGACATCGGTGATGTCGGTGACCTTCGGCTGGGGCAGCTGGAAGGCCACCTTGGCCTGGGTGTTGGAGGGCGCCTTCTCCTTGCCGTTGCCGCCGAGGCCGTTGCCGCCCTTGCCGCCGCCGTCGGTCGAGCCGGAGGTGCCGTTGGCGTCGTTCTTCTTGCCCTCGTCACCGCCGGAGGTCGCGTACCAGATGCCGCCACCGGCGATCAGGACGACGGCGACGACCGCCGCGATGATGATCTGCATCTGCGTGGACAGCTTCTTGCCGCCGGCGGGAGCGCCCGGGTAGGGGTACTGCGTCGTCGGCTGCTGGTACTGGCCCTGCTGCTGCGGATAGCCGTACTGCGGCTGCTGGGGCGGGTAGCCGTACTGGGGCGGCTGGCCCGGGGCCTGGCCGGGGGCCTGGCCGGGCGGGGGGGTCTGCGGATAGCCGTAGGGCTGCTGGCCGGGCGGCGGCGTCTGGGGGTAGCCGTACGAAGACTGGTCCGCGGGCGGCGGCGTCGGGGCGCCGAAACCGCCGGGCGGCGGGTCCTGGGGCGCGCCGAAACCGCCCTGCGGGGGCGGGCCCGGAGGCTGGTTCGGCGGCGGACCGGGCGGCTGGTTCGGCGGTGGGGGCGGCTGCGTCATGGCGTGCGTACCTCTGAAGTCTCTTGGGTCTCGGACGAAGAAGGAAGGAGAGAGGAGGGCGAGTGGGAGAGAGCCCGGGACGCGGTCACTTGCCGAAGGCCATCATCGTCTCCCTCTTCAACTCCGCGGCGTCGTCGTCGGCGACGACCCTGCCGTTCACGATGATGTAGCGCCCCTTGGCGTACACCGCCCTCGGCGCGTCGAGCGCGCTCTCGGCCTTGGCGGTGGCGGCCGGGAGCTGGAGCAGCGGCTTCGGGGGACCGCTGTTGACGACCAGCAGCGCCCCGCCCTTGTCCTTCGTCGGCTCCAGCCGTACCAGCAGGCCGTCTTCGGACATCCGCAGCGGGACCATGATCCGCCCGGCCGGCGCGGCGATGTGCCGCCTTATCTTCCCGCTGTCGAGGTTGAAGGCGACGATCTCGTTGCCGGCGCCCGCCTTGGCGGGCACCGAGGCGAGGTAGAGGCTGGTGCTCCGTGCCACCACCTGGCAGGTCTGGAGGTTGGTCGCGTCTCCGACCCGGGTCGAACAGCCGGGTTCGTAGAAGCCCTCGAGGCTCAGCGTGGAACGCTTGGCGCCCTTCTCGTCGAGGACGAGGACGCTGACCTTGTCGGCCGAGCGGTCGCGGAGCACGACGGCCAGGGGCGCCACGGAGAAGACGGCCTTGACCTGGTGGAAGACGGGCAGCCGGTAGGTCCAGCGCGGTTTGCCGGTGACCGGGTCCAGCTCCTGGAGCTGTTCCTGGTACCTGTTGGCCGCACCGCTGGGGCAGTTCAGCACGGCGATCAGCTTGGCCCCGCCCGCGTACCGGTACGGCGAGCAGTTGCCCGGGGGCAGGCCGAAGAGCTTCTTGCCGTCGCTGAGCCGGTAGGCGGCGGCGAACTCCGCACGGCCGGCGACGACCGTGTCACCGGTGATCGCCATGGACAGGCCGCTGTCGACGCCGTCCATCCCGTCCGGGCCCGCCTTCTGCTGCCAGCCCGCCTTGCCGCTCTTCAGGTCGATCATCCGCAGCAGGAGGCAGTCGCCGGTGGCGCCGCCGCCCTCCCGCATCGCGACGAGGATCTGGTTCTTGTCCGACTTCTGCTGTGTGGCCTGGCAGATGTCGGCGTCGAGCGGAAGGGTCCACTTGACCCGGCCGTCCGCGGCGGAGACCGCCGTGATCGTCCGGTACGTCGCCGTGACGACCGTGTTGCCCACGACCCACGGGCCGAACACGTCCACGCCGGTGCGCGGCACGTCGACACCGCCCCGCTGCAGCCACAGCATCCTCGCGTCACCGGTCACCCGGCCGGCGTTGACCCTGTCGGCCTCCGCGGTGTCCAGCGTCGGGGCGCCCCCGGCCTTGGGCGTGGACGCCGTGTTCCCGTTCGACGCCGCCTTGTCGTCCTTGTGGCCGGGGCCGCCGAGGACGTACCAGGAGCCCCCTCCGGCGACCAGGACCGCCGCGACGACGGCGGCGATCAGGATCAGCGGCCGACGACGGCGACGGGGAGCGGTCTGCGGCACCAGGGCATGGACGGGTGCCGGTGCGGGTGCCGCCTCGGGGACGAGTGACGGCCCGGGTACGGCCGCCGGACCGGGCAGCGGCATCGGTGTCGGCGCCGGCTGAGGAGTGGCGTCGTCGGCCTGCTCCGCGTTCGCCGGGGCCGCCAGGGAGTACTCCGGCGGTGGCGGAGGCAGCGCGGAGCTCCCGCCCCCGTACGGATTGAAGCTGCCGTACGGCCCGTACGTGGGGGGCGGGGAATCCTGCGGTGACGGCTGTGGTGGCTGATTCATCGGAGTCGAAGGACCGTCACTTACCGAAGGCCATCATTGTCTTGGTCTCCTTCTCCTCGGCGTCATTGCGCCCGCTGACCCGAGTGGCGAGGAGGAAGAGGCGGCCGCCGGCGTACTCGGCCCTGGCACCGCCGGGGAAACCGTTCTCGATCTCCACGGTCGACTCCGGGTGCTTCAGCACGACCTTCGGCGCGCCACCGGTCGGCGCGATCGTGGCGACCGCGCCCGCCTTGTCCCACGACGGCGCCATGTAGACGACGACGTTGCCGTTCTCCATACCCAGCGGCGACATGGTGCGCTCGGTGCCGGCGGGAGAGCGCCACTTCGGCTTGCCGGTGTTCAGGTCGAAGGCGACGACGGCGTTCGTGCCCCGGGTGAGCTGGGTCGGCTCGGTGGACATGTAGAACGTGTTCGCGTCGGCGGCGACGCCGGAGCAGCCCTGGATGTCCTGGCCCAGGATGATGAAGTCGTGGCGGCAGTCGGCGCGGAACTTGTCGTTGCCGCCCTGCATCTGCGAGCGCAGCGTGCCGTTGTCCGTGAGCGCGATGATGCCCCACTTCGTGCGCTTGTTGGCGTCGTCGAGCTGCTGGATGGAGACCACCAGGGGGCTGGTCGAGTAGACCTTGTCGACCTCCCACTGGGGCTTCAGCGTGAACTTCCACTTGGGCTTGCCGGTGACCGGGTCGACCCCGTGGATCTCCTGCTGGACCTTGTTCACGTCGGAGGTGCGGCACTTCGCGGCGGCGATCAGCTGGGAGCCGCCCGCGTAGGCGTAGGGCTCGCAACCGGAGGTCGGCAGACCCCAGCGCTGCTTGCCGGTGTTCAGGTCGAAACCGTAGGAGTTGTTCATGCCCGCGGCCCCGACGGTGGTCCCGCTCAGGGCGAGGGTGTAGTCGGTCAGGCCGACGAATCCGCCGCGCTTGGGGATGGGCGTCTTCCAGCCCGCCTTCCCCGCCTTGGCGTCGATCATCTGGATGTCGCGGCAGTTCGCCTTCTCACCGGGGCCGTCGTTGACCCCGATGATGATCTTTCCGTCGGCCGAGGCGTTCGGGGCGGCCAGGCACATCTCGGTGGTGAGCGGCACGCTCCACTTCTTCTTGCCGTCGGTCACCGAGTATCCGGCGACCTCCTTGTACATGCCCTTGACGATCGTGTCGCCGACGACCCAGGGGCCGTACACCTCGGCGCCGTTACGGGGCAGGTCGACGTCGTTCTTCGTCAGGAAGAGCACCTTCGCCTCGCCGGGCTTGCGCCCGCCGTTGAGGTCGTCGCCGGCGTCGCGGCCGCCTCCGGTGCCGTCGCCCGTGTCGACGGAGTCCGAGCCGGTCGGCTGGGGCGCGCCCGTGCTCTCCTTGGCGACCGGCTTGTTGGGCTCGTCGTCACCGCTCAGCGCGAACCACGTACCGCCGCCGATGACCAGGAGTCCGGCCACGGCCGCGCCGATGATGACACCGGGCTTGCCCTTGAAGGGGTTGCCACCGCCACCGCCGGGAGGGGTGGGGGCGCCGGGGTACTGCGGCTGGGTCGGGTAACCGCCGTAGGGGCCGGGCTGCTGGCCGTACGGACCGGGCTGGCCGGGCTGCTGCGGGTAGCCGTAACCGGGCTGCGGCTGCTGGGGATAGCCGTAGCCGGGCTGCGGCTGCTGCGGCTGACCGTACGGGCCGGGCGGCGGAGTCTGAGGGGCCTGAGGGGCCTGGGGCGGAGCCGGCGGCATCTGCGGTGCCTGAGGCGGGGCCGGCGGCATCTGCGGCGGCTGCGCGGGCGGCTGAGGAACGCCCTGCGCCTTGTCTCCCCAGTTCGGGGAGCCCGGAGGCGGATCCTGCGGAGTTCCGAAACCGGGCGGCTGATTGCTGGGTGGCTGAGTCATCAGCGCTTCCCCCTTCGTGCGGTCCGCTGACCGACCGGCCTCCCCCGCGATTCCGGCGCGCACGTACCGCCGGAAAGGAGCGAATCGGACATGGATTCCGCAGTGTTACGTGAGTCGAGCGGGCCTTCTTTCTATCACTCGGGCCATGGCGCAAAAGTGGCCGGTCCACCCCTGTTCCCAAGGGAGGACCGGCCCGTGATGCCTTTGTTATTGCCTCTGCACGCCTTCCCCACGGCCATGCGGGACGGCGGTCAGGCGTCCTCGGCCAGCTCCAGCCAGCGCATCTCCAACTCGTCACGCTCGCCCGCGAGTTCCCGCAGCTCCGCGTCGAGCTTCGCGACCTTCTCGAAGTCGGTGGCGTTTTCGGCGATTTGGGCGTGCAGCTTGGTCTCCTTCTGGGAGACCTTGTCGAGCTGCCGCTCGATCTTCTGCAATTCCTTCTTCGCGGCGCGGGCGTCCGCGGCGGACACCGACTTGCCGGAGTCGGACGCGGCGGGCGCGGGGGCTGAGGCGGGGACGGCGGACTCGATCATCCGCCGCCTGCGCTCCAGGTACTCGTCGATCCCGCGCGGCAGCATCCGCAGGGTCGCGTCGCCGAGCAGCGCGAACGTCTTGTCCGTTGTCCGCTCGATGAAGAACCGGTCGTGGGAGATCACCACCATCGATCCCGGCCAGCCGTCGAGGAGGTCCTCCAGCTGGGTCAGGGTCTCGATGTCGAGGTCGTTGGTGGGCTCGTCGAGGAAGAGGACGTTCGGCTCGTCCATCAGCAGCCGCAGCAGCTGGAGCCGGCGCCGCTCGCCACCGG
Organism: Streptomyces sp. NPDC038280; assembly: GCF_055600045.1. Lineage (NCBI taxonomy): Bacteria > Bacillati > Actinomycetota > Actinomycetes > Kitasatosporales > Streptomycetaceae > Streptomyces > Streptomyces sp. NPDC038280. Next base: position 163,430 of record NZ_JBVJYZ010000011.1, read on the forward strand.
AGAGGTCACCGACGGGCGTCCACTGCTTCTCCTTGGCGAAGCCGAACTGCTCGCACAGCTGACCCGCGGTCATCTCGCGCCCCTTGCCGAGGTCGACCCGGTCACGGATCTGCTGCACGGCCTCGAGAACCCGCAGCTGCGGGGGCAGCTCGGTGACGTCCTGGGAGAGGTAGGCGAGCCGGACGGTCTTGCCCACGACGACCTTGCCGGCCGTCGGCTGCGCCTCGCCCCGGCTGGTGGCGGCGTCGGCGAGGGCGCGCAGCAGGGAGGTCTTGCCGGCTCCGTTGACGCCGACGAGGCCGATGCGGTCGCCCGGGCCGAGCTGCCAGGTCAGGTGCTTGAGCAGCACCTTGGGCCCGGCCTGGATCGTCACGTCCTCCATGTCGAAGACGGTCTTGCCGAGGCGGGCGTTGGCGAACTTCATCAGCTCGCTGGTGTCGCGCGGCGGCGGCACATCGGCGATCAGCTCGTTGGCCGCCTCGATGCGGTAGCGGGGCTTGGAGGTGCGGGCGGGTGCGCCGCGCCGCAGCCAGGCCAGCTCCTTGCGCATCAGGTTCTGCCGCTTGGCCTCCTCGGTCGCGGCGATGCGCTCACGCTCGGCGCGGGCGAAGACGTAGTCGCTGTAGCCGCCCTCGTACTCGTGCACGGCACCCCGCTGCACGTCCCACATGCGGGTGCAGACCTGGTCGAGGAACCACCGGTCGTGGGTGACGCAGACCAGCGCCGAGCGCCGCTCCTGGAGGTGCTTGGCCAGCCAGGCGATGCCCTCCACGTCGAGGTGGTTGGTGGGCTCGTCGAGGACGATCAGGTCGGGGTCGTCGATGAGCAGCTTCGCCAGTGCGATCCGCCGGCGCTCCCCACCGGACAGCGGCCCGATGACGGTGTCGAGGCCCTGCGGGAAGCCGGGCAGGTCGAGGCCGCCGAAGAGTCCGGTGAGTACGTCACGGATCTTGGCGCTGCCCGCCCACTCGTGGTCGGCCATGACACCGATGACCTCGTGGCGGATGGTGGCCGTGGGATCGAGGGAGTCGTGCTGGGTGAGGACCCCGAGCCGCAGACCGCCGCTGTGGGTGACCCGGCCGGTGTCGGCCTCCTCCAGTTTGGCGAGCATCCGGATGAGGGTGGTCTTGCCGTCTCCGTTGCGGCCGACGACACCGATCCGGTCTCCTTCGGAGACGCCGAGGGAAACACCGTCGAGCAGGGCACGGGTGCCGTACACCTTGCTGACTGCCTCGACATTGACCAGGTTGACGGCCATTTCACTCCTGTACCGGGGGATGGATCGACATCCAAGGGTAGACGCCGCGCGCCGTGCGATAGCGTGCGGTGATCGTTCGAGGGCGGGGAGCACGGGGTGGCCGAGTCGGTGTGGTCGCGGTTTCGGCGGCATCGGTGGTTGCCTCAGGCCACCGGGGTGCTGGTCCTCGCGGCGGTGGTGGCGGGACTCGTGGTCGTGCGCCTCGAGCTGCGCGACGACCACAACGACGAGGTGCTGGCGAGAGCGTGCGGCGGGGTGCTGCCGCCCGACGCAGTGCGTTCCGTCCTGGCAAAGGACTCGTGGTGGGAGCTGCGCACCGGTCCCGGCCCACGGGGTCTGGTGGCCTGCACCGTCACCGGCGACGACGAGAAGGACCCGTCGCTGGAGGTGACGGCGGTGCCGGTGCTCGACGCGCCGCTGACCGGTGTGGGGGTGGGCGAGATCACGGGCAGCTCGCCGTACGAGGACCCGCCCGAGTGGGCCCTGGCCCATGAGCGGGCCGGCACCCAGGTGACCGTTCCCTGCCCGAAGGGGCTGCCCGGGTACGCCCGGCCGGTGACGGCCTTCCGCGTCCACGCGTCGCTGCACGTCTCCATGGACGACACCGTGGACGAGGCACCGCTGCGGGAAGCCGTCGCGGCCCTCGCCGACGACGTCCGGGTCAGGAACGGCTGCGGTGGGCCGGCGGTGAGGTGGGCCGATGTGCGGCAGCTGCCGCCCGCCGACGACACGGGCCAGGACGAGGACGAGATGCCGGCCACCTGCCGCTGGTTCAAGACCGCGTATCTGGGCTCCGGCGACTGGAAGCCGCAGGAGAACGGCGCCAGGGGCGGCACCCCGCCCTGGGCCCGGGGCTGCTCGCTGAGCCTGGAACGCGCCCAGGCGCCCGCACACGAGGAGAAGCTGCTGGCCGTGTCGTCGGCGAGCTGGTGGGGCGTGGCGGTGGGTGAGGTGCGCACCGAGTACGGCGCGGAGCTCGCGGCCGCGGGCACGAGCCGGCCGCCGAAGGCCCGGCGCGCCTACGAGCTCGCCGCCTGGGCGCGGGCCACCTGCCGGCAGGGCACGACCCTGCACCGGGTGAGCGTGTCGGGCGTGGGACGCGACACCCTGCCGACCCGTGTCGACGCCCTCCTGGACCGCTATCTGGACGCGTCCCCCGACTGCCACGACATCAAGATCCTCGGGAAGGTGTGGAAGTGAGCGACGACCGGGACCAGGACCGGTACTGGCGTCGGCGGCGGGTGCGTCTGACGGCCGGCTGGACGGCGGCGGTCGTCGCCGTGGCGGGCACGTTCTTCTGGCTGTCGGGCGGCTACGACGCCTGGCGCGACGACCGGGCGCTGGAGTCGGTCTGCGACGGCGACCTGGCGGCCGGACAGGTGCGGGCGCTGTTCGACGAGGCCGAACTGACGTCCTCGATCGACCTCCAGCAGGGCGCCTGGTACTGCCGCGTGCGCGCGGCCGACTCCGACGAGGACGGCAACCTCCGGCTCAACCTGGTCATCCGGCCCGCGGACGCGACCCGGGTGTTCGTCGACCCCGGCTACCGCGCCGCGCCGCTGGGCAACGGGTGGACCGGTTCGTTCGACTTCGACCCGGACCAGGGCGGCGACCACCGGAACAAGGCCACCGCGTCGCTGCTGCTCGACTGCGGCACCAAGCCGGGGGACGGCCTGCTGGCGACGGTCGAGGCACAGATCGGCGCGGGCGACTTCGACCTCCCGCGGACCCGGGACCGGCTCACGTCCGTACTGACGGAGACGACGATGTCGTACGCGCGCCGCACGGGCTGCGAGGCACGGCCGGGCAAGCCGGTGAAGGACGTCGGCGTCTCGGTCAGCACCTGGGACTACAAGCCGCTGGCCCGGGTCTCTGGGACCTGCGCGGGAGTCCTGGACGCCGCGGCCGCCGGGCGCTGGGGCGTCCGTACGGCTGTGGAGACCGTGGCCGCCCCGTCGCCGGTCGAGGGCTGTGCGCTCAGGGGGCTGCAGGGGGCGTCGCTGTACGACTTCAGCGCGTACTACGGTCCGTTCGCCGGGCAGAAGCGGTTCGACCTGACGTACGCGCCGCCCGAGAAGGGCGTGGCACCGGACGGCCACTATCTGCTGAAGGCCCAGTGCCCGGGCGCCGGCAACACGGCGGTGTACGAGGTCCGCACGCGCGGCGAGCGGTTCCAGAACTCGTCGCTGGTCCTCGACCACCCGGGTCTGCGTGCGGCGCTCCAGCGGTTCGCGGACCGGTCGGCGAAGCGGCACGGCTGTCAGGCCCCCACCTCGCCCTGGGCCTGAGCGGCGACCGGGACCTGAACGACCGGGTCTGCGCCTTAGGTCGTGTCCCCAGGCCATGAGCGGCGGGCCGTGCCCGTGCCGCGTTCCCGTGCCCGGGGACCTTTCAGAGCACCCGCGTCAGAGCACCCGCGCGCCCGGCGCCGGGGAGGAGGCGACCCGTGCCGTGCGACAGGTCCCCGACGCGAGCAGTGCCTCGGCGACCGTCCGTCCGGCGTCCGCGTCCTTGGTGAGGAAGGCCGTCGTCGGGCCCGAGCCGGAGACCAGCGCGGCCAGCGCGCCCGCTTCCGCGCCCGCCGCGAGGGTGTCCGCCAGCGAGGGCCGCAGGGAGAGCGCGGCGGGCTGGAGGTCGTTGCCGAGAGCGCCCGCGAGGGCGGTGACGTCGCCGGTGCGCAGGGCGTCCAGGAGCTTCGGGGAGGCGGCGGGGGCGGGGACCGCCACGCCTTCGGTGAGCCGGTCGAACTCGCGGAAGACGACGGGCGTCGACAGCCCCCCGTCGGCGACCGCGAACACCCAGTGGAACGTGCCGCCGACCTCGAGTTCCGTCAGCTTCTCGCCCCGGCCGGTTCCGAGCGCCGCGCCGCCGACCAGGCTGAACGGCACGTCGCTGCCCAGTTCGGCGCAGATGTCGAGCAGTTCGGCGCGCGTCGAGTCCAGACCCCACAGCGCGTCGCACGCGAGCAGCGCGCCCGCGCCGTCCGCGCTGCCCCCGGCCATGCCGCCGGCGACGGGAATGTCCTTGGTGATGTGGATGTGGACGTCCGGGGAGATGCCGTGCCGTGCGGCGAGCAGTTCGGCGGCGCGCGCGGCGAGGTTCGTACGGTCCAGGGGCACCTGGCCGGCGTCCGGCCCGGTGCAGCTGACCGTCAGCGACTCGGCGGGGGTGACGGTGACCTCGTCGTACAGGGAGACGGCGAGGAAGACATTGGCGAGGTCGTGGAAGCCGTCGGGGCGGGCGCCGCCCACCGCCAGCTGGACGTTGACCTTGGCGGGGACCCGTACGGTGACGCTCACGCCTTGGCCTCCGCGATCCGGGCGAACTCCTCCACGGTGAGGGATTCGCCGCGGGCCTGCGGGGACACCCCGGCGGCGACCAGCGCGGTCTCGGCGGCGGCCGGGGACCCGGCCCAGCCGGCGAGCGCGGCGCGCAGGGTCTTGCGGCGCTGGGCGAACGCGGCGTCGACGACGGCGAAGACCTCGGCCTTTGACGCGGTCGTCTTCACCGGCTCGGCCCGCCGCACGAGGGAGACGAGCCCGGAGTCGACGTTCGGTGCGGGCCAGAAGACGTTGCGCCCGATCGCGCCGGCCCGCTTGACGTCGCAGTACCAGTTCGCCTTGACCGAGGGGACGCCGTAGACCTTGTTGCCGGGCGAGGCCGCGAGCCGGTCGGCGACCTCGGCCTGGACCATGACGAGGGTGCGCTCGATGGTCGGGAAGCGGTCGAGCATGTGCAGCAGGACGGGCACGGCGACGTTGTAGGGAAGGTTCGCGACGAGCGCGGTGGGCGGCGGGCCGGGGAGCTCCTGGACCTGCATGGCGTCGGAGTGGACCAGCGAGAAGCGGTCCGCGCGCGCCGGGATGCGGGCCGCGATCGTGGTGGGCAGCGCCCCGGCCAGTACGTCGTCGATCTCGACGGCGACGACACGGTCGGCGGCCTCGATGAGCGCCAGGGTCAGTGAGCCGAGGCCGGGCCCGACCTCCACCACGACGTCGTCCTCGCGCACCCCGGCCGTGCGGACGATCCGGCGGACCGTGTTGGCGTCGATGACGAAGTTCTGACCGCGCTGCTTGGTGGGGCGTACGCCCAGCTTCGCGGCCAGTTCACGGATGTCGGCGGGGCCGAGGAGGACGTCGGACTCAGTGGTGCTCACCGGTACAGCCTACGGCCGCAGTGCGGCCACGGACTCGCCCCCCGCTGCACGTAGAGCTTCTTGGCCCGGAACGTCTGCTCGGCGGCGGGCGCGTTCTGCGCGACGCCGCTGCCGCCGAGGGCGCGCCAGGTCCCCGGGTCGAACTGGTAGAGCCCGCCGTACGTCCCCGAGGCGTCCACGGCGCCGGGCCGCCCGCCCGACTCGCAGTGGGCGAGCGCGCCCCAGTCCAGACCGTCGGCGCCCGCGACGGACGAGGGCAGCGGCTTGGTGCCGACCTTGATCCGCTGGGTGACGGGCTCGCGGACGATCTCCGAGCCGATCTTCCTCGGCTTCTGCTTGACGCCGTTGACGGTCCGCAACGCGTAGGTGACCCGGCGTACGCCCTGAGCGCCCTGGCGCTCGACGACCTCGGTCCCGGCGAACAGCGACGGGTCGCGGGTCTTCTCGGTGTCGTACGGGATGGGTTCCTCGCGGATCTCCTTGGTGCCGGTGATCCGCATGACGGTGATGGTCTGGCCATCGCGGGGGAAGCTGTCGGGCGCCACGGACGTGGTGTCCTGGCCGCTGAGGGTGATGCCGGCCTGCTCGACGGCCTCGCGGACGGTGGCGGCGTTGGTGCGGATGGCGCGTTCGCGGCCGTCGGCCATGAAGGTCACGGTGCGCTCCGTGCGCACGTCGAGGGTGAGGCCCTTGCGGCTGATCTCCAGGGAACGGGAGACGGAGAGGAAGGCGCCCTCGGCGCGCACCCCGAGCTGGCGCAGGGCGCCGTCGACGGTGCGGGCGGTGGTCCACAGGCGGCGGCGCTGTCCGTCGAGGGTGAGGGTGAGGGGGCGGCCGTAGCGGACGACGACCTCGTCGCCGTTGGCGAGGGCGGCGCCGGGGCCGGGGGCGACCAGGTCGTGGGCGCCGACGTCTACGCCCTCGTCGGCGAGGAGTTCGTCCACGTCGTCGGCGAAGGTGTGCATCGTGCGGGGGACGCCGTCGACGCTGAGCCGGACGGCCTTGTCGTTGGCGACGAAGGCGCTGGTGCCGCCGGCGAGGAAGGCGACGACAAGGGCCTGGGGGATGATCCGGCGCAGCCCTTCGGCGCCGCCCGCACCGGTCTTGCGGCGGCGGGCGGCCCGCCGGGCCTCGGCCCGGCCGCCCACGGGGGCGGGGGCCGGGGCCACCGCCTGTCCCGGGACGAGGACCGCTTCCTGCGTGTCGTACTCGTGGAGGGACGGCGGTGCGTCGACGGTCCTGGCGGCTCGGCGCCCGCCCCGTGAAGCTCGGTGACTGCCCTGCGAGGTGCTCACGAGGCCCGGACACTAGCGGAGCTCCGGTCACTCTCCAAAGCAGCGCGGCTACACAGGGTCGCCGTAATGCATCAGTAATCGAATGCGCGGGCGGTATTGGTGGCGATGGCCTCGGCCATGACGTCCTCGCCGATCCCGCGCACGGCCGCCATCGCCCGCACGGTGACCGGGATGAGGTACGGGGCGTTGGGCCGTCCTCGGTAGGGCGCGGGAGTCAGGAACGGCGCGTCGGTCTCCACGAGGACGAGGTCCAATGGGGCGACGGCGAGTGCGTCGCGCAGCGGCTGGGCGTTCTTGAAGGTCACGTTGCCGGCGAAGGACATGAAGTAACCGGCGTCGGCGCAGACGCGGGCCATGTCGGCGTCGCCGGAGTAGCAGTGGAAGACGGTCCGCTCGGGGGCGCCCGCGTCGGCGAGGATGCGCAGCACATCGGCGTGCGCGTCGCGGTCGTGGATGACGAGCGCCTTGCCGTGGCGCTTGGCGATCTCGATGTGCGCGCGGAAGGAGCGCTCCTGCGCGGCCATGCCCTCGGGGCCGGTGCGGAAGTAGTCCAGGCCGGTCTCGCCGACCGCCCTGACCTCGGGCAGGGCGGCCAGACGGTCGATCTCGGCGAGGGCGTCGTCGAGCGCCGCGTCCCCGCCTGCCTCGCGGGCGCCCTGCCGGGACCGGCCCTCAGGGTCCCCGAGGACGATCCGCGGGGCTTCGTTGGGGTGCAGGGCGACGGCGGCGTGCACGTTCTCGTACGCGGCGGCGGTCTCGGCCGCCCAGCGGGACCCCTTGAGGTCGCACCCCACCTGCACGACCGTGGTGACACCGACGGCGGCGGCCTTGACGAGCGCCTCCTCGACGGTGCCGGCCTGCATGTCCAGGTGGGTGTGCGAATCGGCCACGGCCACCGGCAGCGGCTCGGGCAGGGGCGGAGGGGCGTCCTTCGAACTCATGGGCCCGATGGTACGAGGGCCCGGGGCGGGCCTACTTCTTCTGGAAGGGGTGCAGCAGGTCCGAGAGGTGCCAGTGGTGAGGCTCGCGCGGCGCGCCCTCGGCGGGTTCGACGGCCTCGGGCTGCTGGGCGACCGGTCCGGCCGGCGCGGACTCCGGCATCTTCTTGCCCCGGGGCTCCTGCGCCGCCCGCTCCATCAGGTTTCGCACCGAGGAGACCTGGCCGGCCCGCATGATCCGGACCACGTGGCTTCCGCAGTTGAGGCACGTGGGGCTGGAGAGCGGGGAAGGTACCCGTTCCCCGTCCGTCCTGTAGACGATGAATTCATGGCCGGAGGCGTCGATGTGGTGCTCTATGTCATACGCCTGCTCCCAGCCGTGGCCGCAGCGCATACAGGCGAAGGCGTACGCCTCGTGGCCGACGGATGTGCCGGTGATCTCACTCATGCCAGCTCCTCTCCACTGACCCAGTGGACGCCTTTTCCGGCGGGAGCGCATCAGCGCCGGTCGAACAATGGAACGCTCTTTGGCGTTCCCTTGCCGAGAGGGCCGCTGCACGGTCTTGGCTTTGCCTTTTACGATAGACCTTTACTTTCCGCGGGGGCTTCTCGAGCCGCGTTCTTTGCCGCCACGACGGCATCGAAGACCTCCCGCTTGGGAAGGCCCGCCTCGGCCGCGACCGCCGCGATGGCCTCCTTGCGACGCTCCCCCGCCTCCTCGCGCACGGCGACCCGGCGCACCAGCTCTTCGGGGCCGAGTTCGGCGGGGCCCGTCTCGGGGGCGCCCTCCACGACGACGGTGATCTCGCCGCGCACGCCCTCGGCCGCCCAGGCGGCCAGCTCACCGAGGCCGCCGCGCTTCACCTCCTCGTACGTCTTGGTCAGCTCACGGCAGACCGCGGCGCGGCGCGACGCGCCGAAGACCTCGGCCATCGCGGAGAGGGTGTCGTCGAGGCGGTGGGGGGCCTCGAAGTAGACGAGGGTGCGGCGCTCGTCGGCCACCTCGCGGAGCCGGCCGAGGCGCTCGCCGGCCTTGCGGGGCAGGAAGCCCTCGAAGCAGAAGCGGTCCACGGGCAGCCCGGACAGGGCGAGCGCGGTGAGCACGGCGGACGGTCCCGGGACGGCCGTGACCTTGATGTCCCGCTCGACGGCGGCGGCCACGAGGCGGTAGCCGGGGTCCGAGACGGAGGGCATGCCCGCGTCCGTGACCAGCAGCACCCGGGCCCCGCCGGCCAGCGCCTCGACGAGTTCGGGGGTGCGGGCCGACTCGTTGCCCTCGAAGTACGAGACGACACGCCCCGAGGTGTGGATGCCGAGCGCCCTGGTCAGCCCGCGCAGCCGCCGGGTGTCCTCCGCGGCGACGATGTCGGCGGTCTGCAGCTCGGCGGCGAGCCGTGGCGGGGCGTCCGCGATATCACCGATGGGGGTCCCTGCGAGTACGAGTGTTCCGGTCACCGTTCCTGTCACAGGAGCCATCCTCGCAGCCCGGAGAGGCGACTCGCACAGACGCGTTCCCTACGATGGCGCGGTGACCAGTACTGCGCCAGAGGCTCTGCAGGGCCAAGACGCCGGGGAAGAGCCGCCCGCGTGGCAGCAGCGCCTGCGCCGATTCGGGTATGCGCCGCGGAAGGAGATCGGGCTGCGGGAGCGGCTTGTGCCGCCGTACACGCGGCCGTCCTGGCGGGTGTGGTCGCTGCTCGGGGTCTCCCCGGCTCTGGCGGACCGGCTGACGCGGATCGCCGCGTGGGGCGGGCCGGTGCTGGTGGCGCTGCTCGCGGGGGTGCTGCGGTTCTGGCACCTGGGCAGCCCGAAGTCGGTGATATTCGACGAGACGTACTACGCGAAGGACGCCTGGGCGCTGGTCAATCAGGGCTATGAGGGTGCCTGGCCGAAGGACGTCGACAAGTCGATCCTCGCGGACCCCTCGGCGGTGCCGGTACCGGTGGAGCCGGGTTATGTGGTGCATCCGCCGGTCGGCAAGTGGGTCATCGGGCTCGGCGAACAGCTGTTCGGATTCGATCCGTTCGGCTGGCGGTTCATGGTCGCGGTGCTCGGCACGCTGTCGGTGCTGATGCTGTGCCGGATCGGCCGGCGGCTCTTCCGTTCGACGTTCCTCGGCTGTCTGGCGGGGCTGCTGCTCGCGGTGGACGGGCTGCATTTCGTGATGAGCCGCACGGCGTTGCTCGACCTGGTGCTGATGTTCTTCGTCCTGGGCGCGTTCGGCTGTCTGCTGATCGACCGTGATGCGGCGCGGCGGCGGCTGGCGGCGGCGCTTCCGGTGGATCCCGACGAGGACGGCGGGGTGCTGCGGCCGGACGCGGAGGTCGCGGAGGCGCTGCGGCTGGGGTGGCGTCCGTGGCGGATCGCGGCGGGCGTGATGCTGGGCCTGGCGTTCGCCACGAAGTGGAACGGCCTCTACATCATGGCCGCGTTCGGTCTGATGGCGGTGCTGTGGGACGCGGGTGGCCGCCGGACGGCGGGTGCGATCCGTCCGTACGCGGCGGTGCTCAGGCGGGACCTGATCCCGGCGTTCGTCTCGGTCGTCCCGGTGGCGATCCTCACGTACATCGCCTCCTGGACCGGCTGGATCGTCTCCGACAAGGGGTACTTCCGGGACTGGGCGGCCAAGGGGCACGGCGGGGGCGCCTGGTCGTGGCTGCCGGACTGGCTGCGGAGCCTGTGGCACTACGAGACCGAGGTCTACAACTTCCACGTCAATCTGACGTCCGGTCACACGTACCAGTCCAATCCGTGGAGCTGGATCGTGCTGGGCCGCCCGGTCTCGTACTTCTACGAGGACCCGGCGGCGGGCCGCGACGGCTGCCCGGTGGACGCGACGGAGAAGTGCGCGCGGGAGGTGCTGGCGATCGGTACGCCGCTGCTGTGGTGGGCGGCGTGTTTCGCGGTTCTGTATGTGCTGTGGCGCTGGTTCTTCCGGCGTGACTGGCGGGCGGGCGCGATCGCCTGCGGAATCGCGGCGGGCTGGCTGCCCTGGTTCTTTTACCAGGAGCGCACCATCTTCCTTTTCTACGCCGTCGTGTTCGTGCCGTTCCTGTGTCTCGCGGTGGCGATGATGATCGGCGCGCTGGTGGGGCCACCGGGCTCGGACGAGCGGCGGCGGACGATCGGCGCGGTCGGGGCGGGTGTGCTCGTTCTTCTCATCGTCTGGAATTTCATCTATTTCTGGCCGCTGTACACGGGCGAGGCGATTCCGATGGATTCCTGGCGGAGCCGTATGTGGCTCGATACGTGGGTGTGACCGGGACCTCGTTTCGTTCCGGCCACAACCATCCCCCGCTGTCACCACTGTCCCGTAGAGTGCTCCTGTCAGTCACTTGAACGTGTTCAAGTGGGCTCTTGGGGGAGGGAACTGAACGATGCGCAGCGGAGCGAAGGTCGCCGTTGTCGGGGGAGTCTTCGTCGTCGTCGCGGGCGGCGTCGGCTACGGCGGCTACAACCTCTGGAACGGATTGAGCGGCGGCGGCACGTCCACCAAGTCCGCCGAGGTCTCCAGGAAGACCGGCCCGCTGGACGCCGAGGAGACCAGGACCACCGCCGAGGAGTTCCTCGCCGCCTGGGCCGCGGGCGAGAGCGAGAAGGCCGCCGCGCTCACCAACAACTCCGGCGCCGCCGGACCGGCCGTCCAGGGGTTCCGTGAGACGGCCCACGTCTCCAGGGCCGTCATCACCCCGGGCACTCCGGTCGGCACCAAGGTGCCGTTCACGGTCGCCGCGACCGTCACCTACAACGGACAGTCCAAGCCGCTCACCTACTCCTCGTCGCTGACCGTCGTCCGCGGCCTGACCAGCGGGAAGCCGCTCGTCGACTGGCAGCCGACGGTCATCCACCCGCAACTCACCAAGACCGGCACGCTCAGGACCGGCGAGGCGAAGTCGGCGGAGATCAAGGCCGTCGACCACAAGGGCGTCGAGCTGACGAAGGAGAAGTACCCCTCGCTCGGCCCCATCCTGGACCAGCTGCGCACGAAGTACGGGGCGAAGACCACCGGCACCCCCGGCGTCGAGCTCTACATCGACAGCGGGGTGGAGGGCACGGCCGACACCACCCTGCTCACGCTCGCCAAGGGGAAGCCGGGCGAGCTGAAGACCACGCTGGACGCGGGCGTCCAGGCGGCCGCCGAGAAGGCCGTGAAGAAGTACGGGCACGCGTCGGTGGTGGCCGTCAAACCGTCCACCGGCGAGATCAGAGCGGTCGCCAACAGCCCGGCGGCAGGCTTCAATACGGCCTTCCTCGGCGCGCAGGCCCCCGGATCCACGATAAAGATCGTCAGCGCGACGATGATGATGGACCACGGCATCGCCGGGCCGGACACCAAGGTCGAGTGTCCGTCGACGGTCTCGTGGGAGGGGTACACCTTCCACAACCTCAAGGACTTCTCCATCCCGGACGGGACGTTGAAGGACTCCTTCCGCCGTTCGTGCAACACCGCCTTCATCAAGGCGATCAAGCCCCTCAACGCGAAGAACATCGCCGGTACGGCCCTGGGCGCGACCGCCCGGAAGTACTTCGGCATAGGTGAGAACTGGCAGACCGGCATCCCGGCCGCCGACGGGAACGTGCCGGAGTCCACGGGCGTGGAGACCGCCGCCTCGTACATCGGCCAGGGGAAGATCACGATGAGCGCGCTCAATGTCGCCTCGCTCGCCGCCACCGCCAAGAGCGGCGGCTTCAGACAGCCCGTCATCGTCCCCAGGGACCTCGACGACCGTGAACTGGCCACCGCCCAGCCGCTCCCCCACTCCATCGCCTCGGGTCTGCGGGAGATGATGCGGGCCGCCGCGACCGGCAACGGCACGGCCGCGGAGGCGATGGCCGGGGTCGGCGGCGACAAGGGTGCGAAGACCGGCTCGGCGGAGGCCGACGGACAGGCCACCTCCAACAGCTGGTTCACCGGTTACGCCGACGACCTCGCGGCGGCGGCCGTCGTCCAGTCGGGCGGTCACGGAGGCGACGCGGCAGGCCCGGTCGTGGCCTCCGTACTGAAGGCGCGGTGACCCCGCTCGTCGCAGCGGCCGTTCTCGTCGCCGCAGTCACGCACGCCTGCTGGAACGCCCTCGCGCACCACATCAAGGACCAGCTGCTCTCCTTCACCCTCATCTCGGGGGGCGGCGTCCTGGTCGGGGCGGCCACGGCCCTCTTCGTGCCGATGCCGGCGGCGTGGCCCTACCTCGTCGCCTCGGCGGCGCTGCACATCGGCTACATGGCGCTGCTGATGCGCTCCTTCACCCTCGGCGACTTCGGTCAGATGTATCCGATCGCGCGGGGTACGGCTCCGCTGGTGGTGACGGTCCTCGCGGCGGCGTTCGTTCACGAGGTGCCGGACGGCTGGCAGTTGACGGGCGTCGCGGTTGCCTGCGCGGGGCTGGTGGGACTGGCACTGTGGGGCATCCGGGGCGGGGGAAGCCGCCCCGACTGGCCGGCGTTGCTGGCCGCGGGCGGGACGGGGCTCGCGATCGCGCTCTACACGGTGGTGGACGGGGTGGGCGTCCGCGCCTCGGGCTCCCCGCTCGGGTACATCGCCTGGCTGATGGTCCTCCAGGGCACGGCGATCCCGGCCTACACCTTCTACCGCCGCCGCGCCGCCCTCGCCGCCCAGCTCCGCCCCCACGCCTCCCGCGGCGCCCTCGGCGCGGTCCTGTCCGTCTCGGCGTACGCCCTGGTCCTCTGGGCCCAGACGAAGGCACCCCTGGCCCCGATCGCGGCGCTGCGGGAGTCCTCGATCATCGTGGGCGCGGCGATCGGAGCGGTGTTCTTCAAGGAGCGGTTCGGGGGGCCGAGGATCGCGGCGGCGGGGTTGATGGTGGTGGGGATCGGGTTGATGCTGCACGCGGGGTGAGGCAGGGGGTCAGGGGGTGGTGGCGAAGGTGATGAAGCCGGCCCAGGTGGTGGGAGCGAAGGTGAGGGGGGTGAGGGTGGTGTCTTTGGAGTCGCGGACGTGGATGTGGGAGGGGGTGTTGGCGACTTCGAGGCAGTCATCGCCTTCACTGCTGCTGCTGTAGCTGCTCTTGAACCACTCCAGCTCTGCCTTGCGGATCATGTTTCTCCCAGCAATTGCTCGATAAAGGCCATCGACTCCCGGGGCGTGAGAGCCTGGGCCCGGATGATGCCATATCGCAGCTCAAGGATTCGGAGCTGCCGGGGGTCTTGGACGGGACGGCCGTTGAACTTGCCGTCGGAGCGTCCCACGGCCGTGCCGTCTCCGAACTTCAGCACTTCGATCAAGCCGCCAGTTCCTGGGTGGTCGCCGCAGGCAGTCGGCATCACCTGAATCTCGACGTTCGGCAACGCCCCTACCTCAAGCAGGTGTTCGAGCTGTCGGCGCAACACCATTGTCCCCCCGATCGGCCGCCGCAGGGTCACCTCTTCCTGGACAAAGCTCAGCTCGGGACCAGGCACCCGTTCGTAGACGGACTGCCGCGCTATGCGCGCCGCCACCAGCCGCTCCAACTCGTCCAGCGGGTAGGCGGGACGCCGGGTTTCAAGCAAAGCCCGTGCGTACTCCGTCGTCTGCAACAGACCGTGGATGTTGTGGTTGCTGTACAGCGCGAACTCAACGGCTCGCTCCTCCAGCTTCGCCAGCTCGCGGACCTTCTTCGGATAGCGCGCCTTCTCGACGTCCTTCTTCATGGCCGAGATGAGGCCGTCCGCCCCCAGCACCTGGTCCGCCCGCTCCAGGAACTCCGGGCGCGGAATCCGGTCTCCCCGCTCCACCTTCCGGACCAGGTCCTCGCCGTAGCCGATCGCCTCGCCGAAGTCCGCTGCCCGCAGCCCCTTCGCCTCGCGGCGGAGCTTCACCTGGCGGCCGACCGCCGCGATCACCGCCGCTCCTGATTCGTCGTCCGGATCGACTTCCCACCCTGGCTCATCCGTGTCGCCGCTCATGAGTCCCCACCTCCGACGTGCCGTTCGTCCTCAGCGCCCTCTACCCGGGGGGTCGCGCGAGACAGTCGGGACAGGACCGGACAGTCTGCGGACAGTAACCGTACGTAAGGGCGGTGTCGCTGTGCAGCGTACGCACGGCCCGCCACGCTGAGTGACATGAATCAAGAAGCCGCCCACACCTTGGCGCCTGTACGCCAGTTCAGCGTCCAGCTCTCGTCGACCCGCAGGGCAGCCCGACTGGCCAGGCTGCTGGCAGTGGAGCAACTCCGCGCGTGGGGACTGCCGTTCGAGGACGCGGCCCATGTCGTCGCCGAGCTGGCGGCCAATGCCGTACTGCACGGGCGGGTACGGGGACGAGACTTTCGCCTGACCATCACCGCGTCCGGGGCCACGCTCCGGATCGAGGTCACCGACACACGGGGTGACCGTCTCCCGGCCCTCGGGAAGGCGGAGGGGGACGAGGAGTCGGGCAGGGGGCTCCTCCTGGTCGAGGCCCTCGCAAGCCGCTGGGGCACGACGGAGGGTCCCGTACCGTGCAAGGCGGTCTGGGCGGAGCTTGCTCTCCCCACCTGAACCGGGCCGGTTGGCTTCTGGTGGTGGCCGCCCTCCTTCCGAGAGTCGCGGGTTCCGCCGGCCCGTCAAGGGCGCTCCTGCGTCGCGTCGCTGCGCGATGGGCTGCGCCCACCCTTGACGGCCCGACTCCACCCGCGCAAAACACTCTCGGAGGGCGGCCCGGGGGTGGGGTTCTCCACGCGACAGTGTGGGTCGGGGCCCGGGTGGGGTTGGCGTGTGCGGGTCAGAGCTGCGCGGCAGTGGAATGGGGCTGTCGGGCTTCGCTCAGCGGGTGACGCCCGGTGGGGAGTTGGAATTCAGGACCTCGCTCCGGCGGGTGGGGGGTGCGCCCACGTGGAATGGGGCTGCTGGGCTGGTTCGGCGACGAACCCCACGGATGACGGCCGGGGCACAGGCTGGTGGCTGATGCCCGGTAGGGGAGAACGGCACTAACTGTCGGCACTAGGAGGGCCGGGGGCCTGGTGGCCGCCCCACCCGTCACACCAGTGGCCAGATGTCCCACCCCGGCCGCTTCCCATGACAGTTGATCCCGCGGCAGCGTCCCGTCGTCCCTGGTGGTGTCAGATGCCGCGTTCGATCATGTCGATGACGTGCTGGCCGGCGTCATGGGCCTGGGTGGGATGGAGGCCGCGGAGGGGGCCGTCGATGAGGAGGACGGCGAGTCCGTGGACGGCCGACCAGGCGAGGAACTCGGCTCCGGGGCGCCGGTCCTCGGCCAGGAGCCCGGTGTCCACAAGGCCGTCGAGGGCTTCCCCGAGCAGCTCGAAGGGGGTCTTGCCGGTGACGCCCGCGGCGGTGTCGTCGGCGGCGTGGGTCATGTCGCCGGGGACGTGGAAGGCGGTGCGGAACAGGCCGGGTTCCTCCTGGGCGAAGCGGAGGTATCCGGTGCCGACGGCACGGAAGTGGGCCCGGGCGGCGGCCACCGGGTCCTCGGCGGGCGGCAGGGCGGCCTGTTCGGCCTCCATGGTGCGGGCGACCTGGGCCATGGCGGCCTGGGAGACGGCGTGGAGCAGGGCGTCGCGGTCGGCGAAGTGCCGGTAGGCGGCGTTGGGGACAACCCCGGCCTGCCGCGTGGCGGCGCGCAGCACGACGGCCTCCGGGCCGCCCTGGCGGGCGAGTTCGAGGGCCGCGTCGATGAGTGCGTTGCGCAGATCGCCGTGGCGGTAGGTGTCCCGCCTCGGTATGTCGTTCCCAGTCGCCGCCATGGCTTCCGCCTCCAATGTGGACAGCATCCACTTACGTCGTCTAGGCTCCTGCATGATCACTCGGGGGCGAGGAGCTCCGCACCCTCCGAATGTGGACATCGTACACAAGGGCCGGTCAACGGCCGTCCGGACATCTGTCGCCAGGGGACCCGATACTCATGGGCAAGATCACGCACTTCGTGCACCAGTCGCTGGACGGCTTCATCGAGGGCCCGAACGGGGAGTTCGACTGGCCCCGCATGGACGCCGAACTGTCCGCCTACTCGCAGAGCCTCACCAATAGCGCCGACATCTTCCTGTACGGCCGCGTGGTGTGGGACATGATGTCCGGCTTCTGGCCCCGCGCCGAGGAGCTCTCCTCCCACGAGCACGACCTCGCCTTCGCGCCCGTCTGGCGCAAGGCGTCCAAGGTCGTCGTCTCCTCGACGCTGACCGAGGCGGACTGGAACACTCGCGTCATCAGCACCAACGTGGTCGAGGAGCTGACCGCCCTCAAGGACAGCGGCGCCCACCTGCTGCTGTTCGGCGGCTCCACGCTGGCCGGCTACCTCACCGAACAGCAGCTGATCGACGAGTACCAGATCTTCGTCCACCCCGTCGTACTCGGCGGCGGCAAGCCCGTCTTCACCACCCCGCAGCAGCGGTTCGACCTGATGCTCACCGAGACCAGGACCTTCGACTCCCAGGTGGTCCTCCTGCGTCACGAACGGGCCAACTAGCCGTTTCGCCCCGGCCGCCCGACGAGCGGTCGACGACCGATGAGTTTCTCCGCGGCCGGCAGTCAAAGACCACGACTGAACCTTCTTGCACCCATACACGAGACACCGAGGAACCCGAAATGCGCACTCTGATCAGCACCGCTTTCATCTCGCTCGACGGCGTTGTGGAGGCTCCGGGCGGCGAGCCCGGATACCGGAACTCCGGCTGGACCTTCAAGCACACGGAGTTCCTGCCCGAAGCATTCGACATCAAGGGCCGGGAGCAGAAGGAAGCCACCGCGATGCTGATGGGCCGGACCAGCTACGAGGCGTTCAGCCCGGTGTGGCCCGACATGGAGGACTTCGCCGACTACAAGGCGATACCGAAGTACGTCGTCTCCACCACCCTCACCGAGGACGACCTGGTGTCGAACTGGGGCGAGACCACGATCCTGCGCTCGCTCGACGAGGTCGCCGCGCTCAAGAAGACGGAAGGCGGCCCGATCATCGTCCACGGCAGCGCCTCCCTGAACCAGGCCCTCTCGGACGCCGGCCTGATCGACCGCTACCACCTCCTCGTCTTCCCGCTTCTGCTCGGCGCCGGCAAGCGCCTCTTCAGCGCCACGGACAAGGACACCCAGAAGCTGAAGCTCGTCGAGCACGAGGCCTACGCCAACGGCCTGCAGAAGAACGTCTTCGACGTCGTCCGCTGACGACCTCCGACACGACCGCCGCAGTCAAAGGCCCCTTTACGGCCCAAGCCCACTACCGACCCGTCAGACACGCCCTAGTCCCGCCGCGCGGCACAAACAGTCATCGCAAGCAGCGGTCAGACCCTGGCGATGCCGCACCGATCACACAGGCACCACCCGCCCCACCTCCTGGGCCTGCCATGACTGTTTGTCTCGCCGCCGCCCCGGGCCAAGCCCCCACCGGGCATCAACCACCAGCTGGCACCCCAACACCCCACCGGCCGCCCGTCGCTAAGCCAAGCCGTCACCGCCCCATCCCACTACCGCGCAGCTCTGACCCGCGCACGCCAACCCCACCCGAGCCCGAAGCGAACCCGGGGCGTGGAGAACCCCACCCCCGGGACGCCCTCCGAGTGTGAAAAGGCGGACGGAGTCGGCCGGTCAAGGGTGGGCGCAGCCCATCGCGCAGCGACGCGACGTAGGAGCGCCCTTGAGGGGGCGGCGCAGACCGCCACACTCGGAGAGAGGGCGGCCACCACCAGAAGCCAACGGAACCCGGCCCCACCCGACCGCCGGAACCCGCATCGACAGGCCCCGGTCACGCCGGGTCGCGGGCTGCCGCGGGGCGGTTCGCCACGACGTAAAAAGCTTTCAATCCCTGAGGGGAAAGTACCCAACCAAGCCCCTCCAGCCTCCCGCTCACCCTGCGTCACCCACACGAGTGGTTGCGGCCAACTGGGCTGGATTTGTGGGTACTTGCCTGGCATATGCTCTCGGCGACCACCCGGACATGAGACGGCCCCCGGCCGGGACTAGCGATCCCGATCGAGGGCCTGACCAACAAGGAAGCACTACCTTCCCGATGGATAACCAGAACCCTAGCGCGCCAGTGGGCTCCGCGGCCCAGCATCGCCCGGTTGCCACCCGATCCGGTGTCATCCACGTCAACACGCGCCACACCGCGCACTACACCGTGATCGGCAATCACCTCGCCCAGCACGGCCAGTTGTCGCTCGTCGCGATCGGGCTCGCCACCCACATCCAGTCGATGCCGTCCGGTGCGAGTGTCGGCATCAAGGCACTCGCCGAGCGCTTCCCCGAGGGCGAGATCCGTATCGCCGCCGCCCTGCGGGAACTTGAGGCTCACGGCTACCTGGAGCGCACCCGGGAGCGGCTGCCGAACGGGCAGGTGGTGGCCCGTACGGTCTCGTACAACAAGCCGGGAGCCGTACGCCCGCCGCACCCGGACCCGGACACACCCCCGGACCCAGCCCCAACCCCGGATCCGAACCCCGATCCCGACCCCGTACCGCCGCCCCCTCCTCCCGCGCCCCCGCCACCCGCCGCGCCTCCGAGGACCCCGCCACCCCCGCTCCCCGCCCCTGTCGCCCCCGTGGGCCCCGCACAGCACCGCGTCGCCACCGATCTCCTCGCCGACCTGCGCCGGCACGAGCCCCGGCTGACGCTCGCCGAACGCGACGTACACCGCCTGGCCCCGGGCGTCTCCGCCTGGCTGGAGCGTGGGGCCGCGCCCGACGCCGTACGCCGGACCCTGACGGCGAGCCTCCCGGATGACCTGCGCCACCCGGCGGCCCTGTTGGCCCACCGCCTCACCGCCCTGCTGCCACCCCCGCTGCCCGCCGCACCCCGCGCCCCCGACCCGCTTCAGACCTGCGAGGACTGCGACAGGGCCTTCCGCGCCCCCGAAGCGGGCAGCTGCCGCGACTGCCGAACCGAGCGCATGGAGGCCGCCTGGCCTGAAACTGATGACTCGGGCCCCAGGCCACGGACGAGGAGCCAGCGACATGACCATCGCCCCGGACGACACGCAGCGGCAGGGCAGTCAGCACTACCTGACCATGCGCGAGGCCCTGCGAAGCCTGGACGACACCGTCCCTGGCAAGTTCGAGATCACCAGAGAAGGAATCGTCCACGACATGCGGGCCCCGGGACGTCCCCATGAGCTGACCGTGCTGCGGCTGCGCAAGCGCCTGGAAAAGGTGATGCCGGATGAGCTGGCGGCCCACACAGGGGAACCAGACGTCGAGAACGAGCCCGAGGGCGTCATGCGCCACCCCGACGTCATGGTGATCGCTGAGGCCGACATGGAGGGGGACGGCTCCTTCGACCCGCGGACCCTCCTCGCCGCCGTCGAGGTCGTCTCGCGGTCCAACCCGGACAACGACTGGGTCGGCAAGATGCGGGACTACCCGCTCCTCGGCATCCCCGTGTACGCGATCTTCGATCCCCGCACCGGTACGGGCGCCGTCCTCTCGGACATCCACGCCACGCCGGACGGCCCCCGCTACGCGACCCGCAAGGAGTTCTTCTACGGCGAGGACGTCTCCATCGCCCACTGGACCATCTCCACGGAGAACCTTCCGCGGTACACCTAGTCGCTGCCCCCGTCCCTGCCCAGCGCCCACGCGAACCCCGTGTTCACCGCCAGCAGGCCACCGTCCACCCGGAGCGTCGTGCCCGTGATCCAGGACGCGTCCGTCGATGCCAGGAACGCGACCGCGGCCGCGATGTCGTCCGGCGTGCCGACGCGGCCCAGGGGATAGACGCGCTCGGCGAGGACGGCGAGTTCCTTCTCGCGGCCCTCCCAGGCGCGGGTGGCGATCGTGCCGGGGTTGATCTGGTTGACGCGGACCCCTCGCCCCGCCGCGTCGCCCGCGAGCGTGCGCGTGAGGGAGGCTAGGCCCGCCTTGGCCGCGCTGTAGGAGTGGTTGCCGAAGTCCTGTTCGGCGTTGACGGAGCCGATGTTGACGATGGCGCCCCGGCCCGACGCCGCGAGCAGGGGCATCGCCGCCCGGGCACAGCGGAACGCGCCCATCAGCGTGACGTCCAGGTTCTGCCGCCAGCCCTCGTCGCCCTCGTCCTCGAGGCGTTCGGCGTCCGGTGCCACCCGGGCGAGCGCGTTGTTGACGAGGACGTCGAGGCCGCCGAGGTGGTCGGCCGCGTACGCCACCGCCGCCTCGACCGAGGCGCGGTCGGCCACGTCGCAGCGGAACGCCAGCGCGCCGGGGATCGCGTCGGCGGCGGTCGCGGCCGCCTCGCCGTCGATGTCGGTCACCAGCACCCGGGCGCCCTCCGCCGCGAGTCTGCGGGCGGTCGCCTCACCGATGCCGCGTGCCGCGCCCGTGACCAGTACGCCGTAGCCCTCGAAGCGATGCGTCATAGGGCCGAACGTACCGCCCGGACCAGCGCCTGCGCCCGGGGGTCGGCCGTCACGGTCTTGCGCATGCCGTTGGTGACGTACCCGAAGGCGATCCCGGACTCCGGGTCGGCGAAGCCGAGGGAGCCGCCGCGGCCCGGGTGGCCGAAGGAGCCGGGGCCCAGCAGGGGCGAGGCGGTGCTGTGGAGCATGTAACCGAGGCCGAAGCGGGTGCCCACGACCAGGATCCGGTCCGGGCCCTCGGACTCCTCCGTCCGCGCGAGGGTCAGGGTCGCCGGGGCGAAGAGGCGGTGGCCGTCCACCGCGCCGATCGTCGCCGCGTAGAAGCGGGCGAGCGCGCGGGCCGTGGAGACGCCGGCGGAGCCGGGGAGTTCGGCGGCGCGGTAGAGCGGGTCGTTCTCGTCCGGGGCGGGGTCGATCGCGCCGAAGGCGCGCCTGGTGAGCGAGGCCGGGTCGCGGTAGGCGTCGGTGACGGCGCGCTTGGGGCGCAGCTTGAGTCCGCCGCCCTGGGTGGTCTCGGGCTCCTCGAGGGGGCCGACGCGGCCGGCTCGGTGTGCTTCGTCGGCCGGCAGCCCGATCCACAGGTCGAGGCCGAGCGGCCCGGCGATCTCCTCGGCGACCCAGCGTCCCAGCGTCCGGCCGGTGACCCGCTTGACCAGGCCGCTCAGCAGCCAGCTGAAGGTGTGCGGGTGGTAGCCGTGGTCGGTGCCGGGCTCCCAGACGGGCGTTTGCGCGGCGACGGCGTCCATGGCCGTCTCCAGGTCGACGGCCTCGGCGAGGGTCAGCGGACGGTCCAGTACGGGCAGGCCGACGCGGTGCGAGAGGAGGTGCCGGACGAGGGCCCGGTCCTTGCCGGCCGCCTTGAACTCCGGCCAGTACGTGCCGACCGGGGCGTCCAGGTCGAGCTGGCCCCGCTGGTGCAGCAGCAGCGGTACGGCGGCGGCGACGCCCTTCGTCGCCGAGCGCATGATCTGCGCGGTGTCCAGGGCCCAGGGCGCGGTCCCGTCGACGTCCCTGCTGCCGGCCCACAGGTCGACGACCTTCACGCCGTGGCGGTAGACGGCGACGGCGGCGCCCCGCTCACCGCGCTGTTCGAAATTGCGCAGGAACGCGTCCCTGACCGGCTCGAATCCCGCCGTCACCGTGCCCTGGACGTCCACGTCCCACGCTCCCTCTCACGTTCGTCTCACCCCATGGTGCAACGTGGCCGGTGGGGGCCGGATTCCGGGGTTCGGGTCGGTACGGCGGGGCCGCGCCCGCTCGTCCCGGGCCGGCCCTCCCGGTCACTACCCCAGGGCGACGGACCGGGGATCGAAACCGAACGGCAGCTCCAGCCGGTGGCTGTGCATCAGCCCGGTGTCGGCCAGGATCTCCGGGGTCGGGCCGTCAGCCGCGATCACACCGTCGCTGAGGATCACCGAGCGGGGGCACAGCTCCAGGGCGTACGGAAGGTCGTGCGTGACCATCAGGACGGTGACGTCCAGCGAGCGCAGGATGTCGGCCAGTTCCCGGCGCGAGGCCGGGTCCAGGTTGGAGGAGGGCTCGTCCAGGACCAGGATCTCCGGCTCCATCGCGAGGACGGTGGCCACCGCGACGCGGCGGCGCTGCCCGAAGGAGAGGTGGTGCGGCGGCCGGTCGGCGAACTCGGCCATGCCGACCCGCTCCAGCGCGCGGAGCACCACGGCCTCCAGCTCGGCGCCCCGGACCCCGGCGGCGGCCGGGCCGAAGGCCACGTCCTCCCGGACGGTCGGCATGAACAGCTGGTCGTCGGGGTCCTGGAAGACGATGCCGACCCGGCGCCGGATCTCGGCGAGGTGGTTCTTGGCGACGGGCAGCCCGGCGACGGCGACCGTGCCCGCGCCGCCGGTGAGGATGCCGTTCAGATGCAGGACGAGCGTGGTCTTGCCGGCGCCGTTGGGTCCGAGGAGCGCGACGCGCTCCCCCCGGCCGACGGTGAGGTCGACGCCGAAGAGGGCCTGGTGGCCGTCGGGGTAGGCGTACGCGAGCCCGCGTACCTCCAGGGACGGTTCGAGCGTGGCAGTCATAGCGTCCATCCCAGCAGACAGATGATCAGGGCGGCGGCGGGGAGGGCGGCGGCGGACGCCCATTGGGTCCGGGAGGCGGTCACGTCGTCGATGACGGGCATCGAGCCGGCGTAGCCGCGGCTGACCATGGCGAGGTGCACCCGCTCCCCGCGTTCGTAGGAGCGGATGAAGAGCGCCCCCGCCGACTTGGCGAGGACACCCCAATGGCGCACTCCGCTCGCCTCGAAACCGCGCGAGCGGCGGGCGATCGACATCCGCCGCATCTCGTCCGTGATGACGTCGCCGTAGCGGACCATGAAGCTCGCGATCTGCACGAGCAGCGGCGGCAGCTTGAGTCGCTGGAGGCCGAGCAGCAGCGAGCGCAGTTCGGTGGTGGCGGCGAGGAGTACGGACGCGGCGACACCGAGGGTTCCCTTGGCGAGGACGTTCCAGGCGCCCCACAGACCCGGGACGCTCACGGAGAGCCCCAGGATGCCGGTCTGTTCGCCGGGCACCACGAAGGGCATCAGGAACGCGAACGCGACGAACGGGATCTCGATCGCGAGGCGCTTGAGCAGGAAGCGGGCGGGGACGCGGGCCACGGCCGCGACGGCGACGAGCAGGACGGCGTACAGCGCGAAGGCCCACATCGCCTCGCGGGGCGTGGAGACCACCACGATCACGAAGGCGAGGACGGCGGCGAGCTTGCAGTGCGGAGGCAGCCGGTGCAGGGGCGAGTGTCCGTGTCGGAAGAGCTTGTGGCTGTGGCCCGCGCCCATGTCAGACGGTTTCCGTCGCGCGCCGGCGCTGGGCGCGACGGCCACGCGCGGCCCAGAAGAGGCCGCCGCCGACAGCGGCCGTGGCCCCGACGCCGATCACACCGGCGAGGCCGCCGGAGAGCCGGGGGGCCTCGATGCCCTTGACGCCGTAGTCCGCGAGCGGGGAGTCGGCGGCCGCGTGGTCCTCGACCTTCCGGTCGATGCCCTGGTCGGCGGCGACCTTCTCCAGGCCGTCGGGGCTGGCGGAGGCGTAGAAGGAGACGAATCCGGCGAGGACGAGAGCGGTGACCAGGCCGGTGATCCACAGCTTCTTGGCGGAGCCGGCGGCGGCGGGGCGGGCCTCGCCGACCGGCTCGGCGTCGACCAGCTCGCCGCCGACGCGGAGCTTGAGCGGCGCGCTCAGGCCCCGGGCGCCGTAGACCAGGTCCGGGCGCACGGCGACGACGGCACCGACGGTCAGCATGGTGATGACCGCCTCGCCGATGCCGATGAGGACATGGACGCCGACCATGGCGGTGAGGACCTTGGAGACCGGGACGTCGGTGGTGCCGCCGATCGCGTAGATGAGGGTGAAGGCGCCGGCCGCGGCCGGCACGGAGACCAGCGCGGCGACGAAGGAGGCGATGGTCACCGAGCGGCGGCTCCGGGGCAGCACCTTGACCAGGCCGCGGAAGAGCGCGTACGCGACGACGACGGTGACGACGCCCATGACCGTGATGTTCACGCCGAGCGCGGTGAGCCCGCCGTCGGCGAAGAGGACGCCCTGCATCAGCAGGACGACCGCTATGCAGAGCACTCCGGTGTACGGCCCGACCAGGATCGCGGCGAGGGCGCCTCCGAGGAGATGACCGCTGGTGCCGGCCGCGACGGGGAAGTTCAGCATCTGCACGGCGAAGATGAACGCGGCGACCAGTCCGGCGAGCGGCGCGGTCCGCTCTCCCCCGTGGCCGTCGGAAAGGGCGCTGCCCCCGAGCTCCCGGCGGGCCCCGCGCAGGCTGACCGCGACGGCGGCCGCCGCGACGACGCCCGCGGCGAGGGACGCGGGCGCGTTGATGAATCCGTCGGGGACATGCATGGGAGCTCTGCTTTCGGCCAGGCTGGAGAGTAGGGAACCGTTTGATGATAGTGCCCACCTGCAAAGAGGTTGCAAGAGCGCATAGGTGACGGCAGAGCGCGAGGCACACGCCTCGAAATATGCGACATTAGAGACAAATAAGACGAATGTGAGGAGCGGTCGATGTCTCCCGCCGCTGATGGCCCCGCCGTCGACAGCCGCGTCGGCGCCGCGGTCGAACATCCCGCGGTCGAAAGCCCGGGGGTCGAACAGCTCGCCAAGGGCTGGCTCGTCACCGACGCCCCGCTGTCCCGCGTGATCCCGGTCGCCCTGCGCTACGACCCCGTCGCCGCCCCCTCCACCGTCCGCTTCGTCTTCCCCGGCGGCGTCGAATGGGCCTTCCCCCGCGACCTCCTCGAATCCGGCCTGCGCGCGCCCGCCCGGCACGGACCGGTCGGCGTGTGGCCCTGCGGCCGGGTCCAGGTGGTGGTCGAATTCCACACCCAGGACAGCGTCTCCGTGGTGCAGTTCAACGCCTCGGCGCTGGTCCGGTTCCTCACACGTACGTACGCCGCCACCACGTCCGTGACTCGGACGCGATGACGGCGTGACGACCGCCCGGCAGACCCCGTCCCCACGGGCTGCCCGGGCGAACCGGGACCGCCACCCCGCTCAGGTGGGGCCCCGTGTCCACGGGGTCAGGCCTTGACCAGCTCCCGGTCCTCGTCCGGTGCCTCGCCCAGTTCCCTGCGCAGCCCCTCACCCTCCACGTCCACGTTGGGCAGGGCGCGGTCCAGCCAGCGCGGCAGCCACCAGGCGCGGTGGCTCAGCAGGGCCAGGACCGCCGGGACGATCGCCATGCGGACCACGAAGGCGTCGAACAGGACCGCGATCGCGAGACCGAAGCCGATCATCTTGATCATCTGCTCGCTGGAGCCGATGAAGCCGGAGAAGACCGCCATCATGATCACCGCGGCGGCGGTGACCACGCGGGCCCCGTGGCGGAAGCCGGTCACGATGGCCTCGCCGGGCCGCTCCCCGTGGACGTAGGCCTCGCGCATCCGGGTGACCAGGAAGACCTCGTAGTCCATCGCGAGGCCGAAGACCACGCCCACCATGAAGATCGGCATCATCGACATGATCGGGCCGGTCTGCTCGACCCCGAAGAGGGAGCCCAGCCAGCCCCACTGGAAGACCGCGACGACCGCTCCGAGAGCCGCGACGACGGAGAGCAGGAAGCCGAGCGCCGCCTTCAGCGGAACCAGGACCGAGCGGAAGACCACCATCAACAGCAGGAAGGCGAGGCCGACGACGAGCGCCAGATACGGCAGCAGCGCGTCGTTCATCTTCTGCGAGAAGTCGATGTTCATCGCGGTGGCGCCGGTGACGAGGACGTCGTCACCGCTGGCGTCACGGATCGCGTGGACGAGGTCCTCGGTCTCGACGGAGGACGGCCGGTCCTTCGGGATCACGGTGATCATCGAGGTGTCGCCGGCCTTGTTGGGGGTCGGCGGGGTGACGGCGACGACCCCGTCGAGACCCTTGATCGTCGTGACCGTCTCGTCGGCCGCCGCCCTGTCTCCGTCGACGACGACCAGCAGCGGTCCGTTGAACCCCGGGCCGAAGCCGTCCGACAGCAGGTCGTAGGCCCGGCGCTGGGTGGTGGAGGCCGGCTGCGCACCGTCGTCCGGCAGGCCCATCTCCAGCGACGCGGCCGGCAGCGCGATGGCGCCGAGACCGATGACACCGGCCAACAGGACGGCCACTGGGCGCCGCAGCACGAACCGCGCCCAGCGGGTGCCCATGTTCGGCCTGTCGCTCGGGGCCGCGCCCTTGCGCGTCTTGCGGCCCAGCACCCGCTTGCCCGCGAAGCCGAGCAGCGCCGGGATGAGGGTGAGCGCGATGAGGACGGCGATCACGACCGTGCCGGCGGCGGCGAAGCCCATCTTGGTCAGCATCGGGATGTTGACGACGGCGAGGCCGACCAGGGCGATGACCACGGTCAGGCCGGCGAAGACCACCGCGGAGCCGGCGGTGCCGACGGCCCGTCCGGCCGCCTCCTCGCGCTCGCGGCCCTCGGCGAGCTCGGCGCGGTAGCGGGAGACGATGAAGAGCGCGTAGTCGATGCCGACCGCGAGGCCGATCATCATCGCGAGGGTGGAGGTGGTCGAACCCAGGTCCAGGACGCTGGCGAGCGCGGCGATCGTGGAGACACCGATGCCGACGCCGATGATCGCGGTGAGCAGCGGCAGTCCGGCGGCGACCAGCGAGCCGAAGGTGATGACCAGGACGATCCCGGCGATGACCACGCCGACGATCTCGCCCGCGCCGGTCTTCGGCATGGCCTGGAGCGCGTCACCGCCGATCTCGACGGTGAGCCCCTGCCCCTGGGCGTCGTGGCCGGCCTTCTCGAGCGCCTCACGGGTCGCGTCGGTCAGCTCCATGCCGCTGACCTTGTAGGTGACCGAGACGTACGCGGTCGAGCCGTCGCGCGAGACGGCCTTGCCGGTGTACGGGTCGGTGACGGTGGCGATCTGGTCCGAGCCGGACTTGAGCGCGGCGACGGCCTTGTCGACCCGGGCCTTGTTGGCGGGGTCGGTCATCTTCTGGCCGGCGGGCGCCTTGAAGACGACCCGGGCGGTGGCACCGTCGGCGCTGCCGCCGGGGAAACGCTCTTCGAGCAGGTCGAAGGCCTTTTGGGCCTCCGTGCCGGGTATCGAGAAGGAACTGGAGGTCGCGGTGGGCGCGGTGGCGGCGCCGACACCGGCGAGTGCCAGCAGCGCGACCCACAGCAGGGCGACGAGCCGGCGGCGCCGGAAGGCGGACCGGCCGAGCTTGTAGAGGAACGTGGCCACGGGGGCGTACTCCCATTGAGTGGGTGAGACAAGGGCATGGGGAGCCGACCCGACGGCGCGAGCGGTGACGCGTCAGGTGTTGCGGATGGTGCGGACGTGCGGGGTGGGACTCAGGGAGCGCCGAGGGCGGGGAGGACCACGGCGTCGAGGTACTGCCGGAGGAACTGCTGATCGACCGATCGGTCCTCGATCAGCGGACGGGCGACGAACGCCCCGATCAGCATGTGCGGTACGAGGGTGAGGGCCGGGTTGTCCCCGGCGACCTCACCGCGCTCCACCGCGCGCCGCAGCACTTCGTCGAGCCCGGTCATCTCGGGTTCGACGATCAGCTCGCGCAGCGCCTGGAGCAGTTCGGGATGGTCGTGGACGGCATGGGCCAGGCCGCGCATCAGCGCGGAGTCCTTCTCGATCTGGCAGTCGTCGGTGCGCGCGACGATCTCGTGGAAGTCACCGCGCAGGGAACCGGTGTCGATCTCCGCGACCCCCACCGGCTTGTTGTGCCGCATCGCCCGCGCGACCAGTTCCGGCTTGCTCCCCCACTGGCGGTAGAGGGTGGCCTTGCTGGAGCGGGTGCGGGCGGCGACGGCGTCCATGGTGAGGGCGTCGTAGCCGACTTCGCGGAGAAGATCGAGGACGGCTCCGTACAGCTCGGACTCCCGTTCGGGGGTGAGCCTGCCGGCCATGATCAGCCTCCTGCGAAACGAAACGGTTTCGTACTCTTACGGGTACGACGGTAGCCCACCGCCCAGCGAAACGGCAACGTTTCGCATGTGTCCCGCACCACAAGTTGCCGACCCCCCTCCCCGCGGAAAGCATTGGGGAGTGAGTGATGACGTCGCGTATCTCCGCTATCCGCATCTGCACGACGACTTGCTGTGCTTCGCGGCCGAGGACGACCTCTGGGTCGCGCCCCTCGTCGCCGAGGGCCAGAAACCCGGCCGGGCCTGGCGGGCCACCGTCGACCGGACCCGGGTGGGCCACCCGCGCTTCTCGCCGGACGGCCGGTTCATCGCCTACACGAGCTGGCGCAGCCTCGACCCGGAGATCCATCTCGCCCCGGTGGAGGGCGGACCCTCCCGGCGGCTCAGCTACTGGGGCTCCCCCGACACGCGCGTCTGCGGCTGGTCCCCGGACGGCGACATCCTCGCCGTCTCCTCGCACGGCCAGCCCTTCTCGTACTACTCCTGGGGCTACACCGTGCCCACCGACGGCTCCCCCGGGCGACGGCTGCCCTGGGGCCCGCTCTCCGACATCGCCGTCGCCGACATCGAGGGGCAGCGGCGCACCCTGCTGCTGACGGGCAAGCCGCCGCACGAGCCCGCCGCCTGGAAGCGGTACCGGGGCGGGGCGACCGGGCGGCTGTGGCTGCACGGCGAGCAGCTGCTGGCGGACATCGGGGGGCACCTGGACTGCGCGATGTTCGTGGGCGGCCGGATCGCGTTCCTCTCCGACCACGAGGGGATCGGCAACCTCTACTCCTGCCGGTACGACGGCGGCGATCTGCGCCGCCACACGGACCACGACGCCTTCTACGCACGGCACGCCTCGTCCGACGGGCAGCGGGTCGTCTACCAGTGCGCCGGGGAGGTGTGGATCGTCGACGAACTGACCCCGGACTCGCGGCCCCGGAAGCTGGAGGTGCGGCTCGGCGGGCCGCGCACCGGCCGGCGTTCCTACCAGGTCGCCGCCGCCAACCACGTGGACGCCATCTCGGTCGACGAGACCGGCCGCGCCAGCGCCGTCTCGGTGCGCGGCTCGCTGTACTGGCTCACCCACCGCGACGGACCCGCCCGCACCATCACCGACACCCCGGGCGTCCGGGTCCGGCTGCCGGAGATGCTGGGCAGCGGCGGCCAGGTCGCCTACATCACGGACGCCGAGGGCGAGGACGCCATCGAGATCGGCTACCTCCCCCGGGCGAGCGGTGACCGCGAGCCCCGGCGGCTGGCCTCCGGGGAGCTGGGGCGCGTCCACGAGATGGTGGCGGACCCGGACGGGGAGCGGCTCGCCCTCGCCTCCCACGACGGGCGGCTGCTGCTCGTCGACGCCACGGAGGAGTCGAACGGCGAGGTCACCGAGCTGATCCACTCGATCAACGGGCCCGTGCGCGATCTGGCGTTCTCGCCCGACGGCGCCTGGCTGACCTGGTCGCAGCCGGGAATCGGCCGGTCGCTGCGGCAGATCAAGATGGCCCGGATCACCGGGCCCGGCGACCGCACGGTCGTCGACGTCACCAACGGCCGCTTCGAGGACGAGAACCCGGTCTTCACCCGGGACGGCCGCTATCTCGCGTTTCTGTCCTGGCGCGGCTTCGACCCGGTGTACGACGTGCACACCGGCGATCTGTCGTTCCCGCTGGGCTGCCGCCCCTATCTCGTACCACTCTCCTCGACGACGCCCTCCCCCTTCGCGCTGCTGCCCGACGGGCGGCCCGCGGCGGGGGGCCTGGACCCGGGCGAGAGCGACGGAGAAGGGGCCGCCCAGGCCGGGGGCACCGTGATCGTGGAGATCGAGGGGCTCCCGGACCGGGTCACGCCCTTCCCGGTCGCCGCGTCCAAGTACTCGGCGCTGCACCCGGTGAGCGGCGGCGGCCTGGTCTGGCTGCGGTGGCCGATCTCGGGCGCGCTGGGCGAGACGTTCGCGAACCCGGCGGACACCTCGGGCCGGCCGACCCTCGAGTACTTCAACATCACCAAGGCGCGCAAGTCCGAACTGGTCGACCACCTCGACTGGTTCGCGGTCAGCGGCGACGGCACCCGGCTGGTCGTCGTCGACGAGGGCGATCTGCGCGCGGTCCCCTCCACCGAGTCCGGAGACGGAGACTCCACGGTCTATGTGGATCTGCGCCGGATCGTGCACCAGGTGGACCCGGAGGCGGAGTGGCGCCAGGCGTACGACGAGGCGGGCCGGATCATCCGCGCGTACTTCTGGGCGCCCGACATGGGCGGCCTGGACTGGACGGCCGTCCTGGACCAGTACCGGCCGCTGGTCGAACGGGTCGCCTCCCCCGACGAGTTCGCGGATCTGATGCGTGAGGTCCTGGGCGAGCTCGGCACCTCGCACGCCTATGTCACCCCCGCGCGGCGCAACGAGGGACCGCCGCACTACCAGCGCCCGATGGGGCTGCTCGGCACCAACCTGGTCTGCAGGGACGGCCGTTGGCTGGTCAAGCGGATCCTGCCGGGCGAGTCCTCCGACTCCAAGGCGCGCTCACCGCTCGCCGGCACCGGCATCCGTGAGGGCGCGGTGCTCACCCATGTCGACGGCCGTCCGGTCGACCCCGTGTCCGGGCCCTACCCTCTCTTCGCCGCGTCCGGCGGCACGACGGTCGAGCTGACCTTCGAGCCCGCCCAGGGCGAGGGGCGGGCCCGCCGGGTCGCGGTGGTCCCGCTGATCGACGAGCGGCCGCTGCGCTACCAGGACTGGGTCGCCAAACGCCGCCAGGTCGTGCGGGAGTTGAGCGGTGGCCGGTGCGGCTATCTGCACATCCCGGACATGGGCGGCTCGGGCTGGGCCCAGTTCAACCGCGACCTGCGACTGGAGGTCTCCCGCCCGGCACTGATCGTGGACGTGCGCGGCAACGCCGGGGGACACATCAGCGAGCTGGTCATCGAGAAACTGACCCGCAAGATCCTGGGCTGGGACCTGACGCGC
This sequence comes from Streptomyces sp. NPDC038280, assembly GCF_055600045.1. NCBI lineage: Bacteria > Bacillati > Actinomycetota > Actinomycetes > Kitasatosporales > Streptomycetaceae > Streptomyces > Streptomyces sp. NPDC038280. The sequence goes on from NZ_JBVJYZ010000011.1 coordinate 194,692, forward strand.
GACGCGCAGCCCGTCTCGTACGCCTCGAACGCGCCCCGCGGCCCGGTCGTGGCCCTCGCCGACGAGGCGACCTCCTCGGACGGTGACATGATCACGGCCGCGTTCCGGCTGCTCGGCCTCGGCCCGGTGGTCGGCCAGCGGACCTGGGGCGGGGTGGTCGGCATGACCGGTCGGCACCGACTGGGCGACGGCACGGTGATCACGGTGCCGATGAACGCGGCCTGGTTCGACGAGTACGGCTGGTCCATCGAGAACCACGGCGTCGAACCGGACCTGGCGATCCTGCGCACCCCACTGGACTGGGCGGAGGGCCGCCACGCCCAGCTCGACGACGCGGTACGGCTGGCGCTGTCGCTGCTGGCCAAGACGCCCGCGGCGATGCCGCCGGGGTACTCGGGAATCCCGGACCTGCGCCGCCCGAAGCTGCCGCCGCGGGAGTGAGCCGCGGGACGGCGGTGGGACACGGAAAGAGGCGCACCCGGCGTCCCGGGTGCGCCTCTTCAGTGACCGGTGTCAGATGCCGGCACCTGAGACCGATGTCAGATGTCGTAGTCCTGGTCGAACTTGTCCTGAGCCGCCTGCTGCTCCCTGAGCGTCTCCTGCTCGGCGTCGTCCTTCGCCTTCGAAGAGCGCTGCGAAGCCTGCTCCTTGGTGCTGCGGGCCTTCTGCTTCGCCTGCTCCTTGAGCTGCTGCGCCTTGTCCTTTGACTGGTCTGCCATGCCCATCGAGGTTCACTCCTACAAGGGGTGTGGGAATCGGGGGCAGTGCTGCCCCCGGGGCCTCGACCAGCGTGGCACGACGGAACATTCCGCGCATTTCGGCCGGGCGGCCGAGGAATCACGCGCGCTCGGTGCGCTCCTGCTCGTCCGCCGCTCCGCCCGCCCCGACCAGGCCCTTGGAGACCCCGGCGAGCCTCGGCTCGAAGCGCTTCATCTCCCGCTGCCCCACGGTGGCGATGAGTCCCGGCAGATAGCCCCGGATCGACTGCATCCCCCGCAGCCACCACTGCGCGTACACATGCGCCGACCGGCGCTCGATGCCCTCCACGATCCGGTCCACGGCCGGCCCCAGCGGATACGTACGGTTCGACGGCCAGGGCAGCCGCTCCCGCAGCTCCCGCATCACGTCGTCCTGGTCGGCGCCCCGGACCATGTCGGTGTCCGTCCAGGACAGATAGCCGACGCCGACCCGCACGCCCTTGTAGCCGACCTCGGCGCGCAGGCTGTGCGCGAAGGCCTCCACCCCCGACTTGGAGGCGCAGTACGCCGTCATCATCGGCGCGGGGGTGATCGCGGCGAGCGAGGCGATCTGGAGGAAGTAGCCCCGGCTCTCCATCAGGACGGGCAGGAACGCCCGGCCCGTCACCGCCCCGCCGATCAGGTTGACCTCGATCACCCGTCGCCACGCCACCGGGTCGGAGTCGACGAAGGGGCCCCCGGAGGCGACACCGGCGTTGGCGACGACGATGTCGACCTTGCCGAAGCGCTCCTTGACCTCCTGCGCCACCCGGGCCATCGCCTCGTGGTCGGTGACATCGGCGTGCCACCAGTCGCAGTCGGTGTGCAGTCGGCCGGCGACCGCCTTCAGCTCGTCCGGCTCCAGTCCGACGAGCGCGATCCGCGCCCCGCGCGCCGACAGCTTGCGGGCCAGCAGCTCGCCGACGCCGCGCGCGGCGCCCGTGACGACCGCGACCTGGCCTTCCAGACTCACCCTGCTCATACGGCTTCCCTCATCTCGATGTACGTCGTCACGAGCTCGCGGAGCCGGGCGGTGACCGCCTCGGGCGCCTCCACCGGTGTCATGTGGCCCATCCCGGCGAGCTCCACGAGCCCGACGCAGTGGGGGAGCTCGGCCACCAGGGAGCGGGCGTGCACGGGCGGGGTCAGCCGGTCGGCGGTCCCGACGATCACGGCCGTCGGCATGGTCAGTTCACGGACACCGGCCGCCAGGTCCAGCCCGGCCAGGACGTGCGACCAGGCGACCCGGGAAGCCCTCGGGCAGGCGTGCACGATCCGGGCGCACGCGTCGACCCGGTCGGGTGCCGACCCCGGGCCCATCGTCCCGTACTTCAGGAACTTCTTCGACAGCACGGTGACCGGCCCCAGCGGCGCCCGCGCGCCCAGGATGGACCGGGTCAGCCGCGTGCGCAGCCCGCCGGGCCGCATCGGCAGCACGGTCGACTCGGCGACCAGTGCCGACGCGCCGGTGCTGCACAGCAGAACGGCGGCGGCGTGCTCCTGGAAGGCCGGTCTGCCAGCGGCGGCCATGAGCGTCATCCCGCCCATGGAGTGGCCGGCGAACACGGCCTTCTCGCCCGGCTCGAGGGCGGTGTCGAGCACCGCCTCCAGGTCGTCGGCGAGCGCGTCGGTGGAGTATCCGGTCCGGCCGACCAGCGGCGTGCGGCCGTGTCCCCGCTGGTCGTAGGCGATGACCCGGTGGTCGGCGGAGAGGTCGCGGATCTGCTCGGCCCAGAACTGTATGGAGCAGGTCCAGCCATGGGCGAGCACCACGGCGGGGGCGCCGGAGGGGCCGTACACCTCGACATGGACGCGCGAGCCGTCGGCGGAGACGGCGGTCAGCTCGCGTGCGGGCTGCGGGGGGACGGGGCTGTCACGCTTCAGGAGTCGGCTCATGAGACGGCCTCGGTCTTCCGCGTGGCGTCCGACGCGGCCTTCACGGCAGGCCGGGACGGGGGCCGGAGCACTTCGTACTCGCCGAGGTCCACCTCGCGCGTCTCACGCCGGAACTCGGCCGTCGTGCCGGGCCACAGGGTGGTGTTGCGGCCGTTCGCGTCGAGGTACCAGCTGTCGCAACCGCCCGCCTTCCAGACGGTCCGCTCCATCCGGCCCTGGACCTTGCGGTTCCACGCGCCGACGGCGGACGGCCTGGCGGCGAGGGCGGCGCGGCCGCCGAGGACGTCGAGCTGGCGCAGGTAGTCGGCCATGTAGTTCAGCTGCGACTCGATCATGAGGATCATCGAGGAGTTCCCGAGGCCGGTGTTGGGCCCGATGATCGTCATCCAGTTGGGGAAGCCGGCGGCGGTGGCGCCGCGCAGCGACTCCATGCCGCCCTTCCACGACTCCGCGAGCGTGATGCCGTCCGCGCCCACGACCCGCTCGGCGATCGGCATGTCCGTCACGTGGAAGCCGGTGCCGAAGATGATCGCGTCGACCTCGGTCTCGGTGCCGTCGGCCGCGACGAGGGTGCTGCCGCGCACCTCGGCCAGGCCGGAGGCGATGACGTCCACATTGGGCTTGGCGACGGCCGGGTAGTACTCGCTGGAGAGCAGGATGCGCTTGCAGCCGATGCGGTACGAGGGCGTCAGCTTGGCGCGCAGTGCCCGGTCCTTGATCGCCTTGGCCATGTTGGCCTTCGCCAGGGACTCGACCAGGCCGAGTTCGTTGGGGCGCTTGGTGAAGGCGCTGACCTGCAGCTCGCGGATGCCCCAGAGCAGCCCGCGCCGCGCGGTGCCGGTGAAGGGCAGCTGTCGGTGCAGCCAGCGCTCGACGCCGCTGATACGCCGGTCCATGCGGGGCATCACCCACGGGGGAGTGCGCTGGAAGAGGGTCAGCGAGCCGGCCTTCGGCTGGATCGCCGGGACGATCTGGATCGCGGACGCGCCGGTCCCGATCATCGCGACGCGCTTGCCGGTCAGGTCGTAGTCGTGGTCCCAGCGGGCCGAGTGGAAGACCTTGCCGGGGAAGCCGGCGAGGCCCGCGATGTCGGGGATCTTGGGGTCGGAGAGCGGCCCGGTCGCGGAGACGACCACGTCGGCGGTGAACGAGCCCTGGGAGGTCTCGATGTCCCAGCGCAGTTCGTCGTTGTCCCAGCGCATCATCCGCACCTCGTGGTTCAGGCGCAGGTGCGGGCGAAGCCCGAAGGTGTCGGCGACGTGCTCCAGGTACGCGCGGATGTGGCGCTGCCCGGAGAAGGTGCGCGGCCAGTCGGGGTTGGGCGCGAAGGAGAACGAGTAGAGGTGGGAAGGAACGTCGCAGGCGCATCCCGGATAGCTGTTGTCCCGCCAGGTCCCGCCGACGGAGTCCGCCCGCTCCAGGACGACGAAGTCGGTGATCCCCTCGCGGCGCAGCCGGACCGCGGCCCCCAGGCCGCCGAATCCGGATCCGATCACCGCCACTCGAACATGCTCGTGCTTCGTCATGCTGCCTCCTGCCGCACAGTACCCAGCCAGACCGTGCCAGCAATCACTGGCACGATGGGGAGACTAGAGCAGTCCCCTACCGAGCGGTAGAGGTACGGAGAGTAAAAGTTACCGGCGGTACAACATAGGCTGACCGGTGTGGCAGAAGGATCTGGACCGGTGTCCGACGTACGCGAATACCGCATGGCGGAGCTGGCCGAGGAGGCCGGCATCACCGTGCGGACCCTGCGCTTCTACCGCGAGCGCGGACTGATCCAGCCACCGCGCCGCGAGGGACGGATCGCCTGGTACGACAGCCACCACCTGGCCCGGCTCCGCACGATCGCCGCTCTTCTGGAGCGCGGCCACACCCTCAATGGCATCGCCGACCTCGCCACCGCCTTCGAGAGCGGCAAGGACGTCGGCGAGGTGCTGGGCCTCGGCGAACCGACCGAGGAGGAGCCGGTCCGGCTCACCCCTCAGGAGCTCGCCGACTACTTCGCGGGCGAGGTCACCGCGGAGAACCTCATGGCCGCGCTGGACCTCGGCTATCTGGCAACGGACGGCGACGCGATCGTCCACATCAGCCGTCGTCTGCTGGACGTCTCGGCGGCGCTGGTCAAGGAGGGCATTCCGCTGGCGGCCGTACTGGCGGCCGGCCGCCGGGTCAGGGAACACGCGGACGAACTGGCGGGCCTGTTCACCGACCTGCTGCGCTCGCACGCCGAGGAGAAGGACATCGAACGGCTCCGCCCCCTCGCCAAGAGCGTGGTGGAGGCGGAGCTGTCGATGGCCCTCGACCGGCGGCTGAGGACGGACACGGACGGACGCGCACACGCGGCGGAGGCCGGCCGGACCGGCGGTCCGACACCCACAGCTCGTAGCCCGAAGGCCTGAAGCTCGCCGACGAAGGCTTGGAGCTCGCGGACCGGAGGCTTCGAGCCCGCGAACCGGAGGCTTGGAGCCCGTGGACGACGACAGGCCCCGCGCTCGTCGACAACGGGCCCCGTGCTCTTGGGACCGCAGGCCCCGGGCTCGCCGCTCTAGAGCTCGTAGACCGCCGTCACGGGTGCGTGGTCGCTCCAGCGCTCGCCATGGGTGGCCGCCCGCTCGACCCAGGCCTTCACCGCACGGGCGGCGAGACCCGCGGTGGCGACCTGGTAGTCGATGCGCCAGCCGGCGTCGTTGTCGAAGGCGCGGCCGCGGTAGGACCACCAGGAGTAAGGGCCCTCCTGGTCCGGGTGCAGGGCGCGGACCACATCGACATAGGCGGCCTCGCCGAAGACGCGGGTCAGCCACTCCCGCTCCTCGGGGAGGAAGCCGGCGTTCTTCCGGTTGGACTTCCAGTTCTTGAGGTCGGCCTCCTGGTGGGCGATGTTCCAGTCGCCGCAGACCAGCACCTCGCGGCCGTCGGCGGCCGCGCGCTCCTTGAGGGACTTCAGATACGGCAGGAACTCGCCCATGAAGCGCATCTTCTCGTCCTGCCGCTCCGTGCCGGCCTCACCGGAGGGGAGATAGAGACTGGCGACCGTGACGCCCGGCAGATCCGCCTCGACGTACCGGCCGCTGCCGTCGAACTCCGCCGAACCGAAGCCGACGCGCACGTGATCCGGCTCACGCCGGGTGTACAGCGAAACGCCCGCGCGGCCCTTCGCGGCGGCCGGGGCGAACACGGTGAACCAGCCCTCCGGCGCCCGGACCTCGTCGGGAAGCTGCGCCGCCTCGGCGCGCACCTCCTGCAGACAGACCACGTCCGCCTCAGTGGTGGCCAGCCACTCCACAAAGCCCTTCTTGGCGGCGGCGCGCAGCCCGTTTACATTCGCGGTTGTCACGGTGAACATCCCGGCACCCTACCGACACCACGACCCGCATAGATGTACGATACTTCGCATGAATATTCAAAGAATCGCTTTTGACCACCCGGACGCCGTCAAACTCAACGACCAGGTCCAGCTGGAATACGCCGCCCGCTACGGCGACGGGGGCGATGTCACACCCCTGGACCCGTCGATGTTCGCCCCACCGAGGGGCCTCTATCTGATGGCGTACGACCTCCAGGACCGCCCCGTCGCCACCGGCGGCTGGCGCTCCCAGGAGCAGAACGACGAGGGCTACTCGGACGGCGACGCCGAGCTCAAGCGCATGTTCGTGGTCCCCGAGGCGCGCGGCCTCGGCCTCGCCCGCCGGATCCTCGCGGCCCTGGAGGACGACGCGCGGGAGGCGGGGCGCACGCGGATGGTGCTGGAGACCGGCGCGAAGCAGCCGGAGGCGATAGCGCTGTACCTCTCCAGCGGGTACGAACCGTGCTCCAAGTTCGGCGCCTACCGGCACTACGACAACAGCCGCTGCTTCGCGAAGCCGCTGGCCTAGCCGGACACCTCGCCGGCCCCCGCCCGGCGACCGCCGCCCGACCCCCCGCCGACCTTCCCCGCCCGGCCCCCTCGCCGCCCGACCCCCGGCACCCGGGGCCCGCCGCACGGAACCCCCGGGCTCCGTGCTCCCGGCGCGAGAGCCCCGCTCCCATGCCCCGGCAACCTACGCCTGACGCGCCCCTGACAAACACCCCGTTCTCGTGGCACGCTGCCTCACGCAAGCCGATCCGCACCGTTCTCATCCCCCACCTGCCCCGGCAGAAGGAGACATGCGTGAGACGCCAACGCACAGCCACGGCCATCCTGTTGACAGTGGGCGCCCTGCTCACCGGCGGCCTGTCCGCCGCGAGCGCGGCCACCGCGGCCGCCCCGGGCACCACCGCGGCCCCCGCCGCCCGCGCCGCGTCCGCCGCCGAGCAGCACTCGGCTCGTAGCTTCTGGACCGCCGAGCGGATGCGCGCCGCCACCCCTCTCGACCTGTTACTCACGCCCAGCGCGCTCAAGAGCCTCAAGCCACCGAAGCCGGGCGCCGCGACGACGACCGTCGCACCCACCGCGTTCCCCCAGGCGGGCGGCGCGTGGACCGGCGGCGGCGCGGTCGTGAAGACCTCGGGCCGGGTGTTCTTCAGCTTCCAGGGGCGTACGGCCTCCTGCTCGGGCAACGCGGTCACCAGCCAGAACGCCAGCACCGTGATCACGGCCGGTCACTGCGTGAAGTACCAGGGCAGCTGGCACACCAACTGGGTCTTCGTCCCCGCGTACAACAACGGCAGCGCGCCGTACGGCCAGTGGGCCGCGTCCAAGACGCTGACCACACCCCAGTGGGAGGCGAGCGAGGACATCAACTACGACGTCGGCGCGGCCGTCGTCGCCCCGCTGAACGGCCAGAAGCTCACCTCCGTCACCGGCGCCCAGGGCATCCAGTTCAACGGCGGCTACAACAAGCCGATGTACGCCTTCGGCTTCCCGGCGGCGTCACCGTACGACGGCACCAAGCTCGTGTACTGCAGCGGGAACTCCTCCAAGGACTTCCTGTTCTCACAGGACCACAGCCTCGGCTGCAACATGACCGGCGGCTCCAGCGGTGGCCCCTGGTTCACCGGCTTCAGCGAGTCGGCCGGCACCGGCCTGCAGGTCTCGGTGAACAGCTTCGGCTACACCTTCCTGCCGAACCGGATGTTCGGCCCGTACTTCGGCAATGACGCCAAGGCCCTCTACGACAAGGCCCAGACGTCCTGACGGACAGCGGCGGGGTCCGGCGGGCGAGCCCCACCGGACCCCGCCCCCGCTGTCCCGGCCCGTTCCCGCACGCCGGAACCGCTGACATACTCGCGTGTTCGCCCCGGCCGACATGCGGGCCGCGTCACGGCCACCCAGATCCTCGAGGGCCGCCGTTCGCCGAGGAGGCACAACACCGAGAAGGCGCAACACAAAGATCCCGTCCGATCAATCAGATCGGACGGGATCTCTTTGTGCGCTGGTGGACCTGTGGGGATTTGAACCCCAGACCCCCTCGATGCGAACGAGGTGCGCTACCAGACTGCGCCACAGGCCCTTGCGACGTGTGAAACATTAGCATCCCGATCGGGGTGGTTGGAAATCCGTTCCCCCGCTGGTCAGCCAAGGCCCTTCACTCGTTGGCGGCTCTGGGCCGGTCCTCGTCCGCGTACTGGTCGAAGAGCGGCGTGCGGCCGTGGTCGCGGCCCTTGCGCTGCGGGGCGGTGCGCCGGGGCGGCGCCGGTGGCGGGGTGGGGGTCGGGTCCGCCGTGGAGGAGCGGGCCGAGCTCCACGTCTCCGGGTCGGTCACGTCCACACCGCTCGTGGCGCGCGGGGCGACCGGCGCGGTCACGTACGTGGGAAGCGGGACCGGGACGGGATCCCAGCTGTCGCCGCGGGCCGGTCCGCGCTCGCGCTGCTGGTCGACCCACTCCGCGTGGTCCGTCTGCTCGACGAGCGCGCGGCGGCCGGCCTCCTGCGGGGAGAGCGCGGGCGCGGGTTCCGGTTCGGGGTGGGACGTCTCCTCGTCCGGCTCCGGCGTGGCCTGCCGGCGCGGCGGGCGGCTCTCGCGCAGCCGCTGGGCCGCCACCTCGGCGCGGCGGCGGTCCATCACGTACACGAAGCGGCGCCGCTCCTGCGTGCGCAGGTGCACGATGTACGCGCTCAGCAGCACCGCCGGGGCCGCGGGGGCCCAGAGGAAGGCGAGGCCGCCGACGGCGGCGACGATCGCGCCGAGCGTGAAGGCGAGGAAGAGGACCACCGTGGTGCGTCGCCGACGGGCCAGGACCCGGCCGCGGCGGGCGCGTTCGGCTGCCGACCGGTCGGGGCGCGGGCGCCGCGACGACGCCTGGGCCGGGACGGGGGCCGGGAGTTCGATGCGCGCTTCCGTACGGTCCGGAGGCGCGGCGAAGGCCCGGACGTCGACAGAACTCAATCGGTCCGTCACGGCGTCCGGGTCCACGGCTGGAACCACCCGCCCGTCGCCGGAACGCCACTCCTCGTCGGCGCCGCCGTGCGGCGGCTGCTCCGACTCGGCGTCGCGCTCCCGCAGCTCCTTGGCGTAACGGCGCTCCATTCCCGCCCGTCCGGACAGCAGCCGGATGGCGGTGCTGAAGCGTTCCGTCGGACGGGCCTCATTGAGCTCGTCCTGCCTGCGGAGCCACATCGGCACCAAGTAGGCGGCCCAGGCCCCGACAATGACTGCGTAGATGAGGCCGCTGCTGCTCACGCCTCACACGGTAGAGGGGTTCGCGCGAGGGCATCGGCCAATTGAGCCGGTGTGTCGCACGATCTGGCTGATATCACTGACTTTTTTTATGACTCTTCAGATCAGTTGATGGTCAACCCTTGATTGAATTCGAACGTTTATTTCATTTACGGGACTGTGCCGCGTGCCAGCGGCGCAGCAGTCCCTCGGGGACTTCCTCCGCCGTCAGAGCGAACACCAGATGGTCGCGCCACGCACCGTCGATGTGCAGATAGCGCGGGCGCAGCCCTTCCTCGCGGAATCCCAATTTCTCGACCACCCGCCGACTCGGCCCGTTCTCCGGGCGAATGCAGACTTCCATCCGGTGCAGTCCGACCGTCCGGAAGCAGTGGTCGACGGCGAGCGCGACCGCGGTCGGCATGACGCCGCGGCCCGCCACATCGCGGTCGACCCAGTAGCCGACATGGCCCGAGCACATGGATCCCCAGGTGATCCCGGCAACCGTGATCTGGCCGACGAGGCGACCCTCGTACTCGATCACGAAGGGAAACATCCGGCCGGCGTTGGCCTCCGCCCGCAGATGGCGGACCATCTGGCGGTACGTGGGGCGCTGGACGACGGGGCCGCCGGGCCCGGGCGGCGGAATGGTGGCCTCCCAGGGCCGCAGCCAGTCGCGGTTGCGCCGGTTGACCTCGCGCCAGGCCCGCTGGTCACGGTGTTTTATCGGCCGCAGCACCACATCGCCGTCGACCAGGACCGCGGGCCAGGACGGGATCATGACGTTCTGGGGTGGTCGCCGCCCCGGAGCTGATCGGCCGCGTGGACCAGCAGCCGGTCAAGGACGGCGAGTCCGTCGCGCACACCGCCGGGCGAGCCCGGCAGATTGACGATCAGGGTGCGGCCCGCGACCCCGGCGAGGCCGCGGGAGAGCGCGGCGGTGGGGATCTTCTCCCGGCCGTACGCGCGGATCGCCTCGGGGATGCCGGGGATCTCGTAGTCGAGGACGCGTCCGGTGGCCTCGGGGGTGGCGTCGGTCGGCGAGATGCCGGTGCCGCCGGTGGTCAGGATGACGTCGTACGCGGCCGCGACCCCGGCCCGCAGGGCGGCCTCGACGGGCTCCCCGTCGGGCACCACCTGGGGACCGTCGACCGTGAAGCCGAGCGCGGCCAAGCCCTCGGCGAGGACCGGCCCGCCCTTGTCCTCGTACACGCCTGCGGCGGCCCGGTTGGACGCGGTGACGACGAGCGCACGGTAGGCGGCCCGCGGGGTGTCGGGTGATGCGGCGCTCACGCCCCGGCCTCCTCACCCGCGTCGCGCGCCCAGTCGCCGGACTTGCCGCCGGTCTTCTCCTCGACGCGGATGTCGGAGATCACCGCGGCCTTGTCGACCGCCTTCACCATGTCGACGACGGTCAGCGCGGCGACCGAGACGGCCGTCAGCGCCTCCATCTCGACGCCGGTGCGGTCGGTGGTCTTCACGGTCGCCGCGATCTCCACCGCGTCGTCCGCGACGGTCAGGTCCAGTGTCACACCGGAGACCGCGAGGGGGTGGCAGAGCGGGATGAGGTCCGGGGTGCGCTTGGCGCCCATGATCCCGGCGATCCGGGCCGTGGCGAGCGCGTCTCCCTTGGGGACGCCCTCGCCGCGCAGCAGCTCGATCACGCGCGGCGAGACCAGGACCCGGCCGCTGGCGCGCGCGGTCCGCGCGGTGACGTCCTTCCCGGAGACGTCGACCATGCGGGCCGCCCCCGCCTCGTCGATGTGCGTCAGCCTGCCTTGCGTACTCAACTGGACTCCGCCTCGCGTTCTGGCGCCGGTTCCCCGCACGGCCCGCAGGGCGGCGGAGGTCCGGGGGACGTCCCCCGGAAGGCACAGCGCAGACACGTTACCGCCACCTGGGCGTCGTCAGCGGATGAGGACCACTTCCAGCTCGGCGCCCGGGTCCACGGACGTGGTGTCCTCCGGTACGACGAGCAGGGCGTCGGCGTGGGCGAGCGCGGCGATCAGGTGGGAGCCGGTGCCGCCCACCGGAGTGACGGTGCCGCTCTCCGCGTCGTACGTCCCGCGCAGGAACTGGCGCTTGCCGGCCGGTGAGGACAGCGCCTTGTCCGCCTTAAGCACGGCACGCACGCGGGGCCGGTGCAGATCGTTGAGACCCATCAGCGCGCGGATCGCGGGGCGGACGAACAGCTCGAAGGAGACGTACGAGGAGACCGGATTGCCCGGCAGGGCGAGCAGGGGGGTGTGCTCGCGGCCGATCGAGCCGAAGCCCTGCGGCTTGCCCGGCTGCATGGCGAGCTTGCGGAAGTCGATGCCGCTGCCCGGTTCGTCCTGGTCGCCGACGGAGGAGAGGGCCTCCTTGACGACGTCGTACGCGCCGACGCTGACGCCGCCTGTGGTGACCAGCAAGTCGGCACGGATCAGCTGGTCCTCGATGGCCGCGCGGAGGGTGTCGGCGTCGTCGGTGACCGCGCCGACGCGGTAGGCGATGGCTCCCGCGTCCCGCGCCGCGGCCGCTAGCGCGAAGCTGTTGGAGTCGTAGATCTGTCCCTCGCCCAGGTCCTCGCCGGGCTGGACCAGTTCGCTGCCCGTGGAGATCACGACCACGCGGGGGCGGGGGCGAACCCGCACGGTGCCGCGGCCGATGGCGGCGAGCAGTCCGATCTGGGGCGGCCCGAGGACCGTGCCGGCCTCCAGCGCCAGGTCGCCCGACTGGACGTCGCTGCCCCGGGCGCGGACGTGCGCGCGGGCCTGGACCGGCCGGTGGACCCGGACCTCGCCGCTCGCGCCCTCGGGGGCGGCTCCCGCGGGGCGCATGGTGGTGGCCGCTCCGCCGCCCGTGCCCCCGTCGGTCCACTCGACCGGGACGACGGCCTCGGCGCCGGGCGGCAGCGGGGCGCCGGTCATGATGCGCGCCGCCTGTCCGGGTCCGACGGTCGGCGGCTCGCCGCTGCCCGCCGCCACGTCGCCGATGACCGTCAGGACCGCCGGGAACTCCTCGGAGGCGCCCGAGACATCGGCGACCCGGACCGCGTACCCGTCCATGGAGCTGTTGTCGAACGGCGGCAGCGCGACCGGCACCGTGACGTCCTCGACGAGGACGCAGCCCTGTGCGTCGGGGAGTTGCAGCTCGATGGGTTCGAGCGGCTTCACCGCGGCGAGGATGTCGTCCAGGTGCTCGTCGACCGACCAGAGGCCGGAGGACGGCGATGACGGTGCCGGTACTGCCGTGCTGCTCAAGGTGCTACATCTCCTCGGTGACGTAACTGCGAAGCCACGCCCGGAACTCCGGGCCCAGGTCCTCACGTTCGCACGCGAGTCTGACAATGGCACGCAGATAGTCGCCCCGGTCGCCGGTGTCATAGCGGCGGCCCTTGAAGACGACGCCGTGCACCGGGCCGCCGATCTTCTCGTCCATGGCGAGCTTCTGCAGCGCGTCGGTGAGCTGGATCTCGCCGCCACGGCCGGGCTCGGTCTCGCGCAGTATCCCGAAGATCGCCGGATCCAGGACATACCGCCCGATGATGGCGTAGTTGCTGGGGGCGTCGGCCGGATCGGGCTTTTCCACCAAGTCCGTCACCTTGACGACGTCGGAGTCGATGGTGGCCTCGACCGCGGCGCAGCCGTACATGCCGATCTGGGCGGGCTCGACCTCCATCAGGGCGATGACGGTGCCGCCCTCGCGCTCCTGGATCTCGACCATGCGGGACAGCAGCGGGTCGCGCGGGTCGATCAGGTCGTCGCCGAGCAGGACGGCGAAGGGCTGGTCGCCGACGTGCGGGGCGGCGCACAGGACGGCGTGGCCGAGGCCGCGCGGGTCGCCCTGGCGTACGTAGTGCATGGTGGCGAGGTCGCTGGACTCCTGGACCTTGGCGAGGCGCTCGCTGTCCCCCTTGCGGGTCAGCGCTTCCTCCAGCTCGTAGTTCCGGTCGAAGTGGTCCTCCAGGGGTCGCTTGTTCCGACCGGTCACCATGAGGACGTCGGTGAGGCCGGCGACGACCGCCTCCTCGACCACGTACTGGATGGCGGGTTTGTCGACGACAGGCAGCATCTCTTTGGGAGTGGCCTTGGTGGCCGGGAGGAACCGGGTTCCGAGCCCGGCGGCTGGGATGACAGCCTTGCTGATCCTGGAGGGCGACTGAGTCATGCGGAGCACCATATCCGGTCGGTATGTGGCGAAGATGAGACTCCGATTAACTTCCTGATCATAAGAACGGATACGAGAGGTTTGTGAGTTCCCCATGCCAGGCGACATGTCCGACAAGGCCGCTCTTCGACGCCAACTGCTCGCCTCGCGGGCGCTGCTGACCGGCGACGAGGTCCGCGACACCGGAACGATTCTCGCTCATGTCGCACTGGAGCTCACCGAACTGGCGCACGCCCGCACGGTGGCCGCCTATGTGTCGGTGGGCCGCGAGCCCGGCACACGCGCACTGCTGGACGCGCTGCGCGGCATGGGCGTGCGCGTCCTGCTGCCGGTGCTGCTCGAGGACAACGACCTCGACTGGGGACTGTACGAGGGTGCGGAGAGCCTGGTGCGCGCCGGGCGCGGCCTGCTGGAGCCCGCCGGAGAACGGCTCGGCCCGGACGCCGTCCTGGGCGCCGACGCCGTGCTGCTGCCCGGTCTCGCCGTGGACGCCCGGGGGATGCGCCTGGGGCGGGGCGGCGGCTCCTACGACCGGGTCCTCGCACGGCTCGCGCGGGCCGGCGCGGATCCGGCGCTGGTGGTGCTCCTGTACGCGAACGAGGTGGTCGCCCGGGTCCCGGAGGAGCCGCACGACCACCCCGTACACGCGGTGGTGACGCCCGAGGGCGTCGTCCGGTTCAGGGCCTGGGGCCCCTCGGGCCGGAGCCCTGCCCCCCGTCCTACGGACTGAGGACCAGGGCTTCCTGCGTGGCCGCCGTGACGGCCTGCTCGCCGTAGGCCCAGTCGAGCAGTTCGCCCTTGGTCCACAGCTCGGTCTGATCGGTGTAGTGCGCGTTGTAGGCGTGCCCGGAGGCGCCGGTCAGGTTGATCCAGCGGGACTTGTCCCAGTCGCCGACGTTGACGACCATCCGCATCGACGGCACCCAGATGACGTCATAGCCGCCCGCCGCGTTCCATCCGGTGGCGTTGACCGCCGCCTCGCCGCCGCCCAGGTTCCACGGCCCCCGGTTGAGCACGGACTGGAGGAAACCCGGCCCTTGTGTGCCAAGGGTCTGGTTCTTCAGCGTCAGCTGGTGCAGCCTGCCCCAGCTCCAGGTGGAGACGTCCTTGCCGAGCTTGGCGGTCAGCTCCCAGCGGGCGTCCTCCATCGCGCGGGCCAGCAGCTGGTCGCGGGTCACGGTGGCCTCGTCCGTACGGCTCGGCTCGGACTTCCACCACTCGCTCTTCTCGTTCTTGAGGAGCGGGCGGACCACCTCGTACCAGCGGTCGCCGCCGTCCGGCTGCGCCGACTCGGGGTCGCGCTGACCACACTCGCGCACCAGCTTGTTCTGCTCGTCGACCGGGCCCGTGAAGTCGGCCGGGCGGACGTTTATGCAGTCGCCCTCGACCCGCAGCTCCTTGGGCAGCTTGTTGCCGAAGGCCAGCTTGAGGACATTGCGCCAGACCGCGTTGAAGTACGCGGCGGCGGCCGAGTCGGGCTCCTGGGTGTAGTCCCAGCCCTCCAGCAGCTTCTGCGCCTCGCGGACGTACGGATCCGCGATGTCGATCTTCAGCAGCAGCGGGTTGAGCAGCGTCGCGATCTCGCTGCGGTTGTCCGTCTGCATGGTCCGCATGTCGTCCGGCGAGATCTTCCCGCCGTCCTTGATCTTCGACTCGATGAGGTCGTTGATGCGCTGGCTGCGCGAGCCGTAGCCCCAGTCCTTGGTGAGGAGGTAGGGATACTTCCCGGCGTCGATGACGGCCTGGTTGGCGGTGACGATGTAACCGCGGTCCGGGTCCTCCTCGTAGGGAAGTTCCTCGAAGGGGACCGTCGTCTTCTTCCAGGTGTACGCCGGGTCCCAGCCGGGGGCCGGCAGGGTGCCGTCGTGGCCCGCCGCGCGGACCGGGATCTTTCCGGGGGCCTGGTAGCCGATGTGGCCCTCGGGACCCTTGGCGTCCGCGTAGATCAGGTTCTGCGAGGGCACGTCGAAGTCCTTGGCGGCCGCCCGGAACTCCTTGAAGTCCCTGGCCCGGTTGAGCTCCAGGACCGCGTCCATGGACTTGCCCGGGTCCAGCGCGGTCCAGCGCAGGGCCACCGCGTATCCGTCGCCGCGGTCGGGTGCGGAGTTCCTGACGGGGGCCTTCTCGCCGACCTTCTCCAGCTCACTGCTGCGGTCGGAGACCAGCGGGCCGTTGTTGGTGGACCGTACGGTGATGGTCCTGCTCGTACCGCCCGCGATCTTGATGACCTCGTCGCGGTTGGTGAACGGCAGCTCCCGGCCGCCGTACTGGTAGCCCGTGTCGGAGATCTTCTCGAGGTACAGATCGGTGACGTCCGCGCCGAGGTTGGTGAACCCCCACGCGATGTCCTGGTTGTGGCCGATGATCACGCCGGGCATGCCGGAGAAGGTGTAGCCGGCCACGTCGTAGCGACAGGTGGCCGTGACGCTCCGGCAGTGCAGGCCCATCTGGTACCAGAGGGAGGGCAGCTGCGGGGCCAGGTGCGGGTCGTTGGCGAGCAGCGGCTTGCCGGAGGTCGTGTACCTGCCGGAGACGACCCATGAGTTGGATCCGATGCCGTTGCCGTTGGGACCGAGCAGCGCCGGGATCTCGTCGAGGGTCTCGGAGAGCGCGGAGAGCTGCGACTGCAGGCCCCGCGCCGCACCCTCCGGGCCGTTGGCGCCCTCCGAGGACGGCGTACGGTCCGGGTCGAACTTCCCGGTGGCCTTGTTCACGCCGCCCTTGTCGAGGATCGGCTTGTGCAGGCCGTACGGGTAGGCCGGGTACAGCTGCTGGATCTGCGACGCGCTGAGCCTGCTGGTCATCAGCGAACGGTCGATCTCGTCCTGCATGTTGCCGCGCAGGTCCCAGGCCATCGCCTTGAGCCAGGCCACCGAGTCGACCGGCGTCCACGGCTCGATCCTGTAGTCGTTGACGAAGCCGAGGGCCGCGTACTCGACCGAGACGTCGCTGCCCTCCTTGCCCTGCAGATAGGCGTTGACGCCCGCCGCGTAGGCCTGGAGGTTCTTCTTGGTCTCGGGCGTGAGCTTGGTGTCGTACTCCCGCTGGGCGACCTGGCGCCAGCCGAGCGTGCGAAGGAAGGCGTCGGTGTCCACCTGGTCCTTGCCGAACAGCTCGGAGAGCCGGCCGGAGGTCATGTGGCGCCGGACGTCCATCTCGTAGAACCGGTCCTGCGCCTGGACGAACCCCTGGGCGCGGAAGAGGTCCTCGTCGCTGGAGGCGTAGATCTGCGGAACGCCGTAGGCGTCGCGCTTGACGTCGACGGGTCCGGAGAGCCCGTCGATCCTGATCGTGCCGCTCGTCTGCGGATATGAGGCACGAACGGTACTGATGCCCCAGTACGTGCCATAGCCGACGCCCGCGACCAGCGCCAACACCAGGACGATGATGAGCAGGCGGGCGCGTCGCCCCTTCTTGCTGGCGGAAGAGGCAGTGGTGTTGGCGGGCATCGCTGTCCTTCGAGGGGCAGGGTGGTCCTGGAGTGCTGGAGCAACCATAGGCGCAGCGCTCCCCCGGCCCGGACGCGGTGTCAGTAAGGAAGCGACCGACGCACTTTCGGACGGTTACCGGACGAATGATCGACCGCGTCAAGAAAACGTTAAAGATTAGGTAAGGTAACGAAGTACCGGCTGCTGGAGGAACGATCCGGCCGCCCGTCGCGGAAGGAACGGCCACTGACTGTCCACCAGCTCAATGAACTCCTGCTCATCTGCTCGCTCGTGCTGCTCATCGCCGTCGCGGCGGTGCGCGTCTCGTCCCGGAGCGGGCTCCCCAGCCTGCTGCTGTACCTCGGGATCGGGGTCGCCATCGGGCAGGACGGCATCGGCAAGGTCCACTTCGACAATGCCGGGCTGACCCAGGTGATCGGCTATGCCGCACTGGTGGTGATCCTGGCCGAGGGTGGCCTGGGCACCAAGTGGAAGGAGATCAAACCCGCGTTGCCCGCGGCGGTCGTGCTGTCGACCGTCGGCGTCGCGGTGAGTGTGGGCATCACGGCGGCCGCCGCGCACTATCTGGTCGGCCTGGAGTGGCGGCCCGCCCTGATCATCGGCGCGGTCGTCTCCTCGACGGACGCCGCCGCGGTCTTCTCCGTCCTGCGCAAGATCCCGCTGCCCTCCCGGGTCACCGGCGTCCTGGAGGCCGAGTCCGGCTTCAACGACGCGCCCGTGGTGATCCTCGTCGTGGCCTTCTCCACGGTCGGCCCGGTCGACCACTGGTACGTCCTGGTCGGCAAGATCGCGCTGGAGCTGGCGATCGGCGCGGGCATCGGACTCGCGGTCGGCTTCCTCGGCTCGTTCGGACTGCGGCATGTCGCCCTGCCCGCCTCGGGCCTCTACCCGATCGCCGTCATGGCCATCGCGGTCGTGGCGTACGCCGCCGGCGCCATGGCGCACGGCAGTGGCTTCCTCGCCGTCTATCTCGCCTCGATGGTGCTCGGCAACGCCAAGCTGCCGCACGCGCCGGCCAACCGGGGCTTCGCCGAAGGACTCGGCTGGATCGCCCAGATCGGCATGTTCGTCCTGCTCGGACTGCTGGTCACCCCGCACAAGCTCTTCAGCGACTTCTGGCCGGCCGTCGTCATCGGCCTGGTGCTGACGGTGGTGGCCCGGCCCATGGAGGTCCTGGTCAGCCTGCTGCCCTTCCGCATCCCCTGGCAGGAGCAGGCCCTGATGTCCTGGGCCGGTCTGCGCGGAGCCGTGCCCATCATCCTGGCGACGATCCCCATGGTGTCCGGGATCGAGGGCAGCGAGCGGGTCTTCAACATCGTCTTCGTACTCGTCGTGGTCTACACCCTGGTCCAGGGACCCACCCTGCCGTGGCTGGCCCGGGCGCTGCGCCTCGGCGACCCGTCCGAGGCGGCCGACCTCGGCGTCGAATCGGCGCCCCTGGAGCGCCTGCGCGGGCATCTGCTGTCGGTCGCCATCCCGCAGAAGTCCAAGATGCACGGCGTCGAGGTCGCCGAGCTCCGGCTGCCGGCGGGCTCCGCGGTCACCCTGGTCGTACGCGACGGGAAGAGCTTCGTACCGGCGCCGTCGACCGTGCTGCGGCGCGGGGACGAGCTGCTCGTGGTCGCGACCGATCCGGTGCGCGACGCGGCCGAGGGGCGGCTGCGGGCGGTGGGCCAGGGCGGAAAGCTGGCGGGCTGGCTCGGCACGGGCGGCGCGACGGCCCAGGGCGGGGCCTCGGCGACGACCGCGGCCCTGAAGGGACGTATCGCCGGGGCCGAGCGCTTCTTCAGTCGGCGAACGTCCGGTTAATCACAGGTGCACAGTGAGATTGGGTGGTCTTTTCCCAGGCGCGAGCTCATCACTCCCTGTACCATGAAGGAACACTTGATCGACCAACTCTGCCTGACGCAGAGCTGGCGCGACCGTATGGCGGCCGTGGCACCCTCACCGTGGGGCCGGGCATCTACCGCAGTTCCGCGCATGAGGACAGCTCTCGGCGGCTCCCGTACACCCAGGGGAGCGCTACCAGGCGGCAGAAAGGCAAGGACCGTGGCATCCACGGTCACCACGTCCGCCACGAAGCGCCCGGGCTACGGACAACTCCTGCGCACCCCCGGCGCCCTCTCGTTCCTGCTGCCCGGCTTCGCCGCCCGCCAGCCCTTCGCGATGCTGACCATCGGCATCGTCCTGCTCGTCCAGCACACCACCGGCTCGTACGGCAGCGCCGGTGCCGTCGCCGCCGTGACCGGCGTCTCCATGGCGATGTTCGCCCCGCAGAGCGGCAAGCTCGCCGACCGCGTCGGACAGCGCGCCGTGCTCCTCCCCGGAGTGCTCATCCACACCGCCTCGGTGTCGGCCCTAGTGGCACTCGCGCTCGCCGGCGCCCCGATGTGGGCCCTGTTCGTCGCGGCCGTGCCCACCGGCGCCTCCGTGCCGCAGATCGGACCGATGGTCCGCGCCCGCTGGGCGGCCAAGCTGGAGAAGTCCCCGCTGATGCCGACCGCCGCGGCCTTCGAGTCCGTGACGGACGAGTTCACCTTCGTCGTCGGCCCGGTCCTCGCCACCGCGCTGTGCACCGGCGTCCACCCGGCCGCCGGCCTGATCGCCGAGGCGGCCCTGACCCTCTTCGGCGGTCTGTTCTTCGCCGCCCAGCGCTCCACGCAGCCCGCGTACGGCCTGATCGCCGCGGCCTCGTCCGAGCAGCCGCACGCCTCGGCGCTGTCCATCCCCGGCGTCCGCGTCCTGGCCGTGGCCTTCCTCGGCATCGGCTCGGTCTTCGGCGGTATGCAGGTCTCGCTGACCGCCTTCACCGAGGAGATCGGCAACCCCGGCGCGAACGGTCTGCTGTACGGAGTCTTCGCCGCCGGCAACATGCTCGCCGGCATCGCGTGCGGCGCCGTCGCCTGGAAGATCGGACCGCGCCGCAGGCTCGTCCTGGGCTACGCGGGTCTCACCGTGGCGGCCTCGCTGCTCTGGTCGGTGCACTCGGTGCTGCTGCTCGGCGCGCTGGGCCTGGTCGTGGGCCTGTTCATCGCCCCGGCCCTGATCACCGGCTACACGCTGGTCGAGACGCTGGTTCCGGCGACCGCCCGCACCGAGGCCTTCACCTGGCTGACGGGCGCGGTGGCCCTGGGCCAGGCCGCCGCCGTGACGGTCGCCGGCCGGCTGGCCGACGAACACGGCGCGAGCACCGGATTCCTGGTGCCGCTGGTCGGCACCGTCCTGGCGCTGACCACCCTCCTCGCCCTGCGGTCGCGGCTCGCGCCGAGGCCCGCCGGACGGATCGCGGCACGTGGTATCGGTCACCGAGTGCCGGTGACGGTGGACTGATTCCGCGGAATACGTCAGTATGGACAGTCGTTAGCACTCATTGAGTGAGAGTGCCAGGAGGAAGACAAGTGCCGACCTACCAGTACCAGTGCACCGAGTGCGGCGAGGGCCTCGAGGCGGTGCAGAAGTTCACCGATGACGCCCTGACCACCTGCCCGAGCTGCGAAGGACGCCTGAAGAAGGTGTTCTCCGCCGTCGGCATTGTCTTCAAGGGCTCCGGCTTCTACCGGAACGACAGCCGCGGCTCGTCGTCCAGCAGCTCGCCGGCCTCGTCGTCGAAGTCCTCGACCTCGTCGACGTCCAGCACGGGCTCCTCGTCCTCGGACGCGAAGCCCGCCGCGTCGACGTCCTCGACGTCGTCGACGGCATCCTCGTCGAGCGGCTCCAGCTCCGCCGCCTGACCGGGTTTTCCGCGCTTCCCAGGACCTCACCGTTTCGTACGGTGGGGTTCTCGGCGTATGCGGACGCACCGGGACGGGGCGGACTTCGTTAGGGTGGCCGCCATGGCGACCAACGTGTACGCGGGCATAGGTGTGATCGGCGGTTCGGGGTTCTACTCCTTCCTGGACGACGTCACGGAGGTGTCCGTGGACACTCCGTACGGCCCCCCGAGCGATTCGTTGTTCGTCGGGGAGATCGCCGGGCGTCAGGTCGCCTTCCTCCCCCGGCACGGACGCGGACACACCCTCCCGCCGCACCGGATCAACTACCGGGCCAATCTGTGGGCGCTCCGGTCACTGGGCGTGCGGCAGGTGCTCGGGCCGTGCGCGGTGGGCGGTCTTCAGCCGGAGTACGGGCCGGGCACGCTGCTCGTTCCCGACCAGCTCGTGGACCGCACGAAGGCACGGGCGCAGACGTACTTCGACGGTGAGCCGCTGCCGGACGGCAGCGTGCCGAACGTCGTGCACACGACCTTCGCCGACCCGTACTGCCCCGATGGGCGCAGGGTCGCCGTGAAGGCGGCCCGCGGCCGCGGTTGGGACCCGGTGGACGGCGGCACGATGGTGGTCATCGAGGGCCCTCGGTTCTCGACCCGGGCCGAGTCGCGGTGGCACGCGCAGGCGGGGTGGTCGGTGGTCGGCATGACGGGGCACCCGGAGGCCGTGCTCGCCCGTGAGCTGGGGCTCTGCTACACCTCGATGGCGCTGGTGACGGACCTGGACGCGGGAGCGGAAACGGGCGAGGGCGTCTCGCACACCGAGGTGCTCAAGGTGTTCGGCGAGAACGTGGGGCGGCTGCGCGAGGTGCTGTTCGACGCGGTGGGCGCCCTGCCGGAGACGGCGGACCGGGACTGCTTGTGCACGCACGCGCACGACGGGTGGGACCTGGGGATCGAACTGCCGTAGGCCCTGAGGGCGCTGTGGCGCCTGTGGGTGAGCGGGTTTTCCACAAGGGCGGGCTTGTCCACAGGCCCGAGCGGGACCGGAGCGAAGGCGGGATCGTCGGGGGTGTTCTCCGGACGGTCCGGAGAGCGACCCTTCGCGACAGGCGGTGTTCGCCATGACATCCGGTCCCTCATCCTTCCCGCCCCTCCGCTCCTCACCCTCTTCACCCTCTTCACCTCCTTCGTTTCGTTCATCGCCTTCATTCCCTTCATCCAGTGCGCCCTCTTCGGCCTCTTCGCCCTTCTTGCCGTCGACCGTTCCCGGGATCCGAACGGTGGCCCCCTTCCCGCCGCTGCGGGTGCGGGGCGGCAAACTCCGGTTGAGGCGGGCCCTGCGGCGCCGGAGGCGGGCGCTGGCCGCCGGTCTCGCGATGACGGCGGCCGCGCTGGCGGCCATGGGGCCCGGCGTGCTGGGCCCTTCCCCGGGGGATGCGCCCGGCCCGGGTGCGGTGGCCGCCGACCGGGAGTCGCGGCCGCCCGTGCGGATGGTCTCCGCGCCGGTACGCATCGCGGACGCCGCCACCGTTCGTCTGCTGCGGCCCGGTGACCGGGTCGATGTGATCGCCGCGGCCCCTCCGGCGATGGGGGGCGGGGGCCGGCCCCGGGTGGTGGCCAGTGGCGCGCGGGTGAAGGACGTTCCGGCGCCGGGTGGGACTGCCGCGGACGGCGGCGCCCTGGTCGTCCTCGCCGTTCCTCGCTCCACGGCGACGGCGCTGGCGGGCGCGGGTTCGACATCCCGACTGGCGGTGACGGTGTGCTGATTCGCACTGACGCCCTGTCAAGTAGTCGATCCGGGTGTACGGATTGGACTGCTATGCACCGTACGCGGCCTAATGGCTCAGCCAACTGCACACGCGAGGAAAGGCGTTTGGGTGAGCCCGAAGGAGAAGGAAAGCGTGATGGCAGGCTTCAAGGCCTTCCTGATGCGCGGGAACGTGATCGATCTGGCGGTCGCCGTCGTCATCGGCGCCGCGTTCACCCAGATCGTGAACTCGGTGGTCAAGGGGGTCATCAATCCGCTCGTCGGCGCCTTCGGCACCAAGGACCTGGCCGGCTACCAGTCCTGCTTGAAGGACCCCTGCCGGGTCAACGACGCCGGGGACGTGGTGAGCGGTATCCCGATCCTGTGGGGAACGGTTCTCAGCGCCACGCTCAGCTTTGTCATCACGGCGGCCGTCGTCTACTTCCTGATGGTCCTTCCCATGGCGAAGTACCTGGCCAGGAGGGCCGCGATGGACAGGGCGAAGGCAGGTGTGCAGGAGACCATGGAGATCAGCGAGCTGGAGGTGCTCAAGGAGATCCGGGACGCCCTGATCCATCAGCGCGGTCCGGTCACGGCCGGGATGAACTCGGCCGGGGCGGGCACGGCGGGCGTGGGGCCTCAGGGCACCACCCCCTAGCCGGCGCCGGCCGGCGTCAGAGGTGGTGCGGCGGCTTCTCGTCGAGGAAGCGCGCCAGGTCGGTGGCGCTGTCACCACCGGGAGGCCGCTCACCCCACCCACGGTCCGTATCGTCCGCGGACTGCTGGTCCAGCGGATCGTCGAAGATCAGCTTCGGTGTGGGCTTCGGCTGCTTCGCGTCTCGCGGTCCGAGGGCGGGGGCGGTACTCATACGTCCAGAGTACGCCGGGGGGTCAACGCGTACTCCGGGGTCAACGCGTGATCAGGGAACCACGGATTCTCGAGGTTCCATGGCCCCTCGGGGTCAAGCGATCCTTCGAGGCTCCATGGTCCCTCGGGGTCACGCGGGCACTCGGGGTCAAGCGGTCCTTCGGGGGCAAGAGGCCCTTCGGCGTCAGCGGTCCTTCGGGTCCAGCAGCCACAGGCCAAGGACCGCGAGGAACGACAGCACCAGGAAGCCCGCGCCCCACCAGGCGGTGTGGGTGTCTCCGGTCATCCACTCGTCGACGACCACCGTCAGCCCCCACAGCTGGCCGATGAGCACGGTGAGCGCCAGGGCGAGTCGCGCCGACAGCTTCGAGGAGCGCTCCGGGTCCTGCTCGCCGCCGGCGCCCGGGCCCGGTCCGGTGTGGCGGATCCGGGGGTCTCCGTAGCCGCTGGTCGGCCGGATCTGCGGATAGCGCTCGCCGAGCGGCCGGTTCAGCCGTGGCTGAGCACTGCCCGGGTTGTAGGCGGGTCCCGTAGGGGGCCGTTCGTCGCTCATGTCCGCCTGTTCCTCTCCTCCGTACGGGGTGCGGCTCCTGCGCAGCCCAGGCGCTCGGCCGTGGCTGCCTGCCCGTCGCCGAGCTGTCGGCAGAGGCCGTCCTTGACGCTCTCCCCCGACCGGGTCGTGCCGACCGCCCAGACGCTGCCGTCGTCCTGCTCGACCAGGAGCACCTTGGGCAGCGCGCGGGGTGGTGGGCCGGCCGTCACCTCACCGGTGCGGGCGTCGAAGACGCCTTCGTGGCAGGGGCAGTACAGCTCGCCCTCGCTGCCCCGGTCGCCGCGCCACAGGACGGCACAGGCGAGATGGGTGCAGACCGCCGAGTAGCCGACGAGGGTGCCGTCCTCCAGGCGTACGGCGACGGCCCGGTCGTCCTCGTCGGGGTAGCGGAAGGCGAGGGACTGGCCGGCCGGCAGCCGCTCGGCGACCTTCTTGGGGGCAGGGGTGGTCTCGCTGTCTCCGTGCCGGTGCAGGACTCCCCCGGCGACGGCGAGGCCGCCGAGAGCCAGACCGCCGGAGACGGTGGTGACGATCCGGAGGTAGTCGCGGCGTGTGGTGAGCGAGTCGGCCGCGATGCGGTCGAGGAGCGCGTCGTGGGCCGCGTCGCCGCCCGGGTCCGGCGCGGGGGGCTGCTGCTCGGTGACGCTCATCGGACGTCCCTCCCGTTGACCTCGACGATGGGCAGGCCACCGGGGACGGGCCACCGCATCTTCTCGGCGGGGACGACCATCGCCACCCCCGTGCGGACGGTGGTGGCGCCGAAGCTGAAGGAGTCGGCGACCTCGACGCCGGGCCGCTCGGCCCGGAGTTCCTCGACGGTCCCGTAGAAGAGCGCTCCGGTGGGGCAGACCGTGGCGCACATGGGGGCCAGGCCGTAGGCGGTGCGGTCGTAGCAGAGGTTGCACTTCATCTGCAGCTTCGCCTGGAGGTCGATCTTCGGGACGCCGAAGGGGCAGGCGTTGACGCAGTTGGCGCAGCCGATGCAGCGCGTCGTGTCGGCCTGCTGCACCACGCCGTCGGCGGTCACCAGGATCGCGTCGGCGGGACAGACCTCCGCGCAGGGGGCCACCGGGTCCTCGCAGTGCATACAGACCGTGGGAAGGGAGGCGACCGAGTGGCCCTCGTCGGGGTAGTCGAGATGGATCATCGATTTGCCGCGGTGCGAGTCGCATTCGCGACAGGCGGAGACACAGGCCTGGCAGCCGATGCAGCGCCCCGGGTCAATGAAGATCGTTCGGCCCATCATGGCGGGGCGTCAGCTCCTCTCCGCGGTGCCACGGCCCTGCGGGGTCGTGGGCGGCATCGGGTCGGTGCGGGAGACCTGGGTCTCGGGGTAGGCCTCGCGGCCCGGAGCGGCGGGAGGCGCGGGGACCTCGTCGACGCGGTCGGCGGCCTCGATCCGGGCGGCGCACACCTTGTACTCCGGGATCTTGGATCGCGGGTCGAGGGCGTCGATGGTGAGGGCGTTGGCCGCGGTGGGGACGGGCCAGTGGTAGGGGATGAAGACGGTGTCGGGACGGATCGCCTCGGTGACGAGGGCGGGGAACACCTCGCTTCCGCGGCGGGTGACGACCCGGACCGGATCGCCGTTGCGGAAGCCGTGGGAGGGGTGGACCTCGACCCAGGGGCGCGGGGTCTGTTCGACCAGGGCGCCGAGCCGCCGCGTCTGGTTGCCGGAGAGGAAGTGGGCGACGGTGCGGCCGGTGGTGAGCGAGAGGGGGTACTCCTCGCTGTACGGGTCCATCGGCGGATGCCATTCCACGGCCTGCAGGTGGATCTTGCCGTCGGGGTGGTAGGTCGTGCCGTCCTCGAAGAGGCGGGGTGTGCCGGGGTGGTCGGTGGACGGGCAGGGCCAGGCGATCCCGCCGGTCTCCTCCAGCCGTTCGTAGGTGATGCCGTAGTAGTCGTTGACCGTCCCGGCCGATGCGACACGGAGCTCGTCGAAGACGTCCCGTGGGCCGCCGAAGGTGAACTTGTCGCCCGCGCCGAGGCGTTCGGCCAGCCGGCACATGACCCAGGTGTCGGTCCGTACTCCGGCGGGGGGTTCCTGGGCCTTGTTGTGCTTGACGACGCGGGCCTCGGCGTTGGCCATCACCCCCTCGTCCTCGGCCCACACGGTCACGGGCAGGACCACGTGCGCGTTGGCTGCTGTTTCCGAGAGGAAGAAGTCGAACTGGGCGTGGAATTCGAGCGCGTCGTAGCCCTCCTTCACCACGCCGTAGTTCGGGAGGGAGACGAACGGGTTGTTGCAGATGCCGATCAGGCCGCGGATCTCGGCGCGCTGCATCTGCCAGACCATTTCCATCATGGAGGTGCCGGCGGGCGGGAGTTCGGACTCCTCGATGCCCCAGATCTCGCAGATCTGCCGCCGGTGCTCGGGGTTCATGATGGAGCGCCCACCGGGCAGCAGGTCGGATTTCTGGCCGTGCTCACGGCCGCCCTGGCCGTTTCCCTGGCCGGTGAGGGTGCCGTAGCCGGCGCCGGGCTTGCCGAGGTTTCCGGTGGCGGTGCAGAGGTTGATGATCGTCAGACAGTTCTCGACGCCCTGGGAGTGGTGCTCGATCCCGCGGGCGTGCCAGGCCATGGCCTTCCCGGCGCCGGCGAACACCCGGGCGACCCGCACGATCTGTTCCTCGGGCACCCCGCAGATCCCGGCGGCCAGGGAGGGCGGGCACGCCCCGACGGCCCTTCTGACCTCGTCCCAGCCGGTGGCGTGGGCGGCCAGATACGCCTCGTCGGTGAGCCCCTCGGCGATGATCACATGCAGTACGGCGTTGAAGAACGCCGCGTCGGTGCCGGGCTTCAGAGCGACATGGATGTCGGCGGTGCGGGCGACGGCGGTCTCGCGCGGGTCGACGACGATGAGGGTGGCGCCCCGGTCCCTGGCCCCCCACACGTACTGGGTCAGCACGGGGAAGCACTCGCCGACGTTGGACCCTGCGATCAGGAGGCAGTCGGTGAGGAGGATGTCGGAGAAGGGGTTGCCGGCCCGGTCGATTCCGAAGGCGAGCTTGTTGGCGCCGGCGGCGGAGACCATGCAGAGGCGGCCGTTGTAGTCGACGTGCCGGGTCTTGAGGGCGACCCGGGCGAACTTGCCGACCAGGTACGTCTTCTCCGAATAGAGGCTCGCCCCGCCGAGCAGCCCGAAGGCGTCGTTGCCGTGGGCCGCCTGGACACGGCGGATCTCGGCGGCCGTGAAGTCCAGGGCCTCCTCCCAGCTCGCCTCGCGAAAGGGCTCGTCCCGGGAACGCCGCATGAGCGGGGCGGTGAGCCGGTCGGGGTGGTTCACCTGCTGATAGGCGTTGATGCCCTTGGGGCACAGCCGCATCCGGTTGATGTCGTGGTTGCGGGGCTCGACGCCGAAGACCTTGCCGCCGCGGTCGACGCGCAGATACATGCCGCACTGGATGCCGCAGAAGCAGCAGTGGGTGGGCACGAGGGTCTCGCCGTTCTGGTCGGCGTGCCACTGGTCGGCGGGGATACCACCGGCGTCGCGGAAGTTCCTGGTTCCGGGAGGGGCGAGGGAGGGGTCGAGCGGGACGTCCGGTGCCGGGGCCTGCCGCACATGCTGTCGCGTCACTTGAAGCCCTTCTTGACGTGGGTCAGGTAGGCGGTGCCCCGGAGCACGCGCTTGCAGCGCGGGCAGTACTCGGTCCATTCGTCGAAGTCGAGGCGCAGGTCGCGCATGGTGCCGCGCAGGTTCTCGACATAGGCGGTGGTGTCGACCGGTTCACCGCAGCGGCGACAGGCGAGGATCCGGTCGTCCTGACGGCCGGTGTACTTGAAGAGCTGCATGCCGACGGCGGCGGGGCGCTGGACGATGTGGAAGAACTTCCCGAACGGGATGTAGATGAGCGTGAAGACCACCGAGACCATGTGGAGGATCGCGAGGAACCGGTAGCCGCCGCCATGGAGGAAGATCGACGAGAACGTGAGCAGGAGGCCCGTCACGGAGATGACGACAAGCGCGATCAGCGGGACCAGGTCGTAGGCGAACCGCTGGCCGGTGATGGCCCCCCGGTCCCTCATCCGCCGCCACAGGAAGTACGAGGCTCCGGGGATGACCAGCACGGCGGCGAGGTCGAGGCCGTGGAACATGAGCCAGCCGACGAAGCTCAGCGAGTCGAAGCCGAGGACCTCGAGGCCCCAGATCCGCATCTCGTAACCGGGGCCCGATCCGCTGCCCGAGGTGAAGGTGAACCAGCCCCACGTCAGCGGGAACGTGATCAGCGCGGCGAGGACGCAGCCCCAGAAGATCAGCTGATGGGCGACCCAGCGGGCGTGCGAGCGGGCACCGAGGAACCGCTGGAAGCCGAGGTAGGTGGCGATCATCCTGGGCAGGGCCGTGGGGGCCCGGCGGAAGTTGTCGGCCGAGAGGAGGGAACGCGTCCCCTGCTTGAAGAGGCGCCGGGCGCCGGGGGCGGAGACCCAGACGGTGTAGCGGTAGGTGACGCCGAAGGCGAGGAAGACGGTGGCGACGGCATAGGGCAGGAGCGCGGAGTCGAAGTCGCGCAGCAGCCGGCTGCCGAGGACGATCGCGAGGACGAGCAGGACCGAGACCGCCGCCCCGGCGAGGGCCGCGCGGCGCCGAACGGCGTCGGGACCTTGGACGACCGGCTCCGGGCGGGCGGGTACGGCGTCGGGAGCGGAGTTCGAGGTGGGGTTCGAGGCTGGGGCCGCTGCGGGAACCTCCGGGGCGCCGGGCGGGGGCGAGACCTTCCCCGAGGGTGCGCCGGACGGCCCGAGCGCCTCGTCGGTAGAACCCCTGGCTGGGTCATCGGGGCTCTGCGATGGCTCGGTCACCCGGTCACCGTAGGGTGTTACGTACACTTTTATCCCGTTTTCGACGGCCGAAGGGTGAGTGGGTCCCCCGGATGGTTCAGGTGCCGCTCGCCAGCGGGGACCGGGGCGGCGGGGCAGCGAGCCCGGCCGGCGGAGCGCGCGCGGGCCGGATCGGGCCGTGACGCTCCGGCGCCCGGCTCAGCGCGGCGGTGGGTCGGCGCCGGGGCGGCTCTGCTGTCCTGGGCTCATGACGCACACGCCCGACGAAACGCCGCCCCGTGCCTCATCCGGCCAGGCCCGCCCCCCGAGCCCCGCTCGCCCCCTGCGGCCCCTCACGTCCCGGAGCCGCGACGAGGCGCATCGCGCCGCCACGCCCCTGGAGCTGTTCTTCGACCTCTGCTTCGTGGTGGCCATCGCGCAGGCCGGCGCGCAGCTGGTGCACGCGGTCGCCGAGCACCACACCGGGGAGGGCATCGCCAGTTACGCGATGGTCTTCTTCGCCATTTGGTGGGCGTGGATGAATTTCACATGGTTCGCGTCGGCGTACGACAACGACGACGCCCTCTACCGTGTCGTCACCCTCGTACAGATCGCCGGTGTCCTCATCCTCGCCGCAGGGGTGTCCCGGGCCTTCCAGGACCAAGAGTTCCTGATGGTCTGGCTCGGATATGTGGTGATGCGGCTCGCGCTCGTCTCGCAGTGGCTGCGGGCGGCGCACCACGCCTCGGGCGTCGAGCGCACCACGGCCCTGCGGTACGCGGGCGGGGTGATGCTGTGCCAGGTCGGGTGGACGGCACTCGTGCTCGCGCCCGAAGGGGCACGGCCCTGGGTCTTCCTGGTGATGGTGGTCGCCGAGCTGTCCGTGCCAGTGTTCGCGGAGAGGAAGTTCAGTACGCAGTGGCATGCGCACCACATCGCCGAGCGGTACGGGCTCTTCACCATCATCGTGCTGGGCGAGACGATCGCCGCGGCCACGGTCGCCGTGAAGTCAGGTGTGGACGAGAACGACGCGCTGGGTGAGGTGCTGGCGATCGCGGCAGGTGGTCTGCTGATCGTCTTCGCCGCGTGGTGGATCTACTTCGCCGTGCCCGCCCACAACCGGTTGTTCTCCAACCGACAGGCGTTCCTGTGGGGTTACGGCCACTATCTGATCTTCGCGTCGGCGGCGGCGATCGGGGCCGGCATCGAGATCGCGGTCGAGCAGGCAGTCGGCAAGGCCCACCTCTCGACGCTCGCCGCGTCGTCCGCCGTCACCGTCCCCGCGGCGATCTTCCTGCTGACGGTGTGGGCGCTGCACGCGCGGTACTTCAAGTTCGGCATCGCCCAGCAGCTGGCCCTGCCGGCGTCGGCGCTGGCGATCCTGTGCAGTTCGTTCGCGGGCAGGTGGGCGGTCCTCGTGGCGGGCCTGGTCTCCGGGGCGACCATCGTGGTCGGCATGGCGCTGACGGCACGCATGCGGCGCAGAGAGCGCCGGACGGCCTGAGGCAGAGGCGGAAGGCGGAAGGCGCGGGGAACGCGATGGCCGAGGGAACGCGGTGGCGTCCGGCGTGGTACGCAGGCGGACATGACCAAGAATGACGCACTGACGGACGTGGCCGGACTGCGCGTCGGCCACGCGCGCGTGGCCGGGCCGAACGCGCTCAGCGGGACCACCGTCGTCCTCGCGCCGCCGGGCGGCGCGATCGCCGCCGTGGACGTACGGGGCGGAGGGCCGGGCACCCGGGAGACGGACGCGCTGGACCCGCGCAATCTGGTCCAGCGCATCGAGGCGGTGGTCCTGACGGGCGGCAGCGCGTACGGCCTCGACTCGGCGGCCGGGGTGATGGCGTGGCTGGAGGAACAGGGCCGGGGAGTACCGGTCGGCCCGGGCCCGTCGCAGGTGGTGCCGGTCGTCCCGGCGGCCTGCGTGTTCGACCTGGGACGCGGCGGCGACTGGAAGGCCCGCCCGGACGCCTCGACCGGACGCGCGGCGGTGGAGGCCGCGGCGGCGACGGAGTCCGGCGCCCCGGTCGGGGAAGGGGCGGTAGGCGCGGGCACCGGCGCGGTGGTGGGTGGACTCAAGGGCGGTGTCGGGACGGCCAGTACGGTCCTGGAGTCGGGTGTGACCGTGGGCGCGCTGGTGGTGGCCAACGCGGTGGGTTCGGCGGTCGATCCGCTGACGGGGGTGCTCTACGGGCGGTACTTCGAGGGCCGGCCCGAGTATCCCTCGCCGGAGGTCCACGCGGCGGCGCTGCGGCGCCTGGAGGAGGCGCGGGGCAGGAACGCGCCACCACCGCTCAACACCACCCTCGCGGTCGTCGCGACCGACGCGGCACTGACGCGCGCGCAGACGCACAAACTCGCGGGAACGGCGCACGACGGCATCGCGCGCGCGGTGCGCCCGGTTCATCTGCTCAACGACGGCGACACGGTCTTCGCCCTGGCGACCGGCGACCTGCCGGTCGGCGAGAACCCCTTGGCGCTGAACCCGATCCTGGCGGCGGGTGCGGACACGGTCGCGCGCGCGATCGTCCGGGCGGTCCTGGCGGCGCGCGGCGTGGCGGGGCCGGGCGGTACGTTCCCCTCGTACGCCGAGCTGTACGGCCTCGACTTCCTTACCAGCAAGGGAAGTTGAACGAGGCGCTCCGGGGCGCGGGGGAACTTCCCGCGCGCCCCCTTCGTTTTGCCGAACCCCGGACGCGATGTCAGACCCAGGGACTACGTTAAGCAAGCATCAAGTGACATGCGGCGACGGCCTGGAGACCCCTCTTGAACGATCCGTACGAGACAACCGAGACACACCTCGAGCGACTCATGGGTCGGGCGCTCAACTCCTTCGATCTGCCCGACGCGACGGTCGAACGCCTGGAATTGGCGCTGGCGCACGCCAGTTCACTGCACTCCTCCCACCACAGCGCGGCGCTGCACCGGACGACCTTCCGGCACACGTATCTGCTGAGCGACGGCACGACGCTGACCCTGTGGGAACTGGCGCACAACACGGGTCGGGAGTCCGGGGAGCAGTATGAGCTCTATACGGACGAGGCGGAGGCGATACTGGCCGCGTCACGGCTGCCTCTGACGGCCGGCCGGGGCGAGGGTGCCGAGGGCGCGGTCCCGTCGACGGACAATCGGGTCGAGGGTGCTCTGGTCGAGGAGGCTCTGGCCAAGGATTCGCTGGCCGCAAACGCTTTGGCCGAGGAAATGGAACTGGTGGCGAGACTGCTGGCGCGCCCGCTTCCGGCGGGGCCTCGTAGGTATGTGCCGGACAATTCGGCCGACCACGCCCGTCGGGTCCTGCGGCGCGCGGAGAACCCGGACCGGCCGGGCGAGGAGACCGCGTCCCGGCTGCGGTCGGCGTTCGCGCACCACATCACCCAGGCCTTCGGGCGCCACTGCGCCACCGAGGGAGCGAGCGGGAGCGCCGGTTTCACGCTCTACGAGCACGCGTTCCTGCTGCTCGACGGCAGCGAGCTGAGCCTCTGGGAGGTGGAGCACACGGCGACACCGGACGGCCGGCACATGTGCGAGGTGTACGAGGAGGAGCGTGTGGCGCGGGAGGCGATGGAACACCGGGCACGAGTCCGCTGAGGCGAGCGGGGCGACGAGGCGGCTGAGGCGAGCGGGGCGACGAGGCGGCTGAGACCACGAGTCCGCTGAAGCCACGAGACCGTGGGCGGCGCGCCCGGGGTGCGCGCCGCCCACGACCGCCCCGGGTACGGGCCGGCCTTCAGCACGGGTCAGGCGGCGACGGCCACCTTGGGCTCCGCCCGCTCCGGGGTCGGCTGAGCCGGCTTCGTCTTCCGGGCGCCCTTGAGGAGGATCACCAGACCGGCGCTGACGAGGATGCCGGCGACGATGGCGACCAGGTACAGGAGCGGGTTGCCGATCAGTGGGATCACGAAGAATCCGCCGTGCGGAGCCCGAAGGGTGCACTCGAAGGCCATCGACAGGGCCCCGGTCACGGCGCCGCCCGCCATCGCGGCGGGGATGACGCGCAGCGGGTCCGCCGCGGCGAAGGGGATCGCGCCCTCGGTGATGAACGAAGCTCCGAGGAACCAGGCCGCCTTGCCGTTCTCCCGCTCGGGCTCGGTGAAGAGCCCGCCGCGCACGGTGGTGGCCAGCGCCAGCGCGAGCGGCGGGACCATGCCCGCCGCCATCACGGCGGCCATGACCTTGAAGGACCCGTCGTTGGGGGTGGTGAGACCGCCGACGGCGAAGGCGTAGGCGACCTTGTTGAGGGGGCCACCGAGGTCGAAGCACATCATCAGGCCGAGGACCACGCCCAGGATGATCGCGTTGGCGCCGGAAAGGCCGGACAGCCAGCCGGTGAGGGCCTTCTGAAGGGCGGCGATCGGCTTGCCGACCACCAGGAACATCAGGAACCCGACGACCGCGGACGAGAGCAGCGGGACGACGACGACGGGCATGATGCCGCGCAGAACAGGTGGCACGCGGAGCCGTTGGACGGCGAGCACCGTGCCACCCGCGATCAGACCCGCCACCAGGCCGCCGAGGAACCCGGCGTTGATCGTGAGCGCGATCGCGCCGCCCACGAAGCCGGGTACGAGGCCGGGGCGGTCGGCCATCCCGTACGCGATGTATCCGGCGAGGACGGGCACGAGGAAGCCGAACGCGAGCCCGCCGATCTGGAAGAGCAGGGCGGCCCAGCTCGCGGCCTCGCCCCAGGCGAAGTGTTCGGCGACGGAGGGGGCGTCGCTGATGCCGTAACCGCCGATGGCGAAGCCGAGGGCGATGAGGAGGCCGCCCGCCGCGACGAAGGGGACCATGTAACTGACGCCCGACATCAGCCACTTGCGGAGCTTGGTGCCGTAACCCTCGCCGGGTTCGCCGCCCTTCTCGACCGGCGTGCCGGGCCTTCGGGGGTCGGTTCCGGGCGTGCCGGTTCCGGGCGTGGCAGCTGCGGCCCCCACGGTGGCCTCGCCGCGCTCCGCCTTGCGGCGCACGTCGGCGATCAGCTCACCGGGCCGGTTGACTCCCGCCTTGACGCCCACGTCGACCGTCGGCTTCCCGGCGAAGCGCTCCTTGTCCCGTACGGGCACGTCGTGCGCGAAGATCACCCCGTCGGCACGGCCGATCACCTCGGCGTCCAGCCGGGTGAACCCGGCGGACCCCTGGGTCTCGACGACCACCTCGACGCCGGCCGTCCGACCGGCCCTTTCGAGGGCCTCGGCGGCCATGTAGGTGTGGGCGATCCCGGTCGGACACGAGGTAACGGCGACGATCCGGAAAGGGGCGCCGGGAGGAGCGGCAGGCTCCGCCGGGGAGCCCGGCTCGACGACCACCTGGGCGGCACCCGAGCTCACGGGCGGGGAGGGGGTGTTCGCGTCCTCGGCGGACGAGTTCGCCCCGGACCGTGTCGCGCTCGCGCCTCCGTCCGACGGGCTCCCGAGTGCCGCCGGGTTGTCCGTGCCCGCGACCGAAGTGCTCCCGACCATCACCGGGTTGTCCGTCCCTCCGGTCGACGGGTTCCCGCCGGGCTCCGGCGCATTCGCGCCCGCGGCCGGCGCGTGCACGACCACCCCCGACGGGCCGGCCTCCGCGGCCGGCGAGCCCGCCCCGCAGTCCAACGCGCTCGCGCCAGCGGCCGCCGGGCTCCCGACCGCCGGGCTGTCCATGCCTCCGGCCGACGGGCTCCCGACCGCCGCCGACAAGTCCGTGTCCCCGGCCGGCAGGTCCGTGCCTGCGGCAGGCGCGTGCGCGTCCGACGCAGGCAGGTCGGCCTTCGCGGCCGGCGCGTGCGCCTCCGGGGCGCGCGGCCTTCCAGGCGCGGCCGCCCGCGGCGCGTCCCCGTCCCTACCCGCTCCCGCCCCCGTCGCCGCCTGCGGCGTGGTGTCACCCGCGATCAGTGATGCCGCGACCCCCGCGTCCCCCGCGCCCCGCAGCGCGGTCGTGAACGCCTCGTCCATCAGGCGGCGAGCCAGGGTGGACAGGATCGTCAGGTGGGCGTCGTCCGCTCCCGAGGGGGCCGCTATGAGGAAGATCAGGTCCGCCGGGCCGTCCGGGGCGCCGAAGTCGATGCCGTCGGTGGCGCGGCCGAACGCCAGGGTGGGCGCGGTGACATGGGCGCTGCGGCAGTGCGGGATGCCGATTCCGCCGTCCAGGCCCGTCGGCATCTGCGCCTCGCGGGCGGCCACGTCGACGAGGAAGCCGTCGAGGTCCGTGACCCTGCCCTGGGCGACCAGGCGCTCGGCGAGCAGGCGGATCGCGTCCGACTTCGTGCGGGCGGCCAGGTCGAGGTCGACCAGGTCCGCGGTGATCATCTGGCTCATCGCGGGCTCCCTTGCTCGCTGAGTACTCGGTCCAGGGGGATGTCCTCGGTCACGGTGACCGCCGACGGGTCCAGGTCGGCCGGGGTCGGCATCTCGCTGCCCGGCAGTCCGACCGCCGCCGCGCCGTGCGCGACCGCCGCCGCCAGGGCGTCGGGGCCTTCGCCGCCGGCCGCCAGGAAGCCGGCGAGCGAGGCGTCACCGGCGCCGACGTTGGAGCGGACGGCCGGTACGGCCGCCGAGCCGAACCACAGACCCGCCTCGGACACCAGCAGCTGCCCGTCCGCCCCGAGGCTCGCGAGGACGGCGCCGGCGCCCCAACCGCGCAGCTCCTCCGCCGCCTTGACCGCGTCGCCGACCGTCGCGAGGGGCCGGCCGACGGCCTGGGCGAGTTCGTCGGCGTTGGGCTTCACGACGTCGGGCTGGGCGCGCAGCGCGGCGAGCAGCGAGGGACCGGAGGTGTCCAGCGCGATCCGCGAGCCGTAGCCGTGGGCCCGGGTGACCAGGTCGGCGTACCAGGCGGGGGCGAGGCCGCCGGGCAGGCTGCCGCAGCAGGCGATCCAGTCCGCGGCGGGGGCGTGGGCCCCCACGGCGGCCAGGACGGCTTCGGACTCGCCGGGGGTCAGCACGGGACCCGGCGCGTTGATCTTCGTCAGGGTGCCGTCGGGTTCGGCGACGGCGACGTTGGAGCGGGTGTGCCCGCCGAGGGGGACGGGGACGACCTCGATGCCCTGGCCGGTGAGGAGTTCCGCGACGAGCGCGCCCGGAGCACCGCCGAGCGGGATGACGGCGACCGTACGATGGCCGGCCGCCGCGACCGCCCGGGAGACGTTGACGCCCTTGCCACCGGGGTCCATGCGCTCGGCGGAGGCACGCAGCACGCCCCCGCGCTCCAGGGCCGGCACCTCGTACGTCCGGTCCAGGGAGGGGTTCGGGGTGACGGTGAGAATCATGTGCGCACTACTTCCGTGCCGGCCGCCTCGATGGCGGCGGCGTCCTCGGGGCTGAAACCGCTGTCGGTGACGAGCAGGTCGACCTCGCTCAGGTCACCGAAGCGGGCGAAGTGCTCCTGGCCGTACTTGGCCGAGTCGGCGAGCAGCACCACGCGCCGGGCGGCGGCGATGACGGCCCGCTTGACGGCGGCCTCGGCGAGGTCGGGGGTGGTGAGGCCGTACTGCGACGAGAAGCCGTTGGCGCCGAGGAAGACGACATCGGCGCGGACTTCGCCGTAGGCCCGCAGCGCCCAGGCGTCGACGGCGGCGCGGGTGCGGTGGCGGACGCGACCGCCGACCAGGTGCAGGTCGATGCCCGGGTGGTCGGCGAGACGGGCCGCCACCGGCAGGGCGTGGGTGAGGACGGTGAGCGGGCACTCCAGGGGAAAGGCCGCCGCGAGCCGCGCGACCGTGGACCCGGCGTCGAGAATGACGCTGCCCTCGGCGGGGAGCTGGGCGAGGGCGGCTCGCGCGATGCGGTCCTTCTCGTCGGCGGCGGTGGACTCCCGCTCGGCGAGGTCGGGCTCGAAGTCGAGGCGGCCGGCGGGGATGGCGCCGCCGTGGACCCGGCGGACCAGGCCGGCGCGGTCGAGTGCGGTGAGGTCGCGCCGGATGGTCTCGGCGGTGACCTGGAACGCGTCGGCGAGGGAGAGCACGTCGACCCGGCCGCCCTCACGGGCGAGCCGCAGGATCTCTTGCTGACGCTCTGGTGCGTACATGTGGGTCTACATCCGTTTCCATGCCCGAACCTGTTGTTTCTCCTGCAGGCTACGCCGCACCGGCCGAGAAGTAAACACATTCGGGCAATGAACAGACCCATTCGGGCAGAAACGGGCGCCGGTCGGTCGGGCCACGGGGCAGCAGCACGAAGCCGCCCCCCGCCCGAACGGATCAACCCGTACGGATCGGGGGGCGGCTTCCAGACAGCCTCCGCACCGTCGACGCTCGCGCGCGCCTCATGCGGTCAGGACGTCAGTGCCGGCTCCCGCTCGTCCCCCGCGGCCGCGCCGCCGGTCTCGGCACCGTCCTCGACCGCGGTCTCCACGGCGTCGGCCTCCGCGTGCTGCCTCGGCTTCGCGGGCAGCGCGAACATCACCAGGAAGATCACCAGCAGCACCGCCACGACCCACCACAGCGAACTCTGGAAGGCGTCCGCGAACGCCGTACCGAGCGCGCCCGGACCCTCCTGCGGCCGCGCGTCGTCGATCGCGCCGAAGAAGACCACCGAGACCAGGCCGAGGCCCAGCGCGGTACCCATTTGCCCGGTGGTGTTGATCAGCCCGGACGCCGAGCCGGCGTGCTCACGCGGCACCTCCGACAGCACCGCGTCGGTCAGCGGCGCCACGATCAGCCCCATGCCGAGGCCCATGACCACCAGCGGCGGGATCATCTGCCAGGACTGGATGGCGGTGCCGTAGCGGTCGGCCTCGAAGATGTAGAGCAGCAGTCCGGCGACCATCGTCAGCGCACCCGCCTGCAGTACCTTGCGGCCGAAGCGCGGGACGAGCTTCTGCACGGACATCCCCGCCGCCAGCGAGACCGCGATCGAGAACGGCACCCCGGTCAGACCCGCCTTCAGCGCGCTCCAGCCCAGGCCGATCTGCATGTACATCGTCCAGACCAGGAAGAAGATGCCCAGCGCCACGCCGAAGGTGAGCTGCACGGCGATGCCGGCGGCGAAGCTCTTCACCCGGAACAGCGACAGCTCGACGAGCGGCGAACCGTCCTTGCGGGTCTTGTACTTCTCGTACGCGACGAACGCGCCGAAGACGAGCACGCTGCCGGCCATGCACAGGTGGCCCCACAGCGGCCAGCCGAGCTCGCGGCCGCGCGTCAGCGGGTAGATCAGCATCAGCAGGCCGAGCGTGACCAGCAGGACGCCGACCAGGTCGAGGCGGAGGGCCTTCGGGGCGCGGGACTCGATGATGAACTTCCGGCCGAGGATCAGCGCGGCTATGCCGACGGGCAGGTTGATCAGGAAGATCGGACGCCACTCCAGACCGAAGAGGTTCCACTCGGTGAGCAGAGCGCCCAGCAGCGGTCCGGACACCGCGCCCAGTCCGACGATCGCGCCGAACAGCCCGAAGACCTTGCCGCGCTCGTGCGGCGGGAAGGTGACATGGACGATCGCCAGCACCTGCGGGACCATCAGCGCCGCCATCGCGCCCTGGAGGAGGCGGGAGGCGACCAGCATCTCCGGGTTGGCGGCGAAGCCGCAGAGCGCGGAGGCGAGGGTGAAGCCCGCGATCCCGATGAGGAACAGCCGCTTGCGGCCGTAGATGTC
The DNA here is from genome assembly GCF_055600045.1 of Streptomyces sp. NPDC038280. NCBI lineage: Bacteria > Bacillati > Actinomycetota > Actinomycetes > Kitasatosporales > Streptomycetaceae > Streptomyces > Streptomyces sp. NPDC038280. The sequence goes on from NZ_JBVJYZ010000011.1 coordinate 232,705, forward strand.
ACCGAGGCGGCCGCCGGTGATGAGGCCGGCGGCGAACGCCAGCGCGTATCCGGCGGTGATCCACTGGATCGCGCCGAAGGACGCGGCGAGGCTGCGCTCGATGCTGGGGATCGCGATGTTGACGATCGTGACATCGACCAGGTCCATGAAGGCGGCGGTCATGACGATCGCGAGGGCGAGCCAGCGGCGCCGGTCGCCCTGCTCAGGCGCGAGGGTCTCTTGGGAGGAGGTCATACGAAGAAATTAGACTTCATATAGGTCAGCTAGTGACCTAGATGGCCGGGCATCCTGAAACGTATGACGGACACTCCGGCACGACTTCTGAATCTGCTGTCGCTCCTCCAGACTCCCCGCGAATGGCCGGGCAGTGAGCTCGCCGAGCGCCTGGAGGTCAGCCCGCGCACGATCCGGCGTGACATCGACCGGCTGCGGGAGCTGGGCTATCCGGTCGAGGCGACGAAGGGTGCGGTGGGGGGATACCGGCTGGTCGCCGGTACGGCGATGCCGCCGCTCCTCCTCGACGACGAGGAGGCCGTGGCGATCGCGGTCGGCCTGCGGGCGGGGGCGGGGCATGCCATCGAGGGCATCGAGGAGGCGTCCGTACGGGCCCTGGCCAAACTGGAGCAGGTCCTGCCGTCCCGGCTGCGGCACCGCGTCTCGACCCTCCAGAACGCGACGATCCCGCTGACCCGGGGCGACGGCGCGACCGTCGACCCGCACACGCTGACGGCGATCGCGGCGACGGTCACGGGGCGGGAGCGGCTGCGGTTCGGCTACCGGGCGGGGGACGGTACGGAGTCGAAGCGGCAGGTGGAGCCGTACCGGCTGGTGTCGACGGGGCGGCGGTGGTACCTGGTGGCGTACGACATCGGGCGGGAGGACTGGCGTACGTTCCGGCTGGACCGGGTGAGCGATCCGTTCGCCACGGGGGCGCGGTTCACGCCCCGGGACCTGCCCACGGGGGACGCGGCGGACTTCCTGTCCCACTCGATGTCCCGCATGCAGCCGGAACACGACGTGGACGTCTCCTTCGAGGCCCCCGCGGACTTCGTGACGGCCCGCTTGCCGGGTCACCTGATCCCGACGCCGACGGGCCCGACCACCTGCCGCCTGCGGGCCAGGACGGCGGACTCGGTGGAGTGGCTGGCGATCCGCCTGGCGCTGGTGGACTGCGCGTTCACGATCGAGGGGCCGGCGTCCCTGCGGACGTATGTGACGGACTTGGGGGCACGCTTGGCGTCGGCGACGCGGTAGCGGTGGGGCTCCGGGGATCACCCCACCCGCCCCTCCCCCAACCCCTGACGGGACCGGGGGCCCGGCCCCCGAACCCCCCGAGCGGCAGCTCCGCACCGCCGGGGGGGAAGCCTCGGGCTCCTCGCCGCAGGGCCGAGCCCGGGTGCTCCCGCCCACTGCCGGGACGAGCCGCGCCGCCGGCCTACAGCCTGGCAAGCAGACGACACCGGCCGGCCGCGGGCGCGGGGCTGGGCACGGCGGTCGTACACGGGGTCCTACCGGCGGCGGCGCCCCTGCCGACCCGGCAGCCGAGCGGAACATGGCCACACTCCCCAGCCGCGCAGGCGTGCGGCTGGGCACGGGGGTTGTACGGGCGGCGGCGCCCCAGCCCACCGCGCAGACGCACGCCGCTTCCGCAGGCGCGCGCCCGGGAGAGACGCTCCGCCTCTACTTCTCCGAGCCCCCGCACGCGCTGGTCGCCGCGGCCGGCGCGGCGCGCGGGCCGGACGCGGAGGCGGGCCCGCCGCTCGCGCGGTACCCGCCGCCCCCCACGGGAACCCGCCGGTTCACACCACGGACGCGAGCCATCGCTCGCGCGGCGCCCGCCCCGTTCGCCGGCCGCCCTAGGCCACCGCGTCGAAGCCTGTGTCGCGCGCCATCTTCTTCAGTTCCAGGAGCGCGTGCTTCTCGATCTGGCGGATGCGCTCGCGCGTCAGGCCGTGTTCCTTGCCCACCTCCGTCAGCGTGCGCTCACGGCCGTCCTCGATGCCGTACCGCATCCGGATGATCGACGCCGTGCGGTGGTCCAGCTTGCCGATCAGGTCCTCGAGCTCCTCGCTGCGCAGCAGCGTCAGGACCGACTGCTCGGGCGACACCGCCGACGTGTCCTCCAAGAGGTCGCCGAACTGCGTCTCGCCGGCGTCGTCCACCGACATGTTCAGGGATACCGGATCCCGCGCCCAGTCCAGGACGTCGATGACCCGCTCGGGGGTCGAGCCGAGCTCCGACGCGACTTCCGCCGGCTCCGGCTCACGGCCGTTCTCCCGGTTGAACTCGCGCTGGACACGGCGGATCCGGCCGAGCTCCTCCACCAGGTGCACGGGGAGCCGGATCGTGCGCGACTGGTCCGCGATGGACCGGGTGATGGCCTGACGGATCCACCACGTCGCATAGGTCGAGAACTTGAAGCCCTTGGCGTAGTCGAACTTCTCCACCGCCCGCACCAGACCCGCGTTGCCCTCCTGGATCAGGTCCAGCAGCGGCAGGCCACTGCGCGGATAGCGCCGGGCGACGGCGACGACGAGCCGCAGGTTGGAGCGTATGAAGACATCCTTGGCGCGCTCGCCCTCCGCGGCGAGCGCTTCCAGCTCCTCGCGGCTCGCACCGCCCGCGTCGCTCTCGATCTCCTTGTCGAGGATCTGCTGGGCGTAGACACCGGCCTCGATCGTCTGGGAGAGCTCGACCTCCTTGGCGGCGTCGAGCAGGGGCGTGCGCGCGATCTCGTCGAGGTACATGCCGACCAGGTCGCGGTCGGCGATCTCTCCGCCCCCGGCGCGAACGCTGCTTGCCCGGCTCGTCCCGTTGGCAGCGGACTGGCGGGCGACGGCACGGGTTGCCATGCGTGCTCCCTTGCTGAGTAGGTCGCGACACCTTTCGGGTGCCCTGCATCCGACGGAAACAACGACTGGAATCCGGACAGAATTCCCATGGCGCTCATCGATTTTCGTGATCATGCAGTACCCTGTGCCGCCACCAGGGGAGGCCGGATGCCGCCGGAACACGCGGAGACGCAGGTCAGAGCGGGGGCCGAGGCCGACCTCGCGGCGCTGACGGAGCTGTACAACCACTACGTACGCGAAACCGCCGTCACCTTCGACACGGTTCCTCTCACATCCGAGCAGCGTCGCCCCTGGCTGCATTCCCACCCTGGAGACGGCCCCCATCGCCTTCTGGTTGCTCACGATGTCCGGTCTGGCCGGATTCTCGGATATGCGACCAGTAGCGCCTTCCGGCCCAAGGCCGCCTACTCGACCTCCGTGGAGGTCAGCGTCTACCTCTCCCCCGCCTCCGTCGGCCGCGGCGTCGGCACACTCCTCTACGAGCGCCTCTTCACCGCTCTCGCCGGCGAGGACGTGCACCGCGCCTACGCCGGAATCGCGGTGCCCAACGAGGCCTCGGTCCGTCTCCACACCCGCTTCGGCTTCCGTCACGTCGGGACGTACGGCGAGGTGGGCCGCAAGTTCGGCCGCTACTGGGACGTGGCCTGGTACGAGAAGCGGCTCGGTCCGCAGGCGTAGGTCCCGGCCGGGCGTGAGACGTAGGACCCGGCCTCCACCCGGTCTCGGTCCTCAGCCCGTTACGGCCCCGGCCGGCCGGCTCCTAGAGTCCGCTCCATGGACACTTCAGCGGACTCCACGGACTCCCCGCGTCCCTCCCCGGACTCCTCGACGGTCGATGCCACGGACACCTCGGCGGACGCCTCCACGGTCGATGCCACCGGGATCCTCGACGAAGCGCTGGAACGGCTCCATCTCTCCGGCCCGGAGCGCAACGGCTGGCTCTCCAACCACGCGCCGATGGCCGTCGAAGCCCTCGTACGGCACGGCCAGGCACCGGCCGTGCACCGCTGGCTGGACTACTACAAGGTCAAGCTGGAGGACATGCCGTCCCCCAACACCACCATCACGCACGCCGATTGGCGTGAGGCGCTCGGCGATCCGGCGCGGATCGGGGACTGGGCGCGGTACTTCGGGCGCGAGACCGCCGACCGGCCGTGGCGCGAGGTCCTCGCCGAGTGGTGGCCGCGCCTGCTGCCCGGCATCGCGGCCGGCGCCACACACCCGGTCATCCGCACCGGTCACGCCGTCCGGACGCTGCTGGACGGGCAGGAGTCCGCGCCCCGGGTCACCGAACTGGCCCATGCGCTCGCGTACTGGGCCGCCCGCCACCGCACCCTGCCGGATCTGCCGCCCCTCGCCCCCGCACCCGATGCCGCGTCCGCGCTCGACGCCGTACGGCCCGTACGCAGGCAGCACGGCGGGATCCGCGAGCGCCTCGACCAGCTGGAAGGTTTCCCCGCGTGGGGTACGGCGTCCGATGCGGACCTCGCTCCCGGACGGGGCCTCGCGCCGGACCCGGACCTCGCGCGGGAGCGGCTGGCCGAGCTCGTGACGGCGGCCACGCACCGCTATGCCACCCATGGCCATGGCGAACCGATCATGCTGGTGCACGCGGCGACCGCGCCCAACGCCGTGCTCAGGACGCTCCCCGCCCTCCCGAGGGAGTTGTGGGCGGCGAGCCTCTCTGCGGCGTGGACCGCGAGCGCGGCGGTGACCGCCGCCTACACCCCGGCGGCGCCCGCTCCGTACGCGGCGACGCGCCTCACGGCCGAGGAGCTGTTCGAGCGGGCCGCCGCGCACGGCGACGACCACACGATCAAGTTCACCGACACCGCGCTCGACGTCGGGGACCCGGTCGCGCTGGCGGCGGCTTCGCGCGCGATCGCGCTCAACACACCTGTCTTTTAGCCCCGGTTCAGCGCCCAGTGAGGAAGAAGGCCGGTGCCCCTGGAGGGGGCGCCGGCCTTCTCGGTACGGACGCGCGGGTCGGACGAGCGGTCAGGCGACGAGTTCGGCCTCCTCCGCCGGGGCCTCGGCGGACTGGGGCTTGGTGTCGCGCATGACCAGCGTGGCGACGACGGCGGCGGCGAGGACGCCGATCGCGCCGATGGTGAAGGTGGTCGACATCGAGGCGGTGAACGCCTCCCGGGCGGTGTGGATCAGGCCGGTGTCGTTCTGGGCGACGGCCAGGGCGTCCCCAAGGGAACGCTTCGCCTGCTCGGGGGCGTCGGCGGGCATCTCGTGGGTGAAGCCGCTGGACAGGAGCGAGCCGAGGATCGCGATGCCGAGGGCGGTGCCCGCCTGCTGGATGGTGTCGTTGAGCGCCGAGCCGACGCCCGCCTTCTCCTCCGGGATGGTGCTCATCAGCGCGCCGACCGCGGCCGGCATCGCGAGACCGGCGCCGAGGCCGAGCAGACCGAGCGCGACCGCCGGGACGGTGAAGCCCGTCTCGGCCGTGACGGTGGCCAGCAGCGCGAACGAGGAGGCCATGACGAGCATGCCGGCCAGCACCAGGAGGCGGTTGCCGATCTTGGCGGCGAGCCCGGCCCCGGCGATGTTTCCGGCCAGCGCGGCGACGGCCAGCGGCACGAAGGCGAGGCCCGCCTTGATCGGCGAGTAGCCGAGTACGAACTGCAGATACTGGGTGAGCACCAGCAGCAGACCGCCGTTGCCGATCTGAACAAGTGTCAGCGACAGCGAACCGCCGCTGAAGTTGCGGTGCTTGAAGAGGACCAGCGGCACCATCGGCGCGGAGGTGAGGTTCTCCCAGAGCACGAACCCGGCCAGAGCGAGGACCGCGACGGTCAGGGTGATCGCCGACCGGCCGCCGAAGGCACCGCGCTGCGGGAGCTCGATGATCCACCAGACCAGGGCGGTCATACCGGCGGCGGACAGCAGCGCGCCGAGCGGATCGGGCTTCTGCCACGGGCCCTTCGACTCCGGCATGAGGGTGAGGCCCGCCAGCACGGCCAGCGCGACGACCGGGACGTTGATGAAGAAGATCGAGTGCCAGGAGAAGTGGTCGATCAGGACCCCGCCGAGCACCGGGCTGCCGACCAGGCCGAGCATCGACACCGAGCTCCACACCGCCATCGCCTTGCCGCGCTCGTCCTCGTCGAAGACGGTGATGAGGATCGACAGCGTCGACGGCATGATCAGCGCCCCGCCGATGCCCATCGTGACCCGCGCGGCGATGACCTCGCCGGGGTTCGCGCAGAAGGTCGCGGCCAGCGACGCCGCCCCGAAGAGCAGCAGACCGATGATCATGATCTTCCGGCGGCCGAACCGGTCGCCCAGGCTGCCGGAGGTGAGCAGGAGCCCGGCGAAGACCAGGATGTAGGAGTCGAGGATCCACTGGGTGTCCTGGGCGCTCGCGCCGATGTCCTCGGTCATGGCCGGCACGGCGACGGTGAGCGCCATGCTGTCGACCACCAGGACCAGCGTGCTGAGGCAGAGCACGAGGAGGATCCACCAGCGGCGTGGATTGCGGGTTTCCATGGGGTTTCCTTTCGGCGGCTGGCGCACGCTGTTCCGTTGATGCGCACACTGTACGCAGGGCGGAACAGTGTGCGCAACCCGACGCCTGTACGCTGGATGCGAACGATGTACGCGCAGCTGGGGACGGTGTTCGCGTCGCTGCGAACGGTGACGCACCGCCGCGACCGACGGACGCCGCCTCAGGCGCATCACCGGGAACGGTGTCCGCCCCGCCTACGAAGGAGTGCCATGGCCGCCAAGACGAACCCGATCCCGTCCGTGTGGGCCCGGCAGCAGCGCGAGCCCGATCAGCCCGCGCTCAGCAGGGCCGCGATCGTCCGCGAGGCGATCGTCATGCTGGATGCCGAGGGCATCGACGCGCTGAGCATGCGCAAGCTCGCCGCCCGTCTGAACGCCGGGGCGACCTCCCTCTACCGGCACGTCGCGACCAAGGACGAGCTGATGGAGCTCGCGGTGGACGAGGTCGCGGCCGAGATCACCGTCCCCTCCCCCGAATCCGTCCGGGGGGAACACCCGGAGGGCAGCGCGCAGTGGCGCGCCGCCGTCACCGAGGCGGCCCGGTCCTTCCGTACGACGGCCCTGGGCCACCCGTGGCTGTCCTCGGTCCTCGGCCAGGCGGGCCTCGCCTACCTGGGCCCCAACCTGATGTCCTTCTCCGAACGGCTGGCCGCCCTGTTCACGGCCGCCGGCTTCCCCGAGCCGAGCCGCGCGATCGACACCGTCCTGTCGTACGTGATCGGCATGAGCACCACGGAGGCGGCCTGGCTCACCACCGTCGCCCGCTCCGGTGAGACGGAGGCCGACTTCATCGCCCGTCTCATGCCCGCCGCCCAGCTGGCCGCGGCGGGTCACGACCACCTCGCGGACTCCTACGCCGACGCCGCTGCCGGTGGCGCGACCATCGACCCCGTGGGCATCCGCGACGCCAAGTTCGCCTACGGCCTGGACGTCGTCCTGGACGGCCTGGCGATGCGGCTCCCGGACTAGGTGTATTGATCACGAGCGTTGTTGACAGTCGCGGGTCTTGATCATGGCGAAGACCTCCGGTGTGGTGGAGCTGTCTAGGAACACACCACGC